>NZ_JBEWCD010000001.1:0-619970 GCF_040530035.1 Roseibium sp. HPY-6
AAGCTTGCCACCCACTTGTGCCTTCGCCTCGTAGGTCAGCACAGTTTCAGCACCGTCTTCTTCCAGCTTGACGTCAGCGGACCCCTTGGCGAAGCCGGCCACGCCGCCCTTACCTTCACCGGTTATGGTGTAGCTTTCCGGAGCATTGATGTTTTCAAGGGTGACAGCACCTTTGAACTTCGCCTTGACCGGCCCGATCTTCGTGGTGACCTGCGCGTTCATCTCGGTATCGGACGTCTTTTCCAGACTTTCACAGCCAGGAATGCAGGCCTTCAGAACCTCCGGATTGTTGAGAGCCTCCCAGACGGCTTCTCTTTTCGCCGGTATCCGGCGGGAGCCGTTCATGTCCATCTTGTTCTCCCTCAGATCACACTTATCCAAGTCGTCTGAATGCCGCCCTTTGGGAGTGTTTAAGACATTCCCCAAAGCAGGCATTCACGTTATGAGAGCCTGCTTTATCTCAAAATTCAATCACTTATGTCGGGAGAAAGGAAGAAAAGACTGTTTCACCAGGCAGCAGGTAGCAGAACCTGAAAGTTTCTCCGGCATTTAAGGGAAAAGACTGACCAGCGGAAACTCAGTGCGGCGGCGTTTCCGGATCGCCGCCACGTCTTATGAAGGAACCAAGTTCGGGACCGGGTAGCGGTTTGGCATAAAGGTAACCCTGCAGATAATTGCACTTCAGCTCCTGCATCAGCTTGCGCTGGTCAACCGTCTCAACACCTTCGGCAGTTATACTCAGATCGAGTGCCTGCGCCACGGCAATGATCGACTTGACCACTGCCAGGGCATCCGGATCCTGTTCCATGTTCATGATGAAACTGCGGTCGATCTTGATACCGTCAACAGGCAGTTTGCGAAGATAGCTGAATGAGGAGTAGCCCGTGCCAAAGTCGTCGATGACCACCTTTGCTCCCTTGTTGCGCAACCAGGTCAGCAGCGACATGGTCACCTGATCATTTGCGACAAAAAGGCCTTCCGTAACCTCGAAGACCAGACGGTCCAATGACAAGTCTGCAGCAGACGCGGCATCCTCTATATCCTTGTAGATCCGATTCGCCTGAACCTGCCTCGGCGACAGGTTTACGTTGAGACGTATCCTGTCCGAGACCCCCTCAAACGTGTTGAACTCCGCAAAGGCCGCCTTGAACATCCAGGCGCCGATTTCGGTAATGAGGCCACTTGCCTCCGCCGCTTCGATCATTCGCGCGGTGTTCAGGAAACTTCCGGAGGGTGTCCTGAACCGCATCAACGCCTCGAAGGAGGCAATGCTCTCATCGCGTGCCTGCATGATCGGCTGATAATTCAGCGAAAACTCCGTCTGGTTGTCCTTGCCCGTTAGGAGCGAAGCAAGGCGCAGCCTTTCCAGGGCCGCTTCCTGCATGAGCGGGTGGAAGATTGCGTGATTGGTCAATCCCTTCTGCCTGACGTCATTCAGCGCAATGGAAGCGAAGCGGACAGTCTCTTCTGCGCCGCGGCCGACGCTTTCCGCCGCCGCAAACCCCAGCCTCAACCTGAGTGTGATCTGGTTTTCGCCAAGTGTAATGGGATCCTGGAACGCTTCCTCCACACGCGCCACAACATCCTGTACCTTGTTTTCGGTACCGCCTTTCAGCAGGATCAGGAACTCGTCTTTTTCCTTGCGGGCGATTGTCAGCGCGTCCGGAAACGTTTGCGAAAGCCTGTGCCCGGTCCGTTTCAGAACAGCGCCCGCCCTTTCATCACCGATCCCATCGACGATCACGCGAAAACGCTGAATGTCGGAATGGACGACCAGCAACGGACGCCCATCGCTCGCGTGTCGTTGGAACGCTTCCAGAAAACCCGAAAACGTGGATAGGCCTGTTGTACGATCGACATAGGCAAGGTTGCGGATGTGTTCCAGAAGTCCCGTCTTTTCGTATCCAAGGGCAACGTTGGATACAAACAGCTGAATCACTTCGGACCCGACTTTCTCGTCGAGTTTCGCCATCGGCAGGCCGGCATAGATTGCACCTGCCATACCATTTCTCGTCACAAGAGGCAGCGCGACACCCTGCGGCGTCGAGAAAGTCGATTTGCTATCGATACATTCGAAGATTGCCTTTCGAACAAGATCCTCGCCCACCACATCCAGCGGCAGGTCCACCTTGTCTTCGAAGGCACCTGCCGATGCCAACACACGAACACGCGAAATGTCGGCGCTGCCGTATTCCGGCAACGCTTCCATGCCGCATAACAATCCGTCAATCGGCTCACCAACGAGATCGGAAAGATGCGTGAGAACCGCGGATGCAAATTCGCTCAGCGCGTTCTTTTCCACAATCGCCGCAAACTGACCATTCAGTTGCTTGAGTTTTTGCCGGTTGGCTTCGAGCGACAAGACCAGCTTGTATCCGCGGAGAGACGTCACGATCGCTGTGATCAGTTTGGTGCGCGAAAGCTCGGCTTTTTCTGCATACCCATCAATATCGAATTTCATGATGACGTCAGTCTGCGGCGCATAGCCGGGCTGACCAGTCCTCAGAACAAGACGCGTGAACGTATTGCCAAGATCGGAGCGTATCCAGCTGACAAGAGCCAGTCCCGCCGTGTCACTTTCCATGACCACATCAATCAGCGCGACCGCAATATCGTCATGCTTGCGGAGCAATTGCCGCGCTTCTTCGGCGGAAAGGGCATGCAGCAGGGCAAACGGACGATCTTCGAAAGAGCATCCTGCGACCGCGATCTTAGTGACTTCATGAACGTCGGGATCGTCATCCACGATCAGGATCTTCCAGGGCGCTTGCGTTGCGCCTTTTCCTTCCGGCTCGGAGGGTGCAAGAAAATCCATCACCATGTTCAGTGTACTTTCTTTCCTGCGGCATCCGCGTCGGCGCGGGAAGCTTTGACCGGCACTTCAATCGTGAATTCGGTACCCGAACCGACCTTTGACGAAACGGAGATCGTACCGTCGAGCGCTTCGGTGACAAGCTGATAGCAAATCGCCATTCCGAGCCCTGATCCGCCTTTTCCGAACTTGGTCGTGAAGAATGGCTCGAAGACTTTCTTGAGATTTTTTTCCGGAATGCCCACACCAAAGTCTTTACAGGAAAGAACGATCTTTTTGCCGTCGTCTTCGGAGCGAGCGGCTCTGCCTGTCGGTAGAACCTTTGAGCATAGCTTGATTCTGCCGTTACTCTGGCCTTCGTAGCCATGTTTCATAGCATTTTCAACCAGGTTGGAAACCAGCTGGCTGACTGCACCCGGGTAACTCTCCATCATCGTATCAGCATTGAGATCGAGTTCCAGATCGAATGAGGTTTTCTTAAGTGTCGGCTGCAAGGTCGCAAGGGTCTCCCTGATAATGTGGTCGAAGTTGAACGACCGCATCCTTTCGCTCTGCCGGTCCACCGCCACCTGTCTGAAGTTGCCGACAAGCTCACGTGCGCGCCCTAGCGTCTTTTCGATGATATGGGCGGTGTCGGTAATCCGCTGGACTTCGTTTTCGAGCATTTCCTTGCTGAGGCGTTCTTGCTCAAGTTCGGTTTTGAGAAACTCGGTCGAATCCGAGATTGTTGTGGCTGCCACCAGCGCATTCCCGAGCGGCGTGTTCAGTTCGTGCGATACGCCGGCAACAAGGGCACCAAGCGCGGCAAGATTGTCAGCCTGGATGAGCTCTTCCTGCACAAGCTTAAGCTGTTCGGTTCGATGAGCGACAAGATCTTCAAGATTGGTCTGGTATTCCTGGATCTTTTTCAGGTCCAGATGGCGCCTGCGGACCATTGATTGCAGACTTTCGGCAAGAATACCGATTTCGTCTGCGCGCTCTGGCATGATCCGCGCTTCGGGTGGGTTCTCAATGAGGCGCGGCGTTGAGAGGTAGTCAACGATTGCGGACAGCGGCCGTCCTATCAGGCGACGGAAAACCGCTCGAATAACGACTGCCAGCAGCAGAAGGTAAACGATAATCGCCGCTACAATGTATCCGACCGTCAATACGATTTCGTGCGAAATCGTATTCTGGTCGATCAGGATGAAAACCTGCCCGATTGCGTCTTTGTGCAGGATCGTGCTCGGGGAATTAAGCGTATAGCTGAGCGCTTCACTGCGGCGCGGCCCATCGACCGGCTCACCGAAATCGCCAGTGTCGGGAGTTTCAACCCAGACCCGTTCGACGACTTCCAGACTTTCCAATCCCCTGATTAGTTGCAGAGTTGCATCTGCATTCACGGTCCAGATCGCCCTTTCAAAGGGGCGCTTGGTTGCCTGAAAAAACGCTTCCGTAACTCGAATTGCGCGCTCGTGCGAAGCATCCCAGGTAATTTTGGTCAATATAGCTATGAAGACGATGCCAAGCAGTGCAAACAGTCCGAGCGTATAGAGGATGAACGTTCGAGACAGGCTGACACGGCCCATCTCCTTGGGAGCATATGGCAACGACGCACTGCCGCTAACACTCAAGACCTTCACCTCTGATCTGCGGAGACGGCTTCTCCGGTTTTTCGCTGCAGTTGGGACCTGGAACTGTGTTCTGAGAAACATAACTGACGACCGCTTTTGGGTGTCGCAAGATATGCATCAACAGGATTTTACATGTTGTTGGCGCCGTGTATTGAATAAAGTCTCTTAGCCCGCCGCTTCTGCTTTTACACAATCGCACACATACTGCGTAGATTTTCTAAATTTTCTATAAAAATCAATTGTTAATTGAAACAGTCTCTCTGGTATTCTGCTTCGAAAACTTGGCTCGATAGATCCAATTTGATGATGCGGTTTTTTGCAGGCATTCGCATTCGCGCTACTTGAACATTGCCATAGAACTCAATCGAAAGAATTCTCTTAAGTTAATTCTTATCTCCCAAATAATAAAATAGACCATTCAGTCCGGAACCGTACGTGATAAGTTTGATTACGCAGTCTTACGTATAGATTTAGCGAAATATCCAGTGTCTTAAATCATGAATAATATGATAAATACTTTAGTATCCGAGACGTCTGAAGGAGACAAATTGTTGTTTGAATTGCCGGACAGAGTGCTGACATCCCTGCCAACGGGAGCCGTCAAAGACACTGTGGAACAACTGGGCCGGCGAATAACACTTGGATACTATCCGATCGGCCAAACTCTGCCCAAGGAGGATGAACTGGTAAGTTCTCTCGGTGTCTCCAGAACAGTCATTCGGGAGGCAGTCAAAGTGCTCTGCGGCAAAGGCCTCGTCAGAACAGCGCGCCGTTACGGTTCAAAAGTCTGTTCGTTCGATGACTGGAACCTTCTGGACCCCGATGTCATCCGATGGCACACGCCTGAATGTCCGATGACGGCCAGAATATATGTCGAGGCAACGCAGTTGCGGGCGATTTTGGAGCCCGAAGCAGCTGCTCTGGCTGCTCTCAACGGCACCCAGAGCCAGAAAGAAACAATTCTGACCGCAGCGCAAGGTGTTCATTCCGACCATGGCCTGGAAGCAATGATCGGCGCTGACTACGCGTTTCACTCCACTATTCTTCAGGCAAGCGGAAATCTGATGCTTGCACAATTTCAGAACCTCATCCACGCTGTGCTCGTGTCTTCATATAGGGCTGGCAAAGACCGGGTTCCGGAGGAAAAGGTTTCGCGCAAAAACCATATCAGCGTCGCGACCGCAATTCTGTCGGGCGAGCCTGAAGTGGCCCGCACAAAAATGCAGAACATGCTTCAGTTAAATCAGGAAATTGCCGACCGGATTACCGGCATTGCCTGACACGCGCTGCGCGTCAAACGATTAGCGAGACAACAGAACATCAGTCAACTCGCTGTCCGCATCCAGCAAATCGTCAATGACATCGAAATGATGCTTGCCAGGCGCTGCGTGAAATTTCGCATTTGGCCATGCGTTCGACAGCAATTCCGATTGACGAACAAACTCAGGCCGTTCTTGTGCGCCGACCCAGGCAGTTACTGCGCATTCGATTGCTGGCTGTGTTAACGCGGCACTCTCGGCGATCGCCTGGTCCTCCGACATCTTGAAGGATGCGTTCATGCTGGTGTTGCGTAGCGGCCGAAGATCATGGAGCCCGCTGATTGACAAAACGGCTTCCACTCGATCAAGAACACTCGTTGCGACAGGTGCGTTTTGACAGACCATGCGGGTCACAAGGTGCCCGCCTGCTGAATGCCCCGACAAACGGATCGGGCCCTCAACTTCCTTTGCAGCAAACTGTATTGCCGATCCGATCTGGCGGGTTATCTGCGCAATTTCCACATCCGGCGACAAATCGTAGCTGGGGAGACAAACCGTCCAGTCCCGCTCCAGGGCACCTTGCGCAAAATGCGACCAGTAGCTCTTGTCAAACCGTAGCCAGTAGCCGCCATGCACAAAAACCACCAGACCTCTGGACGAGTGCTTGGGGAAGAACAAATCGAAGCATTGCCGGGGTGAGTTTCCGTAAGAAACATCGATGTCCTTGTCAGCCCATGATGACCTGAATTTTCCGGCGTCAGCTGCCCATTTGGGCGGATAGGCTTCCGCGCCTGGGATATGGGCTGCATTGGCGTAGGCATCATCCCAGTCGGTAATCGTCGTTTCATTCATGGCAATGTTTCCCACCCTTGTCGCAGATAGACGCTAAGGCTGTTCGGCACTGCAAGCGCAGCGACTTGTCAAACGACACATGACGCGCCTAACGTCCTTCGAAGACATACGAGGAAGAGGAATTGGTCGTCAAATGACGGAGCGCTGTTCAAATCGTGTCCCGAACCTGTCGCATCACCTGACGAAGAATGCCCGTCGCTGGCCGGCCCATCCCGCGATCATCTGGGAAGACAAGACCTGGACATGGAGCGAACTCGACCAAAGAGTGAGCGCGCTTTGTCATGTCCTGCAACAAAAATTCGGCCTGGCGAAAGGTGACAGCATTCTGGTCCAGGCGCAAAACTCAAACCAGATGTGTGAGACAATGCTGGCGGCTTTCCGCCTTGGCGCTGTCTGGGTCCCCTGCAATTTTCGTCAGGCACCGGGTGAAACCGCATTTGCCGCCCATAAAGCCGCTGCGAAGGTCTTTGTATGTGACGCAGATTTTGAAGAGCAGGCGAATGCCGTTAGAACCGAGATCCCTGACCTCGCCGGTACCATCAGCATTGGCGCAAGCAGCTTTGGCGCATCTTACGAAGACCTGATTTCAGGATTTTCCGGTGAACCGTTTGCAGACGAAGCCGTCGACTACAATGATCCGTGCTGGCTGTTCTTCACGTCCGGCTCAACCGGCAAACCCAAAGCAGTCGTCCTCACGCATGGTCAGATCGGCTTCGTAACCGTCAACTACCTGGCGGATCTTATTCCCGGCACGAGCGAACAGGACGCCTCGCTCGTAATTGCTCCACTGTCTCACGGCGCCGGATTGCAACAAATCGCGCAGCTCCCGCGGGGAACAACGCATGTCCTGATGCCAAGCGGTGGTTTCAATCCTGCAATCGCTTTTGAGTTGATCGAAAAACATCGCGTGAGCAACATGTTCACGGTTCCGACAATCGTAAAACGGCTGGTCGAGGATCCGTCGGTTGACCGGTATAACCATTCGAGCCTTCGCCACGTCATATATGCCGGTGCGCCGATGTATCGGGAAGACCAGAAATACGCGCTTGAAAAGCTCGGACACGTCCTGGTCCAATACTATGGCTTGGGCGAAGTCACCGGGAACATCACGGTCCTGCGCCCACAAGACCATTTTCTGGAGGACGGACCCGAAACCAGGGTCGGAACATGCGGCACCGAACGCACGGGAATCGAGGTCAGTATCCAGGATGACGATGGCAACATACTTCCGGCCGGTGAGACCGGCGAGGTATGCGTGATAGGACCAGCGGTCTGTGCAGGTTATCTGGAAGACGATGCAGCGAACCAGGCGTCGTTTCGAAATGGTTGGTTCCGAACCGGTGACATCGGACATCTTGATGAGAATCGCTATCTTTATCTGACCGGACGTGCGTCAGACATGTACATTTCCGGTGGCTCGAATGTGTATCCGAAGGAAATCGAAGAGGTTCTATTGACGCACCCTGGGATTTCGGAAGTCGCTATCCTTGGCATCCCGGACCCGCAGTGGGGCGAGACAGGACTGGCGGTTTGTGTTGCGACAGGCGAAGATCACGGCCTGCAAGATGAACTGATGAGTTACCTTTCCGGCAAGATCGCCCGCTACAAGATGCCGGCCAGGTACCTTTTCATCGAAACGATGCCAACCAGTGCCTATGGAAAGATCACCAAGAAGCTCGTTCGGGAATATCTCGTCGAAGAAGGCCTCTTATGAGACGGCCGCCACCAAACAGCCTTGCCGAGATCCGGCACCCGGGACCGCCGAACAAGACAAGACGCCCCTTCGCACGTTGCAACGCGACGCGAATTGATCTGCAGCTTTCGGCAGGACAATCATTGCTCGGCGCTTTGGGAGATTGGGCTGAACGCGAAGGCTTCTCTTCTGCGATGCTGGACTTGTCCGGTCTCAGACTGAAGTCGTTTGAGTACGTGATGCCGGACCGAGCGATCGATGACCGGCACGTCGCATGGTACAGCGACACTCAGCATTGCGAATCTGCAACCCTGCAGGAAGGCGTCGCCATACTGGGCCGTCGAGATGGTCGTTGGTTCGCACATGTTCACGCGTACTGGACCAACAAAAACGCTGAACACCTGGGGCATTTGCTGCCGGACACACTCATTGTGGATCAGGCGAGCCTGATCAGCGGCTGGGGGTTAACCGGTGCGTCTTACGTTGCCGAGGAAGACCCGGAGACTGAGTTCACGCTTTACAGGGTCAGGCAGGAAAATCGCGTCAAATCAGATATAGCCAACGCGCTGATCACCACGCTGGCACCTTTTGAGGATCTTGCTGCAAGCGTATCTGATCTGGCTCAGCAGCTGGATAGCGAAACGTTTGAAGTGTCGGGTCTTGGAAGTCTCGCGGGAGCAACTTTCATGGACGGTGAACCCATGACCGGCCTGATCTCCGAGATCCTGCTCCAGCCTGGTGGCGGACGGCAGAGTAACGGGGAACGGAAAATACCGATTCGGTGCATCGATCTGGAAGGCCGTCTTCATCAGGGAAACGTTCTTGAAGGCGGTGCACCGACACTCGTCACCTGCGAACTGCTCCTGGTGTCACGAAGCTAAAGTCCGAAAGAAATCAGTAGCTTTTGGGAGAGAGCGCCGTCCAAAAAGAACAGTAAGAGAACATTTACCCTTGCAGAACACAATAGGAACAGGTAGATTGTTCTCGATTTGTACCAGCCTGTTCTGTGGTCAGGGGAAGCCAAAAATGCTCACGCGCAAGCAGTATGAACTGCTCATGTTCATTCACGAGAGACTCAAGGAAACCGGTGTTCCACCGTCTTTTGATGAAATGAAAGACGCTTTGGACCTTCGTTCCAAATCCGGTATCCACCGATTGATCACGGCGCTCGAGGAACGCGGCTTCATAAGGCGGCTGCCGAACCGTGCCCGCGCAATGGAAGTTGTGCGCCTTCCCGACTCCATCGCACCTGGTTTGGGCACTCCGCGACCGCGGGGCAGTTTTTCACCCGAAGTCATCGAGGGATCACTCGGGAAACCTGAAGCCCCTCGCCCTGCCCCTGCTCCTGAGCCGGTGCATCAGGGAACGGAGATCCCGGTTATGGGACGCATTGCGGCGGGTGTTCCGATTGAAGCTATCCAGACCCACAGCCATTCAATCTCCGTACCGCCTGAGCTTCTGGGTAAAGGCGAACACTATGCCCTGGAAGTGCGCGGCGACTCCATGATTGAGGCTGGAATTCTGGACGGTGATACGGTCCTGATACGCAGGACAGAAAGCGCCGACAGCGGCGATATTGTCGTGGCACTGGTTGACGAGGAAGAGGCCACGCTTAAGCGCTTGCGCAAGAAAGGCGCATCCATCGCTCTTGAAGCGGCCAATCCTGCATATGAGACGCGCATCTTCGGACCTGGCAGAGTGCGTGTTCAGGGGCGCCTGGTTGCCCTCTTCCGCCAATACTGACGCATAAATGCGCAGCACTGCGGACCCGCCTTGATGTTAGTGAGCAGGTCTGATCCATGACCGGGCATCTCAAGGGACCGCGGGCTGTTTATGGCATCTATCGCAGGCTCGCGCGCGTGACCTCACCTTTCTTGTGCCAGGGCCTCGGTATGATCGGTATGGCATATTGGATCGCGTCGATCTGGGGCGCCGCAGCCTTCTCCTCAGAGGGTAGTCGCAATCTATTGTTTTCCTGAATGGCTCGGTCGGAATTCACCTGACGAGATAACCACAAGGAGATTGCGCCTCGTCGCTCACGCACCTCGCGATCGATCACGAGGCTTGCACCGCACACACCTGGCACGACTAAGTCGCTTACGATAAGATCGGCATAACGGCAATCCATGACAAGAGCATCCAATGACTTTGGCATGGCGATGTAAAACGGTCTGTCGGGGAAGGATCCCTTTGGTTCGAACGGCCGTTTTTCAAAAGCTTTGATGACGCACCCGCTTGGATCACATACTCTTTGTGGCGACTTCATCTTGCGCGACTTGACCGCGTCACCCGTTATACCCTCTGCCTGATACCAGATGTCTGTCTGGAAAGAACCTCGCGCGCCATTCCAGTTTAAGTTCCCGCCGGCATCACGTGCCGCGATGCGACCGCCAGAGGCGGAAATCTGAATGTCGGGCGGAGGTGACAAGTGCAAGAGCACGCCTCCAACAACAAGCGGAAGAACCGCGCTGAACCGCCACTTGCCCCGCAGCAACAACGCCGCGAACAGGGCTGCGCAAAATGCGATGGTTTCGACTGCGGTCAACTGACCGATCGCACCGATACCACCGTCGAGCTCTGCCACGAAGGCCGCGATTTCAAGCAAGAGTGTGAGGCCAAAGGACATGATTGCGAGAGGAATTGCGGCCAGCCCTAGAGGCATGAGTACCAGGGACAGAACACCCATCGGCATGACAAGCAGCGTGAAGACAGGCATTCCAAGCATGTTTCCAATCAACCCGTAGGGCGCAATGCGGCCAAAATGGTGCGCGGCGATAATGCCGGTTGCGACCCCAGCTACTAGCGCCGTTATCAAAAGCCCTGTCATCCACCGGCCCACGAACAGGGCAATCTTGCCGGAAAGCGTTTTGCGGTATCTTTGCCCGGCTGCGAGTGGTTCAACGCGGTCCCGCCACGTCTCATAAACAGCAATGAGACAGATCACCGCCGCAAACGACATCTGGAACCCCGGGTAAAACAAACGCTCCGGCGCTAAAACAAGGAGGACAAGACCAGCAAACGCGACACTGCGCACCGTCAGGCCGCGGCGCCCGACAAGAATGCCGAGAAAGACGAGCGAGATCATCAGGAAGGACCGCTGCGTTGCGACAGAGCCCCCAGAAATGAGCAAATAGAAGAAGGCTGCGGAAAGAGCTGCAATGGCTGCGAATTTGTGAATGGGAAATCGCAGCGCCAAAGGTGGAAGCAAAGCGAATAGGAAGAGCGCGGCAGCGTAAGTTCCGCCTGCAAAAAGGGCCATGTGAAGACCCGATATTGCAAGAATGTGCGCAAGCCCTGCAGCTCTGAGATTCTCCTGCTGGAGCCCGTTTATTCCTCCGCGATCACCGACAAGCAGCGCGACGATGAGAGCCGCTTCCTGATCATCAGGCAGACTGGCGCGTATTTTCGTTGCTATGCGATCTCTGATTGCCTGGATCCACGTATCTGGATGCGGCCCAATCGCAACATCTTGTGCTGGTAGAACTTCCGGCGGCCCGAAACTGAAACCCGTCGCGCCGAGTTGCATGAAATAGGCTCGGAATGAAAAATCATATCCTCCAGGAGCAACCGGCCCCGCCGGTGGAAAAAGGCGTGCCCTTGTTTTGATCCTGTCTCCAACACCAATTTTTGTGTCTCCAGGAACGCGCAGGCGCACTCTTGACGGAAACACAATTTCTTCGAGCGCACGGTCATTGATGGTTTCAATCTGTATGAGCAACCTTTTGCCATTGGGCCGGTCAGAAAGCTCCAGAACCTCGCCGGTCAAACCGACATTCATTTCCTCACCTATCCGAGGGCCGTCCACATATGCCGTTCGAAGGCTCGACGTCGTCAGGCCCGCAAAACATGCAAGGACCAACAGAAGCGCCGGTGACAGATATCGTTGGCGTGCGTGCCAAACGACAAACAGTACCAGTCCCGTGAAAAAAACAGAGAGCAGCAGCCATGATGGTTCTTCTGGAAGCGCCGCGTAAACTCCGATCCCGACTGCAAAAGAGAAGCTGAACCAGAGTAAGGCCTGATTTTCCCAAGGTGAGCTTGTCGCACTTGAAGGATCACGTTCTCCGGCACCTGATTGCTTTGACCAGAAAGGCTTCAGGCCGAAACTGCGGCGCGACCCGTCTGCGTCGTCACCAGGCGATGCCAATTCAACATAGCGAATGGAATTCGCCCGGTTCTTGCGGCCGTCTTCTGCTTGCAAAGTGTCTTGGCGATAAACCAACGCGCATTACTTTCCGTGCCGAAACGAGAAACGGGCAAGGCACTGTTTTGCCCCGGCTAAGCCTGTGCTAAGACCGCGCCACGCAACCGGCGCGGTCCGCGCCTTCATTCCAGATGAGACTTTCAAATAAAGCACCATGACACAAGAGATCGTCACGCGCTTCGCACCTTCTCCGACCGGATTCCTGCATATTGGCGGCGCTCGTACTGCGTTGTTCAATTGGCTTTTCGCCAAACACAGCAGCGGAAAGATGCTGCTCCGCATCGAGGACACGGACCGGGCCCGCTCCAGCAAGGAGGCGGTTGATGCCCTGATTGACGGTCTGTCATGGCTGGGCCTTGATTGGGAAGGGGATCCGATATCCCAGTTCTCGCGCGTGGAAAGGCACAAGGAAGCCGTCGAACAGATGCTTGCCGATGGCGCTGCCTACAAGTGTTACTGCACACCGGAAGAAGTCGAAGCAATGCGTGAAAAAGCACGCGCAGAAGGTCGCCCGCCGCGCTACGACGGCACTTGGCGGGACAGGGATGCTTCGGAAGCCCCCTCGGGAGTTGATCCTGTCGTTCGCCTCAGGGCACCGCAAGAGGGTGAAACAGTCATTGAAGACCTGGTGCAGGGCCGCGTTGTAATTCCCAACAAGGATCTCGACGATCTTGTTCTTTTGCGTTCCGACGGAACCCCGACCTACATGCTGGCCGTTGTCGTGGACGATCACGACATGGGGGTTACGCACATCATCCGTGGAGTAGACCATCTCACGAACGCCGCAAGGCAGACGCTCATCTTTAAGGGACTTGGTTGGAATGTACCCCAAATGGCCCACATTCCGCTGATCCACGGCCCGGACGGAGCCAAGCTCTCAAAGCGTCACGGAGCGACTGGTGCAGAGGCTTACAGGGCATTGGGCTATCTGCCGCAGGCCATGCGCAATTATCTGGCGCGGTTGGGGTGGAGCCACGGGGACGAGGAAATCATGTCGTTGCAGGACATGATCGACTGGTTCGGCCTCGATGCGGTCGGGCAATCCCCTGCCCGGTTCGACTTCAAGAAACTCGAAAATCTCAACGGCCACTACATGCGTTCGACCGAAGACGCGGAGTTGCTCAGCCACTGGAAGATCTATCTTCAGCACGCTGAAGACGGCTCAAAGGTCCTTTCCTGGCTTTCACAAGGCAACAACGGACAAACAGCATTAAAGGCCCTGCCCGGATTGAAAGAGCGCGCGAAAACACTGGTCGAATTGACCGAGAGCGCGTCATACCTTTGGCGCGAGCGACCGTTGGACACGGATGAAAAGGCTGAGAAAATTCTCACTGATGACGCTAGGAAAATCCTGGGCGACCTCTACGGTGTTCTGGAAGCCGCCCCACAGTGGGAAGCAGAGCCGCTGGAAGTCGCGGTGAAGGCCTATGCAGAGCAGAAGGATTTGAAACTCGGCAAAGTCGCCCAACCACTGCGCGCTGCGCTGACCGGACGTGGAACGTCACCGGGCATCTACGACGTTCTTATAGCGCTTGGCCGAGAAGAATCGTTGGGTCGCATCCGCGATCAAGTTTCCTGACACATCGTGCGGTTGATTCAGAAAAACTGAGTGGTGTCGGTAAGTGGCAGCTTCCGGACCTCCCGGGAGCTGCGAACTGGCTCAATAGACAAAAGAGCAGCCCGGGCGACTTAACCTGCATTATGGCTTGATAAGTCCCTTTTGTATGGCAATCGCCAGTGCTTGTTCCCGCGTTTTTGCACCCAGCCGGTGGCGCGCGTTGCGAACATGCATATCCACGGTGACCGGTCTGATGCCAAGCTTGTAGGCTATCTGGTCTGTGCGCATTCCGTTCGCCAGCCACAAAAGGCATTCAGCTTCCCGATTGGTCAATCGAAGGTTCCTGTTTTGCTTGCCGACAGAAAGCATTTTTTGATCTGCAAGCGCTGCACAGACTTGAAAGAGCGAGCCGGACCGTTGCCTGAGCTCCTCCATCTGCTTCCGGTTCATATCGGAAAGCAGGTTCCAACCCCGGCGCATCTGAGGGTTTTCGCTTGGCATTTTCATTGCCAAACCACTGATCAATCCAAAGTCGGACGCGCGGTGGATTACCGCTTTTTCTTCAGCCCCCAAAAACGGATAGTCGCAGAGAAACTCCCGTCCGGTTGCAAACATTTCGGGGGTGTGCTCGCTTCGGGTGAAAAGAGGATCAATGAGATCGTCTTCTTCTGAAAAATAGGCTGCCTGCCAATCGGCAACAGAGGTGGATAGCCGCGTATCTTCTTCAGTCAGCCTGACCCTGCCATTTCTGACACCATGCTGTACGCCAACGAACCCCTGGTTCTCGAAAAACTCGCACGTTGCGCTCCAGACTAGTTCAGTATCTTCGGCAAAAACAATTTTCGTAGCAAAATCTTCGAGCACTCGATTCATTCAAAATTCCTGAAAGACGGCTAAGGTTCATACAAACCGTAACAGCTAACTATACGGAAATCGATAACGCCACAAAGTTAGATTGCGCCAAGACTTGCTTGAAATTCTCTGCGTGCAAATAACACTAGAAACAGAGGAAATCTTGGCTTTTTTAAACCTGTCAAATTTGAAAATCGATGTATTCCGGCAAGATCGGCCCTTAGTTTTTCTCTAAAGTGATGCGGAAGAGTTGGAATTACCCAAAAAGCGTTTCGTACTAAAATTACGCGGCAATGGTCAAATCCTAAGGTATCTTTACAAGGTAGTGAACTGCTTTTCGAGCACAGAACCTGTCTGTTCGCACCAGGCAAGGCCAAACCTGAACCGTTATTTCTCACCTTTGACCAAAGCGTTATATTGGCCAGCTTGCGGCACTGCAGTAAATGGGCTACGCAAGACCCGAAAATTTCTCAGGTGCAGGTCGGGATTGAGCCCGTAAGCGTGACGGGCAGTTAAAATCGGACAGCACATCAGGATAAACAAAAGGGGTTTCTGTATGGCCGACAACAACGCCAAGCTCAACGTCGGTGGCGCCGACCACGATTTCGACGTTCTTGACGGATCCATCGGACCGTCAGTCATGAACATTTCGTCCTTGTACAGGGACACCGGCATGTTCACATATGACCCGGGCTTTACGTCAACGGCATCCTGTGAATCTAAGATCACATATATCGACGGCGACGAGGGCACGTTGCTGTATCGCGGATATCCCATCGATCAGCTTGCTGACCATGGTGACTTTCTCGAATCCTGTTATCTGCTTCTCTATGGCGAACTGCCGACCAAGGCGCAAAAGGACGACTTTGTGAATCGCGTGACCTATCACACGATGATTCACGAGCAGATGAACCGCTTCTTCTCCGGTTTCCGCCGCGACGCCCACCCGATGGCCATCATGGTTGGAACCGTTGGCGCACTATCGGCGTTTTACCACGACTCGACAGACATCACGGATCCGCACCAGCGCATGGTGGCATCGCTACGCATGATCGCAAAGATGCCGACAATTGCCGCTATGGCCTACAAGTACCACGTCGGTCAGCCTTTTGTTTATCCGCGCAACGATCTCGGCTATGCGGCGAACTTCCTCCATATGTGTTTCGCGGTTCCGTGTGAGGAATACAAAGTCAATCCTGTTCTCGCCCGTGCAATGGATCGAATTTTCATTCTCCATGCGGATCACGAACAGAATGCGTCAACCTCAACCGTGCGGCTGGCCGGCTCATCCGGCGCGAACCCATTCGCCTGTATCGCTGCAGGCATTGCATGTCTGTGGGGACCGGCCCATGGCGGGGCAAACGAAGCCGCACTGAACATGCTTTCCGAAATCGGGTCCGTGGACAACATCCCTGAGTACGTCGAGCGTGCCAAGGACAAGGACGATCCGTTCCGCCTGATGGGTTTTGGCCACAGGGTCTACAAGAATTACGATCCGCGCGCCCGAATCATGCAGAAGACCACACATGAGGTCCTGGGTGAGCTTGGCATCAAGGACGATCCACTACTCGATGTGGCCATTGAGCTCGAAAAAATCGCCCTGAACGACGAGTATTTCATCGACAAGAAGCTCTATCCTAACATCGACTTCTATTCAGGGATCACACTGCGGGCTCTCGGCTTTCCTACGACGATGTTCACTGTTTTGTTTGCGCTCGCAAGAACGGTTGGCTGGATCGCCCAGTGGAAAGAGATGGTTGAAGATCCGTCACAGCGAATCGGACGTCCACGTCAGCTCTACACTGGGGCGACCAAACGGGATTACACGCCGATCGACCAACGCCGTTAAGGCCCGTCGAACCAACGCTATTTCAGGCACGCTAAAGAATATTGCCCCCGGTTCGCCGGGGGCATTTTTTTGGTACGGGCCCAACATGAAGACACTAAACGGAACTGTCGGTGACGCGCTTCAAGATGCCTGACGCTTCTGAAACGCGCTTCGAGCTCTAGTGGCTCGCAGTGCCGAAACACACCTCGGTCTTTAGTCTACAAGCAGCTACGAGTGCCTTGTCTTCAGGCCTGCGCCGCAGTTTTCATAGTCCGAATGACGACATCGGCAGCTGCGTCTTTCTGACTGTGACCATCCGGCAAACGCATGAGATCATCCAAGCGCCTGAGCTCGCCCAGCTGTTGATGCCGCTCCGGCCCATCGGTCAGCAGGCCAATCAGATGTGCTGCAAGGATCTTCGCATCAACTTCTTCATCAAGGAACTCCGGTATAGCTTTGTTTTTTAATATGATATTTGGTAAAACGAAC
Organism: Roseibium sp. HPY-6; assembly: GCF_040530035.1. NCBI lineage: Bacteria > Pseudomonadati > Pseudomonadota > Alphaproteobacteria > Hyphomicrobiales > Stappiaceae > Roseibium > Roseibium sp. HPY-6. The sequence goes on from NZ_JBEWCD010000001.1 coordinate 17,161, forward strand.
GAGTCAATATTGGCAAGTTTGAAGAGCTTATTGAGTTCTTTCAACCTACGAAAAAACCAGTCAACCCTGTAGGCAACCACCATCGGAACACCTGATATCGCAAGTTCGAGCGAGACTGTGCCCGAGGCTGCCAGAGCAGCATGCGCGCGCCGAAATGCCGCTTGCTTTTCGTCAAGGCCACTGAGAACCGTCGGCTCAAATTCCCAACTTCTGACTTCCTGCCTGATCCGTTGTTCCAGGTGTCCGACAGCTGGCAGCAACACTTCAAGATCCGGCATTTCCCGCTTGACGAGCGCGACCGTTTTGCCGAAATCGCCCAACAACCGGTCGATTTCACTGCGGCGGCTCCCCGGAAGCACCACAAGAACGCCGTTGTCCGCCGACAAGGGCACACGCTCATTTCCAGCCGGGCGAAGGTCATCCACGTTCTCAATAAGCGGGTGGCCGACATAATGCGTCGGCGGCCCGCCCAGCTTTTTGTGCGCCTCCGGCTCAAAGGGCAACAATGCCAGCAACTGATCGACATAGGCACTCATTTTCTTCGCCCGTCCCGGTCGCCAGGCCCAGACCGATGGGGAAACGTACCCGACGATGGGAATATGCGGTGCACGTTTGCGAACCCGGCTTGCGACATTATGCGTAAAGTCGGGACTGTCGATGATTACAAGAACCGCAGGATCTGCAGCGACTATCGCATCGACCGTCTGATAAACGCGCCGAACGATAAGCGGCAACCGCGCCAGAACGGCGCTCAGGCCCATAACCGATACATCCGACATGTCAAAGAAACTTGTGAGCCCAAGGTTCGTCATGCGTTCACCGCCAACGCCGCAGTAACGTATTCCCTCTCCAAGCTTTGCGTCGAGTGCTCTGATCAACTCCGAACCGAGCTGATCTCCGGACTCTTCACCGGCGACCAGACAAATCGTCGGCCCCATGCTCATCGTGTCCCGGTATCCCCGGGCTCCGTTGTCCGCTCAATACCAAGCACGAATATGTCTGAAGCATCAGCTTTTTGGAGCGTTTCGTCCTTGTTCGCAATCAGAGCTCCCTGTGCCTCGACAGCAATTCCCGCGAGACCCGCCGCGACAGCAAGCTCTATTGTCCTTGGACCAACAGTCGGTAGGTCGACGCGAAAATCCTGATCGCGTTTGGCTGTCTTCACGAGCACGCCGGCGCGACCCTTTGTCCTGACGCGTCCGTTCCGCTTCAATTCACAACAGCGCTCCAGCATCGCATCTGTGCCTTCTGCGCCCTCAAGTGCAACCACACGACCTGCAACGGCCACCGCAGCCTGCCCGATATCAAGCTCGCCAAGTTTTTCCGTAGCCCTCATAGCAAGATCAAGATCGTGCATGTCGTCCGAGCTCGGCTGAACCCGTCCTAGCACACCGCTGGATGCCAAGAGCTGCGGTGCTACATCCTTGATACCCACAACACGAAACCCCTCGATCTCAAAAAGACGTATCACTTTCGTCAAAAGGCTGTCGTCACCACCGGTTAATGCCCGAATTATAGTCGGTAGTCTTTTCAGTGTGCCGAAATCGCCAAAAATGGACGTGAAATCAGGTCTGCTGGAAACACCCCCAATGAGAAGCACATCGCGGCATCCGGTTTCGTCCAGGAAACTGTAGAGCCTGCCGACTTCCCCCCATCCGAGTTCAGCGCTTGCCCGCTCTCGTGTCGCGGCGTCGGCCTCGCCTTTGATTGCGACAATCTCAAAGTCGCGCCCGGCCATAGTTAGCGCATCAGCGATCTGTCCTGGAAGGTCTCCGTTGCCGGCAATAAGAGCAAGGCGCTCACCTTGCTCTCCGTTCGGGTGGGACATGGCCCTAGTCTTCGTTGCGCGGCGTACAAAAACGCCGGTCTTCCTTTTCCAGAATGAAGTCCGTTACGGTCTTCACCAGGGGTTGATCGCCCGTTTCCTGCGCAAGTGTTTCTGCGCGGCTACGGAGCGTGCCTTCCTCGCTCTCAAACAATGTCCGATAAGCGGCGCGCAGAGCATGGATCTGCTCGCGCGGGAAACCTTTGCGCTTAAGCCCAATGAGATTCAGTCCGGCAAGCCGTGCTCTGTCACCTATGACGGACCCGAAAGGAATGACGTCAAACTCAACGCCCGTCATACCACCGACAATCGCACCAGTCCCGATACGCGACCATTGCCGAACTGCGCTCAATCCACCAAGGATGACAAAATCATCGAGTTCAACGTGACCCGCCAGCGTTGCGTTGTTCGCCAATATGGCATTGTTTCCAACCTGGCAATCATGGCCAATGTGGGAACCCATCATGAAAAGGCCATTGTCCCCGACCTTGGTCAGGCCACCACCGCCCTCGGTCCCCGGGCTCATGGTTACATGTTCGCGGATCTGGTTGTTCGAGCCAATTTCAAGTCGTGTCACCTCGCCTGCGAACTTGAGATCCTGTGGTTTGTGCCCGATGCTCGCAAACGGAAAAATGTGGGTTCCAGCCCCCACCGTCGTATGTCCCGCGACCACGACATGTGCCTCAAGGATCACGCCCTCAGCGAGACTCACGTTCGGTCCGACGATTGAATAAGGACCGATGCGAGCTCCCTCGCCGATCACGGCCCCGTCTTCAACGATGGCCGTTGGATGTATTTGTGTCATATGTCCTCACGCATCTACCAGCATGGCGCTGACTTCTGCTTCCGCAACCTTTGTTCCGTTCACCTGAGCGACGGCATCGAATTTCCAGATATTGGAGCGTTGCTTGATTTTCTTTACGTGGAAATGCACCTGGTCCCCGGGTTCCACGGGTTTGCGAAACTTGGCCTTGTCGATGGTCATGAAGTAGACCAGCTGCGGTGGTGCATCGCTTCCACGAGCATGAACACACAACGCACCGGCCGTCTGCGCCATCGCCTCGATGAGCAAAACACCCGGAAACACCGGTCTTTCCGGAAAATGACCAATGAAATGCGGTTCGTTGATGGTGACGTTCTTTATTCCAATGCAACTGTTATCGCCATCCATCTCAATGATTTTGTCGATAAGCAGGAAAGGATACCTATGCGGCAGAAGCTTCATGATCCTCATGATGTCTGCGCTGGCAAGCGTCTTTTGTTCTGCGTCTTCCATGAAGTGCCCCTTGGCGGATTAACTCCGTAAAGTTCTAGTTCGTCAGCCCGTTTACGATCCGTTGCCGCGTTCTGCAAGCTTTCTAACAGCAGCAACCTCTCTGAACCACTGCTTTACCGGTTTGGCAGGCGTCCCGCCATATCGGCCACCTGGCGCCAGATCCTCGCTGACCACACTGACAGCAGCAATCTGTGCACCCATTCCGATGGTTACGTGGCCGCGCACACCCGTCTGCCCGCCGATCGCGACAAAGTCTTCCAGCGTGCAGCTCCCGGACAACCCGACCTGAGACACCAGAACGCAGTGTCGCCCGACGATCACGTTGTGACCTATCTGAACCTGATTGTCGATTTTCGTGCCTTCGCCAATCATTGTGTCCCGGTTGGCACCACGGTCGATCGTCGTGTTGGCCCCGATTTCCACATCGTCCTGGATAATTACGCGCCCTATCTGCGGGACTTTCAGGTGACCTTCCTGGCCCATCGCATAACCAAATCCATCCTGGCCACAGCATACGCCAGGATGAAGGGCCACCCGGTTCCCCAAGACAGAATGCTGAACCGTGGAATTCGCACCGATTACGCAATCGCGTCCAATTTTCGTGCCGCGACCGATCACGGCATTCGCCCTAACCACTGTACCGGATCCGATTTCAACATCCGCGCCGATGATCGCCCCCGGTTCAACCGTAACATTTTCCTCCAGCACCGCGGTCGGGTCAACGACGGCCCGCTCTGATATACCTGTGTGTTTGGTGTCTTTGGGCGACATCGCCTCCGGATAGAGCTTGGCAAGAACCTGCGCCCAGGAGCGGTAGGCGTCGGGACACACAAGAACGGCCACCCCCTCTGGCACCTTGTCCTTGTGTCTCTTGCCAACAAGACACGCAGTCGCGCCCGTCGCCTCAAGTTGCTTCAGGTAAGCAGTGTTATCAAAAAACACCAGGGCTCCCTCGCCGGCATCTTCAAGCGGAGCGACCTCGGAAACTTCAAGATCTTCGTGCCCGCGAACGAGCTCTGCATTTGCCCATTCGGCAATGGTTTTTAGCGAAACAGGATCGGGTACTTCAAAGAACCTCGGCTCGGACATGGTCTCATCCTTGTAGAAAGCCAACAAAAAAGGCCGCCGTAGGACCCGGCGGCCGTTTTCTAACGCAATTGACCACAGTTTAGAAGCGGGTACCACCACTCAGTCTGAACAACTGCGTTTTGTCCGAGTCTTCTTTCACAAGCGGATAAGCGAAATCGGCGCGAATGGGCCCGAATGGCGACCGCCAGCGGATACCCGCACCCACAGATGCCCTGATCGACAAATCATTGGAGTCGATGCGACCGCCATTGTTTTCGACAAGGTTCACAAGATCACTGTCGGCATCCCATAGGGAACCTGCATCAGCAAAGACCGCACCACTCAGGCCCAGTTCCTTGGGAATGATCGGGAACGGGAACGTGCCTTCGGCCGTCGCAGCGAAGAAGAACCGGCCTCCGATCGCATCGTCAGTCGACGCGTCACGCGGTCCGATGCCCTGGTTTTCGAAGCCGCGCACCAGATTGCCACCAAGCATGAACTGCTCGGAGACCCGCAGCCGCTCGTCGCCAATCGCCATGATGTTGCCGCCGCGAACCCGGAGACTTCCAACCAGACCATAGTCGGCCAGGATTTCCTTGTAGGCACGCGCCTGGGCTTCCGTCTTGATATAGTAGCTGTCGCCGCCGAGACCAGCGAACTGCTGACCGAACGAGGCGAAGAAGCCGTCGGAAGGATCTATGTTCCTGTCAAGAGTGTTGTAACGCAGATCATAGCCAACAAGAGACGTCAGAAAAGTACCGAGCGAGTCACAAACTGCAAGCGAGAGATTGTTCGTATTACAGTTGTTGATGCTCGTAGACTGGCTGTCCGGGTCCGAGTTCTCTTCCTGGAAGATGTTGTAGAACAACCGCAGGGTTAGCTCTTCTTCGCGAAGCGGAAGTGTGAAACCAAAGCCACCACCTGTCTTCTTCTGGTCAAAGGACCGAAAATCGTTGGCATCGTCTACACGCCGGTAGACATCAAGGTCCAAGGCAACGCGACGCCCTAGGAAAAACGGCTCGACGAAGCGGAATTCATAGGACTGGGTATCTGTACCGCCACCGATCGAAAGCTTCACGAATTGTCCGCGGCCGAGGAAGTTTTTCTCGGTCAGGGAAACGTCACCGATGATGCCGTCAACCGTCGAATAACCCACACCGAAAGAAATCTCGCCGGTCGGCTTTTCTTCCACACGCACGTTCACGACGACACGGTCCGGCGCACTTCCCTGCTGGGTCGTGATCGAAACATTTTCGAAGAAGCCAAGATTGCGCAAACGGCGTTCGGCCTTGTCTACAAGCGCCCTGTTGAAGGCATCACCTTCGACAATATCAAACTCACGACGGATAACGTATTCCCGTGTCCGGTCGTTTCCGATGATGTTGATCCGCTCGATGTAAGCACGCGGGCCTTCTTCGATGTAATAGATCAGCGAGATCGTGTTGTCGTCGTAGTTGCGCGAACCCCTGGGGCGCACTCTGGCGAAGGCATAACCTTCTTCAGACACCCGCAACGTGATCTCTTCAACCGATTGCTCAACGCGCAGGGAGTTGAAGGTCTGCCCGCTTCGCGTCCGGACCAGCCTGCGCAGATCCTCAGGATCGACCTCAGCAATGGTCGAAACGAGTTCGACATCGCCCACTTTATATTTCTCACCTTCGTCAACGGTGAATGTGACGTAGAAGATGTTCTGCTCGCGGTCGAGATCGGCGCTGACCGAAACGATGCGGAAATCCGCATAACCCTTTTGATTGTAGTAGCGACGCAGCAATTCCTCGTCGGCGGCCAGGCGATCCGGATCATAGGTGTCGGTGCTGCGAAGAAAGCTCAGCAGTCCACTCTCACGTGTGCGGATAACATCCCGAAGACGTCCGTCACTGAACGCTTTGTTACCGATGAAGCTGATGCGCTCAACACCGGTCTTGGCGCCCTCATTGATTTCAAACACCAGATCGACGCGGTTCTGACCGCGATCGATGATCTGAGGCTCTACAGATGCGCCGAACCGTCCGGAACGCCTGTACGATTCCAGAATGTTCTGCACATCGGCCTGGACGCGAGCACGCGAGAGGGTCGTTCTCGGCTGCGAACGGATAGATGTCTCGAGCGCGTTGTCCTTGATCTTCTTATTGCCCTCGAACGAAACCCTGTTGATGATCGGATTTTCCGAAACGGTGACAATGACCGTGCTGCCACGCGGGGTGATGTCTACAGTGGCAAAAAGACCTGTTGCATAAAGCGCCTTCAAGGATTCATCGACATCGAAAGCGCTGTACGAGCGCCCCGGAACGATCGTCATGTAACTTATGACGGTTTCATCCTCGATACGGGTGTTGCCCTGCACCTGAATGCTTCTTGCGACAGCCGCTTCCGCAACACTGACAAACGACAGCTGCCCCGCCAATTGAGGCACTGCTGACCCGATCGAAAAAATAGCCGCTACAAAAAATACGGCTCGTGTAAGTTTCTGCAATCGCTGCATTATTGCGCTATGCCTTTTTTTAGTACCCCATCCGAAGAACCTGCACTCACCCAAGCAGATTCTTGGAACCGACGAACGTTTTATAGGTTTTTGCCGATAACGCAACTGCCGTTCGAGGCTGAAAGCGATTTAGTCTGAAGACGTTGCGTCTATGTCACGGCTGTCAGGAATCGTTTGATACGAGACGCAAGATATCCCTCCAGGTTACAAAAACCATAAGCATAAGTACCAAGCCCAAACCGATGCGGAATCCGACGTCCTGAACACGCTCGCTGAGCGGTTTTCCACGCAGCGCTTCGGCGGCGTAAAACACCAGGTGTCCGCCGTCGAGGATCGGCACCGGCGCCAGATTGATCAACCCGATGCTGACGGACAAAACCGCAGCCAAGGAAATCAGCGGAATAATGCCGTGCTCGGCAACTTTTCCGGAAATTTCGGCAACACGGATCGGGCCACCCAACTGGTCAGCGGACTGCCGCTGTGTAATCACACCCCAGATGTAACTGACCGTACCGTCCATGATCCGGTAGGTTTCCTTGGCGCCCTCAGCCAATGCGCCAAGCGGGCTGTATTGGATGCGGACCACGTTTTCAGGATCCGCACTGCCCCTCAGTCCAATGTCCCCGGCCATCTGCCGCTCGCCAAAGAAAACTTCCTTTTCCTTGGCATCAGGTGTCACCGTAAGATCGACGAGCTCGCCGCCGCGGTCCACTTCGAACACAAGCGGCGTGTTGGCACTCATGAGAACGATTTGCCGCAGCTCTCCGAAGGTGTGAATCTCACGGCCGTCAATTTGCTTTACAACGTCACCGGCAAGTATGCCGCCGCGCGCAGCGGCACCATCAGGGAAAACCTCTTCGACAACCGGGACAAGCCCTTGTTTTCCGGCCGACGCGAACAAGGCTCCGAATATCGCTATCGCGAGCAGAAAATTGGCAATCGGACCTGCAGCAACAATCGCCGCACGTTGCCAGACAGGTTTTGCGATGAAGGCTGTTTTGCGTTCTTCTTCACTCATGTTTGCAATGAGTTCGCGGTTCGGAACACTGGCCGCGTTTTCGTCGCCGGCAAATTTCACATAGCCGCCAAGCGGAATCATGCACAATTTCCAGCGTGTACCCCTCTTGTCATTCCAGCCGAAGATTTCGCGACCGAAACCAACAGCGAATGCATCAACCTTTACGCTGCACCAACGCGCGACGGCGAAGTGCCCAAGCTCATGGAAAAAAACCACAATTGTCAAAACAAACAGGAAGGGAATGATCGTTCCGACAATGAGGGAGTAAGCAGAAACTATGAGATCCATGAAGGGGCCCGATCTAACGCAACTAAGCCTTTATCGCACCACTCTATTAATAAGAGAATTACGGCGCGTTAATGGTAGGATTATATTTATTGAAGCGACATCAGTGTGATGACTGCCGCGTCGCGATCCATTCTAGGGTCTTTTCCCGCGCTTCCCAATCCAGAGCAATGACGTCTTCAACACTTTTTGAAGCCGACAACCTACCTGACCCTTCAAGGTGGTCCAGAACAGCGTCTATCGCCGCGGAAATCTCCAGGAAACCGATTTTCCTATTGAGAAAAGCATCAACGGCAATCTCGTCGGCAGCGTTCATTGCGGCAGGTGAAGCACCGCCTGCCCGCATGGCGTCTAGCGCTGTTCGCAATGCAGGGAAGCGGTCGGGATCCGGCTTTTCGAATGTCAACGTCCCAAGCTCAGCGAGATCCAGGCGCTTTACGGCGACCGGCATGCGTCTTGGAAACGCCAGGCAATGTGCGATGGGTGTTCGCATGTCCGGGCTTCCCATTTGCGCAAGCAGGGAGCCGTCCTTGTACTGCACAAGGCCATGCACCGCAGACTGGGGGTGAACAAGAATATCCAACTGCGCTTGGTCAACTGGGAAAAGATGCGATGCTTCAATCACTTCCAATCCTTTGTTCATCATGCTTGCACTGTCGATTGTGATCCTAGCACCCATATCCCAGTTGGGATGTTTCAAGGCCTGTTCCGGCGTGACATTCGCCATGTCAGCTTTCGACCAGGATCTGAAAGGCCCGCCCGATGCCGTCAGGATGACTTTCTCGATCTGATCAGCCTGCGCGTTCTCGAAAACCTGAAAAATAGCATTGTGTTCACTGTCGACCGGGAGTAGCTCCGCGCCCGTCTCGCGGACCCGCGCCATGAAGAGATCTCCGGCACACACCAGGCATTCCTTGTTGGCAAGCGCAATGCGCCTTCCAGTCTGAATGGCACGAAAAGTCGGCTGCAGGCCCGCGGCCCCGACAATCGCGCCGACGACGAGATCGGTTTCGCGATCGACCGCATCATTCACCGCGTTGCTGCCGGCAGCCGTTTCAATGCCCTTTCCAGCCAGTCTTTCAACCAGTTCGCCGTATCGGTCTTCTTCTGCAAGAACCGCAAGGGAAGCATTCAGGCGTATTGCCAGGTCAGCGAGCCCCTGCGCGTTCCTGTTTGCAACAAGGGCGACGACCTCGAAGCGGTCCGGATTTCGCTCGATAAGGTCAGCAAGACTTTGACCAATGGAGCCTGTCGCCCCAAGAACAGTTATTTTGACGGTGTCCTGCCCGTTCGACTGTTCGGCTTGAGACCACTTCGACACTTCCCCAACCTTAACCAAGCTCCATCCCCGCTATCGGATCCGAAATCGAACCGCCTGCAAGAAACCCAAGAAGAACCGCGAAGATCGCGGCGGCAACCAATCCGTCCACTCGGTCCATGATGCCACCATGACCGGGAATGAGCCGGCTGGAATCCTTGACGTCGAATCTGCGCTTAATTGCCGATTCCAGCAAATCACCAGCCTGTGACACAATCGACAGGACAATGGCCAGCCCGGCCCAGGAAACGAGATGGCTTCCTCCCGCTAACGCGACCACACCCGTGCCAAAGAGCGCCGCACAAATGAGTCCGCCGACTGCGCCAGACCAGGTCTTTTTCGGCGACACGCGCTGCCACAGTTTAGGACCGCCAATGGCACGACCGGTAAAGTACGCAAAGATGTCTGTCGCCCAAACCACGAACATCAGGAAGAATGTGAACAGCAATCCATTTTCCCCTTCCCGGATAACGAGAAGGGAAAATAGCGCAAGACCGCTGTAAAGAACGCCCTCGGCACCCCAGCGGCCAGCCTTGTTGAAGCCGCTCACGGCAAATGTTGCTGCGGCCCCAAGGAAAAGGACGGCAAGACCAATTTGCGGCAGCCCGGCATATTCAAGAACGGCGAGCACTACAAGCGTTAGAAGACTGATGACAGTCGCCGCATGCGCTTCGCGTGCGCCTGTAATTGTAATCCATTCCCATAGAAACAAGGTCGCGGCCAGCAAGGTCAGCAACGCAAATGCGGTTCCGCCCCAAAATGTGATAAGCAATACCAGCGGTCCAAGAATGACGGCCGAGATGAGCCGCAGCTTCAGGTCTGCAGTTTTTGTATTCGATTTTGCGCCGTCAGCCATCACACGGGCCGAACATCAAAGCGCCTTGGCATCAAGGCCGCCATAGCGTCGCTCGCGATTGCCAAAACACTGAAGTGCCTCGTCGAATGCCGCCTCGTCAAAGTCCGGCCAATTCACGTCACAGAAATAGAATTCCGAGTAAGCCGCCTGCCACAGGAGAAAGTTTGAAAGGCGCATCTCTCCGCTCGTCCGGATAATCAGGTCAGGATCCGGCAACCCACCTGTATCAAGGTTTCGCGAAAACGCGTCTTCGGAGATCTCCTCGACACGCAGTTTTCCGTCTGCAACCTGTTGCGCAAGATGCTGCGCAGTGCGCACGATTTCCGAGCGCGAACCGTAGTTGAACGCGACGACAAGATCGAGGCCGGTATTTCCGCGGGTTACGTCTTCGGCTTCTTCCAGCAAGGCCAGGATGCCCGGTTCAAGATCGCTCCTGCCACCGATTATGCGAATCCGGACATTTGCTTTGTGCAGCTCGCTGAGATCCCGTTGCACGAAGCGCTTCAGCAGTCCCATGAGAAACGACACTTCGCTCGCCGGCCGATTCCAGTTTTCGGACGAAAAACTATAGATCGTAACGATCTTCACGCCTACGTCACCAGCGTGTCTGATAGCTGTACGCAGCGCTTCAAGTCCTTGCCGGTGCCCCTCCGTTCTCGGAAGGCCGCGCTCGGTTGCCCATCGTCCGTTGCCATCCATAATAAACGCGACATGCTGTGGTAACCGGGTAGGACTGCCCTCGATGGCAGGTGCCTGCGGGTTGGGATTCGCGCTGACGCTCATTGGCTCCCCCAATTCACTGGTCCGATAGCCAATCAGACCTGTGCAACTTCCTGTTCTTTTTTCTCTAGCATGGCGTCGACCTCTGCGATCATCTGATCGGTCAATTTCTGGACTTCGTCCGAAGCAACTCTGCTGTCGTCCTGCGAAATTTCACCGTCTTTCTCGGCCTTTTTCGCGTCATCCATTCCGTCGCGGCGTACGTGCCTGATCGCCACCTTCGCCTGCTCGGCATATTTGTGCGCGACCTTGATCAACTCCTGGCGCCGCTCCTGGTTCAATTCAGGGATAGGCAGGCGCAAAAGCTGACCGTCGACGACCGGATTAAGCCCGAGATTTGATTCGCGGATCGCCTTCTCCACCGCGGCAACCATGCTCTTGTCCCAAACCTGTACAGCCACCATCCTGGGCTCGGGAACGGAGACGGTCGCGACCTGGTTGATAGGCATGGACTGTCCGTAGGCGTCAACAGAAACCGGGTCCAGCATCGAGGCCGATGCGCGACCTGTGCGAAGGCCGGCAAATTCGGTTTTCAGCACCGAGAGCGCGCCTTGCATGCGACGCTTCAAATCGTTCAGATCGACACCTTCTACCGACATTTTGTCCTCACTGTTCTTTTATGTGTGGCTAAATGGAGTCTCAGCGCGCGCCAACATGGCACAAACGCGCTGAAACACAAGGGCTTGCACAAAAGATCAGGATTAAAAGTTTCAGTCACCCACGACTGTGTAAGTGCCCGTTTCCTGAAGCACACTGACAAGCGCACCTGGGGTGTGAATGGAAAAGACGATGACCGGAATTGAGTTATCGCGGGCTAGCGCAATTGCCGTCGTATCCATGACTTTCAGGTTCCGTGTGATCACTTCCTCATAGCCGAGCGTCAAATAACGTTCAGCCTCAGGATTGTCCTTGGGATCTTCTGAATAGACGCCGTCTACTTGCGTGCCTTTCAAGAAGGCATCGCACTTCATCTCAGCTGCCCGAAGCGCCGCGCCGCTGTCCGTCGTGAAGAACGGATTGCCCGTCCCGCCTGCAAACACGATGACATCGCCGTCTTCCATATAGCGGTCAGCCACACGTTGGGAAAAGGTCTCGCAGATCGAGGGAACTGCAACCGCGGACAATACGCGTGCATTCACCTTCAAACGGCGCAAAGCATCGGCGAGCGTGAGGCTGTTCATGATCGTTGCCAGCATACCCATGTGGTCACCGGTGACCCGGTTTCCACCCTTTGCAGCAACAGCGACCCCCCTGAATATGTTACCGCCGCCGACCACGACGCCGACCTGTGCGCCGAGCGCCACAGCATCTGCAATTTCTTTGGCAATTCTTTGCACAATCGCCGGGTCGATCCCGAAGGCCTGCGAGCCCATAAGGGCCTCGCCGGAGAGTTTCAGAAGGATCCGTTTCCAGCGCAAAGAATTGGTCATGAGTTCACCCGATTTAGAATTGTCTTTCTAAAAAAAAAGCGCCGGTCTTGCCGGCGCTTTCATTGAGCTTACTGCCCTGTGGCTGCCGCCACTTCCGCGGCGAAGTCCTGCTCTTCCTTCTCAATCCCCTCACCCAAGGCAAGGCGAACAAAGCCGGTAAGCTTGACTTCCGTTCCCAGGTCCTTTGCAAGCGCCTCAACGGCCTGCTCAACGGTTTGATCAGGGTTGATGACAAAGGCCTGCTTAACGAGCGTAACTTCCTCGTAGAACTTGCGCAAACGTCCTTCCACCATTTTTTCAATGATGTTGTCCGGCTTGCCGGACTCGCGCGCCTGCTCGGAAAAGACAGACTTCTCGCGCTCGACAACCACAGGATCGAGCTCTTCTGTGTTCAGCGCCAGCGGGCTTGTTGCAGCGACATGCATGGCAATCTGCCGGCCCAGGCCGTCGAGCTTCGCAGCATCAGCTGAAGATTGGAGCGCAACGAGCACGCCGATCTTGCCGAGACCGTCAGCAACCTTGCCGTGGACATAGGTCGAAACGACGCCCTGATCGACGGACAGAAGCGCTGACCGGCGCAACGTCATGTTTTCACCGATCGTCGCGATCGCGTCGGTGATTGCATCGGCGACCGGTTTGCCGTCGAGATCGGCAGCCGCGAGAGCTTCAACAGAACCGTCGGTCGACGTGGCGACCTTGGCCACCTTCGCGACCAGTTCCTGGAAGCCTTCATTGCGAGCAACGAAATCCGTTTCGGAGTTCAGCTCAATAACAGCAGCCTTGTTGCCTTCGGATGCGACGCCAACAAGGCCTTCAGCGGCAACACGGCCGGCTTTTTTTGCTGCCTTTGCCAGACCCTTTGTGCGCAACCAGTCAACAGCTGCTTCCATATCGCCGCCCGATTCATTCAGAGCGGTCTTACAGTCCATCATGCCAGCGCCGGATTTTTCACGGAGCTCTTTTACCATCGCAGCGGTAATGCTCATCGATTGCCTCGTGGATGGGGGTTTCAGATGAGACACGGTTTAGCCCATTGCTTCCCGCGTCTTTATGACGGGACTGCAACAAAGTGCAGTCCGCCTTGCGAATTCAACATAAAACTGCCGCCGATTTACTGCGGCAGTCCTTGACCTCAGCTCTCAGCCGGAACCGGCTCGGCTTCAGCAGCTGCTTCTTCGGTCGCAGCTTCTTCGGCAGGAGCCTCTTCAGCCGCCGCTGCCTCACCGGCTTCTTCAACCAGCGCTTCTTCGAGCGGAGCCTCTTCAGACTCACCGACATCCATGCCGGCTGCACCTTGTGCACGGGAGATACCGTCGATGGCAGCGCGCGCAATCAGGTCGCAATAGAGCGAAATGGCACGGCCCGCATCGTCATTGCCCGGGACCGGGAAAGTGATGCCGTCCGGGTTCGAGTTGGAGTCCAGGATTGCCGCGACAGGAATACCGAGGCGACGCGCTTCCTGGATGGCAATCGCTTCACGGTTGGTATCGATGACAAAAATCAGGTCCGGGATACCACCCATATCCTTGATGCCGCCGAGGTTCCGCTCAAGCTTCTCGCGCTCGCGATCCATGAACAGACGCTCTTTCTTCGTCAAAGCGTTTGCTGCATCCGACGACAGGGTTTCTTCGAGTTTACGAAGACGCTGGATCGACTGCGAGATGGTTTTCCAGTTGGTGAGCATGCCGCCAAGCCAGCGGGCATTCACGAAGTACTGGGCAGAATTGCGTGCAGAGGAGGCAACTGCATCCTGTGCCTGACGCTTTGTGCCAACAAGCAGAACGCGTCCACCGCCGGCGACTGTGTCAGAAACGGCCTTGAGCGCCTGATGCAGAAGCGGAACGGTCTGTGAAAGGTCCATGATGTGAACATCGTTGCGTACACCAAAGATGTACTGGCCCATGCGCGGGTTCCAACGGTGTTTCTGGTGACCAAAGTGAACGCCGGCTTCGAGCAGCTGACGCATGGTAAAATCGGGCAATGACATGGCCCTTAAACTCCTGAGTTTTCCGGTTTAACCTCCGCAAGAGGAGTAAGGGCCGTGAGAGTGCTCTCGCCGACCACCGGATGGATCCCGATAAGCTCAGGTTCCGCCCCTTGCGTGTGGAATGGGCGCCTTATAGTTGGCGAGGGATTTTATTTCAAGTCCCAAAACCCGGTTATGTTTCTTGTTTTTCAATGTTCAGGCAATGCTCACGGCAGAAGGAACCGCATGCGACCGCCTTGAGCGATGTGGGAACAAAATCCCGATGCAACGACACTCGTGCAGCTACAGTTGCACATCAAAATGAGGCAAGGGCTCGCTGGCGGGCAACAGTCAATCTATGGAATTGACCCCGTTGGTCGCGCCGACGGACCAATGATCGGGATGAACACGCACAAAAACCTGCGAACGCCGGCGCTCGCTCACTTCGGCGTTTTCCGCCGAATCTTCAGCGCTTCGCAAGGCGAGAGCAATCGACCCGACCTGCTGCGCCTGAACGACAACTTCGGACTGGAACAGGGTCAGTTCCAATGTTGCGGTCCTCTTTGGAGACAGGTTCTTTGCGTCCTGCTCCCCGGCGGTTGTCGTGTCGATTGCGAGAACACGGATGTTTTCAAGAATTGTTTCACTGGTGACGCCAACACCATCGAGCTCTCTTGTCAGGATAAGATCGACCTTGTCCCCCGGCAGAATGAACCCACCGGCGGAGGTCTCCTGTTCCACTCGTACGGCAATCGCCCGCTTTCCCTTCGGCAGGATCGTTGCCATGTAGCCCTTGTCTGTCTGGATCAGCCTTTCGCTCCGGATCGGTTCTCCGGAATAGATCGCGGTCTTCGCTATGCTTCCGACGACATTCTGGGTTTCGGCATCATCTTCCGATTTCGTCAGAGCGCCCTCCGGAATGGCATTTTTGGGCCACTCGATCCAGGCGAAGTCACGATCGGAAATCTTGCCGCCTTGCGGAATGTCCTTGGCCGCGACCAGAACCCTGGCCTGCGCAACAGGTTCCGGTGGCGGAGGCGCAACAACCACTTCCACTTCAGACTGAGTCACGAATTGGAAGGCCTGATAACCAGCGCCGAGGGACACGAGCAGTACAAAAATCCTAGCGAGTTTCGTCCACAATTTGAATATTCCCAGCACACGTCTTGATTTTCCAAACAAGAATACAGGGAAATTGCCTATCACTTAAACAATATCTAGAGAGAAAATGCTTATACTATTAACAGTTTGCGAAAATTTCTTTTATCCTTCAAAACATTAAGAAATCAAAATATAAAATTTCTTAAAACTCGTTTCATATCATTTTATGTATTCTCTAAATCTCTGTCGCGATTTCATTATTTCTGTCTAAAAATCATTCGCAAAACAACTGATGTCCATGCGGTATCCAGGCAATACACACAATCAGTGATCGTGAACTTGAAGAATACAGCTTTTCCGGGACATCACGCCATCTGCACGTCAGTCACACCTGGCACGGCCTTCAGCGCGCCGGCAATCTCCGGCGACAGGCGGAACCTTCCTGGGAGTTTGACCTCAACCTCCTGCGCACCGTTCTCCAGAAGAATGACAACGGTGACGTCACCCTCGCCTTTCAGCCGGAGCTGCTTTGCGAGACTTTGGATCGGACGCTCATCCCTCAAAAAGACGCGCATGCTCTTTTGCAGCCTTGCCGCAACCTTGTCGATCGGATCCACCTGCTCGATGCGCAAGGACGGTTCTTCGTCCCGCATATCAGCGCCGACAAGCACGACGACAGATCGGCCGGGCTGAAGCACGTCGCGGTATTGCTCAAGTTTTTCGCGGAAAAGAAGGGCTTCATACTGACCTGTAGCGTCGGAAAGCCGCGCAATACCCATGCGGGTTCCGGTGCGCGTCTTGCGCTCCTGCATGGTCACAACAGTCCCTGCCAGCCGGCCATGAGACGCGCCGCGTTTCACAGCCTCGGAAAACTGGCTCCAGGGTTGCGCCCGCATCTTCTCCAGCACAGCGGCATATTCATCGATAGGATGCGCCGACAGATAAAAACCAATGGCTGAATGCTCACGCTGGAGTTTCTCATCATTGGTCCAACCGTGGACCTCATCAAGCTGCAGCGGTTCTTCGCTGTCGCTGCCGCCAAAAAGTTCGTCCTGCCCGAGTGTCCGGTTTTCTTCGGTACGCTGCGCCAACCCCATCATCCGGTCGATGCCCTCAAAAACCCGCGCCCGATTGGCCTCAAGTTCATCGAATGCACCGGCTGCAACAAGGTTTTCAAGCGTGCGCTTGTTGAGGAACTTTGGCGAAATGCGCCTTGCGAAATCACCAAGGCTCTTGAACGGTTCTTCGCCGCGCATCTCCACGATATGCTCGACCGCCTGTTCGCCGACGCCTTTGATGGCACCCATCGCGTAGAGAATTTTCCCTTCGGCCACGTCAAAAAAGACATGGCTCCGGTTGATCGAGGGCGGCACAATCTCGATGCCCATCCGCCGCGCTTCCTGACGGAAATCGCCCAACTTGTCCGTATTCCCGAGGTCGAGCGTCATAGAAGCCGCCATGAACTCAACCGGATGGTTCGCCTTGAGCCAGGCTGTATGATAGGACACAAGCGCATAGGCTGCAGCGTGCGACTTGTTGAAGCCATAGTTTGCGAACTTGGCAACGAGATCGAAGATCGTCCCGGCCTGGCTCTTGTTGATGCCGCGCTCGACGGCGCCGTCCACAAACCGGGCACGCTGGATCTCCATTTCGGAGGCAATCTTCTTACCCATCGCCCGCCGCAGGAGATCCGCCTCACCCAGCGAGTAACCGGACAGCACCTGCGCGATCTGCATCACCTGTTCCTGGTAGACGATAATGCCGTTCGTCTCCATCAGAATCGATTCCAATTGCGGGTGGAGGCAATCGGGCTCCTGTTCTCCGTGCTTCACCGCATTATAAACGGGAATGTTCTCCATCGGACCGGGACGATAAAGCGCGACAAGTGCGATAATGTCCTCAAATCTGTCAGGCTTCATCCCGGCAACAGCGCGGCGCATGCCCTGACTTTCCAGCTGGAACACGCCAAACGTCTCAGCCCGGGCCAGCATTTCGTAGGTTTTGACATCGTCGATCGGCAATCCGGCGATATCAACCTCTACGCCCCGGCGTTTAATCAGCGCAACAGCGGTATCAATGACCGTCAACGTCTTCAGGCCGAGAAAGTCGAACTTAACGAGACCCGCGTCCTCGACCATCTTCATATTGAATTGCGCGACGGGCATATCCGAACGCGGATCTCGATAAAGCGGAACGAGCTGTTCCAGCGGACGGTCCCCGATCACGACACCCGCTGCGTGGGTGGAGGCGTGCCGGTAAAGCCCTTCCAGCTTTTGGGCCATCGACAACAGGCGTTCGACAATCTCCTCTTCCTTGGCAGCTTCACGCAGACGCGGTTCATCCTCGATTGCCTGTGCAAGCGTCACCGGGTTCGCAGGGTTTGCGGGCACCAGCTTGCATAGCCGGTCCACTTGTCCGTATGGCATTTGCAGCACGCGGCCGACATCTCTCAGCACGGCGCGCGCCTGCAGCGATCCGAACGTGATAATCTGTGCGACTTGTTGGCGCCCGTACTTCTCCTGAACGTAGCGGATAACCTCTTCGCGGCGGCTCTGACAAAAGTCGATATCAAAGTCCGGCATCGAAACACGTTCCGGATTGAGAAAGCGTTCGAACAGGAGCGAAAAGCGCATCGGGTCGAGGTCGGTAATCGTCAATGACCAGGCGACAAGCGACCCGGCACCCGAGCCACGTCCGGGCCCGACGGGAATGTCCTGGGCCTTTGCCCATTTGATGAAATCGGCGACGATCAGGAAGTACCCTGGAAACTTCATCCGCTCGATGATACCGGTCTCGTAATCGAGCCGTTCCCAGTAATCCTTTTCCTCCAGGCCCGGGGCCAGGCCGTGCGCATCCAGCCGCGCTTGCAGCCCTTCGCGGGCCTGACGTTTCAGCTCCTCGGATTCCGCGCGTTCGGCCTCCTCAGGATCGGCTTGCGCGCCTGCAAATCTTGGCAGGATCGGTGCCCGCTTGAGCGGTCTGAAACTGCACCGTCGCGCGATTTCAAGCGTCGACTCAAGTGCCTCCGGCAAATCCGAAAACAAGGCACACATTTCGTCTCGTGTCTTGAAGTAGTGCTCCGGTGTCAATCGCCTCCGGTCGTCTTCGATAAGCACCCGGCCTTCTGAAATGCAGATTAGGGCGTCGTGCGCCTCGTAGTCTTCGCGTTTCGGAAAAAAGGCTTCATTGGTGGCAACGAGCGGAAGGTTGAATTCGTAAGCAAGGTCGAGGAAAGCATCTTCCGTCTTGCGCTCAGCTTCCATGCCGTGCCGCTGAAGTTCAACATAGCAGCGATCCGGGAACCCGCTTGCCAGCTTAGAAAGGCGTTCCCTGGCATGATCCTTTTGTCCTGCCAGCAATGCCGCTCCGACCGGACCGGAATGCGCGCCGGTCAACAGGATCACGTCTTTCGATCTGGAAAGAAGGTCTTCAACGCTCACATGAGGCTTCAGTCCGGTTTCTGTGTCGAGAAAGGCCTTGGACGTCAGCTCCATGAGATTTTCATAGCCGGCTTCGCTCATCGCGATCACAACGACATCGGCAAGTGCCAGCTCGCCCTTGCGACCGCTGTCGAGACCGTCATCGAAAAATACCGAAAGCTGGCACGCCGTGATCGGCTGGATGCCCGCACTCCAGGCTTTGCTCGAAAACTCCTGTGCGCCAAAGAGATTGTTCGTGTCAGCAACTGCAAGAGCAGGCTGTGAATCCGCTTTGGCAAGATCCAACAGCTTCTTGATGGGCAATGCGCCTTCCAGCAACGAGAGTGCTGAATGAACTCTCAAATGCACAAAGCCCGGTCCGTTGCCAGGACGCTCACCTGTCGCTGGATGTTCGATATGCGTTGCAGATTCGCTTTCACCACCGGTCATAAACTGGTCCGTCTCAAACAGAGGAATCAGCGCCAAGTGAAGCGCGTCTCGATAATTGAGTCGACCCTTACGACCGATTGTACCCGTTGTTCTTTTTCTTCAAGAAAACACTTCGTGCGCGTCTGGTGCGCAGCGCGAGTAACCGCAAGGCAGAATTGCTTCAATGCGTGCGATTCAGAAAGAACACCGCCGCTTAACCGACCGCGAACAGAACTTCGCCCCAAACAGCGATCGTTGTGCAGAAACAGACCAGGGAAGCAAACGCTGCAAAATCACGTGCAATGTGGAACATATCGCCCTCCAACACTCAATCACTCCATAAATCGAATATGTTCCATCTTTGTTCTTTTTGCAAGCACTTTTTGTTCCCCTTGTGCCGTCGAGGTAGAAAAACAATTAAACGATGCGTTTTTGATTTGTTCCTGAAACCGCTTCACTCAGCCTGGAAAGATGGTTTCAGGCCTTTGTGACAAGGTCCTTCACCAGACCATCCTCGAGCGTGATCGCCCGGTCCATACGCCCGGCCAGTTCCAGATTGTGCGTGGCGAACAATGTCGCAACACCGGAGGCACGCACAAGCGCTGCAAGTGCATCGAACACATAATGTGCTGTATTCGGGTCAAGATTTCCGGTTGGCTCGTCGAGAAGCAATATGCGCGGCGCGTTGGCGACAGCACGCGCGACGGCCACACGCTGTTGTTCACCGCCGGACAGCTCCGACGGTCTGTGGCTTCCGCGATCGCCGAGCCGCATGTATTTCAGCAACTCGTCTGCCCGTTCCGCGGCCACCTTTTTCGGCAGGCCCCGGATCAGTTGCGGCATCATCACATTTTCCAGGGCCGTGAATTCAGGCAACAGGTGGTGAAACTGATAGACGAACCCGATATCGTTCCGTCTGATCGCCGTTCTTTCATCGTCTGACAGATCAGAACAATTCACAGGACCAAGAAAGACGTCACCTTCATCTGGACGCTCCAATAGCCCTGCAAGATGCAACAGGGTCGATTTCCCGGTGCCTGATGGTGCAACAAGAGCCACCATCTCACCCGGCTCTATCCTCAGATTGGCACCCTTCAGGATGTGAAGCTTGCGGTCTCCTTCATCAAAGCTCCGGACAATCGAGGAAAGTTCAATTGCTGCAGGTGCGGCACCGGACGCCCGGCGGGGATCAACTGCCATATTCATCTCCCGCCTCCTCATTCATACCGAAGAGCTTCGACCGGATCGAGACGCGCTGCGCGCCAGGCTGGATAGAGCGTCGCCAGAAGCGACAGCAGCAAAGCCATCAGCAGAACCGTGATCGTCTCGCCGCTGTCGATTTCAGCCGGCAATTTGGAGAGAAAATAAAGTGTCGGATCGAAAAGTTGAGTTGAGGTCAGCCAGGAAACGAACTGACGGATACTTTCAATATTGAGACACACAATCAGGCCAAGAAAAAACCCTGCCAGTGTTCCCACAATGCCGATACTTGCACCAGTGATCAGGAAGATCCGCATGATGGCACCACGCGTTGCGCCCATGGTGCGTAATATGGCGATGTCCCTACCCTTGTCTTTGACCAGCATGATCAGACCGGAAATGATATTCAAAGCCGCAACCAGGACAATCAGCGTCAGGATAATGAACATCACGTTGCGCTCGACTTCCAGCGCGGAAAAGAATGTGGCGTTGCGCTGCGTCCAGTCCGTGACAAATGTCGGCCTGTTGGCCCCCTCCTCGATCGCCTTTGTCATGACTTTGACATTGTCCGGATCGACGACATAGATCTCGATGCCCGTCGCCCTGTCGCCCATGTTGAAATAGGCTTGGGCTTCTTCCAGCGGCATGAACAGGAACGTCGCGTCGTATTCGCTCATTCCGATCTCAAAGATCGCAGACACCGGGTAAGCCTTGACCCGGGGCGTAACCCCCATCGGCGTCACGCTGCCGCGCGGCGAGATGATCGTGATGTTATCGCCGACGGTCAGGCCCAATTGCTGGGCCATCCGCGAACCGATCACAACGCCGACGCCTGCATCGAAACCATCTATGGATCCTGGATGAATGTTCTCGGCGACCAAAGGCATCCGGCGCAGATCGCTTTCATAAACACCGCGGACCAACGCACCAAGATTGCCCGCCGGGCCGGAAACCAGCGCCTGTCCCTCGATAAAGGGAAACGCTGCTACAACGTCGGGCACCCCTTCGAGGCGCTCCGAAACGGCATCATAGTCGTTCAGCGGCAAGTCGATCGGCTGCACCAGCATGTGACCGTTGATGCCCAGGATCTTGTCGAGCAGTTCGGACCGGAACCCGTTCATCACCGCCATGACGATGATCAGGGTTGCAACTCCCAGCATGATTCCGGCAAAGGAGAAGCCCGCAATCACCGAAATAAAGGTTTCCCGCCGACGGGAGCGGAGATACCTTCCCGCGATCATCCACTCAAATGTGGAAAATGGGCGCGTAGGCGCTTCCGCTTTTTGGCTGTCGCCAATTTCCGCCGTGTCTGCTGCCGTCATTGTCAATCCACTTCAGCAATGCCCAAGCGCCCGCACAACAAAGCGGCCGAATCCCCAACCAAAGGATCACCGGACTGGGTCACTCCGTCAATGCCGCCGTCAATTTGTTGAAGGTGGCCTCCGGGGTCAGCATTTCCTTTTCCCCAGTTGACCGGTCCTTCACCTCCAGGAGACCATCCTTCAACCCTCTTGGTCCAGCGACGACCTGGAACGGAAGACCAATCAGATCCATCGTCGCAAACTTTGCACCTGCGCGCGTGTCGGTCTCGTCATAAAGGACTTCCAGCCCCGCTGCCTGAAGTTTCGAATACAGGTCTTCGGACGTGTTGTCTGTCAGTTCATCGCCTGGTTTCAGGTTGATCAGGCCAACGTGAAACGGTGTAACGGATTTCGGCCAGACGATGCCCGCTTCGTCATGATTGGCTTCGATCAAAGCGCCAAGAAGGCGCGATACGCCGACACCGTAGGAGCCCATGTGAACCGGAACTTCAGTTCCCTCTGCGGTCGCAACCTTGGCACCCATTGCATTGGAATACTTGGTCCCGAAGTAGAAGATATGTCCAACTTCAATCCCGCGTGCCGAAACACGGTTCTCTTCGGGCAGACGTTCAAATGCCGAAGCGTCATGCATTTCATCGGTTGCCGCATAAGGCGTCGTCCAACCCGTCACAAGTTGTGTCAGGTCCGCGAAAAAATCGGTGCTTTCATCTGGAATGGGCATCTCAAGCAGCGACTTGTCGCAGAAGACCTCGCTTTCACCGGTCTCAGCCAGAATGATGAATTCGTGGCTCATGTCTCCGCCGATCGGTCCCGTATCAGCCTTCATCGGGATGGCCTTCAAGCCCATACGATCGAATGTACGCAGGTACGCGACAAACATTCTGTTGTACGCGTGACGCGCGGCCTCCTTGTCAAGATCGAAGGAATAGGCATCCTTCATCAAAAACTCGCGGCCGCGCATGACACCGAATCGCGGGCGGACCTCATCCCTGAATTTCCATTGAATATGATAGAGATTGAGTGGCAGATCCTTGTAGGAGCGCACGTAACCGCGGAAGATATCTGTGATCATCTCTTCGTTGGTGGGCCCGAAAAGCATATCCCTTTCATGCCGGTCGGTAATGCGCAGCATTTCCTTGCCATAGGCATCATACCGCCCGCTTTCCCGCCACAGGTCCGCCGACTGTATTGTCGGCATCAGCAACTGAATGGCGCCAGCGCGTGCCTGTTCTTCCTCCACAATCCGCTCAATCTTGCGCAAAACCTTCAGGCCGAGCGGCAGCCAGGAGTAGATACCGGCGGATTGCTGCCGAATCATCCCGGCGCGAAGCATCAGACGATGCGAAACAATTTCCGCTTCCTTCGGCGTCTCTTTCAAGATGGGGAGAAAGTATTTGGACAAACGCATGAATGCACTCTCGATCTGGGCATAGCTTGAATTGTGCGCAGTCAAACCGCATGCAGCGCCTAAAAACAAGCCCCTTGCAAAAACCGTCTGACGATCTGCAGAATTTGCTGTCGAAATGCGCCTAAGTTGAGGAAATGTCTTTTGTCTGCCTGCTCAATTTCAGTAGTTCTTGGAAGCACGAATACCAGATGTGATACTGCAGACTAATTAGGCAAGCAAAAAAAATAGGCTCTTTACGACAAACAGGTGACAAGGCCGAAGAGTTCGGCTAGGTTTCCGTTCCATAACAACAAGATGCCTCAGCAGAAATGCTTAGATGCTCAAGGACATCGCGGTCTGAGTCTTGGGAGGAAGGACCCTCTGGCGCATCGTCAGATCTGCAGCCGCCCAGCTGGATTGTTTAACGATCGGTAAGGGAACAGGGTCAATTTAGACGCGGAACTTTATAAAGGCAGAGCTTTGCTCTGCCTTTTTCTTTTGTGGCTAAGTATAAATCTCTTTCAAAATTCCGCTACGTCATTTTTTCTACAACTCAAATAAACAACACGACAGAATAAAATCGTCTCGGCAATGATTGTGCGGCACAGAAAACATGGGCTAATCAAAGTTGACCTAGTCAGAAAATTAGATTTAAATTGCATTGAAATTTATACTAAGTGTTGTTCTTCAGGGAGTTCTCCAACCCATGCTACATCGGTTCTTGAAATCTGCAGTCCTCGTGGCCACCGGTGTTCTGTTCTCCGGAACGGTCCAGGCAGCCCCAGTCAACGGAACCGGTTTGGTAACACCGGAAGTCATCTTCGGATCCGGCAACACAAACGGCTCATTCACCGGCGTAAATACGGGTGATGTCGAATTGGGCCTGCGCGGAAAGGTTCGTTTTAACAGCAGCAGTCTGCCAGAGAACACATTCAATTACGACGGTGATCGGACCTACACGTTTTCTCCCGCTTCGAGCAATGCGCCGTCGAATTATTCGGCATTCAATTTTGAATGGTCGATCAACGTAAATGCATCCGGAAGCAGCTCATATTTCCTGGATGATCTGACCTACCTTCTGGAAATCGATCTCATCCCGACATCGGGAACGAGCTTTTTGTCATTTGACCCGGTCAACCAGCTCTATGTCGACAATGCACTCGGCGACAATTCCACTGGGAATGGCGGTGGTACCGTTGCTGCGGGGCCGATTGACTATGCGAGCGGGATTGCAACCCAAAACGTCGCTCAGAATTCCTGGAACATGGGCTTCTTCACACCAGACTGGATCGACCCTCAGGCGGAAGGTCTCTACACCATCAACCTGTCGGCCGCGCTGAACGGCAATATCATCGCATCAACGTCAATTGACATCCAGTACGGCGTCACGCCAGTGCCCGTCCCTGCGGCGTTGCCGCTTTTGGCCGGCGGGATCGCAGCATTGGGATTCATCGGTTGGCGTCGCCGGAAACAGCAAGTCTAACTTCAAGGCGTTCATGGCGCGAAAAAGAAAAACGGCTCCTCAGGGAGCCGTTTTTTGTCTGGCAAACGTAAATGCCGCTTATCCCGGCAGCGATTCGCTCCCGAACGACTGAGCGGAACTGCTGCTTGGCGGTTGGAAAAATGGGATATCGTCGAGCCCGAACCCCGATTGCCTTAGGGTGAGGTAAGCGGAAAACACGATTGTCGTCACGATCGTCGTCAGAAGGATGACCTTCAGAAATTTCGGCTTGCTGGGTGCGCTCGGCTCTGTCCCCGGCACGATCTCGCCCGCCTCTTCTTGTGTGCGATGCAGTCCAAAGGGAAGCATGGCAAACAGGATGATCCACCAGAGCATGAAGAAAATGGCAATGCCAAACGCCACGGACATCGATCAGGCCTCTTCAAGTTCCGTGAGCGTCCCCAGAAAGTCCTTCGGGTGAAGAAACAGGACCGGCTTTCCGTGCGCACCGATCTTCGGCTCTCCGTTGCCCAGCACCCTCGCACCATCGGCAACCAGCTTGTCTCGCGCTGCAATGATGTCGTCGACCTCGTAGCAAACGTGATGAATGCCGCCTGACGGATTCTTTTCCAGGAACTTGGCAATCGGCGAATCTTCTCCGAGCGGCTCAAGCAATTCAATCTTGGTGTTTGGGAGGTTGATGAATACGGTACTCACACCGTGATCGGGCTGCTCTTCCTTGGCCGACACCTCGGCGCCGAGCGTGTCCCTGTAGACCGCTGTGGCAGCCGCGATATCCGACACCGCAATGGCAACGTGATTCAACCGTCCGATCATTTCAATACCTCCACATGGCTGGCCTCACAGGCCGCCCGCATGAACTATAGTTGCGTCACCATCACCTTGCAGAGCGTCTTTTTGCCCCATACGTCCAGAACCTCTGCACGTGCGGCACGCCGCGCTGCTTCGGCAACCAGGTCCTTGTCCCTGCGCCGCGACTTCGGAATGCTTCGAACCGCCCCGGTCACCGCTTTGATGACGATGTCCTCCATCGGTTCACCGTCATCGTCCGTATCGGGCAGGCCAAGTAGAGTGACGTCGGGATCATTCAGCAGTTCTCCTGCGCGGTTTATGACCAGCATAACCACGGCAGCACCCGCAAAGGACAATTTGCGCCGCTCTTTCACACCGGTAACCTCCGGATCGTCGAGAATGTCACCGTCCTTGACGAGAATTCCGGACGGCGCTTCATCTATGATGGCGGCTCTGCCGGCATTCAGGCAGATGATGTCTCCATTCTTGCCGCGCACGACCTCAGGAACACCCTGCTCCTTTGCGAACGCCGCGTGAGCTGCAAGATGCATCGGTTCGCCGTGAACGGGAAGTACGACGTTCGGCTTAACCAGCGCGTATAGCTGCTGAAGTTCACCACGCCGCGGATGCCCGGACACATGCACGAGCGCGTCCTTGTCGGTCACGGTCTCAATATCCTGGTCCGCCAGGTTGTTGAGGACGTCACCAACCGCCTTTTCGTTGCCCGGGATTGTGCGTGATGAGAAGATCACCATGTCGCCTTTGGACAAGGCAACATTCCTGTGATCGCCCGCTGCGATTCGGGCCAGAGCCGCCCGGCTCTCACCCTGCGACCCCGTGCAAAGCAGCACCGCCTTCTCGCGCGGCAGATACCCAAACGCATCCTCGTCATGAAAGTGCGGTAGCCCGTCCATGTAGCCAAGCTCGCTCGCGACCTCGATAACACGGCGCATGGAGCGCCCGACAACCACGACATCACGCTCATTGGCGGCAGCTGCCGTCGCAATTGCCTTCAGTCTAGCGACATTTGACGCAAAGGTTGTCACCGCAACCCTGTGCTTGGCATTGGCAATTACCTTCTTCAGTTCTTCGGCAACGTCCGCTTCGCTGGGACTGACTCCGTCGCGCACTGCATTGGTGCTGTCGCAGACAAGCGCCATCACGCCCTCGCGTCCGAGCTCGCCGAACCGCTTCATGTCTATGGGAAGACCCACGCCCGGTGTCGGGTCGATTTTCCAGTCCCCCGTATGAAGCACGAGACCGGCCGGTGTACGAATCGCGAGTGCACAGGGTTCGGGAATCGAGTGCGCCATTGCGATAAACTCAACTTCGAACGGACCGATCGTGTGGCGTTCGCCCTGTTTGACCACCGTCACCGGCACCTCTTCGGCGCCGGGCTCGCTCTCAGCTTTGGCTGCCAGCAGACCTGCGGTAAACGCCGTTGCGTAAACGGGCACCTTCAGATAAGGCCAAAGGTGCAGAATTCCGCCATAGTGGTCTTCGTGTGCATGGGTAATCACCATGCCGGCAATGTTTTTGACCTCGTCTTCGAGGAACTTGATATCCGGGACAATGAGATCAATGCCGGGTAATTCGGGTCCGGCAAAGCTCACCCCGCAATCGACGATCAGCCATATTCTTTCCTCTTCCGGGCCAAAGCCGTAGAGGCCGAGATTCATTCCTATTTCCCCAACGCCACCCAGTGGCAGAAAAACGATTTCGTTCTTGTTCTTTCTGGCCGAAGCCATGGATCGCTCCTTCAAACCTTTCGGCAGGCTGGTTCCGGCGCTTAGTCGCCGGACAAAAACACATCGCCTGCGTATATGGTGCGCTGCCGGCCATCATCCTGTTTCAGGACAAGATGACCATGCGCATCCAAGTCGGCAAAAATGCCGGTAATGTCTTCTCTGGCCGTTTTGACGGATATCTCTTTGCCCAGGTGCGTCGCCCGTTTGAGCCAGTGCCTTCGCACGTCTTCAAACCCGCCCGGTTTCTGCCAGTTCCGGTAGTGAACCGAAAAGGCAGAAGCAAGTGCTTCGAACAAGGTTTCGACAGGAACCTGATAACCCAGGCTCCTGAGATCGGTCGCCTTGTACAGCGAAAGCGGCGGGTGAGAGATACAATTGACCCCGAAACCGATAACGACAGCCTGTCTGTCATCGGAAAGAACTTCCGCCTCAAGCAGAATGCCTGAGAGCTTTGCCCCGTTCACCAAAAGATCGTTTGGCCATTTCAGCCCCACCAGATGGAGTGTTCCGGCCGCTTTGTCAACTGCGTCAGCAAGCGCAACGGCCGCAACAAGCGGCAGTTCTCCGATCCGGTCTACCGGTTCAGGATTGATCAGGAGCAAACTGGTGAAGAGGTTTCCAGCCGGTGACGACCAATCCCGGCCCCGGCGTCCCCTGCCCTCTGTCTGTTCGTCAGCCCGTACCCAAAGCGACCCGTTGTGCCCCTGGCGGGCTCTCTCGAAGCACACGGCGTTTGTCGAGCCGACGCTTTCGTGTTCTTCATAGAGAAAATCCGGCGCACCAGGCGCCGGACATTCAGATGCTTGACGTGTCATGGCCGTTGTCAGAAGAGAGATTGCGCCGCAGCGCTGGCAGCGTTCACAACCTGTCCGGGAGCAAGCCAGAACAGAACCACGAAGATGCTCGAGAGCCCGAGAACAACCTTCAATTCCATCGGCATGGCCTCGAACCCTTCAACCGGTTCGTCGAAGAACATGACCTTGACGATCCGAAGGTAGTAATAGGCACCGACGACCGACATCAGAACGCCGATGATCGCAAGCGGGTAAAGACCCGCCTCGACGGCTGCGACGAAGACATACCACTTGCCGAAAAAACCGACGAGCGGCGGAATTCCGGCGAGGGAAAACATCAGCAAACCAAGCAGAATAGCCATTGGCAGGTTGGTCTGTGACAGACCCGACAAATCGTCTATTTCCTCAACCATCCCGTCTTTGCGGCGCATCGACAAGATGCAGGCAAATACACCAAGCGTCATGCCGAGATAGGCGATCATGTAGAAGATCACGCCTTCGACGCCTGTCTGTGTTCCGGCAGCCAGCCCGACCAGCGCGTATCCCATATGACCGATCGAGGAATAAGCCATCAGCCGTTTCAGGTTCCGCTGACCGATGGCGGCGAATGCGCCAAGTGCCATCGAGGCGATGGAGACAAAAACCACGATCTGCTGCCAGTCGCTGGTGACAGGCTGGAACGCTTCGATGACGATCCTGACCAGCATCCCCATCGCGGCGACCTTCGGAGCAGCCGCAAGAAACGCCGTCACCGGTGTCGGGGCACCTTCATAAACGTCGGGTGTCCACATATGGAACGGAACCGCCGAAATCTTGAAGGCAAGTCCGGCCAGAATGAAGGTCAGACCGATCACCAGACCGATATTGGCGCCGTCATGCGACAGGACACTTGCGATGCCCTCGAAAGAGACCTGGCCGGTGAAACCATAGACGAGCGACATGCCGTAGAGCAGCATGCCGGACGAGAGTGCGCCCAGGACGAAATATTTAAGCCCGGCTTCGGTTGAGCGGACACTATCCCTGTTGATGGCCGCGACCACATAGAGCGACAGACTTTGCAGCTCCAGTCCCATATAGAGCGCGATCATATCGTTTGCCGAAAGCATCAGCATCATGCCGAGTGTCGCCAGCACGATCAGGATCGGATATTCGAAATGGTCGAACGACTGGCTCTTCGCGTAGGCCCAGGACATCGCTATCGCAAAGAACGATCCGGCGAGCACCAGAAGCTTGAGCAGGTAGGCGAATTCATCCAGAACGAACGACCCGCCAAACGTTTCGCCGAAGCTCGGAACCAGCATGAGCACGAGGAAGGCGGCGCCGAGCAATCCCATGGCAAAACCAAAAACCGCGTAGCTCACGCCCTTGCCGCCAAATGCGCCGATCATCAACAGCACCATGGCTCCGACAGCCAGGATGATCTCCGGTAGTACCGGCATGAGATCTGGCAATTGGGTCACATCTGACATAACTCTGTCTCGCCCCCGAACCCTTAGTGCGACGCTGCAGCTGCTGCCGCATGCTGGGTTACCCCGGCGGCCTCAAGCGCTGCAGTGTATTGATTGATGAGATTGTCCACCGACCCCTGGGTCACGTCGAGGATCGCCATCGGATAGAACCCGAAGAAGATCGTCAGGACGATCATCGGGAACAGGATAACTTTTTCCCGAAGATTGAGATCCAGCATCGATTTCAGGCTTTCCTTTTCCAGGGCGCCAAACACGACCCGGCGGTAGAGATAAAGCGCATAGGCCGCCGACAGGATCACGCCGGAGGTGGCAAAGAACGCGACCCAGGTGTTGACCTGGAACGCTCCCATGAGCGTCAGAATTTCGCCAACGAAACCAGACGTGCCCGGTAGCCCGACATTGGCCATGGTAAAGATCAGGAAGGCGACGGCGTATTTCGGCATCCTGCTCACAAGCCCGCCATAGGCAGATATTTCGCGCGTGTGCATCCGGTCATAGATGACCCCGACACACAGGAAGAGCGCACCCGACACGATGCCGTGCGACAGCATCTGGAAGATGCCGCCCTGAACACCCTGTTCGGTCATCGTGAAGATACCCATCGTCACGTAGCCCATGTGGGCGACGGATGAATACGCGATCAGCTTCTTGATATCCTCCTGGGCGAGCGCCACAAGCGAGGTGTAGATGATCGCTACAACCGAAAGCGTGAAGATGAACGGCGCAAACATGTCCGAGGCGATCGGGAACATGGGCAGAGAGAACCGCAGGAAGCCGTAACCGCCGAGCTTCAACAGAATACCTGCCAGGATCACGGACCCCGCCGTCGGAGCTTCAACGTGTGCATCCGGCAGCCAGGTATGCACCGGCCACATCGGCATTTTCACTGCGAAGGACGCAAAGAATGCCAGCCATAGCCAGGTCTGCATGCCCGACGGGAACGAATGCGCCAGCAGCGTCTCGATATCGGTCGTCCCGGCGTCCCAGTACATAGTCATGATCGCGATCAGCATCAGGACCGAACCGAGCAACGTGTAGAGGAAGAACTTGTACGACGCATACACACGACGCTTGCCGCCCCAGACGCCGATGATCAGGAACATCGGGATCAGGCCGGCTTCGAAGAAGATGTAGAACACGAACAGATCGAGCGCGCAGAACACGCCGATCATCAGCGTTTCCAGCACCAGGAACGCGATCATGTATTCCTTCACGCGGTTCTGAATGCTTTCCCATGACGCGAGAATGCAGAACGGCATCAGGAATGTGGTCAGGATTACGAATAGGATCGAGATCCCGTCGACACCCATCTTGTAGCTGATGTCGCCACCGAGCCAGTCCCGGTTCTCAACAAACTGGAAGCCTGGATTTGAATAGTCGAAATTGCCCCAGATGAACAAGGACAACAGGAACGTCACCCCGGTGGTCACAAGTGCGACCATCCGGATATTGCGCTTGCTGCCTTCGTCTTCTCCTGGAACCAGAAGAATGAAGAGGACACCGAGCAACGGCAGAAATGTCGTGAGTGACAGAATTGGCCAGTCAATCATTAGTGTGCACCCCCGCCGGTGCCGGCACCGGTGAACATTGACCAGGTGATCAGCGCAGCCACACCGATCAGCATTGCAAATGCGTAGTGGTAAAGATATCCGGTCTGGAGCCTGACCACCCAGGACGTCACGTTCTGTACCCGCGCGGAAATCCCATCGGGGCCAAACCCGTCAATGACTGTGCCGTCACCCTTCTTCCAGAGCATTCTGCCAACCCACATCACCGGGCGGACAATAAGGAAGTCGTAGATCTCGTCAAAATACCACTTGTTCAGGAGGAATTTGTAGAGACCCTGATGACGCTCGGCGAGCTTCTTCGGCATTTCAGGGGAGCGGATGTAGAACTGGTACGCGACGAGGAAGCCAATCACCATCATGACGAAGGGTGATACCCTGACCCATGCCGGAACATCGTGCATGGCATGAAGCACATGGAGATCGCCAAAGGCGGGCAATGCGCCATCCCAGAACGCCGTGTAGGCCTCTTCGGAATAGAAGAACGAATTGTAGAACACCATTCCGGCCAGCACCGCGCCGATCGACAGGATGAACAGGGGCACTGTCATCACAAGTGGTGATTCATGGACATGTTTCATGACATCGACCGGTGCGCGCGGCTTGCCGTGGAAGGTCATGAATGTGAGACGCCAAGAATAGAAGGACGTGAGCGCAGCGGCAATCACGGTCAGCCAGAAGCCGTAGAGCGCCATCGGATTTGCGTGCTCACCCCCGGCCCCTGCAAAGGCGGCCTCGATGATCCCGTCTTTCGAAACAAACCCGGCAAAGCCGATATGCGTAAACGGAATGCCGACGCCGGTCAGGGCCAACGTGCCGATCATCATCGTCCAGTAGGTGATTGGAATGTGTTTCCTGAGCCCGCCCATCTTGCGCATGTCCTGTTCGTCAGACACCGCGTGGATCACGGAACCGGCACACAGGAACAGGAGCGCCTTGAAAAAAGCGTGTGTGAACAGGTGGAAGATGCCGATCGAATAGGCGCCGACCCCAAGGGCGACGAACATGTAGCCAAGTTGGGAACACGTCGAATACGCGATCACACGCTTGATATCGTTTTGAACCAGACCGACTGTTGCCGCGAAGAAGGCCGTGGTCGCTCCGAAGAAAACGATCACGGCAAGCGCGGTGTGGGATAGCTCCATCAGCGGCGACAGGCGCGCCACCATGAAGACACCTGCGGTCACCATCGTTGCAGCGTGAATGAGAGCGGACACCGGCGTCGGGCCTTCCATCGCGTCCGGCAACCAGGTGTGGAGCAGGAACTGTGCGGATTTCCCCATCGCGCCCATGAAGAGCAGCAGGCAGACGATGGTCATCGCTCCTTGCGGGTCAAGCTGATATCCGAGGAACGACATGACCGGCTCTTCGCCCTCGATGAAGGACGGCGCATCGTTGAAGATCGTTGTGAATTCAATGCTCTGGAAGAGGTAGAAAACACCGAAAATCCCGAGCGCAAAGCCGAAGTCACCGACGCGGTTGACCACGAACGCCTTGATGGCCGCAGCATTGGCTGACGGCTTCTTGTACCAGAAGCCGATCAGCAGATAGGACGCCAATCCGACGCCTTCCCAGCCGAAGAACATCTGCAGCAGGTTGTCGGCAGTCACGAGCGACAGCATCGCAAAGGTGAACAGTGACAGATAGGCGAAGAAACGAGGACGGTGCGGATCGTGATGCATGTACCCGATGGAATAGACATGCACCAGCGCGGACACCGTGTTGACCACCACCAGCATGACTGCGGTCAGCGTGTCCACACGGATAGACCAGGACACTTTAAGGTCGCCCGCGTCAACCCACCGGAACAACTCAATGATCTGCAGTTCCGAGCCGCCGAGCCAGAAGCCGAAGAAGCTGACCCAGGACAAAAGCGCCGCGAGGATGACTAGACCGCTTGTGACGTACTCACAGGCTTTGTCCCCGATGGTGCGGCCAAAAAGGCCTGCAATCAGGAAGCCGATAAGCGGCAGGAACAGAATTGCGGAATACATCAGCTCCTAGCCTTTCATCACATTGACGTCTTCAACAGCGATGGAGCCACGGTTCCGGTGGAACACCACCAGGATCGCAAGCCCGATCGCCGCCTCAGCAGCGGCCACGGTAAGCACCAGCATCGTGAAAATCTGTCCCATCAAGTCTCCGAGGAACGACGAAAAGGCGACGAAATTGATGTTCACCGACAGCAGAAGCAGCTCGATAGACATCAAGATGACAATCACGTTCTTCCTGTTCAAAAAGATCCCGAAGATCCCGATTGTGAACAGGATCGCCGCGACCGACAGATAATGCGACAGACCGATTTCCATGGGCGCCTCGCCGTGCTCCCCTCATTTACCCCAACCGGAAGCCGCACGGAGGAGCGTGCCTGTTTCCGGACTTTCCTAAAGTGACGCGTTCCCGCCGCGTCAGATTCCCTTGCCCGTCTCCACCTTGCGGACCTCGATGGCAGTTTCGCGGGTGCGCGCAACCTGATCCGGAATGCTTTGACGTTTGACGTTCGGCTTGTGACGGAGCGTGAGCACAATCGCCCCGATCATCGCCACCAGCAGCACCAGGCCAGCGACCTGGAAGAAGTAGATGTATTTCGTGTAGAGCACCGAGCCGAGCGCTTCGATGTTGCTCTTGTCGGCCAGATCCGGCGTTGGTTCCGCACCGTGCCTGAGTGCCTCGGGCGCTATGATCCAGGCTCCCAGACCCATCAGAAGCTCGACCATCAATATGAGGCCGACCAACCCGCCGATCGGCAGATATTGCAGGAAGCCTTGCCGCAATTCGACAAAATCGACATCCAGCATCATGACCACAAACAGGAAGAGAACAGCAACTGCACCGACATAGACAACGACAAGAAGCATCGCCAGATATTCAGCGCCCAGAAGCACAAACAGACCGGCAGAGTTTACGAAGGCCAGGATCAGAAACAGAACCGAAGTCACCGGATTGCGCGCGGCAATCACCATCAGTCCTGATGCCAGTGTGACACCGGCAAACAGATAGAAAAAAAGGGCTTCCAGGATCATATCATAGACCTGCCTGTCGAGTGGCCCGTCCGGACCGGAGATGCGGGGCCCGGCCGGATTGCCGGGCTGATGTCGAAGTGTCGGGTATGCTCCTAACGATAAGGCGCATCAATTTCAATGTTGCGGGCGATTTCGCGTTCCCAACGGTCCCCGTTGGCAAGCAGCTTTTCCTTGTCGTAGTAGAGCTCTTCACGGGTTTCCGTTGCGAATTCGAAGTTCGGTCCTTCGACGATCGCGTCCACCGGGCAGGCTTCCTGGCAGAAGCCGCAATAGATGCACTTGACCATATCAATATCGTATCGCGTGGTCCTGCGGGTGCCGTCGTTGCGCCGAGGACCGGCTTCGATCGTGATCGCCTGTGCGGGACAGATCGCTTCGCAGAGTTTGCAGGCAATGCAGCGCTCCTCACCATTCGGATAACGGCGCAGTGCATGCTCACCCCTGAAACGCGGGCTCACCGGGCCCTTTTCGAACGGATAGTTGACCGTTGGCTTCGGCTTGAAGAAGTAACGCATCGCCAGAACGAACGCCGACACGAACTCTTGCAGAAACAGCGATTTGACGGCTTGACTAAGTCCCATCGCTTCTTGCCTCTCTTTCCTCAACCAGCCAGCAGGCTGGCGGCCCAATACCCGACAATCGGGAAACCGATCACCGGAACTCCAAAAATCAGCACGCCCAATGGTGCTTTGTACCTTGCGACAGCACCGCCGTCGCCGCCGGCCTGCCTGTTTTTCATCTCTGCGGCCTGAAGCATTCCCTTCAGGATCTTGTAATCGAGCCAGCCGACATAAAGCCCGATGCAGGCACCGATCACTCCGGCAAGCGATACACTCACGCGGCGCCCGGTGCCCAACCGGTGGCCATCAGCACGGCGGCGACAACGACAACCATCGCCAGCGACAGCGGCAGGAATACCTTCCAGCCAAGGCGCATCAACTGGTCATACCGGTAACGCGGCACCATTGCCTTCACCATTGCGAACATGAAGAAGCCAAGCAGACACTTCAAAATGAACCAGACGACGCCCGGTACCCAGGTGAATGGTGCGAAATCAAACGGCGGAAGCCATCCACCCATGAAGAAGATGGTCATCAGGGCGCACATCAGGCAGATGGCCACGTATTCGCCCAGCATGAACATCATGTACGGCGTCGAGCCGTATTCGACCATGAAGCCCGCAACCAGCTCGGATTCAGCTTCCGCAAGGTCGAACGGCGGACGGTTCGTTTCCGCAAGGGCGGACACAAAGAACACCACAAACATCGGGAACAGCGGCAGCCAGTACCAGTTCAGGAACGACAGCCACGGTACGCCAAGCATTGTCGCAAGACCGGTTTGCTGAGCCTCGACGATTCCCGTCAGGTTCAAGGTTCCAGCGCAAAGCAGCACCGTCACGATTACAAATCCGATGGAAACCTCGTAGGAAACCATTTGCGCCGCCGAGCGAAGGGCCGACAGGAACGGATACTTGGAGTTGGACGCCCATCCACCGATGATTACGCCATAGACTTCCAGAGAAGACACGGCAAAAACAAACAGAACGCCAACATTGATATTCGCGATGACCCATCCGTCCGCGACTGGAATAACCGCCCACGCTGTCAAAGCGAGCAGAACCGAAATCAGCGGCGCGAGCAGAAACAGAACCTTGTTGGAACCATCCGGAATGACCGGTTCCTTCAACACGAATTTCAGCAGGTCGGCAAAACTTTGCAGCAAACCAAAGGGCCCGACCACGTTCGGTCCCCGGCGGATCTGAACAGCGGCCCAGATTTTCCGGTCTGCGTAAAGGATATAGGCGACGATCACCAGAAGCACGACCATCAGCAGAATGCTCTGCATGGCTATCAGGAGGAATTGCCCCAGATAGGTCGTTGTGAAGAACTCAACCATTCCGTCCCCTGCCCCTTATTCAGCCGCTTCCGCCGCTCGCGTTCGGGCGAGCGCCGAGCACTCGGCCATCGTCCTGGACGCGCGAGCGATCGGGTTGGTCAGGTAAAAGTCCTGAATTGCGTTCGCAAAGCCGGCACCATCCATCTTCGCGGACGTGTCGGCAAGCTTTTCAACATCTGCCCCGTCGCCAGGCTCGATCGCATCAATCCCCGTCATGTGCGGATGGGCATCAAACAGCTTGGCGCGCAGCTCAGAAAGCGAATCGAATGGAAGCGTCTGGCCGAGGCTTGCCGACAGGGCCCGCAAAATGGCCCAGTCCTCTCTCGCTTCGCCCGGAGGAAACGCCGCGCGATCCGCCATCTGAACACGACCTTCCGTGTTGACATAGATCGCGGACTTTTCGGTGTAGGCTGCGCCCGGCAGGATCACATCGGCGCGGTGCGCACCCCGGTCGCCATGCGTTCCCTGGTAGACGACGAATGCTCCTTCAGGAACCTCGAGTTCGTCAACACCAAGCAGAAAGAGAACATCGAGCGCGCCCGGTTCAAGCATCGCTGAAGTATCCTTGCCGCCTTCACCGGGAACAAAACCAATGTCCAGCGCGCCCACCTGCGAAGCTTCCGTATGAAGGATGTTGAAACCGTTCCAACCGTCCTTGATGACGCCAAGCGACTTGGCGGCAGCTGCGATATTTGCCAACACCGCTGCCCCGTCGGGCCTGTTGAGCGCACCCTGTCCAACGATGAACATCGGCCGCTCGGCGTTCGCTGGTGCGTGATCGACAAACTGCTTCAAACTGTCCGGTCCGGCCCCAAGATAGGTTACCGGATAGGTCAGGTCGGCGTTTTCGCCAATCAGGCCGATATGAAGATCTCCGCGTGTCCAGCGCTTGCGGATCCGGGCATTGAGAACCGGCGCTTCCTGGCGCGGGTTCGTGCCGATCAGCATAATCGCGTCTGCTTCTTCAATGCCTTCGATTGTCGAATTGAAGACGTAGCTTGCACGCCCGTTCTTGGGATGAAGCGGTGACCCCGGAAAGCGGCTGTCGAGATTTACGGCGCCAAGGCCTTCCATCAGGCTTTTCAGGGCGAACATGTCCTCGACGCCGGCCAACTGTCCGGCGAGCGCACCGATCTTGTCAGCAGATGCTGCTTTGACCTTCTCTGCAATAATCTGAAAGGCCTCAGACCAGGAAACGGGCTGCAGCTTGCCGTTTTTCTTGGCATAGGGCCGGTCAAGCCGCTGCGTCTTAAGTCCATCCCAGATGTAGCGCGACTTATCGGAGATCCACTCCTCGTTGACCTCTTCATTGAGGCGCGGCATCACGCGCATCACTTCCTTGCCACGGGAATCGACGCGGATGGCAGACCCAACCGCATCCATAACGTCAACACTCTCCGTCTTTGTCAGCTCCCACGGGCGCGCATGGAATTCGTACGGCTTGTGCGTCAGCGCGCCGACCGGACACAGGTCAGCAACATTGCCCTGCATTTCCGACGAAAGCGCGGCTTCCAGATATGTGGTGATTTCAGCGTTCTCACCGCGGCCCACCAGCCCCATATCGGTCACGCCGCACACTTCGGTCGTAAAACGAACGCAGCGCGTGCAATGAATGCACCGGGTCATGATCGTCTTGATCAGCGGACCGATTTCCTTGTTTTCAACAGCCCGCTTGTTTTCGTGAAACCGTGAACCGTCGACCCCATAGGCCATCGCCTGGTCCTGCAGGTCGCACTCTCCGCCCTGGTCGCAGATCGGACAGTCGAGCGGGTGGTTGATGAGCAGGAACTCCATCACCCCTTCCCGCGCCTTCTTGACCATTTCGGACTTCGTCTCGACGACCGGAGGTTCGCCATTCGGCCCGGGGCGCAGATCCTTCACGCCCATCGCGCAAGATGCTGTCGGCTTCGGCGGACCGCCTTTGACCTCAACAAGGCACATGCGGCAATTGCCGGCGATTGACAGCCGGTCGTGGTAGCAGAAGCGCGGAACCTCGGCGCCCGCCTCTTCACAGGCCTGTAGCAGCGTATAGTCTGCCGGGACCTCTACTTCATTGCCATCGATGATGAGCTTCGTCATCCGTTGCTCCTCGGTTCCCGTTCCGCTTACTCAGCCGCAACCATGGTCGAAGACGCCTTCGACTTGGCGACATAATCATCGATGCGCTGCTCGATGACCGGCCGGAAATTCTTGATCAAACCCTGGATCGGCCAAGCGGCCGCATCTCCAAGCGCACAAATCGTGTGGCCTTCGACCTGCTTTGTCACCTTGAACAGCATGTCGATCTCCTCATAGGAGGATTCGCCTTTGACCATGCGCTCCATGACGCGCCACATCCAGCCCGTACCTTCGCGGCACGGTGTGCACTGGCCGCAGCTTTCATGCTTGTAGAAGTAGGACAAACGCGCAATCGCCTTGATGATATCGGTGGACTTGTCCATCACGATCACGGCCGCCGTTCCCAGTCCCGATCCCATGCCGCGCAGGGTGTCGAAATCCATCGGCGCGTCTTTGATCTCGTCCGCTGTGCAGCACGGCACGGAGGACCCGCCCGGGATAACCGCCAGAAGATTGTCCCAGCCGCCGCGAATACCGCCGCAATGCTTGTCGATCATCTCGGAGAACGGAACACCCAACTCTTCCTCGAAGGTTGCCGGCTGGTTGACGTGCCCGGAAACGCAGAAAAGTTTGGTTCCTGTGTTGTTCGGGCGCCCCAGTGCCGAGAACCACGCTGCGCCCCGACGCAAGATCGTCGGCGCTACGGCTATCGATTCCACGTTGTTCACGGTTGTCGGGCAGCCATAAAGCCCGACGTTGGCCGGAAACGGCGGTTTCAGGCGTGGTTGCCCTTTTTTGCCTTCCAGGCTTTCCAGCAATGCCGTTTCTTCACCGCAGATGTAAGCGCCTGCGCCATGATGAACGTAAACGTCAAAGTCATAGCCGTTCTTGTTGTTCTTTCCGATCAGACCGGCATCGTAGGCCTGGTCGATCGCCGCCTGCAGGCGTTCGCGCTCGCGAATGAACTCACCGCGCACGTAAATGTAAGCAGCAATGGCGCCCATGGCAAAACCGGCAACAAGGCAGCCCTCGACAAGCGTATGGGGATCGTGACGCAGGATCTCCCGGTCTTTGCAGGTTCCCGGCTCGGACTCGTCCGCGTTGACGACCAGATAGGCCGGGCGGCCGTCAGACTCCTTGGGCATGAACGACCATTTCAGTCCCGTTGGAAAGCCAGCTCCGCCGCGGCCACGCAGGCCAGAATCCTTCATTTCCTGAATGATCCAGTCACGGCCCTTGTCGATCAGGGCTTTTGTGTTGTCCCATTGGCCACGCTTTTTCGCGCCGTCGAGACCCCAGTCATGCAGACCGTAGATATTGGTGAAGATCCGATCCTGATCTTGCAGCATCTCTTCCCCCTAGTCTTCGCTCTTTGAGGAAGCCACTTCACCGGCATCCACACGCTTGGAAAATTCAGTATCCTCACCGGCAGCGAGGATCTTGGCCTGCTCAATCCAGCCGTCACGCTCAATGCGGCCCTTGAACTTGAGGCGGCTGTCCACCCAGGCGACCTCAGCGGGTCCCCAGTTGGCAACCTGATCGAAATGATAGAAGCCGAGCTCATGAAGCGTTGCTTCAAGTTTCGGCCCTACGCCCTTCAATTTCTTCAGATCGTCGGCTTTGCCTTCTCGCGGTCCGGTCAGCGTTTCCGGCGCTTTTTCCGCAATCGCTTCGCTGCTGGCAGGTGCCGCCACTTCTTTTGGCTTTGCGGGTGCGCTTTTTTTCGCAGCTTTCGGCGTTTCTGCGTCTTCTTTCTTCGGCGTGTCCGGCTTCGCCTTTTCGGGAGCTTTTGCTTTTGCTGGAGCCTTGGCCGGTTTTGAAGGAGCGGTGTCCGCTACCTTTTCACTCTTGGCGGCATGCTCGGCAATGACTTTCGCGACAGCATCTTCGGCCGGCGTTGGTACGCCGTCATAGTCGTTCCCACCGGTATTGATCGCAGCACCGGCAAATTCGTGGGACGCCTTTTCGGCGCCGTCGACGACATGTGCCAAAGGCAGCTCGCCCTTGGTGTCGTCGTTCAGCTCGGTCAGGCTGGTCAAGCCCCCCTCGGCCATCGCGAAACGCCTGCCGTTTTGAGGTCCGGGCGTCACCTTGTTGCCCGCCGATATGTCGTCAAGCAGCTTTTCAAAGCTCTCCGGTGTCAGGTCTTCGTAGGTATCCTTGTAGATCTGGACCATCGGCGCGTTGACACAGGCACCGAGACATTCGACCTCTTCCCAGGAAAACATGCCGTCTTCGGAGATCTCGTGCATGTGTTTGGCAATGCGCGATTTGCAGATCTTGATCAGATCTTCAGATCCGCGCAGCTGACACGGCGTTGTACCGCAGACCTGGATATGAGCTTTCTTGCCCACCGGTTGCAGCTGGAACATCGTATAAAATGTTGCCACTTCGAGGACACGGATGTTCGGCATGTCGAGCAAGTCGGCCACGCACCGTATTGCAGGTTCACTCACCCAGCCGTCGTTCTGTTCCTGCGCGCGCCACAGCAGCGGAATGACCGCGGAGGCCTGCCGGCCTGCCGGATAACGGTCGATAAGCTTCTTTGCCCACGCGAGATTCGACTCGGTGAACTCGAAGCTTTCTGGTTGTTCCGCGGCAAGTCTGCGAACCGCCATGGTGTTATCCCCGTCTTGTCACAGTGACCGGAGCCTGAATGGCGGCTGCCGAGGTCAGAATTTGGTCGTGAGCGCGCCGCATCAGCGGTCCACTTCACCGAAAACGATGTCCATCGACCCCAGCACCGCCGAAACGTCTGCGAGCATGTGGCCTCGGCACAAGAAATCCATGGCCTGCAGGTGGGCATAGCCAGGTGCTTTGATCTTGCAACGGTAAGGTTTGTTCGTGCCGTCCGACACCAGATAGACGCCGAATTCGCCCTTTGGAGCTTCAACGGCGGCATAAACCTCGCCTTCCGGAACGTGGTAGCCTTCCGTATAGAGCTTGAAATGATGGATCAGCGCTTCCATCGAGCGCTTCATTTCCCCACGTTTGGGCGGAACGATCTTACCGTCGACAGATGAAACCGGTCCCGTTTCCACTGTCAGCTTTTCAAGGCACTGCTTCATGATCCGGATCGACTGGCGCATTTCCTCCATGCGGATCAGGTAACGGTCGTAGCAGTCCCCGTTCTTTCCGATCGGGATATCGAACTCGAGTTCCGAATAGCACTCGTATGGCTGAGACTTGCGCAAGTCCCAGGGCGCACCCGACCCGCGAACCATGACGCCGGAAAAGCCCCAGGCCCAGGCATCGTCCAGATCGACAACGCCAATATCGACATTGCGCTGCTTGAAGATGCGGTTGTCGGTCAAAAGGCCCTCGATATCATCGAGCGTCTGGAGGAACGGATCACAGAAGTCCCAGATATCGTCGAGCAGATCACGCGGCAGGTCCTGATGCACGCCACCGGGTCGAACATAGGCGGCGTGCATACGTGCACCGCAGGCGCGCTCGTAGAAAACCATGAGTTCTTCACGTGGCTCAAAGCCCCAAAGCGGTGGCGTCAGAGCTCCGACGTCCATCGCCTGTGTCGTCACGTTCAGAAGATGAGACAGGATGCGCCCGATTTCAGAATAAAGAACCCGGACCAGTTGCCCGCGCTTTGGCACTTCGATGCCGATCAGACGCTCAACCGCCATCGCGAACGCATGTTCCTGGTTCATCGGGGCAACGTAGTCCAGGCGATCGAAGTAAGGGACCGCCTGCAAGTAGGTTTTCTGCTCGATCAGCTTTTCCGTACCTCGATGCAGAAGCCCGATATGCGGATCGACACGGGTCACAACTTCACCGTCCAGTTCCAGCACAAGACGCAGAACGCCGTGCGCCGCCGGGTGCTGCGGGCCGAAGTTTATGTTGAAATTTCGAACCTGAGCTTCAGCCATGTTGTGGCCCCTGTTGAGATGCAAACAGTTCCATGACCTGCGCACCTGTCAGTTTCTTGGTCTGGTTGGAAAATGCGAAATTGTCAGGCTTTTCGTCGATGAAGATTTCGGACGTGAATTCGAATAATCCGGGGTCATCGAAAGCGCCAACCGCAACACCTGCATGCGAACCGTCACGCATCTTCCAAAAGAGAGTGGATCCGCACTTTGTGCAGAATTGCCGCATGCCCCACTCTGAGGAATCAAATGTACCCAACTGCGCCTCGTCTTCAACGACAACACTGTCGCAGTTAACTTCCATAAAAGCGCCGCCGCTCCAGCGCCGGCACATGGAGCAATGACAAACACCCATCTCCATCTTGCTCGGGACCGCGGTAAACCTCACCGCGCCGCAAAGACAACCACCTGTCAATTGCTTGCTCATCCCGGCGCCGCCTCAGTTCGTCGTTGCTTTTTCGTCCCCAGGGAGCACGTAGTCGGTGCCTTCCCATGGCGACAGGAAGTCGAACGTTCGCATTTCCTGGTTCAATCGTACCGGTTCGTAAACAACCCGCTTCTTTTCATCGTCATAACGAACTTCAACGAAGCCGGTCACGGGAAAATCCTTGCGAAGCGGATGACCGTCAAAACCGTAGTCCGTCAGAATGCGGCGCAGATCCGGGTGGCCCGTGAACAGAATGCCGTACATGTCGTAAGCTTCGCGCTCGAACCACTCCGCCCCTGGAAACAACGGTGTAAGCGACGCGACTGGAGTGTTTTCATCTGTCTCCAGCTTCACGCGAATGCGCTGGTTCTGAACGGGAGACAGCAGGTGATAGACCACGTCAAAGCGCTTCTCTCGAGCCGGATAGTCGACGCCGCAGATGTCCGTAAGGTTTACGAACTTGCACGAGCTGTTGTCGCGCAGGAACCGGATCACTTCGAGTATGTCGGTCGCATTTACGGTGAGCGTCAGTTCGCCGTACTCGACCTTCCAGGACACCAGGGACTCACCCTTGCCGAGCTCGATATGCTCAGCGAGTTCCTTAAGCGTCTCATCCATCGTGTTCGACCTCACCCCACAGGAGCTATTCAAAAGCGCGCAGCGCTCGTTTTCTTGCAAATCTGCCGCCTCATGGCGGCAAATGTTTTATCTCTCAATTGTGCCCGTACGCCGGATCTTCTTTTGAAGAAGAAGCACGCCATAAAGGAGAGCTTCGGCTGTCGGAGGGCAACCCGGAA
This sequence comes from Roseibium sp. HPY-6, assembly GCF_040530035.1. Lineage (NCBI taxonomy): Bacteria > Pseudomonadati > Pseudomonadota > Alphaproteobacteria > Hyphomicrobiales > Stappiaceae > Roseibium > Roseibium sp. HPY-6. The sequence continues at coordinate 60,235 of NZ_JBEWCD010000001.1, forward strand.
CGTAAATGTCCACCGGTACAACGCGATCGCAACCGCGAACAACCGAATAGGAGTAGTGATAGTAACCGCCGCCGTTTGCGCATGATCCCATAGAGATCACGTAACGCGGCTCGGGCATCTGGTCGTAAACCTTACGCAGGGCCGGTGCCATCTTGTTCGTCAGTGTTCCGGCCACAATCATGACATCGGACTGGCGCGGAGACGCGCGCGGCGCAAATCCGAAGCGCTCGGCATCATAGCGCGGCATCGACATCTGCATCATTTCGACCGCGCAGCAAGCAAGCCCGAAGGTCATCCACATCAATGACCCAGTGCGGGCCCACTGAATGAGGTTGTCGGTCGATGTAACAAGGAAGCCCTTGTCGGCGAGCTCGTTGTTCACTTCGAGGAAAAACGCATCGTCCTCGCCAACCGGCTTGCCCGTATTGGGGTCAATAATGCCTTTGGACTGCGGTGCGACGAGCGGTTCTGTCGTGGTTAATCCCATTCCAGCGCTCCCTTCTTCCACTCGTAGATAAAGCCGATGGTCAAGACGCCAAGGAAAACCATCATCGACCAGAAGCCATACCAGCCAAGTTCACCAAAAACCGCCGACCAGGGGAACAGGAACGCCACTTCAAGATCGAAGATAATGAAGAGGATGGCCACAAGATAAAAACGTACGTCGAATTTCATACGTGCGTCATCGAACGCGTTGAAGCCGCACTCATACGCCGACAGCTTCTCCGGGTCCGGATTCTTGTAAGCCAGTACAAAGGGCGAGATCAGCAAAGCAAGACCGATCACCAGCGCAATGCCGATGAATACGACTATCGGGACATATTCCCGCAGCAATTCTTCCATGTTCCTCGCGTCCTTGCATTTGGATCCGGACCGGGAGACGGTCCTGAACCTGGGCTTCGTACTCATCGCCCCCTGCCAGAAGATTGCGCTGAGCCCGTCGGCCTATTGAACCAACATGCGAAGGCACGCTTATCTTACGACTTGGTGCAACGCAAGACCCCCTCATGGTCAAACTCTCGCCACACTCAAACCCAATTCGCAGCACGCCCCGCGGACTCAACCATTTCTGCCAGTTTGCACCAAGATAAAATCTCTTCACAAGTGGCTGGCAATTTTGCCGCACCTGCTCTGTCTTACCATGTTCAATCGCCAATCCGGAATGAATCGCTTTCAAACGCAAAAGGTCAACAATTTGAAGAAACTGCTTCCTGACGCCTGCCAAAGAACACAAAGACGCAAGCGGGAGCCGGCACACCGTTCAACGCAAAAGCACCACGCGGTTGGCGAACGGCTGATAAGCACGACAAGAAGACTGGATACGCATCGAGGTGGGAAACCGTGAGTGGCGCGAGTGACGGGGCTCGAACCCGCGACCTCCGGCGTGACAGGCCGGCACTCTAACCAACTGAGCTACACCCGCACATTCACGGTATTTTGCGCCACCCTCGTTCGATCTGAATGACCTGGAGGGAGTGGCGCGAGTGACGGGGCTCGAACCCGCGACCTCCGGCGTGACAGGCCGGCACTCTAACCAACTGAGCTACACCCGCTTCGTTCGGCGATTTGGCGTCGCCGTGAAGTGGCGCTGATGTACGGCGGCTGGAGAGCGAAGTCAAGCGCCGAGATTGACCTATTGTGTCGTTTTTTTAAAACCCGCCCATAGTCGCCAATGCAACGGATAAAAAACTCAAAGCCACTTGTGGAAAATGAATGACGTACCTGGGCGCGGAAACATCCGAAGACACGCATCGACTATCGGGTTTTTTCATTTTTTTCAGCCGTTTAGATCCAGAGTTTCCGCTCGGGACCCAAAAAACGCAACTGGACGTCAACCGCACTGCAGAACGGCAAACAAAGCAGATTTGCTTCGCTCAGCGAAATTCAAAACTGGTATGTTTTTGAGAGAGAATGGTGGGCGATGAGAGACTCGAACTCCCGACATCTTCGGTGTAAACGAAGCGCTCTACCAACTGAGCTAATCGCCCTCAACGAGGTGAGACGCCTTTTAGGGGCTCCGCTCTGGCTTGGCAAGACCTAAATTCCACAATCTGACTGTTCATCGCAGCTTTTGGATGAGCATTGCCTCAAGGCCCACAGCAGGCATCCCTTCTGCGACGCAAAGCCAATTCTCTACGAGCCTGCCGCGCTTTACCCTCATTCTTTATAAAGCTTGTCTGAGTGCTTTGAAAAATCTGGTGCAGGCATCAGTCACTGCGTGCGACCAGCTGATACCTACCGGCTGTCACTCAATCAAGCCCAAGGTGAATTGATTTCGGACAGCGGGTATCAAGAAACACGGCAGCAAACGGAACCTCAACAAAAAGCCCCGCTCCTGAAAATCAGAAACGGGGCTTTCGAGACGACTGTCCCGATCGCATGCAATTATGCGTTCACAGCGTCTTTCAGACCTTTACCAGCCTTGAACTTCGGCGTCTTAGAAGCCGGGATCTGGATCGTTTCGCCGGTCCGCGGATTGCGGCCTTCAGTTGCTGCACGGGCGGAAACAGTAAAGTTACCAAAACCGATGATGCGGACTTCGTCACCGCTTTTCAGCGTTTCTGTGACTGCGTCAAAAGTTGCGTCAACTGCTTCGCCCGCCTGCGCCTTGGTGAGGCCGGTCTTTTCTGCAACAGCTGCGATCAGATCGTTCTTATTCATAGCAGATACCTTTCTAAGAAACGGCAGATTGCCGACGATTCCTGTCAGCGCCGTTGCGCGAAATTCGGGCGAATTGAAACGAAACGCAAGTGGTTTTTTCGCAGAAAACCGCCATTTTGACCGATTATTCAAAAGAAAAGCCCCGGAATCACCGGGGCTCGTCCTTTTGTGCAGTGCAAATTAGACTTTAGTGGGCCAATACGCCCGACTTATCCTTGTCCGACTCACCTGCTTTGGCAGCCGCTTCAGCGGCACTTTCGTCCCACTCGATCGGGTCCGGCAAACGCACGAGAGCGTTTTTCAGAACCTCTTCCATTCCGGAAACCGGAATGATCTCGAGCGAGTTCTTGACCGAGTCCGGGATATCCGCAAGGTCCTTGGCGTTGTCTTCAGGGATCATGACAAGCTTGATACCGCCACGAAGTGCGGCCAGCAGTTTCTCCTTGAGACCGCCGATCGGAAGCACCCTGCCCCGCAAAGTGATCTCGCCGGTCATGGCAACATCCCGGCGAACCGGAATTCCTGTCATGGTCGAAATCACGGCAGTCGCCATTGCGATACCCGCTGACGGACCATCCTTGGGCGTTGCGCCTTCCGGTACGTGCACGTGAATGTCCCTCTTGTCGAAATTCGGGGGTTCAATCCCGAAATCAACCGCCCGCGAACGGACATAGGATGCCGCTGCTGAGATGGACTCCTTCATCACGTCCTTCAGGTTGCCGGTAACGGTCATCTTGCCCTTACCGGGCATCATTACGCCCTCGATCGTCAGCAGCTCGCCGCCGACTTCCGTCCAGGCAAGCCCCGTCACGACACCGACCTGGTCCTCAAGCTCAGCCTCGCCATAGCGATAGCGCGGCACCCCGAGGTAGTCTTCCACGACCTCGGGCGTGACCGTGATGCTTTCCTTGTCGCTCATGAGGATGTCCTTGACAGCCTTACGGGCAAGTGTCGCCATTTCGCGCTCAAGGTTACGCACGCCTGCTTCACGCGTGTACCGACGGACAACGAACTGAAGAGCGTCGTCTTCGATCGCGAATTCGCCTTCGCGCAAGCCGTGATCCTTCTCCGCCTTCGGAATGAGGTGACGCCGGCAAATCTCGACTTTTTCTTCTTCCGTGTAGCCGGCAATGCGGATGATCTCCATGCGATCCATCAGTGGACCCGGGATGTTCAGCGTATTTGCCGTGGTCACGAACATCACGTCCGAAAGGTCGTATTCGACCTCCAGATAGTGATCCATGAAGGAGGAGTTCTGTTCGGGATCAAGCACCTCGAGCAGCGCCGATGACGGATCCCCGCGGAAGTCCATACCCATCTTGTCGATCTCATCGAGCAGGAAAAGCGGGTTGGATTTCTTTGCCTTCTTCATCGATTGGATGACCTTGCCGGGCATCGAGCCGATATAGGTACGCCGGTGACCGCGTATTTCGGCCTCGTCCCGCACACCGCCCAGGGACATGCGCACGAACTCGCGTCCCGTCGCCTTCGCGATCGACTTTCCAAGCGATGTCTTACCGACACCTGGAGGGCCCACCAGACAAAGGATCGGACCGCGAAGCTTGTTGGCCCGGCTTTGAACCGCCAGATATTCGACGATCCGCTCCTTGACCTTTTCAAGACCGTAGTGATCGGTATCGAGAACCTTTTCCGCAAGCGCAAGATCATGCTTGACCTTGGACTTCTTGTTCCAGGGGATGCCGATCAGCCAATCCAGATAGTTGCGCACAACGGTCGCTTCGGCGGACATCGGGCTCATCTGCTTGAGCTTCTTGATCTCTGCAGCTGCGCGCTCACGCGCTTCTTTGGTGAGCTTCGTCTTCTTGATCTTTTCTTCAAGTTCCGCGACTTCGTCGCGCCCGTCTTCGCTGTCACCGAGCTCTTTCTGAATGGCCTTCATCTGCTCATTCAGGTAGTACTCGCGCTGCGTCTTCTCCATCTGGCGCTTGACCCGCGAGCGGATGCGCTTTTCGACCTGAAGAACGGAAATCTCGCTTTCCATCATGCCGAGCACGCGCTCAAGGCGCTCGGAAACAGACACGACGCCCAGGATCTCCTGCTTTTCCGGGATTTTGATCGCCAGGTGCGATGCGATCGTATCGGCGAGTTTGGAATAGTCGTCGATCTGGTTGACCGCTCCGAGAACTTCCGGCGACACTTTTTTGTTCAGCTTTACGTAATTTTCGAATTCGGAAACGACCGAACGCGCGAGGGCCTCAACTTCGATATTCTCGCCATCGCGCTCGGGAAGCACGGTTGCCGAGGCTTCAAAATAGTCTGACCTGTCAGAATACTCTCCGATCTGCGCGCGCGCGCCACCCTCGACCAGCACCTTTACGGTATTGTCGGGCAGTTTCAGCAGCTGAAGAACGGTGGCAAGGGTTCCGACGTTGTAGATCTGGTCCGGGTTCGGATCGTCGTCCGCAGCATTCATCTGTGTCGCCAGAAGAATGTGCTTGTCGGTGGTCATCACCTCTTCAAGCGCCTTGATCGACTTTTCGCGACCTACAAACAGCGGCACAATCATATGAGGGAAGACGACGATGTCGCGCAGTGGCAAGACGGGATAGACAGCAGTGCTGTCCGGATCTGTGGCGCGGATTTCTGCGTCGCTCATTATATTTCCTTTCTCGGCGTGTCCCGGCCCCATTCAAAAAAGCAACCAGAACACTGGAAAACGGCTTTCGGGCACTCTCCCGACAGGCCGAACCACTGCACCCCGACTGGGCGCGCATATGGTTCGCACGAGCCGTCTGTTAGCCCTATTAGGTGGACACCTCCACTGCCGGTGTCAAGGCAATCTGGTGTTGCAAACAGGTCTCGTCTGTTGACGACTCGCACCGCCGGTGGAAAACGCGCTGCCGTTTCACAAGCAGATACAAAAAACAAAATGCCGCTCGTTGAAAGCGGCATTTATTCACTAATTTCGCGAAACGCAAGATCGTATATTAGGCGCTTGTCGCCGAGGTCTCTTCGCGGTCCTCATAGATATAGAGTGGCCGCGCCTCGCCTTTGACGACTTCTGGCGAAATAACCACTTCCTTTACGCCCTTGAGGCCAGGAAGCTCATACATGGTATCGAGCAGGATCGATTCCAGAATGGACCGCAGCCCGCGGGCACCAGTCTTGCGCTCGATCGCCTTGCGGGCAATCGCTTTCAGTGCCTCGTCGTGGAACGCCAGTTCGACCTGTTCCATTTCGAAGAGACGCTGATACTGCTTGACCAGCGCGTTCTTCGGTTCGGTCAGGATGGTAACCAGAGCATCCTCGTCGAGGTCTTCCAGCGTTGCTATCACCGGCAGACGGCCGACGAATTCCGGTATGAGACCGAATTTCAGCAGATCTTCCGGCTCAAGTTCCGCAAAGAGCTCACCGATACGCCGGTCTTCAGGGGCATGAACCTGCGCCTGGAAACCGATCGACGTCTGTGTGCCGCGATCGGAAATGATCTTGTCGAGACCTGCAAAAGCACCGCCGCAGATAAACAGGATGTTTGTCGTGTCGACCTGCAGGAATTCCTGTTGCGGATGTTTGCGGCCACCTTGCGGCGGAACAGACGCAACGGTTCCTTCCATGATCTTCAGGAGCGCCTGCTGCACGCCCTCACCGGATACGTCCCGGGTGATCGATGGGTTGTCCGCCTTGCGGCTGATCTTGTCGACCTCATCGATATAGACAATGCCGCGTTGCGCGCGTTCAACATTGTAGTCGGCCGATTGAAGCAGCTTCAGGATGATGTTCTCGACATCTTCACCGACATAACCTGCTTCGGTGAGCGTGGTCGCATCGGCCATCGTGAACGGCACATCGAGAATGCGCGCCAGCGTCTGGGCGAGAAGCGTCTTGCCGCAGCCGGTTGGACCAACAAGGAGAATGTTGGACTTCGCCAGTTCCACATCGTTGTTTTTCGACGCGTGGTTGAGGCGTTTGTAGTGGTTGTGAACGGCGACCGACAGAACCTTCTTCGCACTGCCCTGCCCGATCACATAATCATCGAGAACATCGCGAATTTCCTGAGGGGTCGGGATCCCGTCCCGTGACTTCACCAGCGAGGACTTGTTTTCCTCACGGATGATATCCATGCACAGCTCGACACATTCATCGCAAATGAAAACAGTCGGGCCGGCGATCAGCTTGCGAACCTCGTGCTGGCTCTTGCCGCAGAAGGAGCAGTAGAGCGTATTCTTGGAATCGCTGCCGCTGGCCTTGGTCATGTAGTCAACCTCGCGTTTATGGGGACTTACCCCTTATCTTTCCGGTTTCGGTCAAAGTATGGCCTCGCCGGTATTGAAGACGCCGAAGGGCGCTGCTTCGTAATATAAGTCATCATGCTTCACCATTAAAAATCAATATAGGTTTAAGGCGAAGATGAAAACCCGGCATCAATTGGGGAAATTCCGGTCTCAGGGCAGAAAATTCAAACCTTCCTTAAGACCGGGTAAGTTCCATCAACCTTCGCCTTCGGCGCCCAGAGACGTCCGGTCGGTGATCACATTGTCGACGATCCCGAATTCCTTAGCCTTTTCAGCGGTCATGAAGTTGTCGCGTTCCAGCGCCTCTTCGACCTGATCGAGGCTTTGGCCCGTGTGCTTCACATAGATTTCATTGAGCCTGCGCTTCATTGCCAGAATTTCCTGTGCATGAAGCATGATATCGGCCGCTTGACCGCGGAAACCGCCGGATGGCTGGTGCACCATAACCCGCGCATTCGGCAGGATGAAGCGCATGTCCTTCTGTCCGGCCGCAAGCAGCAGCGATCCCATGGACGCCGCCTGGCCGATGCAAAGCGTGGAAACGGCCGGCCTGATAAACTGCATCGTGTCATAAATTGCCAGCCCGGACGTGACGAGACCGCCTGGCGAATTGATGTAGATTGCGATTTCCTTAGTCGGGTTGTCGGCTTCCAGATAAAGAAGCTGTGCGCTTACCAGAGTTGCCATGTGATCCTCGACCGGTCCGGTCAGGAAAATGATGCGCTCCTTCAGCAGGCGCGAAAAGATATCGAAGGCCCTCTCACCGCGATTCGTCTGTTCGACGACCATCGGCACGAGAGTGTTCATGTAGATATCGACAGGATCCTTCATACCTCATCCATAATCTTGAGATGTTGCCCGCAGACACCGGGCAGGACACAGACCCTATGAGCGCATCGATCCAGGGCCTGACTCGAAAAAAGCGACATCCCGTATATATGGGATGTCGCCCTCAACGCAAAGTCATGACAGATGCGGCGTGAAGGCAAGGTTAAAGCCCGGGCCGCATCTGGGGATAACAGGGTCTACGCTCAGGCGTCGTCCTCGTCATCGGCGACCAGTTTTTCCAACTCTTCCTTGGTCACCGTGTTGTCGGTTACCTTGGCGAGTTCAAGCATGAAGTCGACCACTTTTTCTTCGTAGATCGGAGCACGCAGGGACGCGAGCGCCTGCTGGTTGTTCTTGTAGTATTCGAACACCTGCTGCTCTTGTCCCGGGAACTGGCGGACGCGGTCGTATAGCGCGCGCTGCAACTCTTCATCAGTCACCTGAATGTCGTTCTTCTCACCGATTTCGGACAGAACCAGGCCCAGGCGCACACGGCGTTCCGCGATCTTGCGGTATTCCGCTTTAGCCTCTTCTTCCGTCGTGTCTTCGTCCTCGAAGGTCTTTTCGTTGCGCTTCATGTCTTCTTCGACCTGGCGCCAGACAACCTCAAACTCCGAATCAAGGAGCTTTTCCGGAAGATCAAAGGAATAGTGCTCATCGAGCTTGTCCAGAAGCTGACGCTTCACGCGCTGGCGGGTCATCTGGCCGAATTGGCTTTCGATCTGACCGCGAACGATTTCCTTCAGCTTGTCGAGCGACTCAAGGCCGAGGCCCTTGGCAAATTCATCGTCAAGCGTCACTTCGCCCGGAGCAGCCACTTCCTTGACTTCAACGTCGAAGGTTGCAGCCTTACCGGCAAGGTGGGCGGCCGGATAGTCTTCCGGGAAAGTCACTTCAACGACTTTCTCATCTCCTGCCTTCAGGCCGATGAGCTGATCTTCAAAGCCCGGGATGAACTGGCCGGACCCCAGCACCAGCTGACCGTTTTCATCGGCACCGCCTTCAAACGGCTCGCCGTCGACTTTGCCGAGATAGGACATTGTCACCCGGTCACCATCTTCAGCCGCACCGTCCTTCGTATCGAAGGGTGTGTTGTTCTTGGCGATGTCAGCGACCTGCGTGTCGACTTCCTCTTCGGCAATCTCGACGACCGGACGCTCGATTTCAAAACCGGCAAAATCAACGATCTCGAAGTCCGGCAGGACGTCATAGGTCATTTTAAAGGAAAGATCGGCATCCCCTGCCATGATCTTTTCTGCGTCTTCTTCCGGAAGATCCACTTCTGGTGTCAAAGCCGGGCGCTCAGAGCGCTCCTCAACGGCTTTCTGTGTGGTTTCCTGGATGGTGTTCGACAGGATTTCCGCCATCGCCTGACGGCCATACATTTTCTTCAGGTGCGCAACAGGCACCTTGCCTGGGCGAAAGCCCTTGATGTTGGCCTTGGATTTCAGGTCAGCCATGTATTCTTCGAGCTTGGTGGCAAGATCACCGGCCGGAATATCGATTTTGAGCTCTCGCTTGAGGCCCTCGGAGAGGGTTTCGGTTACCTGCATGGGTTTTTTGTCCTCGATCCTGAGCGGCAATTCGCCCTGGAGGTTTTGTTTTAAATCCCGTGTGCCGCACCGCTTGCGCTCCCCTTTTTCCGGAAGCGTTCAAAAGCAGCGCCTCGCCCCAAAGCGGACTCCGGGACGCACGATGGGAGCGCGATAAAGCGTGGGGCTGAAAGTGTCAAGGGTCGAGCGCTCCGGATAAGGGGAATCACAACGGTTTGGCGCAAGAAAATCGGATGCCGACGGCTTGTGGCCGGAGCGCAAACGCTGGCGATCTTCACCGGCACATCGATGCAACAGTATCTGCTTGCCGATTTTGCCGGTTTGTCCCCGCCCTGACGCATGAGCAAGTCCCCTGCTCTGCGCCAGCGCAGGAAGCAGCGGCACATCCCCTTATCGGGTACGCAAAGTGGCCAGTTGGTTGGCTGACAAAACTGATACACTTTAATCCGCATGCGGAAACGCTGTTGATACACTGCGCCGCAATATTCTCCAGCAATTGCCCAACCGCCTACCGGGCGGCATTACCCCTGCAGGAGAATGGAAATGAAAAAAGTCTTATCCGCTGCCTTTGCAGCGCTTCTTGTTTCGGCATGCACTGCGTTCGCGGCACCCGTAAGCGTGACCTTCACGAGCAACGGACCACTGCCCTATTCCGAAAGCGGCTTCTTGTTCGAAGGCAAGCCTGGCGACACCGTGACCGACAGTGTTCTCAATCCCATTCCGTTCGATGTCGGAGACACGATCGAGATTACACGAAGCGGTGAAGCATTCAGGTTCGTCTCATTCGAGATATACCGCCACAACTCGCTGCATTCCGCTTTCGACCTTCTCGGATTCCTGGGTGGCATGGAAGTCGTCAACTACGGCAATTTCGCCTTGGGCGGCGGAGAGTTTTTTGAAACGATCAACTCTGGCTCAAACACCCTGATCGACGAGTTGCGGATGGTTGGCACCGACCTGCGCGGCGGCGGACTGGCCATCAACACATACAGCTTCGACGTCGACAGAGGCCCCGTACCGGTGCCTGTTCCTGCCGCCCTACCGCTCCTTGCCGGCGGGTTGGGCCTCCTGGGCTTCGCCGGCAGGCGTCGCCGCAACGCGTCCTGAGCCAGGGTCAACCAGAGTTAAAGTTGAGGAGGCGGTTCATTTGGCCGTCTTTTTGACATCGCGCGGACGGCATCTTTCACACTGGGTCCCAGTGCAACACGGTTGGCCCGAGTGGCACGATCACCGCCACGCTTCCTTTCGAAGACATGAGGTTTCTGGCGATCAACTACCGTTTTGCCTGGTGCCTGCACGCTAAAGCAGCTGTTCCGCAGCCTGGTTCAAGGGCGCTGAAATACAATCGATACATTTGAAGAAATCAAACAGAAAAGTTCGGTTCCTACATCCCTTTTCAATGACGATTGACGTCTTTTTCCGGCGGGTACCGCCACTAATTCTTTTTGGATGTGAATTATGTCGAACGGCAATGAAAACTCAGTCAGGACCGCCATAAGGGAGTGCCGTTCGCTGTTATGGACCGCATTCTGGTTCGGGCTGTTCATAAATCTCATGATTTTGGCCGTTCCGCTCTTTTCGCTTCAGGTCCTTGACCGGGTTTTGTCGTCCGGCTCGTTCGAAACGCTTTCAATGCTCATGATCGCCGCCGGACTTGCTCTGGTGTTCATGGGCATCATGCGCGGTTTGCGCGCATTGATTTTCACGCACCTGAGCAGGTGGCTGGATGATCGGCTGTCTGGTGACATCCTTGAAAAAACCGTCAGGCTTTCGCTTCAAAGCTCCAAATTCGGCAGTCAGCCGCTGCGTGATCTTGGCACCGTCAGGAACTTCATTTCGTCTCCTCACCTGACCAATATGTTTGATGCCCCCTGGTCGATCATCTATTTCACTGCAATCTATTTCATAGACATCAGACTGGGGCTTACCGTTACGGTGGGCGCGATTGCGCTATTCTTGCTCGCGATCATTGCCGAAAGACTTCCGGCCGAGTCCTTGAGCGCGGCAAATGATGAGCAGGTCAAGGCGATGCAGTCGCTCGACACCATCCTGCGCAACGCTGAAGTTGTTAAGGCGATGGGCCTGCTCGCCCACGCAAGCGGCAAATGGCGGAACCTCAATCAGAACCAGCTGCACCACTCGTTTGTCGCTAGCAACATCGCGACTGTCATTTCACAACTGACCCGCGTCTTGCGGCTATCGATGCAGGTCATTGTCGTTTTCTTCGGAGCGATGCTGGCGATGAATAACCAGATTTCACCAGGCAGCATCATCGCAGTCGCCATTTTGACAGGCCGGGCCTTGTCCACGTTCGACGCCGCTGCCCCGATGTACAAAAGCCTGGTTGGCCTGCGCAAAGCCCTGAAAAGGCTGCTGTCGCTCGACGAGATGACAAGGTCGAACAGCGACACGATCAAAATGCCGGAGCCGAAAGGACGTGTGAGCCTTCAAGGCGCGACATTTGTCTCGAAAGCAAATGAACGAAGAATTCTGAACACCATTGATGTCGACATTCAGCCGGGCGAAGCCGTCGGCGTGATCGGACCAAGCGGTTCAGGAAAAACCACCATGGCGCGACTGCTTGTCGGTGTTCTGACGCCGACAACGGGCACAGTTCGACTGGATGGCGCGGTTCTGGAGCAGTGGGACCCGCAACAGCTCGGTGAAACAATCGGCTACTTGCCGCAGGACGTTGAACTGTTTGAGGGAACAATTGCGGAAAACATCGCGCGCCTTGATCCTGATGCGGACGACCTTGCCGTCATTGAGGCCGCACAAAATGCGATGGTTCACGAAACAATACTGAGCTTCCCGCAAGGATATCACACGCAAATCGGTGCAAACGGCTCACTTCTCTCCGCAGGCCAGCGTCAGCGTGTTGCGCTCGCAAGGTGCTTTTACGGCAAGCCCAAGCTCATGGTCATGGATGAACCGAATTCTAACCTTGATGGCGAAGGTGAAAGCTCTTTCGTCAAGGCAATTGAGCGGGCCAAGAAACTTGGCATCACGAGCATTACGATCGCCCATCGCCAAAGCGTGCTTCACAGCGTCGACCGTGTGCTCGTTCTTGAACAGGGAACTGTAAGCCTGTTCGGACCGACGCGCGAGGTTTTGGAACAGCTTGCGAACAACGACGACAAAGTCCGAATGATCCACAACCTGAAAAGGAAGGCGTGAAGCGATGTCCCCGGTCACACGCAAAAATTCCGGTTCCGGCCGCGTTTTCCGCTACGATTACAGGACAGCGGGCATCGGCCCGTCCCGTTGGGGCCTTTTTGTCATGATCCCGTTCCTTCTGCTGCTGGCAGCCTGGGCAAGTTATGCTCCATTGAGTGCAGCCGCCATTGCAGATGGCGCGGTTGTGCTGGATCACGACCGCAAGACCGTTCAACACCTTGAAGGCGGCATCATTGAAGACGTTCTGATCGCTGAAGGTGAGACGGTTACCCATGGCCAGTCGATCCTGGTTCTGCGCGACGTCAAGCAACGTGCACAGTTGGACACGCTCAAGTTTCAGCTCGCGAGTGCCCGGGCGCTGAAAAGCCGCTTGGTCGCAGAACGCAATGAGACCAGTGAGCTGGACTTTTCATCGCTTGAAACGGATATCGACCTGGCGGACGAAACCTTTGCGTCCCTGCGCCAATTGCAAACCAGGCTCTGGAAGAGCCGCGCCAAGGCAATTCAAACCAAAATCGATCTGATCGAAGCCAACAAGTCAGCAATCGTCAAACAGATTGACGGGCTGAATCATCAAATCAGATCCGCCAGCACCCGTCGCGATCTGGTGGCGACCGAACGCGAAGCGGTTCTGTCGCTTCACAAGAAGAAACTCACGACAAACAACCGACTGATGGAACTTAACCGGAATGCCGCCCGGCTGGAGGGTGAAGTCGGCATGCTGACTGCATATATTGGCCAGCTTGAACGGGAAATTTCTGCAGCAGACATAGAAATCATCGACTTGCGGACCGAGTTCCAGAGCAGGATTTTACAGGAATTGCAAACTGTCTCGCTGCGCATTCAGGACCTAGAGCATCAGATGACAGCGACAAAAGATCTGCTGGCTCGAACGATCATTCGAGCGCCCGCGAATGGCATCGTCCTCGATCTGCAAGTGCAGAGTCGCGGTGCCGTTGTCGGGCCGGGTCAGCGACTTCTTGAAATCGTACCGGAAGAAGACCGGCTCATTGTAGAAGCCCGGCTCAAACCAAACGATATCGACCTGGTGACGACTGGCACGCCCGCAAAAGTCCAGTTGTCGGCTTACAAGGCGCGAAAAATCCCGAAACTGGACGGCACGGTTTTGAGCGTCTCGGCAGATGTCATCGCGGATCCATCGACAGGCGAGCGCTACTTTAAGGCGCGTGTTCTGGTCAGCGACAAGATGATGGATGAACTCAAGGCCGATATCGCGCTTCATCCCGGCATGCAGGCGCAAGTGTTTTTCCTCGCGGGCGAACGCACGGTTGCCGACTACCTGTTATCGCCAATCACGGATGCCACCTACCGCGCATTCCGGGAGGACTAATGCTGCCACCCAGTCAGCGTGAACAAGCTCATCCATTCGTAAATCAGACAAAAACTCACCCGGGCCGGAGGCCTGATCCAACATGTCGAATGCTTTCCCAGTTCTGCGAAAACACCCGGAACTTGAAGGAAAAAAGTTCCTTATTGGCATCGGTGCGTCCAAATGCGGCACGAGCTGGCTTTACCGCTATTTGCAGACTTTGCCGGAAGTGACCGTATCCCCGCTCAAGGAAGTCCATTTCTTTGATCGAAAATATTCAAAATTTGCCGTTGAACCGATAGACACGTTGTCACTGAGACGGGTTGAGCAGTATCTCGGCGCAAATGTTGATCTGGTCAAACAGTTGGAGAGGAACCCTCATTTTCAGGCAAGCGTCGATCGCCTGCAGATGATGTACGACGACAATGCCTATTTGAGCCATTTTGCCAGGATCAGTGAAGACACAACAAAAACGCTCGTCGATATCACGCCCGCTTATGCAGTAATCGGCGAGAACGGCTTCCGGGAGATGCAGCATTATTGCAACTCGCAGAATGCGTTATTGAACATCGTCTTCATCATGCGGGACCCGGTTGACCGTCTCTGGTCTCAGTTGCGCCACACGCAGCAAAGACACCCGGACATGGATGTTGCAAAAGGATGGTCCGACATGATTTGCGACGAGTCGATCATCAAGCGCACCGATTACCGCGCAACTATCGAAGCGCTGGATGAGGTTTTTCCTCAATATCAGGTCAGCTACCTGTTTTATGAGAACCTCTTTTCCGAGGAAACGCACCGCGACATCTGCAGGATCGCGGATGCGGAATTCAAAGCAGCCGACGCAGATACAAGACAAAACGAAACGACTGTGAAACTGCCCATCTCTAAAGAAATTCATGAGCGGCTCTACGAACTCCTTGAGCCTCAATACCATTATTGCAAACAGCGATTTGGTGACGCGCTCCCGTCGGCCTGGTCAGGTTGATTTCACGCTTTTGAAAGTCAGTCCAGCCCAGGTAGCTCGCCCTCAGCATAAGAACATATATAGAACAAAAAACTCGAAAGCCGCGGCGCAAAGGCGCAAACCGTCTGAAAAAATTGAGACAATTCAACCCAGGCGCAGACAAGGGATTGGTACATTGCCTCCCCATATTCTCTTCAGTCGACGGTGAAACTGCCGGGCGGCTTTATTTAAACAGGAGTTTTAATAATGGTTGAAGATACATCTTGGTTTGCAATTGATGTTTATGCCTTCGAAGACGACACTGATACGGCGACGTTTTCCGGTGACAGCTATGAGGTCGCTACGGACAATGACCGTGGCACGCAGACAATCGCAACCGACAAGGTTTCGGATGCGGACAAGCGTTCTGCAAAGCGTCGCTAAGGCCTATTTTTAAAGGATTTGACAGCAGGTGGCAGCACCCAGGTCCTGCCACCGGCCCTTTCAACCCGAACCAGCGGGATTGCAAATAATTGCGGCAAAGTCGGATCGGCTCTGCCAAGACCACGGGCAATCCCGGGACAATAAATAGCCTTGCTGCCCCGTTCACAGCACAAGAACATATCAGGAACAATGCAAGGCAAGCAACTAGGGTACAAACACGCAATCCGGTTGAAAAAATTGAGACAATTCAATCCTGTTGCGGACAAGGGATTGATACGTTGCCTCCCCATATTCCTCTCAGTCGACGGCGATACTGCTGGGCGACATTTTTTAAACAGGAGACTGAAAAATGATTGAAGACGGAGTTTTGTTCGAACCTGTTTTTGGTTCTTTCGAAGACGGCGACGCTGACACGGCGACATTTTCCGGTGACAGTTATGAGGTCGCTAGCGATAACGACCGTGGCACGCAGACAATCGCAACCGACAAAGCTTCGGATGCGGACAAGCGTGGTGCAAAGCGCCGCTAAGCAAATTTTTTAAGGTATTTGACAGCAGGTGGCAGCACCCAGGTCCTGCCACCTACTTTTTGCATCTGAAACAGCGTAACGACAAGTAATTACGGAAAAGTTGGATCATACTTGTCAATATTACAAGCGACTATTTCAAGATAAAAAGACTTCGATAGATTGCTGATTGCATGTAAAATACAATCTAAATTTGGATCAAACTGCACGTATTCACGCAGATTAATTTAAAATATCCATTTTTCATTATGTAATTCTATTTAGTGCTTTCGAACAGCATGGGCGTAAAACATCAGCCCCCGGTGCAAAAGAATGAGCACAAGGCGCTCTCCATCTTTTGACTTTACGCCCATGCTGCAGTGCGGTATCGATATGATGTTTGTGTTACCTGCAAACCCGGGAGGTCCTGTGATCTCACCGCCGCATTGTTCGCAGGACCTCCTTTTTTGACGTTTACTGAATGAATTTATTTTTTGACCAGTCCACAGCGGCGGCACCACGATCACAAGGCAACAGGTATTTTCTCTCAATCGCTCCGTAACGTCCATGACGCCAAGCGCCGGCGAATTTCCGCATGACCCAATAGCGACACTGCGATCCGCCTTTTTTGCAGTGAGATTGAACCAAGGGCATTTGCTGAATTGCGCCATACGCGTTTCAGCCGTCTCGTTGGTTCCAGGACTGCCAGGCCGCAAATCTTTGCCTGTCCGTTGGCGCACTCCAACGACTTGCAGGTTCGGCCACATCCGCATTCCAGCGGCAGCAGGCCAAGCAGGCTTTAGCAATTGAAAATTTGGTGCGGATGGAGGGACTTGAGTAAGAATTTACTCTGATATTTTTCAGATATTTAAGCCATTTTTCTTCAAATATGTACATCATTTTGTACATCATTTTGTACATCAAAATTGCAAAATTAGTGCGGCAATACTTTGAACCTTACAGCTAAAGAAAACAAGAAAGTTTTACACCATTCGGCGGCTCTGTGGCGGAGTGGAAATCCTGATCCACGATTGAAATCACTATACAATTTTGGAAAACTCTCTCGCCTAGGCGCACAGAAGCGCATGGGAAAAATGCGTTTTGGAAAACATTTTGGGCGACTAACCGGTCAAGTAGTTGAGCCAGATTCCAATGGCAGCGACGATTACTGAAAACGCGACTGCGATAGCCGAGTACTTCGTCCACATTGCTGCTGATGCCTGCGCATCGGCAGCGGTCAATTGATGCCTCGCAGCCTCGATCTGCGCCGCTGCCACATCTCTTTGAACAGCCAAATCGCGTCGTTTAAACTCTAAATTGGTCCACTTGTCTTGTTGTGAGCCCGGTTCAGAGCCGTCTGATGCCAATTCCTCGTCCGACTTTCCTCTCAAATCAGCTCCCATACATACGCTCCTTAAGACTCACAGTTATTTTGCATCCAGAGCATGCCCCCGACGGGACTCGAACCCGCGACTACCATCCTTCGACGGTGTGTTTCGCCGCTCCACTACGCGGGCACTGCTCCAGACCTGAGACAGCGGTGACCGGGAACCCCCAATCCTTCGGAAAAGCCTTATCCTAGCGGACCGCTGAATTTCGTTTGGCTCCTTATTTGGTTCCTTAGAATAACCGTATCACTCTGATCTCGATGCCTTGGACCCGACTCGTTTCTGAGTACATGCCCTTAGATCGGCATTGATTCCACAGAAAATAACCCCTCATCTTTAGCGCTAAACAGGGAGTAATCACTATGACCCGTTTGATAGCGAACCGGAAGAATTTGGTGCCAGCTTAAGGTCTTTATTAGAACGAGGGCTAGTTCCTTGACGATCCCGGTTGTGTAAGCCAGCTCTGCATAAGCATCGTCGCGACGTGCGCTTATTGGTGGCCTTTGAAAGAACCGTACGAACTTACGGCCAAAGGCCTGACAGCGTTAGTCAAAGGGGCGAATTGGCATTCAACTTCTACGCGAAGCTACAATGAGTGGGCGTTAACTGGCATTGGCGCCCACGCTCCTTATGAGACACATCAATAACAACCATCGGTCTGGAAAACTTGACCACCAACAAAGTATTCCATTTTCCGATATGGCTTGAAATGTGCCCGTAAAACCGGCGCCTCGGCAGTGCCCACGAGCTGTGCAGCGACTACAAGCTTGTTTTCGCCACTCTCGACCGCCAAAACAAGATACCGAGCGCTTTGGGTATCAGGGTTTATGACAACATAACGGTCACCTTCGCTGTAAATGACCTGATATTCACGTCCTGGATTTTCGCATCTCAGATCGTAGTCATCTGCAAAACAAATTGTTGGGATGAACAACAACGCTAAGAAAAATTTTGCAGATACAGTCACTTCTGCTCGGCTCCTCAATCTTCAAAGAGAATAACGCTAGTATTAATGTCTTTATCAGCCAACACCGGCGAACCACTCCAAATACCTCGCCTCCATGTGCAAATCTTGTAATGATTGACAGCCTCGAAAATAGCGTACACCGGCGCATCGCCTGTGTCGAAGTACTCCGGAAGAGGTTCACCTACGCGAGAACTTATCCGCTCGTCTTTATGAGTCCAAGCTAAACCGTAAATGCGCCGCCCGGTTCGCAGGGGAACACCTAAATTCTTGCGTGCAATCTCATAGATTTTTTCTGCTTCTTCAGTGTCTTCTGTATCGGGAACAAAGAACTTCACCTTTCACGCCCCTTTACTTTCAAACCGGGAATTCCCGGTTCGGCTCCTCATGAGTCACTATTCGTTTTCAGCTTCGTCGCTTGAACACTCTCGCCAGTGTCGAGATTTCGAATCTCGAAACCCTTTTCTGCATACTTGTTTTTCTCTATCTGGAGAGACGCCGTGGGAAGCCAATTAATGGAAGTGGTTATGTCACCAGGGGATATTTCAAACCTCACCCCGTCAAACATCTGAAGTTCTCTACCATTTCGGCGCACCGACAAAAGTGTTGAGTCTTCCACCATAACACGCATTTCTCCTTAGTTTCCTCCGCGAATTTTCAAACGAATGAACCATCCGGCGAATGCCATCAGCACGGCAGCCAACACTGCCATCACCCAACTAAGGGGAGACCCCGGGCCATCTCGAACCATCTCCTAGACAATGCTGTCGACAACACCGAGTGCCGCGCCAATTGTCAGGGCTTTGGACAATTTGCGTGTGAGTAAGCCTGCAATGAGCCCGCCAACACCCGAAATGCTTGGTATTTTTACGAGTAATATCGTGAGAAGAGTCTCAATTTCAGACCTTTACGCTCCTTACTCAGTCGATCCGAATTCAAACTTTTGGTGCTTTTTTCCTTGCACAGCCTGCTCCCAACAGAAAATTGTTATGTCTCGTTTGTGCTTTTCAAAAACCCGCGAAGCCTTAATAATACCGCCCATAAACGTGATGTGATTTTGCTCAATAGCTTCTTCGTTGGTCGCATACTGTGTGCTGGTCCAGACAAGCCGGGCATGATCGATCTGCTCCAGCGTCATTTCCTTCTGCGGCCTGCAGACATTTTCTGTCCGCGCCGTGTTGCCTGATATCTCATCAAAAACATCTAGAACCATTTCCAGAAGATTGTCGCCATCGCTGCAATGACGCCCCTGCCCCAAAAATTAACTAAACCTTGACAGCAACCCGTGCGTGTGGATTCCTCATAGTTGTATTGAGTATCGGGGGATACAACTATGTTTCGAATTCTGGCGTTCTCATTGTTTCTTTGTCTGTCAGCGGTTAGCGCGAATTCAGCGGTAATCACATACGAATACGTCGGTCGCACTATGGTCGAGGTTGATCGTTTTGGCAGACTAGATCCAACTTCTACGTTTCAGGCGCAAGGTGGCATTCTCAAACTTGATGAAGCTGCCCTGCCAAACGGTACTCTGGTCAACACCACCGTTGATTTTACGTTCATTGGGGGCGATACCACTACGGTTTATCCTGGGCTTGTACAGTACACGGTGCTGCCTCGCTACCCGGAACTCTTCGGGCGCATTCGGATACAAACAAACAAAAACATGGATATCGTACGCTGGTCCCTCGTTTATTCTGGAGATCCTGGAGTCGCGACAATCAGCTTCGATCGAGACTTTGTTTCCCCCTACGGAAGGACCACCTACGTAGCTCATCGGGGATATTGGCTTAGAGACGGCGAAATGGGGCCTATCTCAGCGATAGTTCCGTTACCGGCCGCGCTTCCAATGCTGGCCTGCGGTCTACTCGCGCTTGGCTTCATGAGTAGACGCTTAAAAATCACGCAGCCTGCAACGTGATCGAATTAACCGTAAATGTATGGCTGTAATAGGCCCTGGTCTGCACTCTGATCCACATTGTGGTTCCAGAGGAAGTCGCGGTGAATACCATATCGCCGGTCGTGTTGTCTCCAATACGGTCGGCTGCATCAACTCCACCA
The DNA here is from genome assembly GCF_040530035.1 of Roseibium sp. HPY-6. NCBI lineage: Bacteria > Pseudomonadati > Pseudomonadota > Alphaproteobacteria > Hyphomicrobiales > Stappiaceae > Roseibium > Roseibium sp. HPY-6. Next base: position 80,342 of record NZ_JBEWCD010000001.1, read on the forward strand.
AGATCAGTTCCCCCTGCTGTAAAACCAGCCCAAGTTTCCAGCCGAGACGACGGTGAACCAGACGGATCTTCGTTCGTCACATTGATTGTGACGATGTAGTTGGCGGCATCCACAACGGTGATCTCTGGAGAACGGGCCCCTCCCCCTCGTCAGACGCAGGGAATTTTGACTTGCCCAAACGGCGCGAAAAACGATAAGAACATTGCAGGAACAAATGTAGGCACGGGTATGTCACGACGTAGCGATCGCGGCACCGTCAAACTCGAACCAGCCCTCGAAAAACTTGGCACCGGTCGCGCCGGAGCAGTCCAGGTGATGCGCGAGGTAAAGATCGGCTCGCCGGTGTATCGGGAAGCCAGTAACGTCGCGGACGCGATCGACGATCTGACCGAGCGCTTGACCAGCGATAGGACGCATTTTCACGCGAAGCCCGCGTCGACGGCGCCGAAGGAGTGAGGCCGCACGCGGTGGATAGACTGTTAACGCCTCTACCGTTACGCTTTTTCTGCGATCACCGTGATCGCGAAGCAACCTCGCAAGTGATCCTCCGTACTCCCATATCACTTGCGAGGTTTCTTTCTAACCACATGCGCACCGCGATCGGCATCAATGCGCTATCAACCGATCTTCGTAACAAGCGCCTTTGAACACTGGGGATCGCCATAGACCGAACTGCCCGTAGACTCATCGAGGAAGAGATACAGGTACAGGTCACCCGTCAAAGCACCGGGCGGCACCGTGAAATCATGGGTGAGCCGAGCTGTGTGCCGGTCCTCATAACTGGCAGGAGGCGGGATCGCGCCGCTGCCATACTCAGTGCCGTTCAGTGTTTCGCCGAGCTTCCAAGTAAGGTCGCGGCGAAAGGCCTGATTAACAGACGGCCCGAAGCTCATGGGGAAGTCTGCAACAAGCCGGTAGTCCCCGGGGACAAGCTGCTTGTCAGCGCACAGGTTGATTGCGATCCACGGCCTCTGTCCCGTCTTGTCACACGCAATGCTGCCGTAAGTGGTTTCCACGCCGAGCGGCGCTTCGCCTTCCTCCAGGACTTCCTGAAACTGTTCAAGCCTGCGATGATCGAACACCCCGCCACCAACCGTAATACTGTCAAAAGCAAGCGGGTAGCGGCGCGGGAAGCCTGACTGAAAATCACTGTCAAAGTAGACATCAGCGGGCAGAGGTGCGGGCGCTGGAATGAGCACCTGATTGGTGCGCATTGAAACAACGGAAACTGGATCTGTAATCAGACAATCAACCAGAGACCCGTTGTCTACGGCTAGGGGTATGTACCATTCGCCGGTCTCGTCAGTGAGCAATTCCGATGAGTTCCGATACCATTGCCGCGTGAAATTCGGGTACGGGAAGGCGTTCCAAAGGCCCTCGCCAGCAAAAAGCACGGCATTGTCGTCGGGCATCTCAGCACCGACTTCAACGAACTGAGAGCCGAGGTAGGCAGGAAACTCCCGGCAGACAATTGCAGGCGGCACGAAATTGACCGGCGTGGCTCCTGAGTCGGTGCCTGTCGTAGTGACGCGGTTACGATATTCAACCGTTTCGCTCTGTTGTTCCGACGATCTGAAATTAAAGCTCCAATCGCCTTCGCCAGCACTGTTGACCGCCTTGATCTGGCAGAACAGCTGGACGCCTTTCGGAGGAACTGCGACCGTGCCGATATCCGACTGACCGGCAATCTCATGCCACTGGTATCCATCACGGCTATAGCGCACCCGGTATTCCGTGATCGGAAGCGAGCTGTACGTAACGCCCAAGGCCGCGAGCGACACATCCCATGAGATTGACCCGTCGCCGCCAAAGAAGAAATCTGGCGGAGACACCGTTCCATGGATGGGGTCAATAATTTCAGGCGGGCCGGTCCACGGCACGTGTCCGTAGGTCGCAGGCCAGTTGGCATCAACGATGTATTTCGAGGCGTCGAACCGCTCCGCGCCGATATCGATGAACCACTGCCGGAAGTCCACGCCGATCCTGTACATCGTCCGGTAGCGGTCTTTGAAACCAGGTGCCGATGCCCGCGGATTGGTCTGGTCGTTCGGTCCGTTCAAAAAGTGCTGAAGGCCGGTTAAACCGCCAGGACCAGGCCCCAACATAAGATCCGGTTCAAGCTCCACCGTGCGCACTGCGCCGGATATGTCGAAATACCGAGGTTGGGAAGCACCGCGACTTTTCTCAGACCAATGCGGCTTGCCGATATGGGAATTGTGGAAGGTGACACGGTTCCGAAACAGCTGACCTTTAGGAGCGGGAAAATCGACCGCCATGCCACGGTCTTCAATCCTGATCCAGTCGGGATGATCCTGCATATTCGACTTGATGGTCTGGCAGGCCGCCGCCATTTCATCGTCATTCATAACCCACGCCACATGGCGGAGGATGTTGTGATAGCCATGCCATTGACCAGCGCCAGCGGCATAAAGCATGCCTTTCTGGAACGTCGCAAGGACATCGAGAGCGATTGGTATGAGGCGATAAATGATCTGCCGCTTCTGTTCGTCGGTAAAGGCGCTGGAATGGAGCGCATAAAGAGCCGCTGACCGTGCTAGGCCATAGGTTCCGACATATCCATCGTCAGAGGCCGGATCGTTCACCATGCGGCGCTGCTTTTCCCCGCCAACGCCAAGATAGCCCGGGACAATGCTATCTAGATAGGTGATCAGTGTCGCGTAACTCACCGAGCCATCGACCGGCTGCGGTTCGTTGCGGAGCGGGCTCAGCGTTAGCGAAGAGATGTTGCGCAGTGTTTGATCCGGATTGCAGATCCCAGGGCAGATGAAACCTGCGGGCGGGACTTCTGCAAGGACGGTGAAAGGGATTATGTCTTCGGTTGTGTTCCACGTTGGCAGGTCGCCAAGAGTGTAGCCTTGCAGGCGTTTCTGCTTGGCAATGACGTTGTTTGTTCCCGCCAGGATGCTAAGCGGACCTGAAACCGCCATGTCGTCATTCTGCGCGTGGTCATAGGTCAGAGCTGTCGCGGTCTTCCAGTCTGCAAGAACATCGCCATACGCCTCGTCAAAGCCCTGCGAACCTGCATCAGAAAGGAACGGATTGAGCATCGCACCATGCGCCCAGAAGCCAGCTTCGATAGCCGATGGCGTTGAGAAGGCCGTAAAGTTGAAATTCTGAGAGGCAACAACAGCGGGGCGGCCCAAGGCATCAACGACCACGGGCATGGACTGGTCAAACGACAGTGTTTCGCCGCGAGCCAACATCGAAGTCTGCATAAGAGTTTCTGCAAGACCGCCGCCGGTAACAGGATTAGAGCCACCAAACCCACCGAAAAACCCGCGACCTGATCGTGCCAGCTGGATCGAAAGGTTGTTTACGAGATCCCGCTCAAGCCTACTCATGTGTCGCTCCAAACGGTGACCTGACCTTCAAGCGGGTTTTCAATGCGGAGACGAAGCCACGGCAACTGAGTGAGTTTGACGATCGGGTCCTCGTAGAACTGGACGGTCCGAACGACCTCCCAAGGTGCTGTCGCGTCTGCACGTGCTTCAATGTGAAGGGTGCTGCGATCGGCGGCTGAAAACTGAATTGTCACATCACCAGCTGGTTGCCATTCGCCACTTTCAAAGGTTGAAGCAGTTGTATTGATCCGTTCCATTCGTCTTTCCTTCGCTTGCAAATCGACCGGGAAATCTCGGCATCTGTGCACTGGCGAAGCATGAGGCTGGTCAGAGGGCGTCCCAAGGAAAAACGGGAAAGGAGACCGGCTCTGCTTGCCGGTTTCAATAAGCCTTAAACGGCTGTTTAAGCGGCCTTTGAGAGACGCTCACTTGTAATCGCGTAGTAGGCTTCCTCGCGCTCGCATCCGATAAAGCGCCGCCCGGCTCGCAGGGCTACAACACCGATCGTTCCAGACCCAGCAAAGGGATCTAGGATCGTCCCGGCTGGGTAGACTTGGACAAGTGTCTCCATGAGTGGCAGGGACTTCCTTATTGCGCGTAACATTGGAATGTCAGCTGCAGCAACTACTTTGAAAACACAACCAATAGTGTTTAACTTCGGGAGTTGCATTGATTTAGCAACCAACTCATAGTTTGGAGGAAAAAATGAAACCTAGTGCATTTTTCTCAAGTGTTTTGATGCTGTTTATTTCCAGTCCGGCATTTGCACAGAGTATTGAAGTATGGTCTAAAGAAACTAGTGGTGCTCAAGTAATCAAACGGTTCTGGGGTAGCAACTCGAATATGGAGCTACCGTTTCTGGCAACCGATGGGTATTGCTTTCTTACGGGAGTGCAGGGGCCGCTAAACAGTAAATCTGACAGCACAGGTTTTATTGTGAATAGCAGCGGCCAGTGGCAACTGGTCAACGACGGTGGAGCGTCTTGGGGTTACTGCGTTAAAACCAAATCTAGAGCGTACGAAGATGACTCTACCGACACGAGCACCGGCACAAGCCAATAGGCTTAGCGACAATACAAATCTAAAGGCTGCGATGAGAATAAGTCGTGTCTAGCTAGCCGCTCGGCGCGACATTAAGGGCGTGGTGGCGATACATGGCTACTGGGCGGGCGTTTGGTTTGGCGATCAGGCCCGCCGTCCGGATCAATTGATCCGGACCGTCCGTCAGGGAGACAATTCTCTCAATCTTGGGAGTTCAAAGATGGCTGGTCTTGAATACATCGAAATGCTTCGAAACGAGGCTCGAGATGCCGATATAGTGAGCGCAAACACACTTGCGAAAAATGCCTTGTCACTTGTTGAGAACGCACTGCGCTGGTTTGACGCCGATAGTAATTGCAGGCTTGCAGGTGATACAGCGACCGTGACCTGTCAGAGGCTCGCGAAAAACCTAATTGCGATGGCTCCGACAGAGGCAGAGAAAACTGTCATCGAAGAATTCCGGGCCGAAGCCTTGCAGGCGATTGATCTCTTCAAGGCAAGCTGTGAACGGTGTGGCCCCTCAGGCATGGCAAAAGCGCTCGGCGTTTAGCCAACGATCAAACTTCCCAGACCATGGGCGTCAGTCCGAGCGAGACAGCGAGCGCGTCCGCGTTGCTCTGAGCGGTTTGAAGGATCGCAGTGTAGTTGACGGGATCCGGTTCGGCTTCCAGAGCTGTCTTCGTTGACCGCCTCAATCCAGCGATCGACCCGGCGATCTGCCGGAAGGCTGTGGCGTTCGACATGATCGCGTTTGACAGATCGGTCAGGCTCTCGCCGGTCTGACTGGCTTCAGCCTGAAGCAACGCAAGCTGATCTACCGGGACCGTGTTCGGTTCCGCAAGATAAGACGTTGCGGCCGCTTCCTTTGCAAACCAGGACAGCTTTTCACCGATCGAGACATTGCCGGACACGTGGTCTTCGAACGCCTCCGCATAGGCAACAATCATCGCCTTGGCGCTTTCCAGCGTGTACTTGGCGATGGGAGAATGGACCCAAGCACCCGAACCGTTGTTCGCGGCCGGGTCATACTCGGAATCTGCGCTTGGTTTCAACGGTACTTCAACGGTGCCTTCCGGCAAAGCCGCGATAAATTCAGCGCTCGGCTCGCTGTTCGTCTGGCGATACCCATGGTCCGGGTGAAAAAATCCTCTCTCCATTACCTCAACTCCGTCCAGGCCGATATGCTGATCGCGCCGCCAACCCTGTAGAAAAATCCGTCTGGGACGATCCCTGACACGCTAGTCCCGGCCGTCCCGTTGCTCGTGCCAAAAGTCCGCCAATTCACACCATCAGCGCTTGCTTCAAATGGAACACCGCCGGCAGTGCCCCAGCGTATGAACACGGAGATAGGCCTCCCGGTTGTGTTCTGATAATCCGTGTTGACGAACCTCGATCCCGTAAGATCCTGCAAGGTCTGACCGACACCCAACAGCTGACTTTGCAGCGTCGCAATGTCCGCCTCGTTTGCATTTGCCTTGGACACAACGTTTGTCAGGTCTTGGATGACATTTGCCGCCGTGATCAGGACCGGATCATCAACACCATCGGAAACCTTGACCGCGATATAGCCGATGATCGTTTTTGGCCGTGTTTCAGATCCGGTTCGCGGCGTTCCGTTGACACCATCTGATACCGCTTCTCTGACCGGAGAGTTGCCATTTATGTCCACGACGAGACCGCCGTTAACTTGCGACGCATATTCAGCGGTGAAAATCCCGCCGCCGGCACCAGTCGCCGTTAATGAACCGACATATCTCGCATGCCAGTGACCCTGACCCTGGTCTTCCTGAAGGATACCCATTGCGCCGGCTGCGTCCGGGTTGATGGTCCCGCCGGGATCGCCAAAGCGGAAATACCGGCCTGCAAACGGCGGGAAATTACAGGTCGTTGCGCCATCGCCGTTGCCATAGCGGAACACACGGCAGGTCGTGCCGTTTGCCGTGGCATTTGCAGAAAGCGTCACCTGGCTCGGACCGTCGACCGAAAGGATCGTCGTGCCCGCCGGGATTTCCGCCCCTTCAACATCCATTCCCGGCGCAAGGTCCTGATCGGAGCCGATGCCGGTAACCACGGCAGACCCACTCGTAATGACAACGGTCCGCTCCGGCGCATAGTGGTCAAAGAGCATGTGATAGGTCGACCGGCTGAACGTCTGGTTTTCCGTTTTGACCACGACCCAAAACGCGCTCGGTGCGGCATCACTCATCCAGAGCATGGTTGATCCGACCGGCAGTTCGGCCCCGATGGCGGAAAGATCGGCTTTGCCTTGAATGTCCGTGTCCAGCTCTTCCAGTGCGTCCTGAACGTTTTCAGAGGTCATGCTCCCGGCCGGCGTTACAGCGATGCTGGCAGCGTTGCCCAGGACCGTGTTCGCCGCATCAATCGCGGACTGTGCGGCGTCGGCTGCGTCAGATGCGGCGGCAGTCGCAGCAGCATCCGCAAGCGCTCTGTCCGTGGCAGCATTCTGCGCGTGCCCCTCAGCTGCCCCAATCTCGGCTGCAGTCGGTCCGGTTGTCGGCTGTCCGTCCACCGCATCAAACATGACAACCGTGCCGGCACGGGTTGCTGCGTCCGGAAACGGGTTGATGAACTCACCTGTCGGAACGCGCAGAGAGTGCGACAGGTCCGTTTCCGGTATCGGCCCGATGCGCATCCAGGCACCTGCACCGACCTCGCCCGATTTCTGATAGACGCCCCGGTTTGCAGGAACCGGATCGCCCCAGACCTTTGCAACGGAACCCTCCACCCATCCGAGATCCGCCTGAAGATCGGCGAGCGTTCGGTAGTCGTCGCCAAGCGCAGCACCAATCAGCGCGACGAGTCTGTCGATGGAAATGACGGCAAGCGACTTTTGCCCACCCGTCTCCGTGTGGCCGAGCAAGTCGGTGATGACGGAAACCGATCCGTAGCTGTCTGTCCTAACGCCCATGAAGGCACTCCTTATGTGACGGTCACCGTGAACGGCCCGGCAAGCGGTCCGGCCTGGTCGTCCTGGTTCTGCGGTTCGAGGTAATAGTCGTAGTCACCCGCCGGCAGCAGGCTGGTGTCCTGGCCGGTGGAATCGCCGTCGACGACAACAAGTGTCGATGATTTGGAAACGGCGTGCGCACCAATCTGGTGCAGGCCCGTATCAAGCACACCGCCGGACGCGAGCCGGTAAATGATCACCTCGACGACATTGTCGTCGTTTTGAGTAACGATGGTGATATCAGCGTGCGCGACGTCTCCGGCAACGCCGCTGCCCGCACCGAGCGCCATCGGCAAGGCAGCATCCGAATCCCCGATCGTGACCACCGCAATCGTGTTGTAAGGCCCCGGCGTCCCGTTCGGTGTCAATGCGCGGGCTCTGAGGTCAACGCTGTTGCCGCTGACATAACCAGAAATGGGCGAGCCGCCATCGCCCGACGAAATCGAAATCGTGGTCCAGGTCGCGGTCCCTGTCAGACGATGATCGATTTCAAAGGTCGATACGATCGCCGAGCTGCCGGATCCCTGACTGATAAGAACATCCAGACCATTCGGATCGCCAGTTCCGGCAAAGCCGGTCCGGACGGCCGTGAAGACCGGCGCGGCTGGAACCAGTAGCGGATCGTTCAATTCACTGCCGACGACGCCAGACCAGATCGGAGGCGTTTCGGCATCGGTCAACGTGTCGACGATCGGAGACGCGTCAATCATCGTCACATGGCTGGTAAAGTTATCGCCGGCCTCAATACCCTTGATGATCAGCGCCTTGCTTTCAGAGACCGCCTTGCCAAAGTGCACCAGGTCACCGGCCTTTGGCGGAACGCCGCTGCCTGACAGAACAACCGCATCTGAAACACCCTCAACGGTCTTGACCGTGCGCACTGTTGAAACGCCGATTGTATCGGCTTCGGAAAGGCCCGAGCGAAACCGGATCGCATAGGCCTCACCTGCTTCCATGACGACGTCTTGATCCAGGACAACAAGCTGCCCCTCAACACTTAAGACGCGCGCTGCAACCTGCGTTTGCTCGAGCACATCAAATGAGCCCATAACAAGATCGCCGCGGGTTGCCACCCGGGCCGCACCGTCCTGCAGGGCGCTATATGCGTTTGGCCGGTGAATCAACTCATATTGACGGCGGCGCGCTTCAATCCAGATTTCATCCGGATCAGTCTTGCCGGGCAGTTCGATCTCTTCGGTCAGGGTGACTTCGCCGGCGAAACCCGGCCAGGGAACGATCCGCTCGGCTGGTTCGTAATCGTTGGTCTTGTCGAAAAACGGCACCCGGAACGCGTCCGGCGGATCGAGAAAGACCCTTTGCCAACGGAAATTCTCCGAGTTGCGCGGGTTTATATGATCAATAACCAGGTCTTGCGGTCTATCGACCACAACACTCCATTTGACACCGTCGTGCCGCGGCGAGGCCCGCCCTGCCCCGGCAATCAGTTGCAGGATTTCCAACATCGCAGCGTCAGTATCGAGAACGAAATTGCATTCCAGGTTCTTGGCCGCGCAGTAATCATGCCAGTCGGCGAGCTGATCGAAATCTATCGCGCTGTCAGGCACCGGATAGGCATTGACCGTTGACTGCAAAAGCCAGCGATAGAGAGACGCCGGATTGCTTGTCGCCCGTTCGATCCACGTGCTGGAACCGCTGTCCCAATCAAGGCAAACGCGCTTGCAAAGGGCATTCAGATCATCCAGCGCGCCGCTCAGCTGGTAAGTGGCCTTGATGCGCAAGGCGACAATCGCGAGCGGCTCCGGATAGTTGATCGGATATTCCGGCCGCATGGTCTGAACGGCAACCAACACGGACCGGTCCTGGACACGGGAACTCGTGCGCTCTGAGGTCATGCGTGTGACTTCGATCTCGTAACGTCCGCGCGCCGGGAAATCCCATGTATGCTGCCGGTAGAACGCCTCACGCTTCGCCGCAGAAACATTGAGCGTCGTAACCTCTGTCCAGGGATCACCGCTGTCTTGCGCCCGATAGCGAATGCGGATCGACACCGAAAGCGATTGCAGATTGCCGCTAGTGTCATAGTTGAAGAGCCCGCCTGGGAATGACACGACCACGGAAGCGCCTGTGCCATTTGCCGCGGAGTAGCGGACAACAGGTTCCTCGATCGACGGGCCGGAAATCACGTTGCCGGCATCATTGCGCGGCAACGGCCGTGTCAGGTCGCTTCCCGCGAGATCTTCCAGAACCTGGCGCGGATAGAGCGTGACCGGATCATCGCCCGGTAAGCCCTCGCGGACCTCCATTTCGACTTCGTCATATTCTTCAATATCGGTTGTCCCGATCTTGAAGTCCGACAAGCTGACCGGCCCGGGTCCGAAGACGAAGAGCCCCCGGATATACTGAATGTCGCCAACAATCTCGGTATAGGAGCGTGCGGCAAAGGGCGGTGCATATCGATGTTCGCCAAAGGGAACGGGCAACGGTGCATCCGGTGCTAGCCGGTTCTTCCAGCCACTGATGGAATAGGACTGCTTGACATCGCTGTCCGTTGGCGATGCCAGTGCTTCAGGACTTGCAGGAGGCACAAGGGCATTGATCAGAAGATTGCCGAGAGCCGTTACACCTAGCGTCAGCCCCGCCTGCACCAGACCAGCGGAAATGCCAAGTACACCCGCGAGCGCCGGCGCAAAAAAAGCACCAATGGCAATCGCGGCGATCGCGACAACTGCCTGCAGGATCGACCGGAGTGCGTTCTTGCCAGGCAGAACACGGATCACGACACGCACACCGGCGCGCGGGCGCACAAACTGCCAGTTCTTGCGCGCGATCGCCTGCGCACCCTTTTCAGTCACCAGAACCACCCGGATCGGCAAATCATCGCCAACAGCTTCCGGCAAAGCGGTCGCGACGATCTCCGCAAGGGTGAGCCCGTGCGGCAACGTCATGTCGATCCGGTTCGCCCCGGGATCGAACAACGGCGCAGCAATGACGGGAACGGTATCAGTCATCAGACCGCACCCTCATTTCTTCATGACGGTAATGCCCAATAAGGCGCGGCTGCCAGGCACCAGTCCGGTAATTTTCAACCTTGACCTGGTCTTCGCCCTGGACATGCAACATCCTGCCGTTCCCAACAACGACACCACAATGAGCGGCAAGCTTGCCAATTCGAAAGAGCGCGATATCAAAAGGCTGCGCACGATCCTCGACTTTCCGCCAGGGTCCGAACTCGATCGCATCCGAAAAGAGCGCGTTGAGCTCCTTGCGTTCTTCGCAGCTGACATAGTCCCCTGCATAGGAGGTCAGCTCCATGCCAAGCTCTTGCAGATAGACGAGCACGGCCAGGCCGTAGCAGTCGCAGCCCACACTTTCGCGGCCGAATTCCTTGAACGGAATGCCGACATATTTATTGCTCCAACTCATCTGTGAAGTCCCGGAAATCTCTGTTTGGTCATGCGCACCGATGGAAAGCTTTCTTCCTCGATCGGCTGCCGGCTCAGAAAAAGCGTAATCTCGGAGGCATCCCCCTCGGCGCGCACCAGCTTCAGGCCCCTGAATTCAGCCTCGATCAGATCAGGTGACGAGGCCAGGACGAGCGCAATGTCGACCGTGGCCTGCGAGTTGATCATTTGCAGAACGTCCGCAATGCCCTTGGTGACATTCTCTAAGGTGATAGCCGCTTCGGCAGGCGCTTCCTCCAGGTCGCTCGGCAAATCTGCGGACACGAGCACGAATTGAAACGGCTCACTGACCGGATTTGCACCGTTGAACGTGGACCGCGTTCCGTAGGTGAGCGGATCATCCGTGAGCCGATCTGCATTGTCGGTCGACAGGCGAACCGGCTCCGATAGTTCTTCATGCTCAATATGGAAAAGCGCGACCTCGATTTCTTTGGTGGAGTGCTCTTCCTGGAGAAGCCGCCTGTTGAGCGAAACCCGCCTCACGGCATCACCGACACGGGAAAGGTGACGACGAATTGCAGGCCGGGTTTGCTGATGGCCGGCATATTCTCACCAAAGAGCACCAGCCAATGGGCAGCGATCAAAATCGGCTCATCATCCGGCGCCAGGAGCGCATTGCCGTCGGGCGCGAGCAGCGGCCAGCCGTCCGTAATCGGATCCGGCATCAAGAACGGCAAAGCCCCCATTTGAGTATCTACTTCATGGAAGGTTTCAAAGACGGCAAGCTGCTCGCGGTTGATCTTGATACTGAGCGACACAAGCGTGCTGACAGAGGAAAAACGGCGCTTGTAACCAGGCGGCCCGGTTTCCGCGCGCTTCTTGATGCGCGGGTCCTGGAGCTGCTTCTGAAAACTGGAGCGTTGAGGTTTCGGCAGCTCTGCCGGCCAAACAGGTATCATCGTTTAGCCCTCTGCTTTTTGACGCCATAGGTGCGGCCGAGCATGCGTTGCGCGGCTCCACCTGGCAGGGAGAACGAATCTGCGACTTGCTCCGAGATGATAAACTTCGTGCTCCGTCCGCCGCGCTCATCGCGGCTTTCTTCGACATCGACTTGCGCATTTGAATAATTGTGCACCTCGATCTTGCCAGGTGCGTCATTCGCCGCGGAGTTGCGCATTCCAGTAGCGCTGCCGGTCCCGGCAAACGGTGTTACATACCCGCCAGAACGAAACCCTTTCAGCGCGCCGCTGTGGATCTGGTCCAAGACACCGACACCGATACGCCGCGTTGCCGGAGCGCTGAAGACATATTCATTGGCGTGCACAAGACCGGCGACATCAGAATCGGCGCCTGGTCCAGTCGAACCGCCGCGGTTGAAGCCGAAAGCACCTGCGAGACCCTTGAAGATCCCGGAAAAGAACCCGCTGAAGCCACCGCCCCCGGCACCGTCGCCGAGCCCGCTGAAAACGTTCTGCAGGCCTTCCGTCATGGTTCCGGCAAGCTCCTGCGATTGACCGGCAAAGGATGTTGCCGTGTTGGCAAGGGACGTGCTGCCTTCTGCAAGCGATCCGATCGCCTTGCTCATGCCGCCATCAAAGCGCGTCAGTCCGGACGACGCGGTCTGAAGATCGCCGCCGAACACGTTTAGTGCCTCTTCGGCCGCCTGCAGGCGCCCTGTCCAGTTGTGCATGGCTTCCGGATTGCCATAGGAAAAGCCGGACGGCCGCTCGAACCCGCCGAAGGCAGCAGTCGCCTCACGCACATTGCGGCTTGCCAGCAGGTCCCGGAACGCGCGGCTTTCCGTGGTTTGCAATTCGTGCCAGGCAAAGTCCAACTGGCCACGCACATTGCCGAGGTTCTGCCGACCGCCGATATAGTCGAACAGGTTGAAACGGCGGTCATTGTGCTGGAAGAGGCCAAAGGCGTTGCCGCCGTCACCGATCGCATACGGGTTGAACGCGCTTTCGGCCGAAACGTTGCCGACAATCCCGGCAACCTGGTGCGGCTGCAGCCCTTTGCCGAGGAAATACCGCCAGACCTGCGAGGCCACCGAGCCGCCGGTTGACGGCGCGATCGCCGAAGCCGCCGCCGGCAGGGACGCTGCAGCGGTCGCAGGCGGACTGTAGCTCGAAACGGATGTCGCGGCTCCGCCGCCAAACCCACCGGCCCGGCCGCCTGTGATCGAACTGAACAGCCTGGAGAGGAAGTCGGTCGGCGCAGGACCGCCCAGCAGGAAGTTGAATTGACCGGCGAGGAAGTCGCGCAGGATCTGCTTTGCAAGCTTTTCCAGAACGTCGGAAAGCTCTTCACCGTTGACAATTGCATCGGCCAGGCTGTCGGACAGCTCTTCACGCAGCGGAGCGGTCGCTTCTCGAAGATCGTTTGTGCGCCGTTCGGCAACAACGAGCTGCGCAGCGTATCGGCTCGGACCGTCCCCGGACGCGATCTGCTCCAGGCGCTCAAGAGCGGCCGCAGCATCATCGGTGGCACTGGCATAGTCCCGCATGGCCGCGACCCGGGCGTCGTCGGCATTGCCGCCCGCGCGCGCGAACAGCCCTTCGTTTTCCAGTTCTGCAATGCGCTGCAGACGCGCTGCCAGCTCTTCTGCAGGTGCACGGCTGGTTTCGATCAGCCGCTTGACTTCCGACAGGCGCTTTTCAAGGTCACGGTTGCCGCTCGAATTCAGCTTGTCGATGACCTTTTGGTAGTCTTCAGCCGCTTTCGCTCGCGCGTCGGCTGCTTGGGCTGCCGTCAGAAAGCCCCGCTCTTCAGCCGCCGCGATATCCCGCAAGGTTTCCTGATACTTGTCAGCCGCCGGCGTGATCCGTTCAACCCAGACCTCGGCGAGCTTTTCGAGCCGCTTTTGCTCTTCGCCGTCCTGGAAGGTCTGGTCACGCACAGCGCCTGGCGGCGGTTCCGGCTGAAAGACAAAATCGTCCCTGAAACCGTTGCGGCGGTCGAGTTCCTTCTGTCGACGTTCTAGCTCAACATCAAGGCGCTCGAGATCGTCCCGGGCAGTTTTCAGCTGCGGCTCAAATCTCTGATCGCGCCCTGCCCGCGTTTCCAGGTCCTGGATGCGCTCCAGAAGTAAGATCCGATCATTTAAAAGCGTGTTGAATTCAGTCTGAACCCGCTGTGTCGACCGATCCTCAACCTCGCGCGTGAGATCAATCAGGGAACTGAAACCGGCAAGAGCGGTCGCAAGAAATTCGCTTAGTGCCTGAGCTGCCGGAGCCGCATCCAGAAGCGCGCGCTTCAGGTTCCGATCTATTGTCTGCGATGCCTTGGTCAGCTCGCTATCGAGGTCCTCGGCGCGTTTGACAACATCGTCCTGAAAGACCAGGCCAAGATCGCGCGACTCGTCGATCATGCGGCGCAAATTGTCTGAGCCGCGGTCAATCAGTTCAACAAAACGCTCGCCGGCGGTCCCGCCGAAAATTTCATCCGCAATCCGGATCTGTGCGGCGCGGTCGAAGTCTTCCAGGCGCTCCACGATCTCAACCAGCAGCTCGGACGGGTTTTTCAGCTGCTCCTGAAGCTCGCTGGCACTGAAGCCAAGGCGCTGGAAGGCTTCCGCCGCAGGCCCTGCGCCCGTCAGAATGAATTCATCCGCGCGAAGGTTCAGTTCCTTGATACCATCGGTCAACGCGTCGACGGATATCCGGTTCCGGTCCGCAACAAGTTGCAATTCCTGAAAAGCTTCAACGTCAAGACCGGCCCGGCGTGCGGCATCACCAACCTCGGCGATCGAGCGTGCGGCGTCGCGAGACGACGTCACGACCTTTGCAAAGCCGAGCGACAAGGCACCGATACCGATTGCGGCAGCTGCCCCCGCCGGCCCCATCGCGCGCAAACCCGTGCCGGCAGCGCCAAGGTTCGCGGAAAGCCCGGTCGCGCTCGTCCTCAGATCATCGACTGCTGCGTCAACAGCCTTCAGGCTGCGGCGCGCCGGTTTGCTGGCGCGCTCGATCCGCTTGAGCGCCTGCTCGCCTTCAGTACCAAAGCGGCGCAGCTCGCGATGGACGGCCTTGCCGTCAACAGCAGCAAGCCGAATGCCGACTTCAGGCATCCTACCTCTCATGTTGCGCTCCGTATTGGTCCTGGAAGGACTTTAGAAAGGCTGCTTCGTAGTGAACGAGAAAGTCCGAGACGATCCCGGCTTGCGAAGCGGTAAGATCACCGGCGCGGGCAAGTGCCTCGCCGATCATGAGGCCGGTGCGCCGGCCATCCTTGTCGGAGATCCGCCAAACGCCGTCACCTGTCGCGAGCCGCACCGCCAATTGACCAAGGCCTGTGCGCGGCTGGTTCTTTTCCATCGGGCATTTCTGCCCGCAATACTCGTTCAGGTCTTTGCAGCCGCTGCAGTATTGTCCTCCGCCTCGCCCGAACCAGGCTGCGAGACGGCGGATACGTTTCCCTCTTCTCGAACCGCGAATTCAACGGAATATGCGACCTTGTCGAAAGCCCGTTTCATGTCCGGATAAAGAAGAAATTGGCCGATCGTTGTGCGATTGATCGGCAGCGGCGCACCGTCGTCACCGGACACATTTTCCCACCTGGTGACAACCTGCTCAAACAGGAGCACGCTGGAGATAAAGGATGACAGGCCGAGATAGTTGCGAAACCGGTCGGAAACACTGTCCTCGTCACCGTCGACCTCGTCCGCTTCGCCCGAACCTTCAAGCAGGCTTTTCGGCACGCCGTAGCTGGTCAATGCCTCTCTTTGCATGACCATGTCGTGGATTGCGCTCGACGCTTCCGTTTGCGCCTGACCGACATCGATCGAGTTGGCCGGACGCATGGTGAGGACAACGCCATAGGGAAACTCTACAGCGCGGTCCTCGAACGAAAATTCAGACGGATTAAAGGACATAGGCGTCAATGTTGTTTGTAACGGTGACGGTCAGCATCGGCGCGCCGGATGTTTGCTCGGCCCGGAACCCGAATTCCGATTCCAGACGGCCAGGACCGCTGATCGGCGCGAACGGTGCACGGTCGAAACGAACCGCAGGCATCGCAAAGGTGATCCGCGCATCCGCTGCCTCTCCGAACTCCAGTTCCAGGGCAACCGGATTGCCCGCATTCATGATGTCGTAATACGTATCGTCGACATAACGAACGCGGCCGTTGCCGGTCAGCTGCGCCTCGGTATCAAGGTCATAGCCGGAGACAAACTTTGTGCCGTTGATCGATTCGTCATCAGCAAAGCCGTTCTGGTAGTTGATCGAGGCGCCGAGGAAGTTACCCGCAAGCACACCATTGACCCTCAAAAGGCCCTGCGATGCCGGCAGCAGAGACGTCGGTATCATAGCGGGCGGCACACCGCCGCCGGTGCTGGTCAGCTTAACCTGGTTGCGGGCAAGGCAGTTGAGCGTCACCTGCCGGAAACCGCCGCTCCGGGTCGCGTCCAAAGACATACCGTTCACGACAACACCAAGCGTCTGGTAGAACGCCAGACCGGCGCGCTTTTCAACCTCGATCGTGCGCCAGGGCAAAACTTCGCTGCCGGACGTCCAGACATGCGTGTAAGGTCCTGCCCCGGTCGTGTTTGGCGCACCGAACAGATGCGTCAGCCAATAAGGAAAATGGTTGGCATCCAGCGGCACGACGATATCGCCGGCAGCACTCAGTAGACCGGGCTGCGGCTCCGTCGCATCGCGGTTGTTGTTCCGGTCAAGGCCGATCAGCGGATTTTCCTCGAACGGCTCGGCTTCGCCAAGGTTCTCGGAATAGAAGAACGTCGGGATATAGTTCCCGCTCGCAGCGGTATCAAACTGTGTCTGCGTGCCGAACAGAAGGTTCAGGTCTTGCCGCGTGGCTTGGCGCTGGTTGCCATGGGAAAGCTCCTTTAGATCAGCCGCGGACTGCGGCAATGGATTTTTCAAGGTCGGTTGCCGGGCGGACCTTGACCCCGAGTGCTTCGATTTCATCCGGCTCAAGCCAGAGAACCGCACCGCGGCGCTTCTCGCCGTGGTCCTCAAGCAAAAGGAAATGGCCCGCCTCCGGCGTGGCCGCGGTGCGCTTCTTGGTCATGTCTCACCTTTGAAATCGTCAGAAGGGTTGGTCTGAAGTCAGTTGCACTTCGATCAGGATCAAAAGCCCGGCGAGGTTCGGAACACCCTCTGTCACAAGACCCGATCGCTGAATTCCGGACATCCGGGTGTCGTCGCAGGCGCCACCCAGGGCCGGATCTGCGTCGATCGCCGTTGCGACCGCCCCGACAATTCCGGAAAGCGCAGCGCGGCGATCGGCATCCGTATCGCCTTGAACAATGATTTCCAGCGTTGGCAGCAGCGTCAGTTCATAAACGGCGCCGTTTCCAATCAGAACATTGTCGACCTGGATGTCGCCGTCGATCAAATTGGCGTAGCCAGCTGCGTCTCCGTCGAGTGCTTCCAGCATCTTTTCCAGGGGCTCGTTCCGATGAACCGAGGGAATGGAGGTTTCTGCCGCGGCAAGTGTCGTCAAGACAGCCGCGAGCGCTGTAAGCGCTGTATCGGAATTCATTGTCCGAGCCTCCGTGCAATTCCTGTAACGACGCGCCGGACATAGAGCTGCTCGGCGATCGCAGCGACGGAGTCAATGTCGAAGCGCTTCGCGAGCCGGACCTGCTTGACAAGCACGTACATCAGAACGGGTTGCGACTTGATGCGACCGCCCTGTTTCACGACCCGGGACCGGCGCTTCTTGCCGCCCGACCTCCTGAAACCCTTTTCGGCGATCGCGTAGAAAACCCGGTTGCCGCTTCCAGGCTTTGGGAAAACCTTCAGGCTGTCGAGGCCGAAGGTCTCCAAAAAGTCTTCCATGGACATGCGCCGGCCACGGGCGCCTCGCTTCCGGCTTGCAGGAGCGAAGTCTGTCGGCACCGCAAGAAACCCGCCCGGACTTTTCGAGCGGATCGGGTCGGCCGAAGAAAACGCAGAGACGATATGCGGTGCTTTCGACCAGATCAGCGCCGCAGGCTCCAGGGTCAGCACGTTGCGCCCTGGAAAGGTCCGGTGCCGCCAGGTTTTGGCGAGACGGTTTCCAAGGCCGGCAGAG
Source organism: Roseibium sp. HPY-6 (assembly GCF_040530035.1). Taxonomy (NCBI): domain Bacteria; kingdom Pseudomonadati; phylum Pseudomonadota; class Alphaproteobacteria; order Hyphomicrobiales; family Stappiaceae; genus Roseibium; species Roseibium sp. HPY-6. Next base: position 98,116 of record NZ_JBEWCD010000001.1, read on the forward strand.
GTGACCTGCTGCCGGAACCGTTTCTTCACGGCCGCCGCAACGTCGTCGGTCGCCTCATAAATGGCGCTCGCGACTTCGTTGGTCTGCCGGTCGAGTTCCTTCTGCAGGTTTCCGACCAGGGCAAGCTGGATATCAGGCATCTAAAGAGCCACGCGGCAGCGCCAGACGAGCCTGGCATTGTCCTTCAGGGTTGGCTTGGCAACGATGTTCTGGGTTGCGCCGTTGACCTCGAATGCTCCGCCTTCGGTCGGCGTCACCTCACTTGCACGAACAAGATAAATCGTTTCCCGCCCCACCGGCCGGGAGACGAAATCGCCCATGTCGACACCGACATCGTCGTCGCTCTCAAACAGCAACTTGCACGGTGTCGCGCCGTAAAGGCCGTCGACGCCGAGCCTTTCAAAGGCGGCGTCGACAGCTTTTTTTGCAATATCAGAACGCATAAGCGGTCCGCTTAGTTGGAGGTCTCGAGTTCAACAACCAGGTTCGGCTGCTTGCAAACCGCGAGCCGGTTGGACTGAGACTTCATTTCAACACCAGCGCCGTGATCGAGAACCTTGCTCGAGATATAGACCGGATCGGAAGCGTCAGGCGCGATATTGACCATGTCGACGTGATGAACCGGTCCCTGATACGTAGTGAAAAGGTTCTGCGTGCCGGCAGGGTATGCGTGCCCTTTGTTCGCCTCGACGATTGCCTCGGACGTGATTGCACCAGCCGTGTTGCGAACCGGGAACGAGCCCTTGTATTCACGCCACAGGATCTGGCCAAACTCGAACACCCTGCCCCAATTGCCACCAAGGTTTTGGCGTTCAATGTCCTGAAGCCTGGACGCCTGCTGCGTTTGTATCCAGAATTTCTCGACATTCGGATGCGAGACAAACTTGCTGAAGAAGCTCGGAGAGACGACGGTTTCGATTTGTGTCGAGGTTTCGCCTTTCAGATTGGTCTGAACGTGGTCGATCACTTCCTCACACTTTTCATAGACATTGGTGCTTGCAGTGCCGAGGGCAAAGTCAATCGTCTTCTTTATAAGATTGAAGATGCTGAAGAGATCGTAGAGCGTGCGACCCTTACCATCCTTGATCAAACCACGCAGCATACCCATGCGGATGTACTCCAGGGTGATCGAGTGGTTTCTGCGGATTGTGTTGAGACGACGCGCGGTCTCGGTGCCGAGATTGCGCGCGCTCATCATGCCGTTGATGACTTCAACGCCGCCAACCAGGTCCTCAGCCTTGATTGTTTCCAAATGCGGAAAGTGCGGGATCATGAGGATGGTGCCGCCGATATCGTCCTGCTCGGACATCTGACCGGGTGCGCCCGGTTCGTCGGCCGCGAGAACGACGATGTATCCGTCGCGGAAATCGATGCGCACAAAACGCGATGCCATCGGCTCATCGGGCGCCAAGTTCAATGCATTGAGCATTCCATATTCATTCGGAATGCGGTTGACCTCTTCGGTCAGCTCAACATTCGAGTAGGGAAAGAGAATTTCCGGCATAGCCTTTCACTCCTGAAGATATCCGGCCGTGCCGGAAGGTATGAAAAAGGCCGGCAGTGCCGGCCCGTTATCGTGAGGGTTACGCGGTGCGGACCACGATCCCCTGTTTTTCGAGGTCTTCGAGGGCGACCGCCTTCTGCGCATCGGTAACGCCATCAGGCCAGACGATGCCGTTGGCAAAGCACAGGACATCACGGCGCAGCGCGATAAGGCCGATCGGAAGATCGACACCGTATGGCGCTTCCGCATCGGTTGCAGCAATGCCCCACGGAACCTCAGACCCGTCAAATGCTGTCGGATCCCATGCAACCACCTTGCCCGCATTGGGGTTGATATCCGCACCCGAGACCGTGATCTCGAAACGGTCACTGGCTGCAAAATCATTGCTGCCGTCGGCGATGGTGAAACGAACCTGCTTGGTGAAGGCAGCACCGACTTGAGCTGTACCGATCGATTCCCCGTTCGGATCGCTGACCTCGAACGTGCCGCCATTGGCCGCCGGCTCGGTGCAGACGACGGTATAGACACCCTCTTTGACCTTGCCGGTAACGGCGGGCGCCGACATTGTGAGAACACCATTGCCGGTATTGCTGGCATCGACCGCCACAGCGGCAGAGATATCCGCCGCGGTGGCAAGCATTGCGAGGATCATGCCGACAGTGATCGTGCGAACCACACCGCTGCCGGCAAGCAACGTGACGCTTTCGCGCGAATAATCGGGATTGACCTCCCATTTCAGGACCGAAGTCAGACCCTTCGGCTGGGTCATAGAGTAGTGCGGCAACATGTTGAAAGTCCTTTCAATCAGCCAAGTAAAGGTGGTCCCCGGCCCTGAAACGGGTCGAAGTCAGATCTCGTAAAACGCTGGTTGCTGGGTTACTTCGCGAAGCGGTCGACGGCCTTGGAGAGGCTGGAGCGCTGTTTTTCCGTTTTCAGCGGACCGCCGAGATCAAGGTCGGCACTTGCCGACGCCTTGTCTTTGCGATCCGCGAAGTCGTCTTCTTCCTTGGCTTCGACCGAGGCCTTCGGCGATTTACCAAGCGCGGCATTTGCCGCCTCCGGGCTTTGATCCGTGTCGAAGGCAAAATGACGGGCGAGTTCCTCCCGTCCTTCGGCTTCGTCGCCGTCCAAAATGGCCTTGATACGGCCGCGCTCGGCTTGCGCCCCGGCCTGTTCGCCTTCACGGCGTGCAGTAGCAGCCGCAGTGTCGAGCTGTTCTTGTGTAATGCCCGAAGCTGATGCATCGGGCAGCTGGTTGTTCCCGCTCATGGCTAGTCTCCTTTGCTGCGAGATTGTGCGCCCGACGCGGGCGCGGGAAAGATCTTCAAGGACCTCGTCGAAAGTGCCGATTTCGTCTGCGAGACCGGCCGAGACCGCCTCGTCCGAGAACAGCGTGTTGGCCTCCAGGTCGCGGATCGCGTCCTCGCCTATGCCACGGTGTTCGCCGACCAGGGATACAAACCGGGTCATGATGCCGTTGATCTTGGCCTCGATCGACGACAGCGCATCGCCTTCCAGCGGGCCGAAGGGATGACCGTCGACCTTGCGCGCGCCGGCATGAATGATGGTCGCCTTGACCCCCCGGTTTTCCATCTGCTTGCTGCGATCAAAATGCAGCCAGAGAACGCCGATTGAGCCGACCTCCGAGCTTTCGGTCATGACGATCTTGGAAGCACCGCTCACCAAGCCGTACCCGGCGGATGCAGCCAACGAATTGACGATCGCAATGACGGGCTTCTGTTCGGCAACAGAACGCACCAGACGCGCGGCTTCAATCATGCCGGCAGCCTGCCCACCTGGTGAATTGACATCGAGCAATATGGTTGAAACTTCGCTGTCAGCCGCGGCCCTGGTCAGCGCTTCCGTAAAACCCTCATAGGACGTCATGCCCGAATAGGACCCCATCCAGGCACCGCGATTGACAAGCTCGCCCATCAGCTGAATGCGCGCGACATTACCGATGCGGGCATAGCCCTGCCATTCAGGACCATTAACGCCAGGTTCGATGACCTCTTCGCCGCGAAAGCGATTGCCCTGCGGTTCCGGCATGGCCTGGCCGAGCATGCGCGCTGCCAGATATTCGCCGATCAGAAGCCCCTGGCTCTGCGACAGCAGCAACGGCGTGTCGAAGACCTGCGAGGCGGCCCGCAGGTAGCTCAATTCATTGATTTCCGACATGGGGGTTACCTTTTTACCGAACCCACTCTGTTTCATGTCACCACTGGCACGAGCGCAGCGGAAAACGCTCATTTCTTGGGACGTTGTGCGTTAAAGACGATGGGAGAGAACGATGTTTCGGTCTTCTGCTATTTTTTACGCTCAAATAGCTATAACGAGACCAGTGTTCGCCGAGTCGTTGAATTGACAGCGTTGTGATGCATGAAAATAGCCGATTAATTGTCATACGGGTCTGGCGCTATGACGACCAGCAAAGGTTGAAGAAAGTGAAAAAAGTTCTTTCTGAATACTGGTACGAGCACAAAATTGTTATCATAGTGACAATATTTGGCTCATTGTGGGCGATTTACATAAATTACATCGATAGCGACAATAAATTTACTAACAAATTGATCGGCGCTCTGATTGTTGCAATGATTTATTTGTTTTTCCATCTATTTCTAATGATTTTGAGAAACATTAGACAGCAAGAGAAATAACGTTTATTTATTTATGCTAGTAAAAATGTTATCATGATAACTAAAATACTGCTATTGGCGAGCTTTTATCGTCAATCACATCTAGGTTTAAAATCCGCCACGCATCGCATAGCGGGTGCGGACACCTTGCTTGCGGTCACAAGCAGCCTTGAGTTTCGTGATCTGAAGCTCGAGCTCCTGCAAATTGGCGGGCTGCACCATGACGTCGAATTCCTGGTATTTGACGCGGACTTCGCTTTCGCCGGCGACGAGCTTGTAATAGGCCGTCTGAAGCACCGGCCAGACAAGGCACGGGTCGGTCGTGTCAATGCCGTCAAAGATGCTGGCCATTACGCGTCGTCCTTGTCTTTGTCGTCGCCATCTTCGGCGTCTTCGGTCTTGTCCTTGCTGTCTTCGCCGTCCTCAACGTCGCTTTCGCTGGCGCCAGCAAGCGGCGATCCTTTTGAAGCGTGCGGGTCTGACAATCCGAGATCCTCGTATCGCTTGGTTTCGCGGGCGCGCTGCTCAGCAACGCTTTCCCACTCGTATCCGAGCTCGCCGCACTCGATGGAAAGGTTGGTGACGCCGCGCTCCAGGCGCTCACCCATGGATTTGGCGGATTTCAGATCGTCGGCGGTCGGCTTGGCCGGTCCGTTCCAGTCGGTTTGTGTTGCCGCGGCGCGCACACGCAGGAAATTCCGATAGCCACCTGGAAACGGTATCCAGCGATTAAAAATCTGCTCTTCCAGCCAGGCGTCATAAACAGCCTGATAGAACGGTGCGACCAGGTCCTCGCGACGGCTCACGACCTGCGGCCAGAGCGAGGCAATCCCCATGCGCACGCTCGAATAGGTCGCGCCCTCATAATCGAACGCCAGCGCCTCATAGGAAACGCCGATCGCGCGGGCGATTTCGCGCAAGAGGTTCCGCATGAACGGCAGATAATTGTTATGCGGATGGTTCGTATTGTGAAACTGAAGCTCTTCACCGAAGAACAAGTGCGCGATTTTACCGTGCGCGCCTAAATCGAGTTTCGTGTTCTTTGCCCATGCTTCCTTGAGACCGAGAAACGTTTCAAGTTCGCTCGATACTTGCGTCTGCCCCTCACCCTCACCCTTCGTGCTGAGACCTTCAAAAACCTCTTCAGACAAGGCGTTCGATTTGATCGTCGCTGCAAAAACAGTCTGCAGGAGCGCCGCGACAAGAGTGGCGTCCGCCAGCTGGTCGACCTGCCGGAATACCTTCAAGATGGCCGCAAACGGAGAAATGCCCCGTGTCTGATCGGCATCGCCGTCATAGGTGTGAATGATCAGCGGGTGCCCCTCTTTATCGCGCGCGAGCATATCGACCGTCTTGTCGAAACCGTTCAGCCGCGCCCGCACCCGGTATCCGATCGCCATGCCGTCGGCGTCCTGGTACACGCCCTGGTGCAAACGGACCTCTTCGCGGGTCTCCTGAGTGATCCGGAGCGGGCTCAGAAGCTGGACTTTCGTACGCGTGAGCGAATTCGGTCGCTGGCGCAGGACCATCCGGGCAACGCCCTCACCAAAGGCATAATGCGACTTGAGCTGCGTCCGCGCCATTTTGGCGATGGTCATCTTGCCCCGGGCATCGCACTCATGCGGGTTGTTCGCGTAGGACCGGAAACGCATCGCCACATTGCGGGCCCATTCGCCGGCATCGTCCTGGCTTGAAAACCCGCACAGCTGCCAGTCCGGCTTTGGCGTCAGTTTCAGGCCGTTGCCAATCGTATCGCCGACGGCCTGATCGACCGCGCCTTTCATCCAACCCGAATTGTGGATTGATTCAATCGCGCGCGATGCGACCGACGACCAGGCCTCGCGAACGTCTTTCGAAGCTTCGCGCAGTGACGGCCGCGGCCAACCTGCAAGAAACCCGCTACGATCCGGACGCAGGAATTGCGCGGACGGCTGAGACCGCCCCGGAAGAACATCCGAGCTGGTCACGTTTGGCAGAAATTTTGGCATGATTACCCGTTCAAGGATTTGGCGAGTCGCTCAAATGGATTTTCCTTCGGCTTTGCCGGCGCCTCCGCCGGTTTCGGCGCCAGCGGCAAATCTTCTATATCGAGCTGGACTTCGGTGGCTTGCGTACAGCGTTCCGCCTCCAGGCCGTCCCAGACCGCGCCAGGCATGGACCGAAGTCCCATTTTCGTTGCCGCGGCTTCCGCCTGGTTCATCGTGTCGAGCGGTTCGTTCGCCTGGAGCGGATCTTTCGTCCAGCGCCAGACCTCAAACCCGTCCTTGTTCTTCTTCGCAACACGGCGCTCTGCCGTCAGGCCCCGGAAATATTCATCGTCAAGCCCGCAGGGAAAAGCGACATAGCCCGGTTCAAGCGGATCGGTCTTGCGGATGTTCTTGTAGAGCCCGATTTTCATGACCGAGCTGTTGAAGTTGTAGAACCGGCGCGAATACTTTTTCGGCTTTCCGGTCTTGTCGTTGTACTCCTGCCGCACCCGCTGCAAGCGCGGTGCGATATCAGATCTGGCACCACGGACCATGATCACGCGCGAAGCCGGAAAGCGTTTCGCCCATCCCCAGACATCGGTTGTGTAAGCGTTACCGTCGATCGCCGTCATGTCTGGCCGGAGTCGATGCCCGCATGCGTTCGGCCACTCGTTATTGACCAGGGCGTCGAGCAACTCTCTGGTCGGTTTCTCGCTGATGTAGCCAGGCACAACACCATAGTCGACGACGAAACGCCGCAAGTCCCTGTCCCATCCAACAAGCTGCCATTCAACCCGGTCGCCCTGTACGTCAATTCCGAGCGTGATAAACACCGCGCCCGCCGGGATCTGCCCTTTCGAATACTCCGACACCGCGGCCCGGTCACGAAGGTCCTCCCAGGGCGGCGCGTCGCCGGCAGCTTCATAAGCCAGCCCGACAACGTCGTTCATGAACGTCTGCTCGCTGGCCGGGTCTCCTTTGGCCTTCAGCCAGGACCGGGCAATACGTTCGAACGTTTGCAGCACCGAATAGGCCGACCAGATCCAGAAGGACCGGTGCTGGCGCTTGGCGTTCTCGTTGTCCGCACGCCATTCAAGCTTTTTCAGCATCGCCGGACGGTGATGCTCTTCTATCACCCCGCCGCAGTCAGGGTCGGTGCAAACGAAATGCGCCCGCTCCGGATGTTCCTCGTCTAGGTTGGCCAGCATGTTGTCCCACTCAAGAACCTGCATGTGACCGCAATGCGGACAAGGCACATACGGCCGCTCCTGGCTGCCGTCCTCGTAGTTCCGGGAGATCCTGCACCCTGGCAGGACCAACGGTGTAGAGATCTTGACGATCTTCGCGAATTCATGCGCCTGGCTGCGCGAATCCGCCTGCGCTTCCGGATCACCGGCTGAGTTGGTTTCCCATTTCGCCAGATCGTCCTGGACCTGGTTTTTCATGGTCACCATCGAGAGCGATGCCGGCGAGTTCGCACCGGAAATCTGGATAGCGCCGCGGCCGTCAATACGTTCCTTGTAGAGGATCGAGTCGCCGCCATCGCGGCTCTTTTGCGAAAACAGTGCCCTCAGCGAGTTCGTGTTTTTCAGCATGGGCGCCAGTTTCTGTTTCGACCAGCGCTGCGCGTTGCCCTCTGTCGGGTGGACGTAAAGAAAGTCGCCCGGAACCATCTCCAGCGACCCGCAACAGAAGATATTCGCTAGGACCGTGCCGCCGAGCTGCGCGCTTTTCTTCAGTGTCACGATCCGGCAGGGATCTTCGGGCGACATCGCCCGCAAGACCTCATCGAAATAGCCGAACAGATCCCGATTGTATGGGCCCGGATACGGGCTTTCACGTTCGGAAAGGACGATATTGTCCTCGGCCCATTTGAGATAATCGACCTTCGGCGGCGGCGTCCAGGCATTCGCCATGGCCTCAAACGCAAGGCGCTCCGGATTGGCCGTGTGAACGACGTGCTGGTTCACTCGGCTGCTTCCAGCATGGTCTCGCCGATCTCCGTCTCAACAGTCGCCGGCGAGACCTCAGCCTTTGCCCTCGCCGCATCGGCCGCCCGGCTGCGCATCTCGGTAAACTCCGAGCGCAGCTCATGGAGCACGTCACGGACCGGCAACTCGAATTTCGAGGCAATCTTTGCGGCCATGGTCGGCAAAGCTCCTTCGAATGTCTGGATCATCTGCACCGCAATGCGCGTGTTGCTCGCGGTGACCTCTTCAGTCGGTGTGAACCGGCCCTTGCGCGCCTCTTCGTCCTCGGCCGCTTTCCGGCTTCTGATCTGCTCTTGAAAGAGCCGCTCCTGCTTGAGCTTGTCCTCGATCGAGGGTGTCCGAAGATCCGGCAGATCGGGTCTCGGCTCAGCTCCCTCTGCCGCAACCTGGTCGAAAGTCGGCTCAGCCACCTTCTGCGGGCCAGCCAGCTGCGTTTCCATCCCATTGCCGAGCATCTGCCCGATGTCGAGATGCCGGCGGAGCTGCTCACGGGCGACCGGCACATTGATCTTGGACAGTCGGCCGGTTCCGACCAGGGCATCGCCCGAAATCTTGCCTTCAGCGATGTACTGAGACACCCGGCCAGGGCTGACGTTGATCAATTTGGCGAATTCGCCCTTGCTGACAACGGCGTGTTCACCCGCACTTGCTGTCACAGGTTCGCTCCGGCATGGATCTCAACTTTAGGAATTTAGCCCCGACTTTAGGACTTTAGCCGACTTTAGGCTTCGAATTTAGGGTCAGACTGGCGACATTAAACGCTCAGTCCCCCCGTTTTGTCTTTTGGCGGGATACGGTCCCTACTTGTTTCACGCGTTTTTGTGAAACCCTCGAATTTTGATAAAGCCGCAACGTAGCAAGCTGTGCACTTTCGCATGCGCCCCTGACCAATTGACCAAGATTGTCCGCCAACAGCCCAGCTCGGCCAGTGTGGTTTCGCACCTTTTGCGTTGACACATGGGCACGCGCATAGATTTCTTGCCGCAAAGCAATTGAAGATCAGCCATTCATTGACTGCACAAAATTTAAGATGATTGTCTTAACCTACGAGTGAGCAGCCGTAAGTTGGCCGCGGTGTTTTTCAGAGAATCTGGAAGCAGAAAATTCACTCACTGTTTGCCGCTTGCCGACCCAAACCGAGATGATTTAGTTGGCGAAACTTGCAACAGCACAAATCTAAGCTGCGACCTTTTCCTTTAGACCATAGATATAGCAGACTTCACTAAAAGCCTCTTCGGGATCGGGCTTCGATGCCTGTCCCGTGATAGTCCCAACAATGAACTCGAGAGCAGTAACAGCTCCTGCGATGTATTCACCTTTCGCTAGCGATCCAAATAAGCTTGGTGTCGCTTCAAGCAGGCGCAAACCTGTCCGCTTGGCAAATTTTTCACCTTTCTTCGCCACGGCGCGCTCCAATTCAGTGAGCTTCACGTGAAGGTGGTTATTGAGATTGATGTCGGCGAAATGCGCCACGTCCTCATAGTTACCGCTGATGAGCCCTTCAAAGCACTCTGGCACAATAGTCCGCAGGTGTGACAGGTAGTCCTCACGCTCCTCTTGCAACTCCTCTCGGATTTCTGGAATTGCCTCCTTGTCTATAGTCCAGAGAGCCGGAAAAGCGATACGCAGACCACTCATCGCGAGCACTGGAAGAATATCAGAAGTGCGAAGCTTTCGAGTTGATGCTGTACGCGCTTGTGTTAGCAGGGTATGTGGCGTGAATAGGGTGGCCTCATTAGTGGTGACAACGCTTTCGATTGCTTGCACATCATAATAGCTGTCAATGCAAAGTTTGATCGTTTCGATGGCCTTTAGTTGATCAGAGTGCGTCGACTTACGACCTGATCCCTCAGCCACGTAAACCTGAACTGCCTGTTCGGCGACTTGAGCTCTATAATTCGAGCTGTCCCTCAGCATGGCGACATCAAGTCCACTTTTAGCCCGTTGGATGGGGTCCGATAGTACGTTGTCGATAGACTTTAGCATCCAACCAAGTTCCATCTGCCAGAAATTGCCGAACTCAAGATCAAGATCGAGGTTAGGAGGCACTACTTCGATCAGGTCAACTGGATCAAATAGCAGCCGAAGTGCGGTGTTTTGACTTGAATATTTCAGGTGCGGATTAACGGACTCCCTATCCGGGTTCAGTACTTCCGACAGTAGATCGAGACAATTCGTTTGCTTCGCTGCCTCGCCAATTGCGCTTCTTGCTTGAAAAAAGGCTGCAAGACCAGCTGCTGGTGGATCAAACAATACGACTTTCAAAAGACATGCTCCAAAATCAAAAACGAATAAATGTCTTCAGAGAGTGACCGTTTCTACACCGAATTTCAAGTTTTTGTTCCCCAACCCGTATCCTGAAACTCATTGGCCATAAGTCAAAACATGGTGATCGAATGATAATTTCGATATCAAATTGTAACTAAAAGCGACAACAATCAGGCGGTGGACGGTGGCGATACCTTCCTTTGCTCAACTGTCTGCCTTGAAATCAGCGAATAAGTGTTTGGGTTCGAACAAGTCGAAACACCTGAACTAAAAGTTTAAATACATGCTCTGTGCCGGAGTATTCAGCAATCTTAGGCTGCAGGAATACGTTGCGCTAGCAAATCCAGATAACAAATTTCGAGACGTTCAACTCACTTGGCGTTTGAAAGCTGCTGCTGCGTAGGTCTCTTCTTCAACCAGTTGACTTCAAAGCGATATCTGAGAAAATTTCTCGGACATCTCTCCCGCCATAAAACCTCGTCGCACCAACTCCGCAGCTCCTGCGTCTTTTGTTGGCTGGGTCCACCGCTTCGGTCGCCTATTCGCGTCTGGCCTTGCGCCAGCATCAGGTCCGAAGGATCCGACGAATCGTCCTGATATCAAGAAGTAATTTCAACGCCCAAGGTCGTCAACAGAGGCGGTCAGCGCCGTCCGCCGTCCGAACACACTCACCTCGCCCCGGAAAATCTCGCGCGCCTGCTCGTATCCCGTGATCTCCACATCGAAGCCGGCAAACGGGCCTTTGATCAGCTGCAGCACCTTCCCCACCTGGATGAACGCGCCGTCCGGAATGCGCTTTTCCGTGTTTAGCCGGTCGATCAGCGACACCATTTCGGACGCTTCCAGAAGATACGGCATTCCGTTTTCTTCAATCGATAGAATGCCTTCCACCCCGTCGCACTTGCGCACCAGGGCAAAGTCCTGCCCCGCATTCGCGTCGATCCCGGCGAACAGATAGCGGGAGAACATCGGTTTCTTGAGCGCGATTTTCTTCTTCGAGCGCGGCTGTTTCCGCTCGAAACTCTCTTCGGGAAGATGCGCGATTACCCCGGCCTCAATCAGCCCCATGAATGCCCGGCGCTCACATCTCGGGTTGGCATACACCACGCACCAAAGCAGTGGATATCCCTTGACCAGCGCCTTCAGAAGCTCAATCTCCGTGCTCAGCTTTTTCCGTGATGCGCTCATTCCGCTGCCTGCCTTTCGGTGATGCTTGCATGCTCAGTTTCAAAACGGGTGATTGCCGCCTGAACAGCGTCCAGCGCGCTGGAATAGGTGGAAAGCTCCTCCGGTGGCGACGGCAACCAGATCCAGTCGGGGCAATCGCGGTCCTGGCCAAACCAGGGCCAACCCCGCTCCTTGTGCAGCGCCTTCCAGGCCTGCCAGGTGGCCGAGCCTTTCGCCACGTTGCAGAACAGCGCGGCAAGTGGTGTCAGCGCCGGATCTGCCTGAACACCGAGATGCCGGCGGATCGCCCGCTCGTGCATCGTGTTGACGCGCGGCCAGCCGGTCATGGCCCGTTTTTCGAGCAAGAATTCCTCCCGGCTGTAGAGCCCCTGGGCAACCATCTGCTCCTGCGCCATGGTCAGTTTCGGCGGCGGCCCTTTCGGGTCTTCCATCAGTGAGGCAAATCGCGCCGCCCCCCACGCCTTGCCGAAGGGTTTGGCTTCAAGCGGTTGTGCGGATCGGTTTCCTGAAGCGTTGACCGGCACCCGCTCCCAGAGCTTGTCGCGCAGATAGACCGCAAATGCGCAGAATTTTGATCGTCCCAGCTGCTCGCGAACATGCAGCACGTAAGCTCCGAGACGATCGGCGGCTGCCTCACGGTCGGGCTCCGACAGGTTGAACCACTCGGCCTCTGCCGTGGTGGCGCTGTCGCTGGCATAGGTTGGCCAGTCGGCATGCGTTTTTCGAAACCGCCGCTTCCAGGTGTCCTTCGAAACGCTCAGCCCTTCCGGCTCTGCGGCTTCGCGCGCGCGCCCTCTCTCCTCTGGACTGGTTATTGGAATGTTATCTGGAATGTTCTTATCCTGGTGGACCTCCTCCACCACCTTTTGGGAACCAGCTCCACCACCTTCGGGAACGAGCTCCACCACCTTTTTGCCGGAAGGTGGTGGAGGAGATCCACCACCTTCATCTGTTTCCAGAGGCTCTGAGGGCGCTACGAGATCTCGTTCCAGCCACCTGACCGAATACTCGTTCCGCTTCCATTTCTGACCGCGAAAACCGTGCTGAGAGACGGCCACCCAGCCCTTTTCCCGGGCAATGCCCAGGTGCTTGATCACGGTTTTCTTGTCCAGGCTGCTGTATTTCACAAGATCGCTGATCGGCGGAAAACAGCTTTCCCCGAACTCGTTCATGAACATGGAAAGGGTCAGCAGCACATGTTTTGTGGTCGCCGGCAGCTCCTTTGCCGCGCACATGGCGTGCCGCCAGCCCCAGGCTTTGCTCCCTTCGTGGCTCACCGAAAACCCTCCTGGTCCTGCGGCAACGCGGAAACAGGCGCCAGTTTGTCGTCAAAATCACAGCCGAGCGTGACAGACATCAGCCCACCGATCCCCTCGGCCTGGATCAGACCGCGATTGCGCAGGAACCAGAGCGCGGACACGCAGCTGAAATGATCCATCTTCGCGATGCGGCAGAGATCCACGGTCGAAAGGCACAGGCCGCCATTGTTGTGGCACTTCGCTAGAGCTTGCAGCACGTCACGCGCTGTTTTGCTCTGTAGGTACAGCCCGGCTGCCCAGGTGATTGCCCGCTCGCTCATGCCGCCGCCCTCCGGTTGCAGAGGCGCGCACGCTCTGGTTTTATGAAGCTCTTTGTTTTGCCCATTGCTTCAGGCCGTTCATGAAAAGAGACAAGAGCCCTCGACCCCGGAAGCGCGCTGAGCGCCTGCCGAGCACCGCGCCCCCAACGCCTGTCGCGCCCATGGCCGTCGCAGCTGCGGCGCTGACACCTTGGCAACGTCGGGCGCAATGGCTTCGCAACCATCCCTTGGTCGTGATCCTGGAAACAGCAGGTCTGGTCGGATTGATCTTCGCAGTGGGCTTGTTTTTTTACGAGCTGCGCGAACGTCAGGACGAGCGCATCGCCAGATCCTGGCAGCTTCTGACGACCCCTGCCCCCGGCAATACTGGTAAGAGGAAAGCGCTTGAGTATCTTAACAGCCAATATGGCTGTCTGCCGGCCACAATTGGTGAAGAGGAAAAGCCCTGGTGCTGGAAAACCCGTACAGATCTTCAAGGAATCGATTTGTCGTCCAAAACGCATCGCGGGGCAGTGGATCTCTTCAGAGTTGATCTTCGCGGCGCGTGGCTTAGAGGAGCGAACCTGTCCGGTGCGGATTTTACCAACGCGCTTTTGTCGAATGCAATCGTTCACGGAACCAACCTGTCCCGGGCTAACCTTTCCGCGGCCGACCTGACCGAGGCCGAACTTGGTAGGACACAACTCTACAAAGCTGATCTTTCTGGAGCTGACTTGTCCGGGTCGAACCTCTACGGTGCTGAATTGCGCGAGGCGCTCCTGATCAATGCTAATCTCACCAGGGCGGGCCTGGTGATGGCAGATCTCTATAGGGCAGACTTGACCAAAGGAGACTTCTCCGGGGCCACGCTGATCGCGACCAACCTCTCGCGCGCTGATCTGTCCGGTGCAAACTTGAACGGAGCAGACCTTTCGGTGTCGAACCTGACCGGTGCGAACTTGGACAGTACGAGTTGGGCAAATGCTGTCACTACTTATATGTGGGCGTTCGAAAACGCTCCGCCTCGCAACGCCCCAGAAACCGTTTTGAAAACTCTCGCATTCCGAAAAATCGACGAATCCTGGAGTGACTTTGTTGATCGTATGATGCACGAACGGCCCGAAATGGATTGGACGGAAACTCACAAGCTGCTTTTTAGTGACGGCTGACATCACACCGTGTCCCCTCAGCTCCGAAACGCGCCCGTTCCAGAAGCTCCAGTGATTGAAGGTGATGTTCCTGCGCGCTCAGCATGGCGGTGCTTAGGGCCTCGGCGGCGGTGACGGCCGGGAGTTGGGAGACCTCCGGTGTTTCGCGCAGCTCGTTGACGACAACGGCCAGCGCGCACATCAGCCCTTGCAGGTGATAGTGCTCAGCGTGCAGCCTCAAAATGAGATCGAATAAGCGGTCTGGGGTATCGCGGGGCCGTGCGTTCGCACGTCTCCCGTTGCCTGTCGTGGACATGGCCAGTCTCCTTGTGTGTTCACAAGTCCGACCAGCACTCTTGGCGGTAATGGTGGCCGGACGCACAGAGTCCGCCAAGAACCGGCCACAAGGAACCAGCATGCCCGAGGGCATCTCTATACGCCCGACCATAGGAGCGCACACGCTCCTATATGGGTGCGCGCACAAAAAAACGCACCCAGCAAGGAGCATGGCGCGTCGAGCGCCTTGTGACTGAAGGGGCTTGGCGGTCCCCGATCCACACCCTTTTCGCGTGGACCCTGTCACCTTGCGCTGATTTGGGAAATTCGTCAAGTTGAAGCGATTGACACTGCAACCAATTAACTCGCGGAAAACCGAATGCTGCAAACCACCCGAATGCTGGCTTGGATCAGTTTCTTTCAGAAAATTAGAGTTGATGAGACCGTAACCGACGACTCGGACCAAGACGCAAACGCG
Source organism: Roseibium sp. HPY-6 (assembly GCF_040530035.1). Classification (NCBI taxonomy): domain Bacteria; kingdom Pseudomonadati; phylum Pseudomonadota; class Alphaproteobacteria; order Hyphomicrobiales; family Stappiaceae; genus Roseibium; species Roseibium sp. HPY-6. Next base: position 113,130 of record NZ_JBEWCD010000001.1, read on the forward strand.
AACCCAGAACCGAGCCTCTCTGGTGCAGACGTTTTTCTGAAGCTCGTCCCTCCGACGACTAGGGTCGGATCCGTACCAGCGTTCAAAATAACCAAGTTTCGAGACTTTGACCCAAGCGAGATTCCACTTCCCGCCGCCACAACTAACGATACGGGTCTTCGTCGTGACATTGTCATGACCGATCTTGTCGCGATTTCCCTTGAATGCGCAGAGGCAGTTGTCCTTCCGGAAGAAATTTGGGGCCTTTTGGGCGACAAGAAAGCCGCAGAAAACTTGTCGGTTTTGTATTTGTCGCTCAAAGCTTGCGTAATTGCTACGGAGCCCGATCTGTTTCAAAAACAGAAAGGAAAATTTGAAAAACATTTCGAAAAAATGCGCACCAACAATGCCGAAAGAACGCGCGCTGTCGTAAAGTCTGCGCAACAGGAAATTGAGAAAGAAATTGAAGACTTGCGTGGCACCCTTTCGAAGGAACTCGAAGAAGAACGCAAAAAAGTAGAGAGTGCTGCCAAAGAGGCAATTGAAAAGTATAAACGAGAAGCGGGCGCAACACTGATTGTAAAGGGTGCCAACGATCTCTGGGGCAAAAAGCTTTCTGCTCATAGGTGGATTTTCGGCGTTTCTGCGTTGGCTTTCGTGCTGGTGGTTGTAGGTACAATCAGCTTCTCGATTTTTTTTCGCACAGAGATCTCCGACGAGCTTTTGAAGCTTGAACCACTGTTCCAAGGGCACGTATTCGGCGCGGTCGTTCTTGTTCTCATACCGGTACTGGGCATAGCCTGGGTGCTCCGTCTTCTCAGCCGCTTTACAACCCAAAACATGATGCTTGCCGACGATGCTCAGCTTCGCCGAGTGATGGCTGAAACCTATGTGAAACTGGTTTCTGAGAACGCAATCAAGGAACCGGAAGATAGGGCGATTATACTCTCCGCTCTTTTCAGACCGTTGCCCGGAACAGGCGCTGAAGACGTCAGCCCACCCAGCATTACGGACATCCTCAAGGGCAAGAACTGACATCACGCCACGCTCCCCTTGCCCAACTCCCCGAAACTCGGCAAGTTTGAGTTGCAACAAAGGGTGAAGGCATGAGGAACTTTGACGGTCACGCAACACTGCTCTTCGGCATCCTGATTGGGCTTGCCCTTGGCCTCATCGTTGGCATGTGGTCTCCTCCATCGACTTTCGAGGTCCCCGAGGCATGTCAGGGTCAAGAATTTTGGTGTTGGTTGAACGACTGGCAAACACTTGTCAGTGCCATTGTCGCTGTGGCGGCAACACTGATGGCTGCAACGATCGCGTGGTTTGCAGTTCAAGCACAGATTGCGGTTACCCACTTGCCCGCAGATCAGACGAAACTCGTACTTGATAACTTTCTGGAAGAATTTCTTCAGGAAGTGAATCAGGCGTGGCGGTTTCTTGAAGTCGCTCTTGACCACAATTACAGTGAAGAACGAAAGTTTACTGCCTTGAACATAGCTTGTGCCGAGGTTGATTCTAGTTTTCAGTCTTCCAACATCCTTGACTGCAGCGAGATGTTGACTGATCTTCTTCCCGCTCAAAAACATGCTTACGAACAAGTGTTTATTTCGCTCAGACGAATAAAAACTGAGCTTGAGCGTAAAAGATCCGATGATGATCCCGAGAAGGGCTATGGCTTGAGCGCGCAATTGTTCGCAATTCAGCTTTCCCACCTCGTGAAGTATCTTGAACAGGCAAATCACACCCTCGCGGAAGTGTTTAGCGAGCGCGAAAAATACGACGTTGATCACACACTTAGTTGGCACTCGTCCAAGAAAAGGGCAGATATTCAACTCGAAAAGTGGGCAGATGAACTGAGTAAGCAGCAAGCTTGAGAGCAGACACCAAACCCCATCATCCATCACCCCACCCTCCCATGAAACACCGTCGGCTTGCCGGCAGCTTCCCGGTCGAACCGGTACCAGGCGCAATTGTCCTTGCCGTCCTGGCTGGTTGAGGGCATGAAGCGCAGCTTGCCGACTGACAGAACATCGGTGCAGGTGTCCATGAAGGGGGCCGACTGCTTGGTGTGCAGCCAGTCCGCATCGAACAGGAACCAGGTCGGCACCATCGCGGCACACCGGGCGATCAGCGCATGCAGGATGGGCCGCAGCCAGGGCGGATTACTGATGATGTTGCCCGCCCCGTTCAGATCCGCCTTGGAAAGTGTCAGCGCATCGCCAAAGGGAATGCCCGGCCGGCGCGGGTTGATGTCGTAGCGGGCAAGACAGGTGAGCCCGAGCCCTTTCAGCTGCCAGATCAGATCCCCCAGCCCGCAACACGGCTCGGCATAGTCCGTAACGCCATAATGCTGCAGCAAGGGCTCAAGCGGCGCACAGGCCCGCGGATCGAACGTCCGGTAATACTCGTTCTTCACCCGCTGAAAACCCGACCGCTTCCCCATCACGCGGCCCTTTTAAAAGAATGCAACCCGGCATTGAAAGGTGACGCTTCCTGGGGTCTAATTGCGTGGTTGATTAAACCCTTTCGAGACCTTGAATTATGTCTGATGAAAACCTCATCACACCGAATGAAGCCCGCGCGAAACTGAACGACCTTTCGGTACGCATTGAAGCCGCCAAAAGCACGAACGACGCGAAACCATCGGAGCCTGCCGCACTTCGTTACGGGTCTGCGAAAAGAGGGATCACCTCCCTCTGGCGAAACACAATGAAAAGCTACAGAAGCTTTGTCAGCGCCTTGGATGCCGTTGAAAAGTCGCCACTCGTCAGGCTTGCCGTAGCTCTCGTCTTTCTTCTGACTGCCGCTACCGTCCTGTTCGATCTTAATGATCGAAGAACCCAAATAGAGATTGCTGCCTGGGATCTGTTTGAAAAAACCAAACCAGGAACGCCCCAACGTACTCGTGCGGCCAATTTGTTGGCAGATACTGGCGCTAGCCTTGTGGGGATCAACTTTGGAACTGAAATCGACAGTAATGAACTTGTCGAAAAAACAAAAGAAGAAGTTATCCGAGACGCTACCAATAGCATTGAAGATAAATTTTACGTTCGCTCGGCGGTTTTCAAGAGAGCCTGCAAACAACACGAAAAGGGAATGTCCGACGTCGATTTTTCGCACAAATTGCTGTGGTCGACAATTCCTCCCGAGTTTCGTTCGCACAGCATAGATTTGTCTGAAGCAAGTTTTGCTTGTTTGCGAATTACGGGAACCTTTGAAGGCGCAGTATTGAGAAGGACCAATTTCGAATTTACAGAATTGACAACAGCAAACTTGAGCTACAGTGCAATTCACCAATCCAGTTTTGAATTCACAGAGATACTTCGCGGTGACTTCAGCGGGGCCCACATATGGTGGGTTTCTTTCCGTTTCGCGCACTTGGGAGGTTGGTCTGACTTTGTGCCTGCTGGTTATGCTGAAAAAACTACGTTTAGAGAAGCCACCCTCAAAAGCGTAAGCTTCCAAGATGCAATATTTAGCAGCGTGGATTTCACAGATGCACTTTTCAACGAGGTCAATCTCAGCGGTGCGGTGTTTGAAAATGCCTCTGAAGTAAAAGGCCTCACACAAGAACAATTGGATGAAACTTGGGCCTGGGAGGATATGCTGCCGCAGGGGCTCGACAAATTTGACCCGCCGCTGCATGTTGGACGCGTTTGCGAGATTAAGTATAGGGAGCCAGGCACTCAATTTGATACGCAACTTAGTGAGTTTGTATGCCTTCCAAGTCTCGAAACTCTTACGCAATGAACTATTCATTGCCCGACGAAATTTCTGATATCTGTGCAAAGCCGAAGGTCCAGAAAAACTTTGAGTTTGTAGGCAATATTCGGCTCTGTTCTTCGTAATTTCAGTATCTTGCCCCATCACGCCGCCTCGTCTTCGCTGAGAACCAGCTCCGGCGCGGCGTAAGCCAAGCGGCTGTGTGCCGGGCAATAGGCAGCATCCGCCGCACAGGCCGCGCCGCAGTAGAACCCGCCCTTTTCCGTTGTCTCGTCAAAGCCCCAGACAGGCCATCGGCAGGACCTTGCACCAAGCTCGGCAAAGGCAACCGGCCCCTCCGGCCGTGTGCTGCTCTCGCTGAGCTCTGCCCGTTCCTCCCGGCTCATCCCGGCCGCGGCCGCAAGACTCACCCGCTCCGGATAGGTTCTTCGGGGCGCTGTTTCCGCCTTGCGCGCGCCCTTGGAAGGGCCTTTGGCTTTCGCTGACGGTTTGGGTGCAGACGCTTTGGCCCGCCTGCCCTGGATCGGTTTGCCGAGGAAAATGCCGTTGCGGTTGCACGCGCCGATCACCGCGTTGCGCGACACCCGCCCGTACAAAACCGAAATGCGCGCCGCCATCTCCACCCCGCTCAGGCCCTCGGCTGCAAGCGGCCGGCACACTTCCGCCTTTTCCGCTGAAGACAATTCGCTCCATAGCCGCTTGGTCATGGCAAACACCCCTCGACTTTCTGGGGCGCTTTTGCTTGCATTAATCCAAGAGATGAGGTGCTACCATGCTTGAAATTCTGATTGGGGCCGCCATCGCGTTTTTGCTGTTGTGGTTGTTCAAAGTCAGCAAAAGGAAGCGCAATGCGCCTATTGAGGCGGCGCCACAACCAGGTCGCGCACCGGACGCAACTCAATTCGCCAGCAATCGGGAAACTGATCGGCTGATGGCACCGCATCGCGAGATGCGAGACGACCTCAAAAAATGCCTCATGAAAGAGCACGCCGCGAACGACCCGGCTGACAGATTGGCGCAACTCGACAAGGCGGTGAGCGATAGCCAAATGGTGGCCAAAGAAGTTGGCCGAATAATCGATACCGCCGACCTCGGCACCGATCCAGCTTCCAGCGCGCTTCTTTCCGAATACGAAAGTTTCGATCAACTGAGCACGGACCTTGAAGACGCGCGCAACGAGTTTCTGGAAGACGTCCTCATGGAATGGGAACAGCGCGAAAACATTGAACCCAGTTTGGAACCCCGCACCTTTGAAGAGGTCGAGCGCCTTGCGAGAGAGCACATCAAAGGCCTGCGATCGGGCAGCTAGCAATCTTTGGCCGACACCCCTTTGCCGTTTGGTCATTGTCCGGCTCCTGTTCGTGTTCTGGAGATCTGGGTGAGAAGGCCGGCAACGTCGTCCAGCATGGCCGCGTCCTGGCGATAGCCGCGCGCCACCGCCGGCGCGTTGGAAAACCCGTTCCCGGCCAGCGCCACCTTTTCCGAAATGTCCGCGCAGCTTCTTTTGTTTAACGCCAGCACCTTCAGCCGCGACGCCATGCTGGTGAGTTCGTGAGGGGAATAGTCATTAAGGCGACGGGTCATTCCCCTGCCCTCGTTATGGTCCCCGCCTCCGTCCCGGACGAAGATCCGGGATCCCGATCGACGCACAAGAGCTGCTGTTTCAATTGAGAAAGATCGTTCAGCAGCTGCGTCACCAGCGGCAGCGCTTCCCTGGCGAAATCATCGGAGCCGATCTCATCGGCCATGTAACGGCTGATCAGGCTGGGAAACGACCAGTGCCGGGCCCCAAGCGCGGCAAGCTCAAGCTGCGGTGCGGTTTTGGTCTTGTCCGGTTCCGGAACGCGCACAAAGGTGCCGCCGCCAATATCGCACAGGGCAACAAGCAACGGCGCGATCTCACCCGCCTCGCGCCGGTCCCTGATCAAATCGGCCAGCACATCGACCGGCATGAACGTGTCCTGATGCCGCTCGTTGCCGGTGTTGGAATAGTCGGACAGCGTGTTCCGCCCGACCCGCGTTACGGAGGCGGCATTGTCCTGCCCGCCTGCCATTTGAACGGTGCGCTGCGTCGCCAGTTTCAGGCAGCGCCGGTCCCGGTCGGTGGTCGGACGATGAGGCTTCACGAATCCACCCCGCAATTTTCATTGGTTTTGCGGGATGACTGGTTTGTTGGATTTGACGAATATTGATTGCGCAGATCAGCGATCTGTTGCCGCTCGTCTTCGGTAAAGACCAACTCCTCTAGAGAAAGGCTGCTTCCTGACGTGATTATCTCAGACCAAATTTTGAAGAAGTTGCCAGCAGGAACGCGCCCTTCCGCGCCACCCTTGCTTTTGGGCATGCTCCAGCGAAGCACCGAAGACGGGTCTTTCTCCACCAGCCTGGAAACCTTCATAAGGCCTCCAAGCTCTTTGAGGACCAATTTCGCCGGTTCGTTTTGCATGAGGCAAATATGAGATTTTCGCATAATTTATGTCAAGACATGAGCAACCAAATTTATTCGATTTTCGTGGGTAACGACATGGGAGAACCTATGCAAAATTCTCCTATGCATGAGAAAGACGCACGAGCAGCTATAGCCGACTGGCTTCGAACAGCCCTCAAGGACGCTAAGATTTCGCAATCGGAACTTGGTCGCCGGATGCAACTTGACCAATCGAAAATCAGCAAAATTTGCAGCGAAGATCGGGGTATGAGTGCGGCAGAACTTTATGCTGCAGCAACTGCCCTCAATGTCCCACTCCCGTCGTTGGGCCACGTCTCTTTCTCAGACCCACCTCAAAATGCAGGGGAAGGTCTACAAGAAGACCTTTCGGAACTCGCCCTCCAAATTACAAAAGACCTCGAGAAAACACACTTCTCGGGAGACATGCCGCCAGAGGACTACATTGAGGCCTCGGCAGTACTTTATGGCATGCTGAAAGGTGCCGGCTCCTGGCATCCGAAGTTATTCAAGACCTCAGTTGAGATGGTCGACAAGGTTAAAAAAGCCAAAGAATACGAGCATTCTACCTTTACAGATTATGTGAAATCTGTTGCGCTACACTACCGTACGTTGGTAAGTGCCGAAAATTCAATTTGACGGCAATCCCACAGGCCTTGGGGATAGGCTCTTCAGATGACGCATAACAAAAAGAATTTGGACGACGATGCAACTCAGCCCGATGCACAACCAAGAGTCGCTCATGACGGCTTGCTCAATCTTCTACTCTCTGCCCAGGCACGAGGTCAGCTCTTCATTGTTTTCGATGAATGCGAAAACGAGTTCGAGCACCGGAACATCCATACTCTGACATTATCCGAACAGAGGCGACTTTATCACATAGCCCGAGACGAGCTGTCGAAGGTGAGAATGAAAAACTATTGGCTATTCGATTTCAAAACCTCGAGTTCCATCCAATGACTAGTGAGATACACACGCAAAACATCGACCTGGTTTCAAAGGGATGGATTGGCGAGAAAGCTCAGCATCTCCTGACGACGTGGTATCGTACGGACGGTTTAGTTGATGATCCGAACGTCTTCGCAGGCATAGCACCACATTTCGTTCGTCTTGCTGGGCATGTGCCAGAAAATGACAGCCCGGAAATCTTGTTTGTTGGCTGCAAGAGCCTCCTTGGGCGAGAAATAAGATCATCACGACGACTTAAGTCAGACCGACGCTCGCTCTTTCGACCAGACTATAGGCGAGCAACGCGCGATGGCTTTGAGCAGGCTCTTCACGAACCAGTACTTCAGGAAATTCAGGATGTCTTTTTCCCAGATTCTGGCCCAAGTGTGCTGCTTTACGGCAAACTTACAATGTGCTGGCGAACCACTGCAGGCACGCCCTATCTGATCAGTTATTCGAAGCTGCTAGGAAAGCGCGCTCTAGACCATCCATCCAATCGAGAGCGTCCGCACGACTATTCGACGCGGCCACCAGGTCGGATGCTATCGTTGCCGGCGGAACCTCCCACACAAGTCCCAAAGGGTTTATTCGGCTGAAGCCGTACGCGAGCGGATATCGTTTTGACCAATCGCTTTGATTTACCCAGCAATAGTGCCAGTCCGGATCCCATTTCCAAAGTCCCAACAGCACACAAAGGGGGGCAAACAATTTTGGGATTCCGCGCCCCTGAAAACGATCACGCTTTACGTGGAAGTCTCCATAGTACGCTACCCTGCCCTTGATTTCCGACCAAAATCTGGGCTGTCGTTCTGCTGGCTGCGCGCGCTCTGCATCTGCTCCCGGGTAACAGCGTCGCCAGTACCTACGTAAGTGACCATCCAAACTTTCTGAACCGAGATCATCCAGTCGTGCCGCGCAGAGGGCGACTAACTGGCCTTCCGAAAACCCGCCAACCCAGAATGCAGTTGCTTCAGTGTAGGTGTTCAGTTCGGTTCGAAAGTGTTCTGACAGTCGAGCTTTTTCTTCAATCGGCAATACCTCCTCGAGGGTTTCAAAACTCCAAGAATACCGAACAGAGACTCCTATTTCAGACAGCCTCGCTTTGTGAGCAGCGATTAGCTCACTAAGTACAAGCGGGTTCAAAGAATCTCTCATAATTCACCCATCCAGAAATATGCGAAATCCCGATCTCGCACATTGCCTATTCATTTTTATTCGATTTTTGCTTGACTAAATTATGCGAAAATCACATGATCATTATTGACATAAGCACACAAGAACACACGCTCGGCCAAAGGCTTTGAGCTTCACATGTCAATGCGAGCGATAGGGTTCCATGAACAGTGAATTCGATTCTTTGAGGAACATTAATACGGTGCGTTCGACGCATGCAGAAGGCTCTCAAGAATCTACAGCTTTTTGTTATGCAAAGGCATGCGTTTGGAACCTCAGGTTGTTAGCGTCTATTCAAAGACGAAACCGAACAGGCTCACAACAAATGACCGCCAGCCTCCAGAACACCCGCTCCTCATTCCAAATGCTGAAAAAGGGCATTGCCTGGTTCAACGGGAACAAGCATCTGCCGGCAGAGGACAGGGTTTGGCACGTCGAGATCCTGCTCGACTCCTTCGAAAAATGCATGGAGAGCCTGGCCGCTCAGATCCGGTTCTACCAGAGCGCCAAAAGCCCGACGCGCACCCTGGTCGTCACCCATGACGACGGCCGCGAGGAAGTTGTCAGCGGCCAGAAGGTCCAAAGCCTTTGCCTGCATGGTCTCGACGAAGAAGAAGACCACGTCATCTACGGCAAGCCCGAAGCCCTGGCAGCGATCGCCGAGGCACTTGCAGGAAACGGCAAGACAGTCACCGGCCCTGCCCCGGTTCATGAGCACGCAGCACAGCTCGCCGAAACGGCACCCGCGACACCAAAGGCGAACGTGACATGACCGAGCAGCTCATTGTCTTTGTGATCGACACAGCTCCGTTTGCCTGCATGGCGATCGCAGCTGCGTGCGTTGCGGCTGTGTTCTGGAACGTCGCGAAAAGCGGCAAAGGCTCTGCACACCAAAGCTTCGGCGAATGGCCGGAGACATCAACCTCCCCTCAGACGGCCAGGACATCTCTCGTGCAGGCGGATGCCCTCGCAAAACGTCTGCCCCTCGGCCTCGCCGCCGGCATCGCTGTCGGCGAGGTCCTTTTCTTGGTTATTAGGGGGTCGGTTCTGTGAACACCCACAAACAGCCCTGCCCCCTCTACGCCCGCGCGCGCGCCAGTCTTCGGCTCAGGGACTTTTCTACCACTGCAAGGGATTGAATGGCTCCCATGCGCGCCCATGTGTTTCAGCACGAACGAGAAAAGAGCCGGGAAGACATCCTGACCATTGAGAATGTCGACCGCGCGCTCGACATCCTGGCCGCCCTCATCGACGGCCCCCGCCCCAACCTGCTACCGGCCTACATCCGTCTGGAACAGATCCGCGACGACCTCCTCGCCAACGACGATGCCATGTCGCGTGTCCGGGCCCGAAACCAAGCGAAGAAGCGGCGATAATGTTTGCGGTAGGTTAGGCTCTATTTTGCCCGTGACAAAACACTAAAGATTATTCAGACACATCTGTTTAATCCACGCCTAGTATTTTCCACTCGTATAGCAGCTCAAGTACGCAGGATTAGCGATACATGATACATATAATTCACTAGACAGACAGTGGACGTTACGTCATGCTGTGATTTTGTATCGAATTTAATGATGGTAGACTTCATGCACAGGATACTTTCTCGCAAGGCCTTGTCCTTTACACTTTTTTTGATCGCTTGCAGCAATGCTTACGCGCAAGATCGAGATAACAAAGCAAGTGTTGCAATGGCTAAGGTTGCGGTAAAATATGGGCCGCACGTTGTCTCTCAGCTTCGAAATCAGAATCCTACCCTCGTGATGAAGTCGAAGCTTCCTCCCGATCAACGAAGCATTGTTCTTGAAGATACGCTTCGTAGATATGAGTTGTCGCGTTCGGTTAACTCGAGCCTTCAGAGACCACTCGATACTCTTGCTCTCGGTGCAGAATTAGGAAGTGAGGTTGCACTCGCTGTCGTGGGTCCGCAGGCTGGTGTGACGGTCCCTGTTTTGCTTGCTGGTGCTGCAGTTAGTACGACATTCGAACTTGCTAGCGAGAGAATCGAAACCAAAGCTCAAAAAAATATGCGCGAATTGTTCAAGTCTCGGGAAGGATCAATCCTTAGGGAACTTGGCCTCACTTCACTCGCCGAGTTTCATAACAAACCTGAAGAGGCAGCCAGGGTGGTCCGGAATGGCATACGCGTCATGCAGGACTTCCAAGACCGGGCCGATGACGAACTGCTTCGTGAAATCAGCGAAGATCTCATGATCCAGACACTAATTAATACTGATGAGGCTCAATGGAACCAAACAATCGTCAACTCCAGCGATATTGATCGCATCGAAAATGATGTTGAAAGTATTCAGAAAGAGCTTCGTGATTACAAAGTAGAAATAGATACTCGATTTGGCGATATTGAGCAAGAATATGAAGTTCTGTCTGTCGACGTCGAAACGCTGAAGGACGCAGTTCTCGAATTGGACGCCAAGATTCAAGTTCTTGAGCGCGACCAATCCGTAATTTCGGATTTCGTACTATCGCGAATGTCTCCCAAAGAAAAGATTCGCGCGATTGAGAAGCAAGGGTTTTTGGCTGATCAGTTTAAGTGCCCAGAAGGTGTTGAGACTTGCAGGCAAAGTGAAGTAAAGGCAGCGATGCTGGAACGCTTCAAGCGAGAGGACAAGGTTGAAACTACAATCAAAGGCGTTTCTTATGCGATATCCGAACTGACAGCTGCTACGCAGGTAGCTCAGGATCTTGGCATTGACCTTCCTGCGGAAATACAGATCGCAACAGGGATCGCAAACGCTGGTCTAAGCTCATTCGTCAATTTTTCAACTGGAAACTATATGGCCGCATTAGCCTCGGTGACAGGCTTGTTCTCTAAGCAAAACGATCCTGACGCCGAGAGATTTAAGGTGATGATGAATTACCTGCAGAAACAGTTTGAAGTCGTAAACTTGAAGCTGGATAAGGTTCTGCAAAATCAGGTCAAAATAATGGAGGCGATAAATCGTCTCTCAAAGCAAATGTTTGATGGTTTCGTGCTAGCAGACAAAAAAATAAGCAATATAGACTTCGAAATTCGACAAATCGGATATTCTATTCGACAGCAATACTGGCAGAGTTGGTCAGAGTGCAACACGGTGCAGGTCAGGGCTCTCGAAGCGTTTGGATCAAGTGATCCCTTCGTGGATACGGCAACACTGCTCTTCAGGAGCGAGAAAGCTGTCCAGGAAGTGATCCAATCACACGATGGTAACATCCAAAATTGCAGAACCCTTATGAACAGCTCTTTTGATAGCTTCCTGAACCAAAACCGCTTCGGCAATTTTGTCGACTTGCGCTGGGTACTCAACAAAGTCGAGATTGAAATCGAAAGGGTTACTGCGAGTGCTGCCCGTGCGAACCAGATGGAAACACCAAGTAACGGTGTTCAAAATGAGAGCCTGGAAACTCTGAAATTAGATATTCGCGATCCACTCCAGAAATTCGACAATGATGTCTTCAAAGTAAGCTTTAGAAACATCGTTAACTTCGCGACGCGTGACGACACACCAGGTTTTGCCGAAATCGCTCTGGTTCTTGCCGAGCCGGTGCAAAACATCAAAGCGTGGCAAGACATCAAACAAGAGGGCTTCGCGTCGGATTTCAAATGTTCAGAAATGCAGGGTCCAAGTGCAAGCATTAGAAGAGCATTGTGTCCACCATACCCAAATCGCCCGTCGGCCGAAGTTGCAGCATCACAGTTGCTAAGCTTTCCATACCTTGCGCCAGCAATAAACGATATCGCGGACTGGACACTGGTGATGGCCCAATTGGTGGATCGGACCTTGATCGTTGACGGCGAAGCAAAGTGGCTCACAAGTGATGAGATTTTTAAACTCGCTGTCGAGCAGAAATTAACTGATGGTGCGAGCAACGGGGAACTACTCGTAAGTTCTCTCTTACCGGTCGTTGACACCGTGATAGCCTCACAGGGAATGCTCTACGGACCAATGATGGCCGAGATTATGTTGGAAAAGGTATTATCCGGTGGAGATGAGGCGAAATCTGCGTTGATCGAAATGAAGTCAAATGGCTACTTGGCAAGAAATTTCGCTCAAGTCTACCTCGAACACAGATATCGCGAGCGGATACCGAATAGAGAACGGCCAAGCCTCACAGGCGCTCAGTCCGCATACGAGCTTGCAACCGATCCCAGTAGTCCAAGCACCTTGTTACTGGAGGGGTATTTTGGTGACGATCTCGGATTTCATTTAAGCACCGACGATCAACGCCCTATGTTCATGCTTTCCGCGGGCGACGAAACTCTCGCGTTTGAGGTTCCCCCACCATTTGCAATGAGTGAAGGATTGATAGTTTGGCCACCGGTTTACCAAGAGTTGATTGCGTCAAGAGAACAGCTATTGGACCGATTAATTTCCTACCAAGTTTTGGATGATCTGGATGGTGAAAAACTGGTGTTCATGGCATCGATGATTACGCGCCCCGCACCAAACAGGGAGGACTCGGCACAATGAAAAAACTTGTGGCTACTGGCAGTATTGCTTTGATGCTTGGCATAGTGGCATTTCCACTTGTGGGAACAGCCCAAGAAGTGACATTCACAATCGCCAAGCCAGCGGGCGGTGCTAATGAATATATTCAGGCATGCACAGACGTGAATCTTGGAGGTAAGACTAAAAGGGTTTGCAACCCGAATTTACTAGGACTTGAACAAATCATCGAAGTTGCCAATCACCAACTTTTCAGGAGCATTAACAGCAATCAATCGCAAGTCTTAGCCCGAACAACCAATACTGATAACAACATAGGTAAGTTACTGCTTGAAATTACGGACCTAAGAAAAGAGATCCGCGAAACAAATAACAACCAGTTACTTGCAATACGAGATCAACTCGTCACACGTATCGAAACGCTTCCTTTGAAAATGGTCGGTGATCCTGAAGTTCAGAGACTAATCCGGCAAGTGGTGATCGAGGAGGTTAATAAGGCGATACCAAGCGATCAATGATCTGTTTCCCCACTCCAAAAAGTAAGTGTCGCGGTGTGCTCTGATCTCGTCTTTTGACACTCCCGTTGAGAGCATCCATCGACTTCGCGTTGACCTAAACAGCAAGTTCCACAATTTCGGACTGGTGATACATACGGGTAAGCTGGTCGTGTCTGATGCGGAACTGGCTGCGCCGCTTGATGGCCGGTGTATCCGTTGAAGCATCCTCGATCTTTATCGCCGGATCATAATAGACCGCACCATCAGCGATCGCCTTAAGGAAGAGCGTCAGGTCCGTTCGCTCGCACAGGAGGATCCGGGGGCCATAATGGTATTCTGGCGGCGGTGTCCGGAACAGCGACGGCACATAGGCCGCCTGGGCATGCTTGCGGTTCCAGTGATCAATGATGCCGGTGAACTGCCAGAGCGCAGCCACTTCCCCGTTTCGGTCCTGAAGGGCTATTCCTCCGGTCATATCGGTGATTTTTGAGGTGTCGACGTCGTAGCCGATCATACGAAGCTGCAGGCCGGTCTCCGCGTGATAGCCGCGGTCGCAGGCATAGACGCCGCCAAAATTGTACCGGTCCGACCTGCCACTCTTGTCGGCATAGGCGTAGCGCCTCATGAACCCGGTGACACCGCTCTCGCGGTAAAAACCGCCCGTGGGTCCTGGTGTCATCAGAGTGACCGGGCTCTTGGGCCTGAAACTCTTGAAGTCGCTAACACCGTACTGTTTGATTTCCCAGCCGAGGAAATCCGGCTCCGCGTAGCCGTTGGGGCTGATACCCAACTCCGCTTCAAGCGTATATCCGCCGCCGTTGCGGGCCCGGTAGGGATGGGAGAACCCGTCAGCTCCCAGCTTCTGCGACGGGATCCAGTGTTTGCGATAGATTCTGGTCAGTGTTTCAAGAAGACGCTCTCTGGTGTCCCCAGCTTCCGGTTCTGCGAGAAGCTCCAGAAACACCCCTGTCTGGTGCAGGTCTTTCCGCTCGTGGATTTCGCGTGCGAGCGAATGGTCCGGACCAACTGCATGACCTATCACATGGCCGCTTGGGCTTATTCCGAGAAAAAGGACACGACCCGTATCCCTCACCCGCATGATATCTCCGGGCGCTTCCTTGCACCCTTTCAGGAAGCCGGACATGCGGACTTCTGGGTAGTCAGGATAAAGGATCAGCTGGGCGTTCGGTGCCTCAAAGCGCCCGTTTTCATTGACCCAGGCAAATGATACCGCTGCCTTCGCACGGTCACGTTTGCTGCCCGCCACATCGTCCGCGTCGGTGTAAACACCCTGGTGCGGGATGATGTTCAGCGCCGAAAAGTCACTGCCCAGATAGACTTGGTTCTTCGAATTGTCATTGGGGGCAAGCTTTTTGGCATAAAAGCGAATTGCGCCGTGTTCCTGAAAAAGTTTTATGAGGCCCGACAACGTGTCGATCATCAGGTCGTGCCTCTTATTTCGATCTGCCTTTCCTCGCCCTTCAGCCACCGTGTAAGCTCGGAAACGATGTCCGCCAGAGGTCGTCTGGTTTTCCCCTTGAGGGCACACTCCCAGACGATTCCAACACGCCACCCGTCATACAAAAGTTCCACGACTGCCTTTTGATCCCGGGCGACATTTCCGGCGATCTTGTCCTTCCAGAAACCGGTTCTTGTCTTGGGCATCTTGAACAGATGACAATCGTGACCGTGCCAGAAACAGCCGTGCACGAAAAGAACAGCCCGCCATTTACGAAACACTAGATCTGGCTTTCCGGGCAACCTGCGATTATGGAGACGATAACGGAAATTGGCCTTGTGGAGGGCCGACCGGATAACCATTTCGGGCTTGGTATCCTTGCCCTTGATGCCGGCCATCATCCGGCTCCGGGTTTTGGCTGAAACAATGTCAGCCATGCGCCGCCGTCACCTCCGGCTCCTCCACGGTTGTGGTCAGCGAGACGACGTCCGCGTCAGCTTCCGGATGAATGTAAGGTGCCATCGATTTTGCAATGGCCTCGACGACAGGAACCACAACGGCATTACCGAACTGCTTGTAAGCCTGGGTGTCGGAAACCGGAATGTGCCAGACTCTGTTTCCGCGCTCGAAGCCCATCAATCTCGCACATTCCTGCGGAGTCAGCCGGCGGGGACGGTTGCCCTGTCCCTGGTCAATCAGGATTTCCGAGCCGTCCTTGTAGTAGCGCGCCGAAAGTGTTCTTGCGACGTCTCCCGGACCGAACAATCCGAAGCCGAAGCCGTTGCCCTTTGCCGTGTGTTTTTTCTTGTAGTCCTGGAGGTACTGCCAGAGCTTCGGGGTCAGGGTGTATTTCGGGTCGACATTCTGCCGGAGAATACTGCCCAGTGTTGGCTCCGGTTCAGCCGGATACTCGAGTTCATCGAACGAAAAACCGTTTTCCTCACGAAAGCCGACAATGAAGATGCGATCTCGGCCCTGGGGCACCCACGGCCGGGCGCTGATTACCTTTGTGGTGACGCTGTACCCAAGCTCGTTTTCGAGCACGTTTATGATGGTGGCGAATGTCTTGCCGCGGTCGTGTCGTTCGAGGTTTTTGACGTTTTCCAGCAGGAAGGCCCTGGGCTTGTGGTGCCTGATAATCTGCGCCACATCAAAAAACAGGGTTCCCTGCGTGTCACACATGAAGCCGTGCGGACGGCCGAGGGCATTTTTCTTTGAGACGCCTGCGATCGAAAATGGCTGGCAGGGGAACCCGGCCAGTAGCACATCATGCTTCGGGATCCGGGCAAGGGCTTCGTCACCGGTGGTATATTCCCGGATGTCTCCGGCAAACACATGGTCGGCATCACACGAAAAGTTTTTCCGGTAGGTCTCCACAGCGTATTTGTCCCATTCACTGGTGAAGACGCACTTGCCACCTATATTTTCAAATCCGATCCTGAGGCCTCCGATTCCGGCGAAAAGGTCTATGAACCGGAAACTGGCTTGTTTGTCGACCCTGCCCGAGTTGTCAGCCAACATTTGCAGAATATCAAGGGCCAGCGGCGATGGAGAGCATTCGCCATTGTCATGACGGTACGCCGATCGAAGGGACGCTCTGGTCACCCTTGCGGCTTCCTCCAGTGTCAGACCGGCCAGCTCACGCAGGCGCTTGAACTCGGATTTCTGTCCCTGCGTTTTGGCCACGTGCCCGAATCCTTTCTGTGTCGATTTTTGCCAGCCTGACACGAGTTGACTCGGCGATCAATTGGCTTGTTCTCTTTTTGTTCGTACTCGTGTGAATTTTGCACAGGGTTTTAAGTACCGGAGTATTTCTCAATTTAGAGTTTTGAGGGGGATAGTCGTATTGAAGCAATTGAAAGAGATGACGGCTTGGCCAATCAAAGGATTTGCAGTTCATGCCCAATTAATCGCGCAACTTGTCAACAAGAGCCATGGGATAGGGGAACACTATCCGGTCGAGTTCGCCCTGCAAAAACTCCATCGAAGCCCCGTCGCCGTAGACCTGCCGGTCGATCGCATGACCGAAAAGGTATCGCCGGATCTCTGGATCAATCCGGCCTTCCTTCATGCGGTCCTCAAACGAGTGGCGTAGTGAATAGATCACGTGATTTTCCGTTGGAAAAAGACCTTTCGCTCGAAAGTGCTTCCGCGCAATCTGTGAAAAGTTCTCTTCCTTGTCGAGATAGCGCGTGAAGCCTTCGGGAAAAAGCTTCAACGCCTGGAGCGCGACACCCACAAGAGGGATTCGGCGAATGCTCGATTCCGTTTTCAGCTCTCGTTGTTCCTGAAACTCGATCTCGATGAACGGTACCTTGGCGTCCGTGTGAATACGATGTGCCGGTAAATTGCAGATCTCTGACGGCCGGCAGCCCGTCTCTATCAGCACAAGCAGGATGCCGCTCGCCTGGCGGTTCAGCCCCTTGAACGTTTCAGGACGCAGAATCCGGTCGCGGATCCAGTCGGTCGGAAACGCCGGCCGTTTCTTCTTGTCGATCTTGCGCTCGCGGAATCGCAGGTTCCGGAACGGATTTGGCAGATCGTCCTCGCCGATATGCTTGAAATAGTCGTCGAACAGCTTGCGCATGTTGCCGACATCCCGATTACCGGAATTCGGCGAGCATTTCGGTTCAATATCCCCTGTCACACGCTTTTGCCACCAGGCATGAAACTTTACGGCATCCTCACGGGTGATATCTGCCATGCCCTTGTCGCCGCAGATCTCAATGAAATTGTTCACCGCCCGTTGCTTGACCTTTTGATAGGTGCGTTTTTGTTGCGGGCTTTTGTTGCGCATGAGATCTGGAGCAATCTCGGCCAGAAACACCTCTAGCGCCTTCGATACAGCTATTGTCGGCCTTTTGGCTGTTCCGAGCAGCGCATCCGCCTTTGCGGTTCTGGAGGTATCCGAACCGTTTCCAACGCTCAGAACACGCGACACAAGCTCCTCAGGAGCCGCCTCGGCAACCAGGTGGTCCAAACTCTTCCATACATAGCCGAGCGCCATGCAGCGCGCCTTGTCGGCCTTGTAACGCGCCTCTGCCTGTTCGGCTGGCGATTGCGCAATGAGCTTCGCCCAATAGGCGGCATCCGCATCCTCCATGGCATCCCGACGCACACGGGCAGTTTCAAGCGAGTCTGTTTTGAGCGTCAGACTGATCCGGGATTGACCGACAAGGTCCTGCACATGCCCCGGGATCCGGCGCACGTAGTACCATTTTCCATTTCGATTTTTCAGGTACCGGTCGGGATCACTCATGCCCGAAGGCTAAGAAATGTACATCATTTTGTACATCAAAATGTACATCACTTTTCGACATATTTAGGATTTATAGGTCAAACAAATCTAATTTTCTAAGTTAAAACAATAACTTACCTGAGAGCAAATGGTGCGGATGGAGGGACTTGAACCCCCACGCCTTGCGGCACCAGAACCTAAATCTGGCGTGTCTGCCAATTTCACCACATCCGCATCGCTGGCGCCTTTGGGCACCGCGTTTAAAGCGGGGCTTCTATAGCACCGCTCTTTTTCCCGTCAAAGGAAAAAGGTGTCAGCGCGCTCACTTGGCCCGCGTCTTGTCCACAAGTCCTGCTGTCACCGTTTTCAGCGCAGGGCCGAGATCTTCGGCAATCAACCCTGGTCCGGCGACATTACCCGCCTCCCCGTGCATCCAGACTGCCTGGCACGCGGCCTCAAATCCTGGAACGCCCTGCGCCAGCAGACCGACCGCTATCCCGGCAAGAACGTCGCCTGATCCGGCCGTCGCCAGCCAGGGCGGCGCATTTTCGTTGATGACCGCGCGCCCATCTGGGGCAGCAATCACTGTGTCCGGCCCTTTTAGTATGACAACCGCGCCGGATTGCGCGGCCGCTTTGCGGGCTCTAACGACCTTGTCGCCGCCAAGATCAGGGAAAAGTCTCGCAAACTCTCCTTCATGCGGCGTCATGATCACTGGCACGTTCGCCATTTTGATCAGCTTGAAGACTGCGTCCGGTTCTGCGGCAAAACTTGTGAGCGCGTCCGCATCCAGAACGCTTGCGCGGCTTGTTTCCAAAATGGCGGCAACCGTGTCGCGTGTCTTTTCACCAACGCCGAAACCGGGACCTATCAAAACCGCATTCAAACGCCGGTCCTGCAGATATTCCGATATGGAAACGGCGTCGCTGAGTTTCTTTAGCATCACGGCCGTCAGATGCGATGCATTGACCATCATGGCATCCGGCGGCGAGCCGAGAGTCACAAGCCCCGCCCCTGCCCTTAGCGCGGCGCCGGCTGAAAGACGCGCGGCGCCGGTCGACGACATCGGACCGCCGAAGACGACGGCGTGTCCGCGCGTATATTTGTGTCCGCCAACCGACGGACAAGGCCAGGCTTTGAGCCAGAGATCCGGACTGTTCACGTATGTATCGGGCGCGATTTGATCGAGCGTTGTGGGCAAGATACCGATATCGGCAACCTTCGTCTCACCACACATGTCCCGCCCCGGATAGAGGACATGTCCCGGCTTCCTTCGGAAAAACGTTATCGTCGCACGTGATCTTATCGCCTCGCCCACAATCTCGCCGCTGGTGCCGTTGACGCCAGACGGCAAATCGATCGCAAGAACCGGAACCTGGGACTGATTGACGACTTCGACGAGTTTGCGGACCGCATCGGACAAGGGCCTGTCCAGCCCGGCCCCGAAGAGCCCGTCGACGACAAGGTCAGCCATGGCGAGTTCATCGACAAGGCCATCTGCGACGTTGTCGCCCATCACAACATAGGCGATCCGGTCCCGTACCCCGGCATCCAGTTGCTCGAAGGCGATGCGCGCGTCACCTTTGAGGCAATCGGGGTCCCTGAGAAGCATCAAGCGTGATTCATAGCCTGCCGCCTCAAGACAGCGGGCTGCGATGAAACCATCTCCGCCGTTGTTCCCCGGACCGCACAGATAGAGAATACGGCCGCCTTTTGGAACGAGCTCGCGTGCGGCCCTTGCAACCGCCTGACCCGCACGTTCCATGAGAACGATGCCCGGGACACCGCTTTCGATCGTCAGCCTGTCGGCACGGCCCATTTCATCTGGCGTCAGGAGAATGGCTTTTGATTTTCCGGCGTTGAAATTCATCTCGACCAATTGCTCCGGGCGATTGCAAATTGCGGGCGATGCGCGTGATGATTATCCCAGTGATAGCGATTTATCGACAACCCAATCTCTTGTAAGTATATTTTTTAGGCATTTTGATTAATTAATATGCATTCTATCTTTGCAGTCGGAGCCGGAAGTGTTGCTCTGCAGCACGAATTGCCGCTTTTCTTGGCGGAAATCTTTACCTTGAAAATTAGTACCCGGCGCGCCCGCAGATTGGCATGCATCATGCTAAGCACGACACACCGGTTTACGCCGGTAATCGCGGACGCTTGTCCCGAGCTTACCGGCCAACAATGAGCCCGCCGACTTACCCGGCCTGCTATGTGGAGAGAGACATAAGGTGATGAAAAAGATCGAAGCGATCATCAAGCCCTTCAAACTGGACGAGGTCAAAGAGGCTCTTCAGGAAGTGGGCCTTCAGGGCATCACCGTAACGGAAGCCAAGGGCTTTGGCCGCCAGAAAGGCCACACGGAACTTTACCGTGGCGCAGAGTATGTCGTCGATTTTCTGCCGAAGGTAAAAGTTGAGATTGTGCTTGGCGACGATATGGTCGAGAAAGCGGTTGACGCGATCCGCTCCGCTGCGCAAACAGGTCGCATTGGCGACGGCAAGATCTTTGTTTCAAATATCGAGGAAGCTGTCCGCATCCGTACTGGCGAATCCGGTATCGACGCGATCTGACCCACCTAATTCCGGCATCCGCCGGTGATCTGAACCCCGGCCTTACCAAACAGAGAAATACAAACGCCTCTGAAGGCTCGGACCCAAACCCAACCGTTCACAAGATAATCAAAGGGATGGACATAATGACCACTGCCGCTGACGTCCTGAAGGAGATTCAGGAAAAGGACGTGAAATTCGTCGACCTGCGCTTTACCGATCCGCGCGGAAAGATGCAGCACGTAACAATGGACGTTGCACTTGTTGACGAAGACATGTTCGCTGAAGGCGTTGCCTTTGACGGCTCGTCCATCGCCGGCTGGAAAGCCATCAACGAGTCCGACATGATGCTGATCCTCGATCCGGAAACAGCTCACATGGACCCGTTCTTTGCACAGTCCACAATGGCGATCTTCTGCGACATCGTCGACCCGATCACCGGCGAAGGCTACAACCGCGACCCGCGCATGACGGCTAAAAAGGCGGAAGCCTACGTCAAGTCCGGCGGCTTCGGTGACACCATCTATTTCGGCCCGGAAGCAGAATTCTTCATGTTCGATGACGTCCGCTTCAATGCCGATCCGTACAACACAGGCTTCATCCTGGACAGCTCCGAACTGCCGTCCAACATGGGTTCTGAATACGAAACCGGCAACCTCGGCCACCGTCCGCGCACCAAGGGCGGGTATTTCCCGGTCCCGCCGGTCGACAGCGCACAGGATATCCGCTCCGAAATGCTCTCCGTCATGAGCGAAATGGGCGTTCCGACTGAAAAGCACCACCACGAGGTGGCTGCTGCGCAGCACGAGCTCGGCATGAAGTTCGACACGCTGACCCGCTGTGCCGACAACATGCAGGTCTACAAATACGTCGTCCACCAGGTCGCACACGCTTACGGCAAGACATCCACCTTCATGCCGAAGCCGGTCTTCGGCGACAACGGCACCGGCATGCACTGCCACCAGTCCATCTGGAAAGACGGCGATCCTGTCTTTGCCGGCAACCAGTATGCCGATCTCAGCGAGACCTGCCTCTACTATATCGGTGGTGTCCTGAAGCACGCAAAAGCCCTGAACGCCTTCACCAACCCGTCCACCAACTCCTATAAGCGCCTGGTGCCGGGTTACGAAGCGCCTGTTCTTCTGGCCTACTCTTCACGCAACCGGTCGGCATCCTGCCGTATCCCGTTCACGTCCTCTCCGAAGGCGAAACGCATCGAGGTCCGTTTCCCGGATCCGACCGCAAACCCGTACCTGTGCTTCTCGGCGCTGCTGATGGCTGGCCTTGACGGCGTCAAGAACAAGATCCATCCGGGCGATGCCATGGACAAGAACCTCTACGATCTGCCGGCTGAAGAACTGGCCGAGATCCCGACGGTTTGCGGCTCACTGCGTGAAGCCCTGGAAAGCCTCGATGCCGACCGTGAGTTCCTGAAGTCCGGTGGCGTCTTCGACGACGATCAGATCGATGCATACATCGAGCTGAAAATGGAAGAAGTCGAGCGCTTCGAAATGACACCGCATCCGGTCGAATTCGACATGTACTATTCCGTCTAAGAACAATCGTTCTTGTTGGAAAAGAAACCCCGGCCAATCGGCCGGGGTTTTTTTGTTTTCTGGCAAGGCGCGGTCTAAACCTCCAGCCAGTCTGCCAATGACGGTCGGTGTCTACCTTTGATGCCTGTCATCGCCGGAGATGCGATCATCGCATTGAGCACGGCTTCCTGGGTGGTCTCTGCCACCGCCTTGAACAAAACATCAATTCTGTCTTCCTGAAGAACATCGCGAGCGATGAAGTCGCCATCGCTAAAGTGCGGGAGCTTCCGTGCGGTGGAAAACGCGAGGGCAATGTCTCCGCTGCCGTTGCCGTAAAACGCTCCAAGCCGCCCAAGACCAGCGGCGGCGCGCCGGGCGACGCGCTTCAACTGACGGCTTTCAAGCGGCACATCTGTCGCCAGAACGACAATGACCGAACCACGTTCTTCGCTCCGTCCGGGATCGTCAGGGTTTGGCTTTCGGCCGTCCGGAAGGACAAGATCGCCCGGTTTGCCGAAATTGGCCTGGACAAGGGTCCCGAGAACATAGGAGCGGCCATCCAGCTCAAAAACGCGCGATGCGGAGCCAATACCGCCCTTGAAACCGAACGCGCTCATTCCTGTACCGGCACCAACGCTGCCCTGTTCGAAGTTCTTTGCGGCCGCATCCAGCGCGGCAAAAGCATCCGCTTCGCTCAAGGCCATTGCGTTGATGTCACTTAGATACCCGTCATTGCACTCCATCACGAGTGGATTGACAGTTCCGCCAGCACGATCGATGTCCGGATTGATGGACAGTTCCCGTCTGATCAGCGCGTTGATCCCGGTTCCGACGGCGAATGTGTTGGTCAACAGAATGGGCGTTTCCAACGTTCCGAGTTCTTCCACCTGGATCAGTCCGGCACTCTTGCCAAAACCGTTGATGACGTCGGAAGCAGCTGGAAGCTTGTTGAGAAAAAGGTTGCCCTGATGCGGCAGGACAGCGGTGAACCCGGTTCTGAGATCACCTTCAGACACCGTTCGGTGGCCAACCGTTACACCCTCCACATCCGTGATGCTGTTACGCGGACCCGGCTGCATGTCGCCAAACACAAGGCCTTTGGAACGCGCGGGAGAAAGTGGCAGTGAAGACATGAGATACCGCAAGTCTAGATTCGGAACATACGGTATTGAAGGGGAGAATTGAGGGTCGCTCAATACGAAAAAGCCTCCCGAAGGAGGCTCTTCGTTATGCTCTGAGTTTTCGCAGGTAGTTCCTGCAACTCGCTCAGATCAATAACAGACCTGGCGGTATCCAACGACAACATACTGACGCTGATAAGGGCTCCAGCGGCGGATCGGCTGATTGTGGCAACGAACCGGCTGGTAGTAACGTGGCTGCGCCTGGGAGCCGATAATCGCACCGGCGGCCAGTCCGATGATTGCACCTGCAGCAACAGCGCCGGCACGGTTTTTGGCATGAGCTTCGGACGGGGCAATGGTTATGGCCGCGGTTGCGACTGTGGCAACGGTAACGGCGGCGATGGCAAATTTACGAAACATAACGGTTCCTCTCAACTGATCTTCAAAAGTCTCTCTCTCTTGCTGATGAAACAACTTTACGTTCTGCCGCCTCACGCCGCTGTGATAGCCATCACGCTAAGTCACATTCGTATGAACGAGCCCAACAACCACTTAAATCGGGTATCCACACAGCAAATAGGGCAAGCAGAATGTGGGCGATACTTGCCGCTACGATACCGCGTGCCTATAGGACCGAGTGTCTGGCCGGTTTTGGATGAAGGAACCATTCCGTTAGAGATAGAATGACAGGCTGTGCTGGATGAGACGGTCCCGCGCTCGCATTCGGACAACCATGAAATTTCTTGGGACCATGGCGAACTCAAATGACTATGCATGAAGGTTCTTGGTTCTGGTCCGACACGCGATTGAGGCATTGTCGGGGGATGGCCTGACTGAAACGGCCGTTGGTAATGGGCCAGGTCGGAACTGGGCTGATTTTCGTTCGTCTGCAATTTACAACGCGCCAGCCACGCGCTAGAGCACGTCCGAAGAACAGCCAGCCGGCGAACACAACACACAGGCACGGACACCACAATGAGTGAGTTCAAATCGGACTTCCTGAACGTTCTCTCCGAACGCGGTTTCATTCATCAGATTTCCGATCCCCAAGGGCTCGACGAATTGTGTTCGAAAGAATGTGTTACGGCCTATATCGGCTTTGACTGCACTGCACCCAGTCTTCACGCTGGCTCGCTCGTTCCGATCATGATGCTGCACTGGTTCCAGCAAACAGGCCATCGCCCGATTGCGCTCATGGGCGGCGGAACAACCAGGGTTGGCGATCCCTCCGGCAAGGACGAAAGTCGAAAGATCCTCACTGAAGAAACCATTGAGGACAACAAGGCCGGTATACGCAAAGTCTTCGAAAAGCTCCTGCGCTTTGGTGACGGGCCGACTGATGCCATTATGCTCGACAACGCGGACTGGCTGCTGAAGCTCAACTATGTGGACTTCCTACGCGAGATCGGCCGGCATTTTTCGGTCAATCAAATGATTCAGAGGGATTCCGTTCGTCTGCGCCTGGAGCGCGAGCAGCATCTGTCCTTCCTTGAATTCAACTACATGCTTCTCCAGGGTTACGACTTTCTCGAGCTCTACCGGCGGACAGGATGCCGGTTGCAAATGGGCGGGTCGGACCAGTGGGGGAACATTCTTTCAGGCACCGACCTTGTGCGCCGGCTGGCAGAAAAGGAAGCCTTTGCGCTGACCTCCCCGCTCCTGACCACAGCCTCGGGCGCCAAGATGGGCAAGACGGCTGCCGGTGCTGTCTGGCTTAATGAGGAACAATTGTCCGCCTATGACTATTGGCAATACTGGCGCAACACCGAGGACGCGGATATCGAACGCTTCCTGAAGCTGTTCACCGTCCTGCCGATGGACGAGATTTCACGTCTCGCTGCTCTTGAAGGTTCCGAAATCAACGACGCTAAAAAGGTACTGGCGACTGAAGCGACTGCTCTCATTCATGGGCGTGAGAACGCCGAAGCTGCAGCTGAAACGGCGCGGAAAGCGTTTGAAGAGGGCCAATCGGCAGAAGGCCTGCCAACCATCGAAATTCCCAGGGCTGAATTGGAGGCAGGTCTCGGCGTCTTGAGCGCGTTTGTGACGGCGGGCCTCTGTGCTTCCAATGGCGATGTCCGCCGTAACATCAAGGGCGGCGCCGTTAAAATCAACGACCGGAACGAAAGCAACGACCGGCGCCAGCTTTCTTCTGAAGACATTACCGGCGACGGAATTATCAAGCTGTCGCTCGGCAAGAAAAAGCACGTGCTGTTGAAGCCGGTCTGATACCGGTCCTCTTCGGGTAAACTGAAGGACCGGTCGTTCAGTTTGCCTGGAATTCAAACATTTTCCGGAAGATACCCGGCGCAATCGCGGAAATCGGATTGACGGTCAGGACCGGATCCGACACGGAACCGGTCAGGCGGTAGGTTACCCCGATCAGGCCTTCTCCCGAGTTGCCACCCAAGGCAAATCCCAGAATTGGTATTTTCGCGAAGAAGTTGTTGAGTGCGTAAATCGGAACGAATGTTCCGCTCAAGCTCAGCGTCTGTTCCGTCAGGTTGACGGTACCGCTCACTGTCCCGCCCAGCACATTTCCCTGAAGAGCGCCACGAATGATGGTCATCACATCGCCTTCCCGCGTGAAATTGATATCCATCGTATCGAAGTTTGCAGTTCCCTCTGACGTGCGTTTGCTTGCAACGGGGTCATCGGGATCCAGGTTGTTACGCTCGCGTTCTCGAATGCTTTGGATGGCGGGATCTTCGGTGATGCGGAGCGAACGAACCTTGAAATCGCCAGCCCAACTGTCCTCGTCTGCCATGGCGACGCTGAGCACACCCCGCCCCCCTTCCATGCGCTCATAAAAGTCCAGGAATTTCAGGGTCGCACCGGTGTCGGCAAACTGGCCCGTGGCAATCTGGCTGGCACCCTGCTCGCTCACCTTGAATTCGAAATCGGACTGGCCGTTGATGAGTCCGCTGAGGTCTGCGGTGCGCAGGCCTTTGCGGCCAGTCTCAATTTTTCCGGTAAAATTCTGCAGCGTTTGCCGGTTAAAGCCTGTCACGCGGTCGATCGACGCTGCGATGCGTGCTCCCTCGGAAAAATCACCGGCACCCTGGCTACCACCCGGGCTCGTGAGGCTCTGGATCAAGCCGCGTCCGTCAAACGCCGCTGCGGAAAAAATAATGTCATAGCGTCCATCCGCAGTCCGTTTGATGTCGACATCTGCGTCATCCCCGGGACGCAATCTGAATGTGTCGAAAGACGCGTCGATCAACTCGCCTGCATCGGAAAGGCGCATGGCACCCGAAACGGTCGCACCCTCCAGAGACAGATTGAAGTCTCGAACCAGTTGGAAGTCCTCTGTTTCGACAAGTTTGAAGGTGGCTTTGGCCGGAACGCCCTTCGCCTTCCGCCACCCGAGCGCCTGCAAAGCGATTTCGGCTTTTTGCAAATCGACCGAGAATTTCTGCCCATCGCTGACACCGGTTACGCTCAAAACAAGATCACCATCGAGAAAGGCCGTGAGATCGATTCCCTTCTCCTTAAGCTGTCTGGCGGTTACCGAGACAACAACATCCTGCTTCCCGGCAACACCGGATTCGCCGAGAGGCACAATCAGGTCGATATCGGCGGACAAACCGTCAAGCGTTCCATTGCCGGTAATCGCAACCTGATCCGGGTTGGCATCTATCTGCACATCCGCATCTTCTATTGTCCGGCCCATAATCGGATTTGAATCGGAGAAGCTTACAAGCTCGCCAGTCGCGCGCCAGTCGATGTCCTCCACGTCAATGCCCTTTGCGAGCGGAAACCGGGCGACGACGTCGATACTGCCGGTACCGGTTGCCCCGCCTTGCTGCAGACCGGCCCTGTCAACGACGCTCAATGGCTCGCTGTTGGCAACCGAAGCGAGGTTTTCAACGTCTCCCTCCACCTTCGCAGAAATACTGGCCGTTTTACCTTCCCGTTGAGGCAGATCATAAATCTCAAATACACTTTCCGGCACTGTAACCTCGCCACCAGTCAGCGTTGTTGCGACTCCATTGCGAGACGTAACCGTAAGGACCTCGTTGGCCACCTGCACTGTGCCTTCAAGTCCGCCAACCTCAGGCAGCTCGCCAAATGGCGTCACGGCGCCATCGGTGAAGGACATTTCCATCACCATATCGTTGCCGGACCAACCCGCGTCCGGGTCCCTATGATTGAAGGCAGGCGGGCGAATAGCGGCGGAATAGGAAAACGTCCGAACTGTTCCGCCCTTGATATTGTCGTTCACCCAACTGCGCGCCGGCGGCACAAGCGTGATCGGCCAGACTTGCTTGACGGTCGCGATCGGAATGTTTTCACCTGCCGCTGCAATTGCGACATAAGGACCTTCCTGCGTCACTTCCACAGATGCGACCAGCTGCGCGATCGCCTTGCCGGATCGGGCAACAAACCTGTCGATCGAAATCAGTTTCTTGACAAGATTAAACCGTGCGCGGATTTTCACGCCATCCAGCATCTGAGGCGCTTCCTTCACATCCGCAGAACCAAATTGCGGGTGATCCGCATCCAGACCGATCGTCCAATCGCCCGTGTCCGCTTCGTCAGGCTTGATCTGGCCGGAGAAATAAATGCGTGTGTTCCCGCGTATGACGTGGGACCGCGTGACCTCGATCGTATCCTGTCCCGCCTTGAACAACAGCGAAAGTGCGGCATCGTCGAATGCGACAATCGTTTTGCCCAGCTGAAACCAGCCGTTTCTCACCCGGGCAACCGCATTCGCCGACAAAAAATTTCCATCTTTATCCAGGCTGGTTTCAACTTTTGCAGATGCCGGTAACCCAAGCCCCTTTCCCTGCCTGTTCAAAGCATCCGGACCGAGCAATTCAGCAAGCGTGATACCGTTTACAACGACACCTATGGTCTTTTGCGCCTCGTCTTCCTCCGCTTCACGCACAAGTTCGAGCCGCCATGTTGAGACATTCCCGGTCACCTTCGCATTCGCCCGAATGACCCGGTCTTCCGTTCTCATGATGTAAGCGTCGATGCCTTCAAATTGGCGCGGCGTCTTTCCTGCCAGATTTACCGAACCATTCCTGACGCGCACGAGCCTTAATCCACGTCGTGCGAACTGATCGTCAACGACATCGCTGGTGCGGTCGATGGCCTCCATGAGCGGTCCGACCTCAGGAATTTTGGCCGGGCCACCCGACATCGTCACCTGAATTCTGGGACTATCGAGTATCAGCGAGGAGAACCGCAACTTGCCCGACAACAAGGCTTCTCGGTCCATAGGCACAACCAGCTTGGGCAAACTCAGCGTCACCGGCGCCGGGCCGGCGATCTCAGCGACAGCATCTTCCAGAACGACTTCGACGCCTTCCGGCGCGGTAAAATCCAGACTTGCCCGTTCTATGGACAGCGTTACGGGACCTCGCGTTCCCTGTGCGGCAAGAATACTGCCCATAAACGGTACTGGGACTGGACCGGATGCAAAAAGCGCAACGACGCCGGCAATTGCCAACACAAGAATGATCGCACTCGCAAACCAGATACGCCTGCGAAAACGTTTCCGCACCCCAGCTTTTTCTTCGCTCTTTCCGACGCCAGATCTACGAAACAAGTTCAGTCGGCTCTCCTGCCCGTTGTCAGCTGCTTGGCTCGCGAGGAGCACAAAGTTTCAATTACTTGTTCTAGCGCGCATTGAACGAGTCGCAACGCGACCTATGATAATTCGAAACCCGTCTCAAAATCGACTACTGCGTGCGCGCTGGCACCCGGTAGCGGCAAAAACGCACAAATTATGACAGAAGGATGACGCGATGCAGGAACTTGCAATTGGAGACGCAGCCCCTGACTTTGATCTGGAGAGTGACGGTGGTGGACGCGTGTCTCTGAGCGGACTTAAGGGAAAACCGGTCGTTGTTTATTTCTACCCGAAAGACAACACACCGGGCTGCACCAAAGAGGCAATCGCCTTCACGGAGTTGAACGATGAGTTCAATAAGTTGGGAGTGACCATTGTCGGTATTTCGCCTGACTCGGCAAAAAAGCACGACAATTTCATAGCCAAACACAATCTCGCGGTTCGCCTTGGCGCTGATACCGATATCAAGACGGCGGAAGCCTATGGCGTGTGGGTCGAAAAATCCATGTACGGGAAGAAGTACATGGGCGTTGAGAGATCAACGTTTTTGGTCAACAAGGACGGCGCGATCGCGCAGATCTGGCGCAAAGTGAAAGTACCAGGGCACGCAGACGCTGTTCTTGAGGCTGCATCCGCACTATAGAACCGGCAGTCGCATAAGATCCGGTCGAGACAAACATGACAGATAAAGCCGCAAATGCTCCTGCCTCCACACTGGTCGCAGGGGCTAGGGCTATCGTTGGCGCAGCAAATACTTCTGAAAAGGTCGAATTGGCATATGCCGTCTCAAAAGCCTGGTTCCAGCGAGGCATAGCGCTTGGCTCGCCATCAAAAGACGGCCGAATGCCGGATCGTCCGGGACGCCCACAAAAGCCGGAACTGAGAGCTCCGCGTGACATGCCGAAGCGCAGTCTTTCGGGAAAGTCCGGTCGCCTCGCTCTCATTCATTCTCTTGCCCATATCGAATTGAATGCCGTCGATCTCACTTGGGACCTGATCGGCCGTTTCGCTGACGCGCGGTTGCCTCGCTCCTACTACGATGACTGGGTGCGTGTCGGCCTTGAAGAAGCGAAACATTTCTCGATGCTGCAAGACCGTCTTGAAAAGCTGGGAGCAGCGTATGGCGACCTTCCGGCGCATGATGGCCTCTGGGAAGCGGCCCAGGACACCGGGCACGACCTGGCGGCACGCCTTGCCATCATTCCACTGGTGCTGGAGGCGCGAGGCCTCGACATTACACCGCCCATGATCGAAAAGGCGCGTGAGATTGGTGACGATGACACCGCAAAGTGTCTCGAAATCATCTACCGGGATGAAAAAAATCACGTAGCGTTCGGTGCGAAATGGTTTCGATTCTTGTGTGACCGGCAGAGAATCAGACCTGAGTCGGCTTTCCATTTCTTCGTGCGGAAGCATTTTCGTGGCACTTTGAAACCGCCATTTAATGATCGTGCAAGATCAGAAGCAGGCCTAACCCCCGGATTTTACAAGCCCCTTGCCCCTCTTACCGGCTAATTTCGATGCGCTTGCAGACGATTTATTAACCTTACCAAATTCTAATCAGCATCAGTTCTTTTGCAGAATGCAGACAGTGACTGAGTGATCATGCAACAGCGCCAAAAACAGATGCGGTCTCATCAAACGCCAAGAATGGCGGCACACCATTCTTCGTTGGATAGAAGCGCCAAATCCACGACCTACAGCGTACGGCCCATACATCTGATATGCGGTGCCCTCGCCTGCGTTGCCGCAACGCTCGGTGTGAGTGGAACGGCAGGCTACTATCTCATGCGAAGCGACATGATCGCGGAAGCATCTGCCGAGCGCACCGAGCTCGTTCTGGAGTACCAGGATCACATCGACCGGCTGCGGACTGAAATCGAAAAACTGACAAGCCGGCAGATGGTCGACCGGGAAACCGTCGAAATTCAGGTTATGGATGTTCTGCGGCGCCAACAGGACCTGAACCAGCGCCATGCAATCGTGGCGGACCTGGTGGCACGCGCTGAAAGCGTAGGCATCTATCTCAGCACCGACAAACCGCTTCCGCAGCAAAAACCGTCACTGGACTCACTTGGTCTGGCGTCTATCGGGAGCGATGACAAGTCGGCAATCGGTGGTGAGAGCGAACTGATTGATGAACCGGTCAAGGCTTTGGGCTTGCGCGAAACCACAAGCAGAAGCGTTGACCCGCTCACAATCCTGCAAAAGACCACACCCGCGCCCGCTTCCTCCCGAGGCGACTTAAAAAAAAACTCTGAAAAGCAGGCAGCGCTTGACGCCGTGAAGGCCGATATTTCGGAGATGGATGTCGAAAGCACCGCAGCAGTCGATGCCATCACCGTTGCGACCGAAAGCCGGATAGAAGACATACTCGGCATTACGCGCAAGATCGCTCCATCCGTGAACGCGGCGCTTATGAAGGACAGCTCGATTGGCGGACCGTTTACCCCTGTATCCGGAACAACATTTCCCGGCCGGCTGAAGCGGGCCGATAGCGCTCTGAAGACGCTGCGCCGCGTCAAGTTCACAGCGCTCCGCCTTCCAGTTGAGCGCCCGCTCCGCAACGGCAGCGTTTCGAGCCGCTATGGCCCGCGTGTCGACCCATTCCTTCGACGCCTTGCGATGCACACCGGTATCGACTTCAAGGCTCCCTATGGGGCGCGTGTTTATTCCACTGCACCCGGCACCGTTTTGAGGGCCAAGTGGGCCGGCGGTTACGGCAAGATGGTTGAGATCAAACACGCCAATGGCTTTGTCACTCGTTATGCCCATTTGAGCCGCATGCAGGTTGCCGAAGGAGATCACGTGCTTGCGGGTGACTTGATCGGAAATGTCGGATCAACGGGCCGTTCGACGGGTGCCCATCTGCACTACGAGATCCGCCGGAATGACAAACCGCACGACCCCGGACACTTCCTAACGGCAGGCGAAAAGCTCTCGGCCCTGTCCTTGTAAAAAACGGGGCCAATGGCCCCGTTGGTCTCACCAGGTCCAAGTGCCAAGCTTAGTCGATATCGTCAACTTCGACCGGGTCTCCGCCAAAAACCCTTTGTGCAAGCGCAGCTTCCATGAATTTGTCCAGATCCCCGTCAAGCACATCTCCTGGCGAAGTGCTTTCCACACCGGTGCGCAGGTCCTTGACAAGCTGATAGGGCTGAAGGACGTATGAGCGGATCTGATGCCCCCATCCGATATCCGTTTTGGAGGCCGCCTCAGCATTCGCCGCTTCTTCGCGTTTTTTCAGCTCGGCTTCATAAAGGCGTGCCTTGAGCATGCCCCAGGCTGTCGCCCGGTTTTTGTGCTGCGACCGTTCGGACTGACACTGAACGACGATACCCGTCGGCTGGTGCGTGATCCGCACCGCTGAGTCCGTCGTGTTGACGTGCTGACCGCCAGCGCCTGAAGCGCGGTAGGTATCAATGCGGCAGTCGCTCTCGTTGACGTCGATTTCGATGGAATCATCAATGACCGGATAAACCCAGGCACTGGAAAAGCTCGTGTGGCGCCGCGCATTGCTGTCGTAGGGCGAGATACGCACCAACCGGTGAACCCCGGACTCCGTTTTCATCCAGCCATAAGCATTTTCACCCTTGATCAGAAGGGTTGCAGACTTGATACCGGCTTCTTCGCCGTCGTGATACTCCAGGACCTCAACCTTGAAACCATGCTTTTCCGCCCACCTGCGATACATGCGCAGCAGCATGGAAGCCCAGTCCTGACTTTCGGTGCCGCCGGCGCCGGAATTGATTTCGATGTAAGTGTCGTTTGCATCGGCTTCGCCGGAGAGCAAGGATTGAAGCTGTAGCTTGTCGACCTTCTCCTTCAGACCGCGCAAAGCGTCCTCGGCGTCTTCAACAACAGACGTGTCGTCTTCCATCTCGCCAAGTTCGATGAACTCGACATTGTCGGCCAGATCCTGCTCGAGTTCCCGAACGCCTGTAATGCCGTCATCGAGCTGCTGACGCTCCCGCATCAGTTTCTGCGCCTTTCCGGGGTCATTCCAAAGGTTGGGATCTTCCGATAGGGCATTCAGTTCCTCTAACCTGACCAGTGCCTGGTCCCAGTCAAAGATGCCTCCTCAGCAGGCTTATGGCCTGCTTGATTTCATCGACGATGGCTTCCATTTCGGCGCGCATCGGATACCTCGCTATTTTATGTGAAGCGGCCCGGGCTTCTGTCGAAGACGCCGGGCCGAAACTTGGAGCGCGACCTTAGCCGCGCATACTGGCAGTGTAAACCGTCATTGGACGAGGAGCGTCTGTTCCGGAAACCGGTAGCGCGCCCACCGTGTCAGTAGAGTCCCCCGGTGCCCTCGGTTACTGCTCGCTGTGCCTCGGTCGAGACCGCAGTCGGAACGCCGAGCGTACTCTGGAAATCAATCACCGCATAACTGTCATTCGGTGCCATTCCGGGCTTAAACGCTTCGAGAATCGCGCCCGGAGCACCCGGTGACGCCCGACCGCCTGTGCTGCGGTTGATAGCGATTAGCTGCAGACCGCGCGGGACACGGAACTCGACAGGAGGTTTGTCCGAGAGCGCTTTTTTGACGAAATCGGTGAAAATAGGCGCAGCAACCTGTCCACCTGTTGCGCCGCGGCCCATCGGCTTCGGATTGTCGTAGCCGACGAAGACACCGACTGCGAGGTCAGGCGTGAAGCCCATGAACCAGGCGTCCTTCTCGTCGTTCGTGGTTCCGGTCTTGCCGGCGACCGGCCGCTCCACCGCGCGTACTGATGTTGCTGTACCGCGTTGGACCACGCCTTCCATCATCGATGTGATCTGGTAGGCGGTCATCGGGTCGAGCACCTGTTCGCGGTCGTCGATCAACGACGGTTCTTGCTGACCTTCCCAAATGTTCTGGGTACACCCGTCGCAGATCCGGCTGTCGTGCTTGTAGATCGTGCGTCCGTAGCGGTCCTGAATACGGTCAATCAATGTAGGACGAACCTTGCGCCCACCATTGGCAATGGTGGCGTAGGCCGTGGTCATTCTCAGCACCGTGGTCTCACCCGCGCCAAGCGACATGGAAAGAACCGGCAGCATGTTGTCGTAAATGCCGAACCGTTTGGAATACTCTGCAACCAGCGGCATGCCCATATCCTGCGCAAGACGAACCGTCATCACATTTCTGGAGCGTTCGATCCCTGTGCGCAGGGTGGAAGGACCATAGAACTTGCCACCATAATTCTGCGGCCGCCATGTGCCGAGGCCCGGTCCCTGGCTGATTTCCAGTGGCGCATCCATGATCACCGAGGACGGTGTGTAGCCGTTGTCCAGAGCAGCGGCATAAAGGAACGGCTTGAACGAGGATCCCGGCTGGCGGTACGCCTGTGTGGCACGGTTGAACTCGCTCTGTGCGAAGCTGAAGCCTCCAACCAGCGCAAGAACGCGACCGGTGTAAGGATCCATCGCGACAAGAGCACCGGATACTTTGGGTATCTGACGAAGCTCAAAAGTACCGGGCGCAACCTGACTTTCCTGGACATAAACGACATCTCCGGGTGCCAGTACATCCGACACGGAATCGGGAGCGCGACCGCTTACGCGTGCCCATTTCATGGTGTCGAGGAACAGCGGTCCGGTCTTGCGTTCTTCGGAGAGTTTCCCGCTCACCAGGACATCCGGTTGAACGCCTACCGTTGCCTGATCGCTGCCGCTCTCCAGAACGACTGCCAGGGTCCACTCGGGTATGTCGCTCAGGGCTTCGATTTTGGAAAGATCAACGCCCCAGTCAGCGCCCAGACCGATACGGTCGATCGGGCCGTTCCAGCTGCCGCGCTTTCGATCGAAATCGATCAGCCCGTCCATGAGCGATTTGCGCGCCATTTTCTGAAGTTCAGGATCGAGCGTCGACCGAACAGAAAGACCGCCTTCGTAAAGCCGTGTGTCGCCAAAGATGTCTGCAACCTCACGCCGGACTTCCTCAGTGAAATACTCGGCAGCAAAAAGACGGGATCCGCTTTTGCGCGGCGTGACGACAATCGGCTTGTCTTTCGCTTCTTCGCCCTCTTCCACGTCCACATAACCATCTTCAATCATGCGGTCGATGACGTAGTTCCTGCGCGCGATCGCACGGTCTGTGTATCGGAAGGGATGGTAGTTGTTGGGTGCCTTGGGGAGCGCGGCCAGATAGGCAACTTCCTCAAGACTGAGTTCGTGCACGGATTTGTCAAAGTAGATCAGGGCTGCTGCAGCGATCCCGTGCGCTCCAAGACCGAAATAGATCTCGTTAACATAAAGCTCGAGAATCTCGTCTTTCGTGTAAGCCTGCTCAATCCGCAGCGACAGGATGGCTTCCTTGATTTTACGCACGATGGACAGATCGTTGGTGAGAAGGAAGTTCTTCGCGACCTGCTGCGTGATCGTAGACGCGCCTTCCGGTCGCTTACCAGATCCGTAGTTTTGAACGAAACGGACCGCCGCACGGGCGATCCCTTCGGGATCAACGCCAATATGGGAGTAAAAATTCTTGTCCTCGGCGGAAATAAACGCCTGTTTCACTCTGTCCGGAATTGCCTGGATCGGCAGGAACATGCGCCTCTCGGTCGCGTACTCGGCCATCAGACTACCGTCAGCGGCATGGACACGCGTCATGACCGGCGGCTCATAGTTCTTGAGCGCGGTATAATCCGGAAGGTCTTCGTCAAGGTGCTGCAGGTACATCCACACGCCTGCTGCAACCAAGAGCGCAAATGCGGCTCCAATACCGAACAGGTAACCGAAAAATTTCACCAAGAATTTCATATTGCGGGCTCGTCTTTCCCCGTCATTGCTCTAAGCCACGTTTTAACACGTAAACCTTAACTCGACACGCAGGCGTACCAGTTATCACAAATACCTGAATGTTTCCTCGTGCACCAATATGGCGATGCTGAGGCAAATACCACACAAGGCGCTCAATTTGCGTGACAAATCCAAGCATTCATTGTGATGGCGTTGTCTGCTGACGCGCGAGCCTTGGTCTGAAGAAGCCGTGTATCGCTTCGCTCATCGCATTTGCCATGCGCTCGCGCCACTCTTCGGTAACCAAAAGCTTCTCATCGTGTTCGTTCGACAGATATCCGAGTTCCACGAGTACTGACGGCACATCGTGTGCCTTCAGAACGCGAAATCCCGCGGAACGATGCGGGTTCTTGATGAGGCGAACGGCGCTCTTGAGCTCGGTCACAAGCGTCTTTGCGAAGTAGCTCGAAAACGATCGCGTCTCACGCTTGGCCAGATCAAGCAGGATATCGGTGACTTCCGTCGGTTCCTCGTCCAGCTCGACGCCCGCAATGACGTCGGACATGTTTTCGACCTCGGCAAGCTCGGCAGAAAGCTGGTCAGACGCTTTGTCCGACAAGGTGTAAACCGTTGCGCCCCTTGCCAGTTTGCGGCCGCGCCGAACCGAGTCCGCGTGGATCGAAATGAATAGGTCGGCTTCCAGTTCATGTCCTATCTCGACGCGCCGGGACAAGGACACAAACGTGTCGTCTTCGCGGGTCAGGCGAACGTCGTAAAGACCTGTTTCTTCAAGTTTATCTCTCAGGAGATTGGCGAAATCCAGAACGATGGCCTTTTCCAGTGTGCCGCCAACGCCTGTCGCGCCATTGTCAATGCCGCCGTGCCCCGGATCCAAGACGATCAATGGTTTGTCACCGCTTCCCGACGCAGGCAGCTTGTCGGATTTCGCTTTTGTTTTTAAGGCCTCACTCTTTGCGACGCCTCTGGATTCCTCAACGAACGCAGCGAACTGATCGGGGTCGGAGCGCACGAGGTCCATCACCAGACGTGCAGGCTGATCGTCAACTGCGGGCAGAAAAAAGGTTTTGTCCACACGAACGGGACCACTCAAATCGAGAACGATCCTCGATTTGCCCTTTGCAAACATTCCGAAGCGCCAGTTCGTTACCATTCCACGCCCGGACGACCCGGCATCTTCCGGCAACAAAAACTCGACTTCCGGCAAATCGATGATCAAACGGTACGGTTTCGAGAGCCCGGAAATGGCCGGTGTCACCTGCGAATTCATGTCCAGAACGAATCGGGTCCGGTCTTCATCACCTGCAACACGTGCTCCAATGACCTTCGGATCGGGTTTGCCAGCGCCCAATGCTGCGTTCGATGCCATGAACGCAAAAAAAGTGAAAAATAACAGTGCGATCGGAACGAATGCCCAGCCGAAAGCCGGCCTGAGCAACGATTCATCACCCGCCACCTGAGGTTTTGTCCCGATTTTGTTCACAATTTCTCCGGCCATGTTGCGCACGATTTGCTCAGTATCACGCCCTGCCCGCTCCTCTCATACGCCATAACCCGGCGAAGGAAAATGGCTTATGCTTTTTCCACTGCTTGCAAAGAGGATCAGCGGATCGTAAAAGTACCTTACGGATTTCGGTTCGAAACCGATACCTTCCCCGATGACGAACAGGGTGATCTATCCACAGCGTCATCGCAATCCAGGGCATACTTGCGACGGAACAGAGGCCGTTCTGTCGCGCCAAAGCGTGTCCGGTTGAAGCGGGCCGGGTTTCGGGAAACCTTTGAACCAACTACTTGCGCAACGGGCCCTGCCGGTTCGGCAGACATCAGCGCAGGAGAAGGATCAGAAAGGTCGAACCCGTCCGCTACTGGCAGCAGATGCAGCGGCACCCCCCTCTCTGTTCTGCCGGCAAAGTACAACGACTTAACTTAAAGGGCCTGCGTTGCCCCGAAGGACCCGCGCGATGCACACATTGATCAACATAGAGCAAGGCTCCGCACCTGCGGCCGCTTTTGTTGATCAGACGACCGCGCCGGGCGCAGACGCCCTTCTCTATCTTAGCAAAACAAGTACGGCAGCTTCTCTCCTTTCGGGCGATGCGTGTTTACGAAACGCGCACAGCACCGCTGCCGTGGAGACGTTCAATAATGGCAAACAAAATGCTGATCGACGCGGGCCACCCGGAGGAGACCCGGGTTGTCGTCGTACGTGGCAATCGTGTTGAAGAGTTCGACTTTGAAGCAGCAAACAGAAAGCAGCTGCGCGGTAATATTTATCTTGCAAAAGTAACTCGGGTAGAACCTTCACTTCAGGCAGCGTTCGTTGAATATGGCGGAAACCGGCACGGCTTTCTGGCATTCAGCGAAATTCACCCGGACTATTACCAAATCCCCGTCGCAGATCGCGAAGCACTGCTCGCCGCGGAAGCGGCAGAGCGTCAGAACGACGATCAGGACGCCGAAGAAAAACCGAAGCGCCGTCGCCGTTCGCGTGCAGCGAAGAACGAATCGACAGAAACGGTTGCCAGCGAGAAAATCGAGCCATCCGAGGCGTCCGGTGACGAGCCGCAAGCTGACACTGATTCGCCCGACTCTGGCGAAGAGACTGAAGCAGCTTCTGCCAGCGCTGAAAGCGATGCAGATTCAGCAACAGAAACTGAAGTGTCGGTAACGGACGCGGAACCAGCCGAGGAAGCTGACTCAGCCCCGGAATTACAGGCCGCAGACGAAGCGGGCTCCGAAGATGGTTCAGACGATACTGAAACGTCAGCCGAGGCTGCCGCGAGCGCTGATGGCGACGAGGTGGATGATACCGGCTTAGGTGACGACGCCGAAGAAACCGAGACTCTCGAAGCTTCAGAGGAAGCTGAAGACGGCTCTTCAGAAGGCGTTGCTGCAGAAAAGGCCGAGGCTCCGACCAGGACCCGTAGCCGTCGCAGACGCCGGAGCCGGGATGACGAAGATGACGTCGACTCAGATGAGGATGCAGTCGAATCCGTTGGCGCTGAAGATGCCATGGAAGAGGTTCCGGAGCGGACTGTGCCGCTTCGCAAGCAGTACAAGATCCAGGAAGTCATCAAGCGTCGCCAGATCATTCTGGTGCAGGTCGTCAAAGAAGAACGCGGAAACAAAGGCGCTGCCCTGACGACTTACCTGTCGCTCGCAGGCCGCTACTCCGTCCTGATGCCCAACACTGCACGTGGCGGCGGCATCTCCAGGAAAATAACACAACCGACAGACCGCAAGCGCCTGAAGAAAATTGCCTCCGAACTGGACGTTCCGGAGGGTATGGGTGTCATCCTGCGAACGGCTGGCGCCAGCCGGACGAAAGCGGAAATCAAGCGTGACTTTGAATATCTCATGCGGCTCTGGGAAAATGTCAGGGAGCTGACGTTAAAGTCCAGCGCACCAAGCCTCGTTTACGAAGAAGGCAGTCTCGTAAAGCGTTCAATAAGGGATCTTTACAACAAGGATATAAATGAGGTGCTGGTGTCGGGTGACGACGGTTACCGCGAGGCCAAGGACTTCATGCGCATGCTCATGCCGAGCCATGCCAAGAATGTCCAGCCCTATCGGGATCCCTCCCCGCTGTTCATCCGCTACGGTGTCGAACCACAGCTCGACGCGATGTTCTCGCCGCAGGTAACTCTTAAATCCGGTGGTTACATTGTCATCAACCAGACCGAAGCTCTGGTTTCGATTGACGTAAACTCGGGCAAGTCGACGCGCGAACACAACATCGAAGACACGGCACTTCAGACAAACCTGGAAGCTGCCGAAGAAGTCACACGCCAGCTGCGCCTCCGGGACCTGGCCGGTCTTGTTGTCATCGATTTCATCGACATGGAAGAATCGAAGAACAACCGGGCTGTTGAGCGCAAACTGAAGGATTGTCTGAAAAACGATCGCGCGCGTATTCAGGTCGGCCGGATCTCGCATTTCGGCCTGTTGGAAATGTCCCGCCAGCGCATCCGCACTGGCGTCCTTGAAAGTTCGACGACGCCGTGCCCGCACTGCCAGGGAACGGGAATGATCCGCTCCGTGGAATCGGTTGCGCTTCATGTTCTGCGGTCGATTGAAGACAATCTCCTCAAAGGTGCGTCTCACAACCTGATCATCCGAACCACCACACAGGTTGCGCTTTATATTCTCAACCAAAAGCGTTCAAATCTCTCCGATTTGGAAACAAGGTTCGCAGTCGAGATCGCCGTCAACGCGGATGAGATGGTCAACGGACAGCTTTACGTGCTCGAACGAGGCGCTCCGATCGACAGAGACCGTGTTCCCGCACCCGCGCCGACCGTGCACCCGGATACCGTTGAAATTATTGACGAGAACACCGAGCAGCCGATCGTCGACGAGCAGGCTCAAGACGACGACGGCGGGGATCGCCGCCGCAGACGCCGCCGCAAGCGCCGCAGAGGCGGCGCGGACGGTGCTCAGGACGGAAGCGAAAATCGTCAGGTCGCCTCTGAGACCGATGATGCGGACGGTGACGAGCAATCATCGCAAGACGCCCGCGGTGATGATGACGACGCCAACGGTGACGAGCCACGGCGCAAGCGCCGTCGCGGTCGCCGCGGTGGAAGACGTGGCCGGCGGAACGGCGAAGGCACTGATCTCCAGTCTGCCGAAGCGTCGGACGATGGGGCCGGGCCAACCGATGAACCGGCTGCCGATGGTGAAGCTGCGGAATTCTCCGGCGAAATTGAAACTTCGGAAGAAGCAATCGAGATCGTTGCTGCTGAAGACAACACCACCGATACGGACAATGAAGCCGATGCGAACGTTGACCCGGAAGGTGCAGAAAACACCGACGAAAGCGCTGCAGCCGAGGAACAGGTTCTAGGCGCTGAGGCTGAAACGGCGTCTGATACCGGAGATGCTACGGATACCAACGCTGTCGAAATCGGAGAAGCTGAGGTTGTTGAGGAAGTCGCTTCTGCCGATGCAGCAGAAGAGCCGCAGGACATAGTTGTCGAAACGCCGACGTCCGAGCAGCCTGTCCCGAACGAGGCGGCAGAGGAAAAAACCGACGCGACACCGTCTGCGCCAGCAGAGCCGGTCGTGACCAGCGAAACATCAAGTGAAGACGATGAGGATAAACCGAAGCGCGTCGGCTGGTGGCAGCGAGGACGTTCGTTCTTTTGATCCGGATCTAGTCTGATGTGAGAAAGGCGGCATTGAGCCGCCTTTTTTGCTTTGAATGGCCTGCGGTGTCATTTGAGAAAACCGGACAGCCGGACCAGAGCCTCTTTCATCTGATCATGCGCCCCGGCAAACGAAAAACGTAAATACTCATGGCCATGTACCGGGTCGAAATCCACCCCGGGTGTTGCGGCAACCCCTGCTTCATGAAGCATCTTTTTGGCAAAGACCAGGCTGTCGTTGCTATATCGGCTGATGTCGGCGTAGACGTAAAACGCCCCGTCAACGGGGAGAATTTTGTCCAGCCCAACCTCCGGCAGTCCCTTTAAAAGCAGATTTCGGTTTGCGACATAACCAGCCTTGACCTCTTCCAGTTCCTGAACCGCATCCAGGGCGGCAGTTGCCGCGATCTGGGAGATTTCCGGCGCCGAGATGTAAAGGTTTTGCGCAACGCGTTCCGTCGGACGGATCAACTGGTTTGGCAGAACCATCCAGCCAATGCGCCAACCGGTCATGCAATAGTATTTCGAAAAACTGTTTATGATGATCGCGTTGTTTGAAATCTCCAACGCCGACTTCTGTCCCGGCGCGTAGTCGAGGCCGTGATAGATTTCATCTGAAATGAACCTGATATTCTCGTCATCGCAATATTGAACAAGCTTGGTGAGTGCGTCGGCATCCATCATCGTGCCGGTCGGGTTGGCCGGGCTCGCGACCAGAACGCCTTTGACCGGGCCGCTCTCACGAACCTTTTCCAGATGCTCCGGCGTGAGACACCAGCGCGTTTCCGCGTCAACCTCCACTTCAACCGGAACAAGGCCAAGTGCCTTGAGGATGTTACGATAGGCAGGATACCCGGGCGCGGTCAGGACGACCCTGTCGCCCTGATCAAAAGCGGAAAGAAAGGCAAGATTGAAACCTGCAGACGATCCGGTCGTCACCATGATCCTGTCCGGGGAAATCTCGACGCCGTATTGGCGCTGATAGTGCCGGGAAAGGGCTTGACGCAACGGCGCGATGCCGAGCGCTGCGGTATAACCGAGACGTCCATGGTCGAGCACTGCCCGCGCAGCCTCCACAGCAGCTTTCGGTGCGGGTGCAGACGGCTGACCAACTTCCATGTGAACAATTTCGCGGCCTTCTTCTTCAAGCCTGGCGGCTTCTGCGAGGACATCCATCGCAATGAAGGGGGCAACGTTGCTGCGCAAAGACGGTTGAAACGCGTCGTCTGTCATGAATTTTCTGCACTTCCAGCTTGTTTGTGTGTCGGACGTATTGCGGATTTTCCAACTCGTGGCAATCGGTTCTGACCGCAGCGATTTGACACAAGCGGCGTTCGCCGACCAGATCTTTCCGATTTGTCATGTTCGATTTCTTGACCGGAACCAAACACGTCCATAACTTCGCCACACATTCGCATAGGTGTATCTCGACCAGGATACCGGACAGGAGTGTTGACTTGCCAGGTTCCATGCCAGGTTTATCTTTTGTTGATAAGCCATTCATAACGCGCTTTTTTCGCAAGGTGACAGCAACGGCCTGCTCTGCCGCAGTTGCCTTGCCGATCATGGTGGCGCCATCTCATGCGCAGCGTGGAAAAGTGCCGGTTGTGCGGGATGCGGAAACGGAATCCCTCTTGAAGGATTATGCGAAACCGATCTTCAAGGTGGCAGGTATTTCACAGTCCGAGCCTGAAATCATTCTGGTCAACGACAAAAGATTCAACGCTTTCGTGCCCGATTCCAGGCGCATGTTCATCAATATCGGTGTGATCATGGACGCGGAAACGCCGAATGAGGTTATCGGGGTCATCGCGCATGAAACAGGTCACATCGCTGGTCGGCATCTCGTGCGGTTACGTGCAGCAGCTGCGAATGCGCAGATCATCGCGGTCATCGGTGTTCTCTTGGGCGCGGGCGCTGCAGCCGCCGGTGCCGCATCCGGTTCCGGACAAGCAGCTTCGGGCGGCGCTGCAGCTGCTCTGAGCGCGCCATCGGTCGGCAAAAGATCCCTGCTCGCCTATCAGCGCGGCGAAGAAGCAGCAGCGGACCGCGCAGCGCTCAGATATCTCAATGCGACCGGCCAAAGCGCACGCGGCATGTTGAAAACTTTTCAGCGCATGTCGGAACAACAGTTGTTTTCGAGCCGGTTCGCCGACCCATATGCGCAAAGCCACCCGATGGCCCAGGAGCGCTACACCGGTCTCTTGAATGAAGCGCAGAAATCAAAATACTTCAATCAGCCCGACGACTACGTGCTTCAGTATCGTCACGACCAGGTCCGCGCAAAGCTCTATGCGTTTTCCAGCCATCCCTCGGCGACCTTGCGGGCCTACCCTCGCAGCGACAAGAGCCCTGCGGCAAACTACGCAAGAGCGATCGCGGCAATGAAAAGCCGCGGAA
The DNA here is from genome assembly GCF_040530035.1 of Roseibium sp. HPY-6. Classification (NCBI taxonomy): domain Bacteria; kingdom Pseudomonadati; phylum Pseudomonadota; class Alphaproteobacteria; order Hyphomicrobiales; family Stappiaceae; genus Roseibium; species Roseibium sp. HPY-6. The sequence goes on from NZ_JBEWCD010000001.1 coordinate 156,121, forward strand.
AAGGTGCGGTGAAAGAAATCGATGCCCTCATTAGGACGCAACCGAATAATCCTTATTACTACGAACTGAAGGGCCAGGCTTTACTGGAAGGCGGCGATCCCACGAGCGCGATTGCGCCATTCCGTAAAGCCCTGTCGTTTAAACCCAACGAGCCGCAGTTTCTCGTGTGGCTCGGTTATGCGCTCGTTGGCGCTAACAACCCGGCCTATTACGCAGAAGCCGAACGCGTCCTGAAGCGCGCTATTCAACGGGATGCTAATTCAGGTGTCGCATACAGCCAGCTTGCCATTGCGCACGGCCGTCAGGGAGAACGCGCAGAGGCCGATCTGGCGACGGCCAAGGGCCTTATGGTCCGCGGTGACTTTGATGCGGCAAAGCGTTACGCGGCCCGTGCTCAAAAAAGTTTGAAGCGCGGATCGCCAGCATGGGTTCAAGCAGACGACATTGTAGCGTACAAACCACCTGATCTGCCGAATCGACGATGATGCCGGCAAACATGCGTGGTGACGGACACGGAAACTTGTGTCGTCCAAGGAGTTTTCAATGATGCACCTTTTCACAGTTTCAAAACGCGTGTGTTTCGCAGCATTCGTTTTGCTTGTGTCGTCGATGCCCGGCATCGTCGCGGCGCAAGACCTGGATCGCGGCGAGATTGAGAAAATCGTGCGTGAATATCTCCTCGAAAATCCTGAGATCATCGCTGAGGCTTTGAATGAGCTTCAACGCCGTGAACAGGAAGCAGAAGAGGCTGCACGGCTTCAGGCCTTGAATGACAGCGCGGATATTCTCTTCAACTCCACACGCCAGGTTGTCCTCGGCAACCCGGAGGGGTCCGTTACCCTTGTTGAATTCTTCGACTACAATTGCGGCTTCTGTAAACGCGCTTATGGGGACATGGTGCGTCTTGTCGAGGAAGACCCTGACCTCAGAATCGTTTTGAAAGAATTCCCCGTTCTCGGACAGGCGTCCGTTGAAGCCGCCCAGGTTGCTGTGGCGGTAAACTCGGTCGCCCCGGAAAAATACGGCGAATTTCACGAAGCCCTCATTTTGAGCCGCGGTCAGGCGAACCTTTCCAGCGCAATCGCGGCTGCAACGAGTGTTGGCGTATCCGAAGCCGACCTGCAGGTTGCCATGGCAACGGATGAAGCCGGTCAGACAATCGAAGAGGTCTATACCCTTGCCAACCGCCTCGGCCTGACCGGAACGCCCTCCTACGTGGTCGGCAACGAAGTGGTCATGGGTGCAGTCGGATATGAGGAGCTTCGCGTTAAGCTGGACGCCATGAAGGATTGCGGTCAGACGACTTGTTGAGTGGTGGCCGCTCTAGCTTGTTGGAAACCGCAGCCGAGTGAAATCTATAAGTATTCAGGGCTTTTCCTGACACAATTGAATCCCTATAAGAAGCATGGCTCGCATTCGGCCGAATGCGGGCCCAAAATCTATAGCCTCCTCATTTTGGTGGCAAAAATGTGCGGACGGAACCGGCCCTTCGTTAGATTTGTCTTTGTGCATGTCTGAAACACCCGGGAATCTGCAACATTTTGCGGAAAAAGAGACCGGCAGCCCCCGTGTCTCACGCTTAGTGGACCGAGTACGAGAGCCAAACGATATGATGCGTAATGATAACAAGAAATTCGACACGGCCCTGATCCGGGATCTCGCAGTTTTGCTGGACGAAACAAATCTGTCGGAAATCGAATTGGAACAGGGCGACACGCGCATTCGCGTCGCGCGCCAGATGTCGATCAATGCTCCCGTAAGTGTTGCCACGCCGACTGCGGTAGCAGCGCCCGTTGCGGCGGCCCCCGCTGCCCCCAAAACGGAAACCGTTGCTGAAAGCCCGTCTCAGTCCGGTTCGACCGTTACATCTCCCATGGTCGGAACCGCGTATCTTTCTCCTGAACCAGGGGCCGCCCCATTTATCCAGGTTGGTGACAAAGTGGCCGAAGGGCAGACGATCCTGATCGTTGAGGCGATGAAGACCATGAACAACATCCCGTCCACCAAAACAGGGACCGTCAAGCAGATCCTCGTTGACGACGCCCAGCCGGTGGAATTTGGCGAACCGCTGATCGTTGTCGAATAAGGATCCGGCAGACCATGTTCTCCAAAATTCTCATCGCCAATCGCGGCGAAATCGCCTTGCGCATTCTGCGCGCCTGCAAAGAGCTCGGAATTCCGACTGTCGCGGTTCACTCGACCGCCGATGCCGACGCCATGCACGTGCGCCTCGCAGATGAAAGCGTTTGTATCGGACCGCCGGCAGCTCGCGACAGTTACCTGAACATCCCGCAGCTGCTTGCCGCTTGCGAGATCACAGGCGCGGATGCTGTGCACCCCGGTTACGGTTTTCTTTCCGAAAACGCGCGTTTTGCCGAGATACTCGAAGCGCATAACATTGAATTCATCGGCCCGACCGCGGAGCACATTCGCGTCATGGGCGACAAGATCCAGGCAAAACAAACAGCCAGGGACCTTGGCATTCCTGTCGTTCCCGGTTCGGACGGCGAAGTCACCGCCAGCGACGATGCCCACGCGATCGCGCGCGAAATTGGCTATCCGGTTCTGGTCAAGGCTGCTGCGGGCGGCGGTGGGCGCGGTATGAAGGTTGCCCAAACCGAAAACGATCTGGAGACAGCACTTTCAACGGCCCGCGCGGAAGCGAAGGCCGCCTTTGGTGACGACGCGCTCTATATGGAAAAGTACCTCGGCAAGCCTCGGCATATCGAGATACAGGTGCTCGGAGACGGCAAAGGAAATGCCGTCCATCTTGGCGAACGGGACTGTTCCCTTCAGCGCCGGCACCAGAAGGTCCTTGAGGAAGCCCCTTCCCCAAGCCTGAATGCCGAACAGCGCGACAGGATCGGTGAAATTGTTGCCAGCGCCATGCGGAAACTGAAATACCGCGGCGTCGGCACGGTAGAGTTCCTCTACGAAAACGGCGAGTTTTATTTCATCGAGATGAACACCCGGCTTCAGGTTGAACACCCTGTAACCGAGATGATCACCGGGATTGATCTGGTCAACGAACAGATCCGGATCGCCGCCGGCGGTGATCTTGATATGACCCAGGATGACATCAAATTCGATGGCCACGCGATCGAATGCCGCATCAATGCCGAAGATCCGGTCACGTTCGCGCCCTCGCCCGGCACAATCACCTATTACCACCCGCCTGGCGGCCTCGGTGTACGTGTGGATTCAGGCGTTTACCAAGGCTACAAGATCCCGCCTTACTACGACAGTCTGATTGGCAAGCTGATCGTACACGGCCGAAATCGCGTTGAGTGCATGATGCGGCTGCGTCGCTGCCTTGACGAATTTGTCGTTGACGAGATCAAGTCTACTATTCCGCTTTTCCGCGATTTGGTGGACAATCAGGCAATCGCGAACGGTCAGTACGACATTCACTGGCTCGAGAAGTACCTGGCCGACAAGTCGAACTAACCGGGCGCTTGCACAGGGACAGCCCCTTGCAACCGGGAAGCGAGGCCATATGGCTGGTTACAAAGACGACATCGTTATGGAAATTACACCGCAGGTGCTGCTCAAAGCCTACGCCTGCGGCCTTTTTCCAATGGCCGAATCTGCGGATGATCCGGGCTTGTTCTGGCTTGAGCCGGAACAGCGCGGCATCCTGCCTCTGGATTCGTTTCACATGCCGCGCCGCCTGCGTCGGACAATCCGCAACGATGTCTTCGAAATTCGGGTCAGCACGGACTTTCAACGCATTATCGACGGTTGTGCAGAGCCGATGCCCGGACGCCAGAAGACCTGGATCAACCGGGAAATCCGTCGGCTCTATGGTGAACTCTTCGAAATGGGCTACTGCCACACAATCGAGGCATGGCTGGATGGCGATCTGGTCGGCGGACTGTATGGCGTCAGTCTGAACGGTGCCTTTTTCGGCGAAAGCATGTTCACCTTCAAGACGGACGCCTCGAAAGTGTGTCTCGCGCACCTTGTGGCACGGTTGATCGTCGGTGGTTACACGCTCCTGGATACACAATTCGTAACGGATCACCTCAGCCGCTTCGGTACGCTTGAGGTTTCGCAGGCCGACTACAACACACGGCTGTCAGAAGCCCTGCAGCTGGAGACAGACTTTTACGCGCTCTCGCCTCAGGCAAGCGGACAAGAAGTGATGACGGTCCTGGACAGTTGGAAAGCCGGCTGACTGGATTTCCCAGAAAGTCGGTCCGAAAAAGTGCCGGTTGCCGGTTGATGACAAGACTGGCCGGAGCCTTACCGGAACAACATCATCTGCGAGACAAAGAAAAACCCCGCTTGTGCGGGGCCTTTCACAATTCGATAAACTGAAATTCGGTCAGCTTCCTGGCGTCCAGGCTTCGTAGTCGCCAGTGACTTCGGGACGCTTTTCCGGCGTCAGGATCGAACCGTTCGGCCGATACGCATCCGGCGTTCCTGTCCGGTTCGCGTTATGCTTCTGCTGCCAGTGCTTGGGGTGATACGTTTCTTCCGAAGGTGGCGTATCGACGCGGTGGTGCATCCAGCCGTGCCAACCCGGTGGTATGGCGGATGCCTCTGCAAGACCGTTGTAGATCACCCAGCGCTTCTTGCCGCCCCGTTCCTTGTAGTACTTGTTGCCGGCCTCGTCCTCGCCCACGAATTCGCCCTTGCGCCATGTGAAAAAGCGCGTGCCCATCGTCTGGCTGTTCCACCAGGTGAAGAATTCGAGAAGAAACGTTTTCATGGCCCTCAAAAGGTCCCTAGGTAACAAGTGAGGTTGGACCGGCCCGACGAACCAGCTTTCCTGAGTTGGCGGACTATGGCGCCAACAACGGCGTCTGTCCAGTACCGCACTGTCGCAGGACTGAGAAATTGTCTTGTTCGCTCGAATGGGCTTGGCCGAACGGCACTAGTGCAATTTCAGATCTTTCGATTTGACGTATTCGGCATTGCGGATATGGCGGGCCGCTGCGGAATGTTTGGCCTTCGTTCCACCCTTTTTGACGCCGGCGAAGACCGGTTCTTTCACGGGCGGCGGCTCCTCCTTGGGCTTTTTGACGAATTCCTCTTCTACGACTTCTTCGACTTCGGCGCGTTTTTGAATTGCAAGCTTGTGGTGCAAGCGCGCACCGGCCAGGGACTGCATCTTCTCGGCCTGCTCGTCCATGGTCTTTTGAATGCCGTAAATATTGTAGAAGCCCGAATTCTCCAGAACCATCGGTCGGTCGTCTGCCAACAGCCACCGCAGGCGCTTGAAGAGCGTAGACGGCGAAACCGGTTTGACGAGCACGTGATGCGCTCCGGCGCGCAAGGCCTTGTCGACCAGCGGCCTCGTCCCGTGCGCTGTTATGAAGAGAATCGGCACATAGCAAAGCGGCTCCATGTGACGGTGCCGGACGAGGCGAAGAAACTGGTATCCGGACGTTGGCTCCATGCGCCAGTCCGTCAGAATCACATTGGGAGGTTCGGCAAGACTCGCTTCCAGAGCTTCATCGACCGAATCAAAAACCCGAACACGCGCGACTTTGAAGCTCAGAAGAATCGATCGGAGAATCGTTTGCATCGGTTTGCTGTCTTCCACGACAACTGCATCGATATCCTCCATCGATAGGCCAAATGCGGCGTGATGCTTCATAAAATGCGGATCCCTTTCCCTGTAATTCCCGCACTAAATCAAAGCCGGCTTAAACCGCGCTGAAATCGCTCATCGTGATTTTCTTCAAATTTTCATAAAACCGGGATAAGTCTCATCCACAAGGAAGTGCACACAGTGAGCCGGATGCTTTTTGCTGGGAATGCAAGCCCAATTTTCAAAGCTTCCCTCTGGTCTGACGCCACTCCCCACAATCCACACAGGCACACAATATTTTGCGTTTGCCCACAGGCTCGACACAAGCTGTTGTCGTCGACACCTTGACCTTAAGAATTCATTTACATTAGTTTTTCATTATTGCGATGTGCGTAATCGGGAGCCTCGTCAGGCGCTCCGGTCATCCAAAACACAAAAGTATCCGTGTGCCATTTCCCCGCTTTTCAGACAAATCGGGGACTGGATTTTTGTGTGCCGATTTCGCTGCGCGCATCGTGACAAATCTGTTGACGACTACTATATATAGTAGACCCGGAAACACGATACGCTAAATAAAGGAAGCCGCTTCGTTTACGAAGCGAATGCCGGTGACAGCGCAAACGAGCAGCTTCACCGTTGATCAGATGCGGGATTGACTGGTTCGGGCAGAACCAGCTGGGGATACAAGGGGACTTTGAGAATGCGGATAGAGCGGCGCTATACCAAGGAAGGCCAATCGCCTTACGCCGGCATTGAATTCCGGACAGCTACGAGTGAGATCCGCAATCCGGACGGGTCGATCGTGTTCCGCCTCGAGGACATTCAGGTTCCGGCTCAGTTCTCTCAGGTCGCCTCCGACATCCTGGCCCAGAAATACTTCCGCAAGGCAGGCGTACCCGCCAGGCTGAAGGCTGTCGAAGAGAACACGGTTCCCTCCTTCCTCTGGCGTCACGAGGCCGACGAAGACGCCATGAGTGATCTGCCGGAAGACGAGCGCTTTGGTTCGGAAATCGACGGACGCCAGGTTTTCGACCGCCTTGCCGGCACGTGGACCTACTGGGGCTGGAAAGGCGGATATTTCGATCAGGAATCCGATGCGCAGGCGTTTTATGACGAATTGCGCTACATGCTGGCCACTCAGAAGGTAGCTCCCAACTCCCCGCAATGGTTCAACACCGGCCTCCACTGGGCTTATGGTATCGACGGTCCGAGCCAGGGCCACTTCTATGTGGATTTCCAGACCGGCAAACTGACCAAATCGAAAACGGCTTACGAGCACCCGCAGCCGCATGCCTGCTTCATCCAGTCCGTTCAGGATGATCTCGTCAACGATGGCGGCATCATGGACCTGTGGGTTCGCGAAGCACGTCTGTTCAAATACGGCTCGGGCACAGGATCGAACTTCTCGTTCGTTCGCTCTGAAGGCGAGAAACTCTCAGGTGGTGGCAAATCCTCGGGATTGATGAGCTTCCTGAAAATCGGCGACCGCGCAGCAGGAGCGATCAAGTCCGGTGGCACGACCCGCCGCGCGGCCAAGATGGTCGTGGTTGATGTTGATCACCCCGATATCGAGGAATACGTCAACTGGAAGGTCAAGGAAGAGCAGAAGGTGGCAGCGCTCGTCACCGGTTCCAAGATCTGCCAGAAGCACCTGTCGGCAATCATGCGCGCCTGCGTCAACTGCGAGGCGGACAATGGCGACTGCTTCGATCCGGCCAAGAACCCTGCCCTTAAGCGTGAGATTCGCGCCGCAAAGAAAATGATGGTGCCGGAGAACTATATCCAGCGCGTCATTCAGTTCGCCCGCCAGGGCTTTACGAAGGTCGAATTCCCGACCTACAACACGGATTGGGACTCCGAAGCCTATCTGACTGTTGCGGGACAGAATTCCAACAACTCCGTCCGTGTGACCGACGGCTTCCTCTCCGCAGTTCTTGAGGACAGTGAGTGGGACCTGACGGCACGCCGCACCGGCGAAACCTTGAAAACCGTCAAGGCGAAAGAGCTTTGGGAACAGATTGGTTACGCCGCTTGGGCATCCGCCGATCCGGGTCTGCAGTACCACACGACCATCAACGACTGGCACACATGCCTCGCCGACGGTGAAATCCGCGCATCGAACCCGTGCTCTGAATACATGTTCCTGGATGACACGGCCTGTAATCTGGCTTCCTTGAACCTGATGCAGTTCCGCAACGAAGACCGGTCCTTTGCCATCGACAATTACGAGCACGCTGTCCGCCTGTGGACGATCGTTCTCGAAATCTCGGTGCTGATGGCACAGTTCCCGTCGAAGGAAATCGCGGAGCTCTCCTACAAGTTCCGCACACTCGGTCTTGGCTACGCCAATATCGGCGGCCTGCTGATGACATCCGGCATCTCCTACGATTCCGACGAAGGCCGCGCTCTGTGCGGTGCGCTTACAGCCGTCATGACAGGTGTTGCCTACGCAACATCCGCTGAAATGGCGGGCGAACTCGGATCTTTCCCGGGGTATAAGAAAAACGCCAAGCACATGCTGAAGGTGATCCGCAATCACCGCCGTGCCGCCCATGGCGAGACGACGGGTTACGAGGGTCTGAACACACCTCCGGTCGCGCTTGATCATGCAAGCTGCCCGGACAAGGGGATCATCGAGCGCGCCAGGAAGGCGTGGGACCGCGCCCTGGAACTCGGCGAAAAGAACGGCTACCGAAACGCCCAGTCGACGGTGATCGCTCCGACCGGCACCATCGGTCTTGTCATGGACTGCGATACGACCGGTATCGAGCCAGACTTTGCCTTGGTGAAGTTCAAGAAGCTTGCCGGTGGTGGTTACTTCAAGATCATCAACCGCGCTGTTCCGGAAGCCCTGCGCGTGCTCGGCTACTCGGAAGCCGAAATCGGGGAAATCGAAGCCTATGCCGTCGGTCACGGATCGATCGACCAGGCACCCGGTATCAACCCAGCAAGCCTTTCGGCCAAAGGCTTCACCGAGGAAAGCCTCGGCAAGCTCAAGGACGGCATGAAGTCGGCCTTCGACATCAAGTTCGTGTTCAACCGCTGGACCCTCGGCGATGACCAGTTGAAAACGCTCGGTGTTTCCGATGAACAGCTGGAAGACACCGAATTCGATCTCCTGTCGTTCCTTGGCTACTCCAAGGCCGATATCGAAGCGGCGAACACCCATGTGTGCGGTGCCATGACACTGGAAGGCGCTCCGTTCCTGAAGGAAGAGCACTACCCGGTCTTTGACTGTGCCAACCCGTGCGGCCGCATCGGCAAGCGCTTCCTGTCGGTGGAAAGCCACATTCGCATGATGGCCGCAGCCCAGCCATTCATCTCAGGCGCGATCTCCAAGACGATCAACATGCCCAACGATGCAACGGTTGAGGACTGCAAGGAAGCCTACATGCTCTCCTGGAAGCTGGCCCTGAAGGCGAACGCGCTTTACCGCGACGGTTCCAAACTGTCGCAGCCGCTCAATGCCCAGCTTCTGTCGGACGACGACGACGAGCAGGAAGATGCCATCGAGGAAATCGCAGCCAAACCGCAGGCCGCAAAGGCAGAGGTGGTTGCCGAGCGAATCGTGGAACGGATCGTCGAACGCGTCGTTCGCGAACAGGAAAAGTTGCCGGCACGCCGCAAGGGGTACACCCAGAAGGCCAAGATCGGTGGTCACACCGTGTTCCTGCGCACCGGCGAATACCATGATGGCCGTCTCGGTGAAATCTTCCTTGATATGAACAAGGAAGGCTCGGCCTTGCGCGCCTTCATCAATAACTTCGCCATCTCGGTGTCGCTTGGCCTGCAATATGGCGTGCCGCTCGAGGAATATGTCGACGCGTTCACCTTCACCAAGTTCGAGCCGGCCGGCATGGTCCAGGGCAACGATGCGATCAAGAATGCTACCTCGATCCTCGACTATGTCTTCCGCGAGCTTGCCGTTTCGTATCTCGGCCGTCACGACCTGGCCCATGTCCCGCCGGAAGTCTTCGGCAGCACTGGAGAAGGCCTCTCTTCGGGTGAAGACCGTGGCCAGAGCGGCCAGATCGTTTCGCACGGCCTTGTGCGCGGACAGACGGAACGGTTCCGTCTGGTTTCAAACGCCGGCGAGCCAGCCGGAGAAACCACGGAAGCGATCTCGGTGAAGACCGCAAACACGCCGGCGGCCCAGGTCTCCGCGGTCGCAACCGCATTTGCCCGCGGCTCAGAAAGTGCGGCCGCTGTCGAAGTCAGCACCGTGATGAGCCCTGCCCCGCAGGTCTCCTCGGCGGCCCAGCAAATCGCCCAGGCCCGCATGAAGGGTTATGAGGGCGAGAGCTGCTCCGAATGCGGCAACTTCACCATGGTCCGCAACGGCACCTGCCTGAAATGCGACACCTGCGGCGCGACCAGCGGCTGTAGCTGACGGGAACGACTTAGTCGGGAGTCCGCCAAGGCGGGCTCACCACCTGCCACAGCGCGGCTCCCGGCGACCAGACAAACAAACCCGCCCATCGGAAACGATCGGGCGGGTTTTGTTGTCTTGACGTTGCAAATGCCAACACCGGGCGGGAAATGAACGATTGATCCGGTTGCCAGCAAGGACCGCATTACGGACAATCCGTACCGTCGAGATTTGTTTGGGGAAGAGCGCTACAGATTTAAGCGTACAAAACATCGAACAGCATGTAGCCTCAACCAAAATCGGAGCACAGACTTTTGAATGTCACACTGACGAAAATCGCCAGACACAATTTCGACGATGTGATCGAGCTTGAGCTGGAGACGTTTCAAGAGAAGAACTTACCGTCAAACGTTTACTCCATCGCGGAATCCGTTCTGTCTGAAACCTTTCACCCAAGAGCCATCTGCCTGGACGGCAAAGCGGTGGGTTTCTTGATGTACCAATTTGGCGAGATTGGAGATTTTGACGAAGGCGAGTGCACTATCTGGCGCTTCATGATTGATCGAAGGCAACAAAACAAAGGGATCGGCAAGCTTGCTATGGGCTTGGCACTAGAAGAGATAAAAGCGCACAATCGGTGCGACCTGGTGGATATATACTACGATGCCGAGAATACTGCGGCGAAGAATCTCTACGCCAAATTTGGCTTCCAAGAAGTGGGGCGCAGAGACGATGGGGACATTATCGCAGAGCGTAACATTTAGTTTTTTTGATGCCATTCAGGCAACAGCGGTCTTTTGTTAACAACGCATCACCAGATACGACGGGCTCGCTGCCACCACTAGGTGCACTTCAGCAGAACGACCGCGAGGCGCGCGCCAATAGGTTTTCACTACAATCGGCAAGAACAATCACTTCACGCCACCTGAACATTCACTTCTTGCTCCACCGCCCAGTCCCAGTGCAGGCCTTCGTTGCGATCGAAGGAATTGGTTGGAAGGCGGACAAAACGCTGACCCGCTGCGCTTGTACAAAGTCTGATTATCAGATGACGTGGTCGATCATTAGCTTAGTGGCTTTGCGTCCCCTTATATAAACAGCTTAGTAGTTTTCATGCGTCTCTTCATAGGGCACTCCAGCGGCCCTAATTCTTTCAACCAGCCAAGGCAGACTGACGCCGGAAAATGATTTGAGTTGGATGGGCTCCCGAGTGTGAAAATGGACCCAATATTCGCGTTCATCCATGTCTTCGTGTTTTTGAATGGTCTTGAATTCTATCAGCTTGAGTTCGCCTAGCGAGACTGCAAAACCTTCCTCTTTCCCATGTGCATGGTAAGGGACATGCCAAAGCAGATCTTGTTCTGTAAGCCGGAAGTGCCACTCGCCCGACGTGGACCGCGCGCGCACGGCGAACACCAGTTCCTTCACCAGCCCGTAGATCCCGCTGCCAATGGCGATGAAGCCCAAAAAAGACCAAACGCTCCAAGTTTCTATCGCCGCAATATTGAACGATACGATCGTTTCCTTTGGCAGAAGCCACGCCCCAAACAAAATTAGACCAGCAGAAAACAGGGGCGCAATGATGAGCCGAGCCAGGTTTCGTCCTCGAACTGATTGGCGCACATCAAAGTATGGATCGCCTTCGGTAAATTCAGTCAAATTGTCCTCCCGGATGCCGCATGAGAACGACACGACCTACGGCGTCTGTAAATGCTGGCGCCAATAAGCTCAATAACCGACTTGATCACTGTCCTTGCTTGCCGGGCCTTCAAACAAGTTAAAGCATTCATTGCCTTGGGCTCGATTCTGCGGTTCGCTGCGTGCTGCCTCAATATCCGTTGCAGGCCAGTTGTGTTTATGTGCCACGCAGACCATTTTCATAAACCTTTTCAGAAGGTTGACAAACTTCCGGGTTTTATGTGCGTGCAAGAAAAAAGCCAAGGCGGGCTCACCATTTACCACAGCGAGGCCCTCTGCGTCCGAACACACAGCCCCGCCCCTCGGAAGCGAACGGGCGGGTTAATTGAATTTCGATGTCTAAACCGGAGTCGCGCGGGAGATAGGCATTCGCCTTGACCGCAACAGAAGATAAGTCCTTACGTTGCGCCTGCGGGCAGTTGCGTTTCCTGGCTCCATTGTTTGGGCGATTGTCCATACATGCGTTTGAACTCCCGGCTGAACTGCGAGGAACTGACATAACCTGCGTCCCAGGCTGCTTCGCTCACATTCATTCCCCCGGCGATTTTCATCGCGGCATGGTTCAAGCGCATGGATTTTGCGAACTGGATCGGCGACATCGTGGTTGCCTGTTTGAACTTGCGGTGGAATACGGCCCGGCTCATACCCGCATGAGCGGCCATGTCGTCGATTGACAGCGGTTCGTTGACGTGCGCTGACAGGAACTGGATCGTCCTGGCAATTTCATTGCCGACACCGAAGGAACGCCGCACTGACGCGCCTGCACCACCTTTCAAGACGGCGTAGTAGAGTTCGCGCAGCCGGCCCGCTCCAAGCACGGCTGCTTCAGTCTTGTCTGCTCCCAGTTGCACCAGCCGGAGCAGTGCATCGGTGAAGGCAGCATCCCAAGGCGCCAGCGCCAACCCGGAAGGCATCTCACCGCCCATCGGTTGCCGAGCGAGCCCGGTAACGCTTTCCATTTCCAGTGTCAGCTCCGTCATGACCCGCGTATCGAGGGAAACAAGAACACCAAGCAACGGATTATCAGATGAAGCGGTCGGCGTCCCCGCCTGGACCGGCATCGACGTTGGGCAGCAAAGATAAAGGTCACTGTCGTAGACATACCGTTTTCCGTCCAGGATCGCTTCCTTTGCCCCACCGACAATAGCGACGACCACCGGTTCATAGACCGCTGGAACGCAGGGCACCGGTTCGCTCACCCGGAAAAGCTGCACGCCCTGCACGCCGGTTTCAACAATACCGGCACCAGGAAGCCGCTGGTCGATGATGTGTCTGATCTGCTCTTTGCTCATTCGACATACGTGACCTGAAAAGGCACCAACTTCAACGTCATTGATACAATCAGGCAAAAAATCGCGATGAATTCATCTGTTTTGATCCTGCTTCGATAGTTATGTCTCACTTCAAGAATTCAAGAGCAGCTTGAAGGAGCGCGAGATGAAAAACAGATTTGGACCTGCAGGATGGACGCCAGAACGTTTGGGCTCCCTTAAGGGCAAGACCTATGTGATCACTGGCGCCAACGGGGGCGCTGGCTTTGAGGCGACACGCGTGCTCCTGTCCAAGGGTGCTCGGGTGGTCATGATGAACCGCAGCCCCGACAAATCAGCCGATGCGATAAAGGCACTGAAGCAGGAATTCGGAACAAACGCCGACGTAAGCTACGTGCTGATGGACCTTGCCGCACTGGCAAGTGTGCGAGAAGCAGCCAAGGAGCTACTGGAAACAGTTCCGCGAATTGATGCGCTCATCTGCAATGCCGCCATCGCGCAAATCGCCACGCAGCACCTCACCGTGGACGGCTTCGAAAGCCAACTCGGTGTGAATTATTTCGGTCATTTCCTGCTGTGCGGTTTGGTCTTCGAACGCATTGATCAATCGGCGGGACGCATCGTTGTCGTCGGCAGCAATGGCTACAAGATGGGCGACAAGCGCATACTTTTTGAAGACCTGAACTACGACAGGAATTATTCAGCCTGGAACGCCTACGCCCAGAGCAAGCTGGCACAGATGGTATTTGGCTATGAACTGCAGCGCAGAGTGCAGGCGTCCGGCAAGTGCGTAGAAGTGCATGTTTGTCACCCAGGTGCCTCGCGCACGGGCTTGATCCGGAACACGGCAGGCATCGCCACGAGGCTACTGGCAACCCTGCTCTCCCCCCTTGCGCAAACCGCCGAGCGCGGCTCGTGGCCGGAGGTCATGTGCGCAACGGAAGACGGTCTGGAACGCGCCAAGTACTATGGTCCGATGAAGTTCGAAATGGTCGGTCCCGTCGGCGAGTGCCCGCTGGAGGCATTTGCCCTCGATCCGGAACAGGCATCAAAGCTCTGGGCGGTTTCCGAGCAGAAAACGGGTCTCAATTGGTCGCCGTGACGCCCGGTTAATTGGTCCAAGGAACAGTTCCGTTCGTCGCGGATAGACCGCCGCAACATTGCTCTCGCCTCTGCGGTTCAGTCATATCGCAACTCGGTCGCTTTACCGCGAAAGACCGTGTAGGCGAGGATCGTATAGCCGACGATCACAGGCAGAACGAACAAGGCGCCGAGCAAGATGATGAACAGGCTTTCAGGCGCACTGGCACTTTCGTAAAGCGTCAGTTTTTCCGGAACCACGTATGGGTAGAAGGAATAAGCGAGGCCGACAAAGGCCAGGAAAAACAGGATAGACGTCGCCGTGAACGGAACCCACGCCCACTTGTCATCTCTTGCGGGCAGATGCCGAAGCGCGGTGTAGATGATGAAGACGAGCAATCCCGACATCAGCGGCAGAGGCGCCAAAAGGATCATTGAGGGGAACGAGAACCATTTGTCGAAGATACGCTCGCTCACCAGCGGACTTGCGAGCGAAATCGCACCAAGACCTAACATGACGCCCCAAAGACGTTTACGCGCCCATCGGATCGCCTTGAGCTGCAAGTCGCCTTCTGACTTGATGATCAGCCATGTCGCGCCAATGAAGCCATATCCGGCCGTCAGGCAAAGCGCCGTCAAAACCCCGAACGCGATCGACGCCGGCGTGTGCTGAAGACCCATAATGTAAAGGCCAAGCATATATCCTTGTGCCAGGGACGCTGAAACCGAGCCTGTGAAAAACGCCTGGTTCCAGCGGTGTTTCTGCCTTCCGCTGGTTTTGGCGCGAAACTCGAAAGCGACACCGCGGAGGATCAGACCGATCAGCATGACGGCCACAGGGAGGTAAAGAGCGGTCAGGATGACACCGTGCGCCACGGGAAAGGCAACAAGCAAAAGCCCGACCGCCAGCACCAACCAGGTTTCATTCGCATCCCAGAATGGACCGATTGCAGCGATCATGCGGTCTTTTTCATCCTCGTCGCCAAGTGGAAAAAGGATGCCGACACCAAGGTCAAACCCGTCCAGCACGACGTAAACGAGGATCGAGATGCCCATGAGGACGGCGAAGGCCAGCGGAAGCCAGACGGAAGGGTCTCCAAAAAGGGTCATGTTATCTTACTCCGCCGGAACCAGGGCCACTTGCGCCGCACCCGAGTGCGGCCGCGTCCCTTCGGTGTCGCTCGCCTTGCGCGCCAGCCGGAAGATTACCGTGACATAGGCCATGAGCAGCACAACGTAGACGATCAGGTAGGCTGCAAGGGTCGTTGCCACCATGGGCGCCGGCACATCCGCGACAGCAAATTCGGTGGTTAACACGCCTTGGACAAGCCAGGGTTGGCGACCGATCTCCGTTGTGTACCATCCGGCCAGGGTTGCCACCCAACCCGAAAAGGTCATGGCGACGAGACCGCGAAGCAGCCATGGGTTCAGCGCGTCGACCCCTCCTTTGCGGCGTATCATGATAACGGTCGCCCAGCTCATCACCAGCATCAAGACCCCTGTTCCAACCATCACGCGAAACGACCAGAAGACCGGCGCAACCGGCGGGTGAAGGACTGTTCCGTCTTCTGCGTAGAAGTCGTTTAGACCCGGAACAACACCTGCAGGATCATGTTTGAGGATTAAGGACGCACCGTTCGGAACACCAATCTCAAACGCGTTCCGGCGCTTTTCTTCATCGGGAATGGCGAACAGAAGCAGAGGTACATGTGAAGAGGTGTCCCAGTTGCCCTCCATCGCGGCGACCTTTTGCGGCTGATGCTCCAGCGTGTTCAGGCCGTGCATATCACCTGCCCAGATCTGCAAGGGGATCAGGAGTGCGGCAAGCCACGCGCCTGTCTTGAGCGTCAGCCGCACGCCCTTGGATCTGTCACCGATCAGGCGGCGATAAGCCGAGACGCCGACAATGAGAAAGGCGACAGTCAGGCCGCTTGCAAGCAGCATGTGAGCAAGACGATACGGCATCGACGGGTTGAAAACGATCGCCCACCAATCGGTCGCATGCACGACCCCATCGCGCAACTCAAAGCCGACGGGCGTATGCATCCACGAGTTCAAAACCAGGATCCAGAAGGCACTCATGGTCGTGCCGAACGCAACGAGAAAAGTTGCCAGCGTGTGCAGCCAGTTGGGCACCCGCGATGCACCGAAGAGCATGATCCCCAGAAACGCCGCTTCCAAGAAGAAAGCTGTCAGAACCTCGTAAGCCAGGAGCGGACCGGCCACATTGCCGACAGTTTCCATGAAGCCAGGCCAATTCGTGCCGAACTGGAAACTCATGGTAATCCCGCTGACAACCCCAAGGCCGAAGGACAGGGCAAATATCTTCACCCAAAACATGTAGGCGGCCAGCCAGCGCTCATCACCCGTCGCGTTAAACCTCAGCTTGAAGAACAGCAGCACCCAACCAAGAGCGATTGTGATCGTTGGAAACAGGATGTGAAACGAAATATTGGCCGCAAACTGGATGCGGCTTAGCAGAAGTTCTTCCATGGCGTCTTCCTGGCTCATGTGCCGTGTCGGTTGATCACTCGAAAGGCATATGGGCCAGGGTTTTTACCTACTCAATATGAAATCGGCAGACTGCGTCCACACGTCCTGCGGCAGGCCGCCACAGGCACTCGCGTGACTGCTCGCCGGCATTGTTTTTTTCTCTGGCATATTCTCTAGCTCGGGATGCATTTCACAATCCAAGACGGAACATCAGTCATTTTTCACAGGGCGCGTGCAAAGTTATTTTCGCCGCTTTGTCAGAACGTTGCGGAAGGCAACAAGTTATTCGACCACTCCAAAAAATTAACAGTATTTTAACACCGGTTTACAAAGCACCGACGCTTTGCTATCTTGCACGCATTCGTTGATTGGAGAGTTGTATAATGTTTCGAACTGGCTGTATTTCTGCCGTTATCGCAGGCATCGCGCTTTCGGCCCTCGCCGTTGTTCCGGCATCCGCAGCAACGTTTTCTTATCTTTTGGCCGACCACCCCGACAGGGCAATCAAAGCAAGGGATTATGGGATAAGACTCGATTCGCTTAGCCCGGATCATTTTTTCAGTTTCGACACCAATGACACAAAACTACATGTCGATACTGTTGCCTCATCAGCATTTATCAACGGGACCGTTCGCGAAAACGGATCTGGAACCGACACTTGGTTCTTGGCCTACAATCTTTCTAGTGCGCTCACGGTAGATGACCCTGCAAAAGGAACATTCACTGCAGATGGCGGCTTTGGTACACTCACAAATCTGAACACTCTTGAAGTGATCAATTTGGTAGGGAAAAGCAATGGCACTGCAGAATTCCTTTTCCTTGACGACGGGCATCGTCTTCCGACAAGCGACGGGCTTGTAGGACGCGGCTGGCTGCAGGGCATGCCTAGCCCGAACGATTTCCTCTTTACGGCCACAACCGTGGTACCTTTGCCTGCCGGTATTGCGTTGCTTGCAAGTGCGCTTGGAGCATTTGGGCTTGTCGGTTGGCGGCGGAAAAAAGCGATTGGCGTCTAAGTAGTCATCTTAGCAACTGTTTATTGCTTGAGAAGCGGCCACACGAGGCCGCTTCTTTTTTGTATCCGTCCGATGGACTAAACCTGCCGACAAGTTTGAATTAATGGCCAATTTTTCAACTTGAGCGCAGTGTCGACGCCACATGCCTGCGCCACTTCAGTTCGCCGCCGCCAACTCAACATCGTTTGACAAAAAGCTTGGTTTCAGTCGCCGTTGATTTAGATCGGTTTTTCGATCACCCCTCATTACCGACGAGTTGGTCGTTACCATTTGCATCGCATCCCTCTTTACGAATTTGTCTCTAGGAGCGCGCGCAGCCGGTCCAGCGCAATTTCTGGAATGGTTGAGAGCGCCACAGTTTCATGTTGTTTCGTGACCGTGGCACAATTCACACGTGCAGGCCAGAGAGGGTCGATCTGCGGCACTTTCGTCTTGATATGTCGGGAAAACCCGCTAACGTGACCAAATCGGACCGCTTCGGCACCAGTGTTGCGAGCGACGTTCGACATCAAAAACTATCACAATGCAAGAGGTCATAATGACGAGACTCGGTCTAAAATAGACCGATACGCAGACCAAGTTCGGTTCACGTGTCGGTATCAACGTTTCATTCGTTCCGCCCGCGATCCGAATTCTTGAAAAGACTCTCCGCGCCGGTACGACTTTTTCGCAAATCTCGAACCTAAGACGGAGCACCGGACCGATGAATGCGGTCTTTTCTTATCTTGAAAGCATTGTTTCTCCCTTCAAGCAACATGACGGAACACCGCCTCCTTCCGATCTGAGCGCGTTTTACTGGCATTTCGTTCGACAGATCTGGAAGCCGCTGGCGTTGCTCATGGCGTTTGGTTTCGTCGTGTCGATCATCGAAGTCGCGATCTTCAACTATCTCGGCCGGATCATCGATTTTCTGAACACGACCAGTCCTGATCAACTGCTCACAGATCATGGTGGCGAACTGTTCTGGATGCTGGTGGTCGTCGTGTTGCTGCGCCCGATGTTCGGCGCCGGTCACGCGATGATCAAGTTTCAAATCATTGAGCCTGCGATGACCAACCTCATTCGCTGGCAGACGCACAAACACGTGATGGGGCAGTCACTTTCCTACTTCAACAACGACTTCGCCGGACGGATCGCAAACAAGATCATTCAAACGGGCCCGTCCTTGCGCGGATCCGTCGTGTCACTGATTGATGCGATCTGGTTCGTCCTGATCTATGTCGCGTCGGCAGTCTATCTGTTTGCCGGTGTCGATGCCTGGCTGATCCTGCCACTTGCGGGCTGGATCGTCATTTATGTGGGGCTTCTGAGCTACTTCGTTCCGAAGATCAAGGAGCGTTCTGCAGTCATGTCCGAAGCCCGTTCGACCCTGACTGGCCGGATTGTGGACAGCTACACCAACATCCTGACGGTCAAGCTGTTTGCAGCAGGCCGGAAAGAGGAAGCCTATTCCCGCGAGGCGCTGGAGGACCATACCCGGAAGTTTCACGATATCCTCCGGCCCCTGTCGCTAATGGTCATTCTGCTTTGGACCGTGAACGGCCTCTTCATCGCATCCTTGAGCTCGCTCGGGATCGGTTTGTGGCAGAACGGCCTCGTGTCCGTTGGGTCACTGACGTTGGCGATCACGCTTTCGGTGCGCATCGTCAACATGTCCGCATGGATCATGTGGATTACCACCGACATTTTCGAAAATGTCGGCACTGTCCAGGAAGGCATGGAGACGATTTCGCAGCCTCACAAGCTGGTGGATCGTGCGAACGCCAAGCCTTTGGCTGTTGCGAATGGCGAGATTGTCTTTGACGGCATCCGCTTTCACTACGGAAAGGACAAGGGCGTCATAGAAGACCTGTCTTTGCGGATTGAACCTGGCGAAAAGGTTGGCCTGGTTGGACGCTCCGGTGCCGGCAAGTCGACCCTCGTCAACTTGCTGCTACGCTTCTATGACCTTGAAGGTGGGCGAATCCTGATTGACGGTCAGGACATCGGCGCCGTCACCCAGGACAGCCTGCGGGCACAGATCGGCATGGTGACCCAGGACACGTCGCTGCTGCATCGTTCGGTGCTTGATAACATCGTCTACGGCCGATCTGGCGCGAGCCGGGAAGACGCTCTGGAGGCAGCTGCAAGGGCGCACGCAATGTCCTTCATTCCCGAGCTTCAGGACCTGAAGGGGCGGTGTGGACTGGATGCGCATGTCGGTGAGCGTGGTGTCAAACTTTCCGGCGGCCAGCGTCAGCGGATAGCGATTGCCAGAGTGCTCTTAAAAGATGCGCCGATCCTGGTGCTGGACGAGGCAACGTCAGCCCTCGATTCTGAAGTCGAGGCTGCCATTCAGGACAGCCTGTTCGACCTGATGAAGGGAAAGACGGTGATTGCCATCGCCCATCGCCTGTCGACCATCGCTGCGATGGATCGATTGATCATCATGGATCAGGGTCAGATCATCGAAGAAGGCTCCCACAAGTCGCTGCTGGAAAAAGGCGGGGTTTATGCGCAGCTTTGGAACCGACAGTCAGGCGGTTTTCTGGACCCGGCCGCCGCAGCCTAAGATAAATCACAAGATCACTCGGTCTTGCGGTTTGCCTCACGCCAACGGGTTGGTGCATTCGCGTCCCGTGAAGGTCAAGCGACTGTCGCGGGACGCACACCAGACGAAATTTACCCTGACCTCTTTCACACGGAGGCCTGCGGCCGGGTAACGGGTGCTCAATAGCCAATGCGCATGGACGACCCTGTCCTGAAGAGCGCCACATTCCGAACGCGCGGGTTTCGTTTCGGGGTCTTGTACTTTAACCTGTCATCAACGACAGAATTCTTCAACGTTTTCAATAGGCAGAAGCAAAGATGGAAAAACGCAAATTGGGTGCGAACGGACCCGAAATCAGCGCAATTGGATATGGCGCAATGTCTTTCACCGACATGTATGGGCCGACCAACGAAGCTGAAAGCCACGCTGTCCTGAATGCCTGTCGGGATCTGGGGGTCACCCATCTCGATACCGCAAATATCTACGGCATGGGGAAATCGGAGAACGCGATCGGTTCCTATCTGAGGGCCAATCCCGCTGCCCGTGACGAGTTTATCATCGCGACAAAGGCAACCATCACCAAAGACCAGGACGGCAACCGGGTCTTCGACAATTCCGCCGAACATCTTGAAGCGGAACTGGACAAGTCCCTCGAGCGGCTTGGGCTGGACCATGTCGACCTGTTTTATGCACACCGCCGCGACACCCGCTTCACACCGGAAGAAACAGCGCAAAATCTTGGGCGGCTTGTCGAAAAGGGTAAAACGCGTGCAATTGGTTTGTCGGAAATTGCCCCTTCGACACTTCGTCGTGCGATGAAGGCATTCCCAATCGCTGCCGTGCAATCGGAGTATTCACTCTCCACCAGAGCGCCGGACCTCGGACTGGTTCAGACGTGTGCGGAACTCGGTGTTGCAATGGTCGCTTTTTCGCCTGTTGGCCGATCGTTGCTGACAGACAATCCCATCCCGCGTGAACGTATCCCTGACCTGCCGTTCCTTGCAGCAAACCCTCGCTTCATGGAACCGAATCTGAGCGAAAACCTGCGCATCATGGAGGGCTTTCGAACCCTTGCAGCAGAGATGGGAACGTCGGCAGCCGGATTGGCAAATGCCTGGTTGCTCTCGCGCGGATCCCACGTGATCCCTATCCCCGGAACCCGATCGGTCGGCCATTTGCGCGAATGCGTCTCCGGCGCGGACATCAAGCTCTCCGAAACCGATCTTCAGCGTATCGAGGAGGTGCTTCCGGTCGGCTGGGCACACGGGGACCGGTACTCGGTTGCGCAATGGATCGGTCCGGAACGCTACTGCTGAGAAGGCCTTTGCAAATATCAAATGGGCTTTTTCAAGGTCGCCGCCTGCACAATGCCGACACTGTCAGAGCACGGCTTTGAGCTGATCCGCGATCCGGCCGGTCCTGGAAAGGTCCTCTCCGCCAACGAAAATAAAGCGAAAGTCGCCGTCCTGCCAGGCTGTAGTGGCAAGTCCGTGCAACATCTCCGAGGTCGCATCGCTTCGTTCATCACCCTCACTTCCCGTGGTGATGCACAGCGCATAGGGCTTGCCGTCGCCATCCGTGTAAACGATCTGAATAAGCGGGGCGTCGTCAAGCCCGAGCACCTGCACCCTGGCGAGCTTCAGCGAGGACGGCGCTTCCAGTGCTGACAGGTCGAGCGGACGGCCGAGTGAATTGGCGGCGGCTCCGATCTGACGAGACAAGGCGTCAGTCGATGCCGTGGTCAACCGAACCGTGTCGGCAACGTACAGCGACTGATATTGAGCAACGCGGCCGCGCCAGTCGTCGGCTCTGGGTGCGCCGAGCCACATCGCTCCGGCACCGAGTGTAACACCAAGAACCAAAACCGCGGCAAGCCTTGCAAGATGGCGGTTGTCACGTCTGCTTTGCCGTGGCGCAAGAGCCGCATCTTCAATGCGCCTCAAAACCTGATCCCCCGGCAACGCCATCATGGCATCGCGCACCGGACCAGCGACCGGATCGAGGGCCATAACGCGGCTTTCCAGATCCTGATCAACGCGCATTGTCTGCTCTATTTCGCCAGCGCGCCGGTCATCCAGCTCTCCATTCAGAAAGGCCAGAAGCTCTTGATCCGAATAGGTCATTTCTGCTCCTTTCTGCTTTCTCCAAGTTTCACGTCTGCGTATTTTCTCAAGACTTTTCGCGCTGCATGCAGGCGGCTCATCACGGTTCCGATCGGAACGTCCAGAATGACGGCCGCTTCCGAGTAAGTGAATTGCTGAACGAATACCAGCTCCACCACGCTACGTTGCGCGTCGGGCAACGCCATCACTTTCGAAATAATCTCTTTGGCAAATAGGTTCTGCTCAATCCCGGGTGCAACATCAGGCAACTGGTCGATATCGACTGTTGCAAAAGCCTTGTCTTGCCGACTTGCGCGGCTGCGCAGTTCGTTCAACCAAATCGACCGGCAGATTTGAAGGCACCAACCTTCAAAGCTGCCAGCTGAACGAAACTGATCCGCTTTCTCAACGGCGCGCAAACACGTCGACTGGGACAGGTCGTTTGTCATTTCAATGTCGCCCGTCAAGCTGAGCGCAAAGCGCCAGATCGATGGCAATGCCCTTGGCAACATATCCCTGACTGAGCGTGGTTTCATATCATTTCCCTGCCAGCCGGCGGCGCGGCGGCCGCCGGCACATGCCGGATCCTATTCCACCGTGATGGTGATGACATCCGAATAGATCGGAGGATCATGCGGAACATGATTGAGGTCGCCAAGGACAAGTTGCAGCGTGTGGGTTCCAGGCGCCAATTCGACCATCGCTTCGGTCTGGCCTCCACCATAGTGAATGTGGTTCTCGTCTGCCGGTATGTTGTAGATGAACTCATCGGCACCGTCTTCACCCTCACCAATCGGGGGGCGGTTGACCAAAAGATGGTGATGGCCGGTGTTTTCCTTTTCAACTCCCGCCGGAGCAACGCCCATACCTGACAAGCCGAAGACGACTTTCACAGGACCGGACACCTTGGCCCCGTCCTCAAGATTGACAAAATAGACTTTGGCGTCTGGATTGGCCGGCGTGTCACCGGCAAGAACCGGCGTTCCGAACATGCCCAGGGCAATCACCATCGGTGCAACAGCAAATTTCATAATAACTTTCCTCCCGTTTTCCAGCGATGCCCTGTAGACACACGGAAACTGAAATTATTCATCTCTTCGAAAAACTTTTTTTGCGGCATCTTTTTCGGGGTCGGGATTCGACGCCTCCAGCACTAATAAAATGCAGCTCCGCCAGGCCGGATGGACATGAGCAACGCCCGTTCCGGCCATGTTTCGCGTCCGCCGCGCGCGCGTATTTCGACAAGTTGAGCGCGCGCAGCTTTCAGATTGCCTTTTTCAGCAAGCCCCATTCCAAGGTAGGCCCGGGCGGATAGATTATCCGGGTTCGCCGCGAGTGCCAGAGCGTAGTAGTGTTCCGCTGCCGGCCAGTCTCCGGACTTGCGTGCAATGTAACCGCGATAAGTCAACACGACGGTGTCCGATTTATCCGTCATCGCGTCGAGCGCCAGCCCTGCGGCGACGTATCTTCCGGCGTAGGCAAGTTCCCGGGCAGCTCGATAGCGATCCAGATCGTTGAAGGAACGTGCGTCCAGATCAATGCATTTTTTGGTCTTCTCGTCCCAGGCTTTACCGTCCGGACACTGCTGCGACGTTGGCGTGGGTTCGGGTGGTGTGGTTTCCCAGTCCCCGGGGTCAACCGCGTGCGCGGACCCGAGCATGACCGCAAAAAACAGAACCGCGACAAAGACTTTCAACAGCGGGATCCTTCGCAAATACCATGTTCATCTCGGTCTCTAATTGATACCCGCACTGCCAGAGTCAACTCAAATCACACTCCGGTTTGCGCTTAATGACAGCTCTGGTCTCCACCGCACGCTACGAAAGATTCTCAACGATGACGGCAATACCCTGCCCACCACCGATACACATGGTTGCGGCGCCAAGCGATTTTCCGGTTCTGCCGAGCTCATAAACAAGTTTCGTCATCAGGATCGCGCCTGTAGCACCAATCGGATGCCCGAGCGCAACCGCGCCACCATTCGGGTTGACCTTCTCTGCCGGAAGCCCGAGCAGATCGTTGACCGCGCAAGCCTGTGCCGCAAATGCTTCGTTGGATTCAACAATATCCAGGTCTTGCGCCGTGACGTTTGCTCTTTTCATCGCGATCTGCATGGCGGGAACCGGGCCAATTCCCATGACGGCCGGGTCGACACCGGCAACACCGTAAGAGCGGACCTTTGCGAGCGGCTTCACACCAAGCTCCGCGGCCTTTTGCGCAGACAACAGGATAACCGCCGCCGCACCATCATTGAGACCCGAGGCATTGCCCGCTGTCACCATCCCGTCGCGTTTGAAGACAGGGCGAAGTCCAGACATATCCTCGATCTTGGCCTCAGGGCGTACATGCTCATCCGTATCGAAGACTTTTTCCTTGCCGCGCCGGCCCACCGTGAGCGGAACGATCTGATCCTTGAAGCGTCCTTCGCGAATGGCCTCACTCGCACGGCGATGGCTTTCAACGGCAAACTCGTCCTGCCGTGCCCGCGTGATGTCATAGCGTTCAGCAACATTCTCGGCTGTCACACCCATATGGCCTATTCCAAACGGGTCGTGCAGCGCGCCGATCATCATGTCGACAACCTGCGCATCGGCCATGCGCTGACCCCAGCGTGCTCCGGGCACCTGGTAACCGGCGCGGCTCATGTTTTCGGCGCCGCCCACAAGTGCCACGTCTCCGTCTTCCATGGATATCGCCTGGACAGCCGACACGATGGCCTGAAGACCGCTGCCGCATAGCCGGTTCATCGTCAGTGCGGGCGCATGATCGGGCACGCCGGCCTGGCGCGCAGCGACGCGGGACAGATACATGTCTCGCGGTTCCGTATGGATCACGTTGCCAAAGAAGGCCTGATCAACCTGTTCTGCCTCAATCCCGGCCCGTTCAATCGCGGATTTCGCAACCGTCGTTGCAAGATCACATGGCGGCGTGTCTTTAAGTGCGCCTCCAAAGCTGCCAACAGCTGTACGTGCAGCACTTGCTATGACGATCTCTTTCATCAGTCCGGTTCCTTTTTGTTCCGGGCGCTCTGCCGAAAACACAGCCCGCCCCGGTCATATGCTATCTTTGCCATTGCAATGTGCCCCGGACCGCGAGCGCACGCAATTTGGCCAAACAGCCAGTCAATCCGAGCGGAGGCGTGTCAAATCGTGAGTATGACAGATCCGGCTCGATCCCCGGCCGCGATCATATCGTGCGCCGAAGCACATTCTTCGAGAGGCAGAACTTTGGAAATCCGAATGTCGAGCGCTTCTTTCTCCAGAAGCGTCGTGAGGTTTTCGACGGCGGCCAAGCGCTCTGCAGCCGACAGGAGGTAAACCAGAACCAGGTCGATTGTGACCGCTTTGAACATCAGGGGATAAAACGGCAGAACAGGTGTCATCTCCCTGGCCGAGCCGAAGGCCGCAATGGTTCCCCTTTCGGCAATGACCTTGGTGTTCGTCTCGACATTCTTGCCGAACTCCACCTCAACGATGCGATCAACCGGAGAACCTGAGGTCGCGTTCAGAATCTGATCTGCCAGATCATTGTCGGAATAGTCGAAGACATGTTCAGCGCCTGCCTCGCGCGCAGCTTTTTGTCCGTCTTCGCCTCGCGCCGTGGCAAGAACCCTGGCCCCGAAGGCAACCGCTACCTGAATAGCAAGGCGGCCGACTGTCCCTGCCCCGCCGCTCACAAGAACGGTCCTGCCCTCAACAGTGCCGCCGCCAAGAACGGAATGACACGCCGTGAGACCTGGTATTCCGAGGACTGCGCCATCTTCAAAACTGACATGGTCCGGCAGTTTGACGGCTTGTTCCGAGGGCAGCGCAATACACTCTGCAGCAGTGCCGAAGGCGCGCTGCCATTGGCCGTTCCAGATCCAGACCCTTTCGCCGATCCGGCTTTGCGTAACGCCCTTCCCGACCGCTTCGATCACGCCCGCTCCGTCACTGTGCGGCACAATCGTTGGAAACGGCGGCTCGGAGACACCCGGACGACCGCCTGCGCGCGCGCGGATATCCGATGGATTGACGCCCGACGTCCTGATCCGCACGAGCACCTCGCCCTCGGCCGCTTGCGGAACCGCAAGGTCCTCCAGTTTCAGAACGTCCTTTGCCGCTCCGAAGCGGCTATATGTGATGGCACGCATTTTTTGTCTCCCGAGATGAGCGAGATCTTTCGGGCAATTTTGATCGCCTGCCAAGACCTGATTTACAGAGTGGTTCGAAAACATCCTGCAATCAGCACAAAACCGACGAAAAAGGCCCACCGGAACAACCGGAGGGCCTGATCTGATGCTTTAAAGTTCATGCTCTAAGAACCGGATTTCACCGGTTTCAGCAATTCGCTCAATGGCAGTCGGGACGCTGTCCCGGCAACAATACTTTGTCGATCACGTGGATCACGCCGTTGTCTGCCTGGATGTCGGCGATAATGACGTTCGCGGTCGAACCGGTTCCATCAGCGATGTCGACGCCGCTGCCGGAGCGCGTGATGCAGGTCCGCTCACTCGTCAAGAGCGGCTTGAAATAGTTGGACCCGACCGGGATCTGGTTGGATGTCAGCTTGCGGTCATCGACATGATACAGCAGCACGTTGGTGAGCTGATCCTTGTTTTCCGGTTTCAGCAGAGTCTCAACTGTACCGTCCGGCAATGCCGCAAAAGCGTCGTTGACTGGTGCAAAGACTGTAAAAGGACCAGGGCCCTGAAGCGCATCCTGCAATCCCGCTGCCTGCACAGCGGCTACCAAAGTACTGAACCGCTCATCACCTGCTGCAATATCAACAATTGTGTTGGCATTTGCTTGACCGGCAAAAAGACACACTGCTCCCGCAAGGGCCATAAGGCTCTTTTTCATGACATCTACTCCTAGTGTCGCTTGATTACAGTGTCACTACGCCGCATTGACTGAGGTAGATCTTATCGATTTGGAAAAAATCGATATTTATTATTGCCGTTCCTACCCCACTCGTGTTGTTGAGCGATGCAGTCGTGCTGCAATTGCGTCGCGACCAACGGAAAGCGGCCTACCAATCAATGGGCTTGCGATCCCTAAAGAACCCGCCCGTCGGACCTTCGCTGCCAAGGGTTGCCAGCCAGATTGCTGTATCAGCGCCTTCTTCGGGAGATCGTGTGGCGCCTTGACCGCCCATCCGCGTGCGAACCCAGCCCGGGCACATGGCGTTTACTTTCACATAGGATGGCAATGTGCGGGCGCTCGCGACCGTTAGTGCGTTAAGAGCCGCCTTGGCAACGCCATAAGCGCCGGGACCGGCGACACCATCTGAAAAGGCACCCCAGCCCGACGAGACATTGACGATACGTCCGTATCCGTTGGCAACCATTTGGGGAACAAGATGGTGCAACAGCTGGTAAGGGCCGTGCACCATCACCGCCATGGACATTTCAAAATCCTGCGGGTCTTCGAGCAACGGTGCGGACCCGAGAACGCCGGCATTGTTCACCAGGATATCGACAGGTCCCGCCTCTTCAAGCGCACGATTGATGCTGTCGGGTTCCGCAACATCAAGCTCCAGCGCCGCAGCTCCGATGCGACGCGCTGCGTTTTCGCCGGATGTCAGGTCGCGCGCCCCGAGCAGAACTTCGCAGCCTTGCAAAGCGAGACCGCTCGCAATTGCAAAGCCGATCCCCCGGTTTGCTCCTGTGACTAAAGCGCGTCTCATGACGTCCTCTATTCCCGTTACTTTGCGAGTCGCTCGGGAACAGGCGCCAGTTGATACTGCGACCAGAAAAAGGTGTTGGCGGTGTCCTGGTCCGCACTCAGGTTAGTCGCCTCAACGATCTTGCCATCCTCGATACGATAGACCAGCCCCCAGGTTGTATCCACGTTCGGCTTGCCATTCACGTTCGACCAGCCGCGATGAATGTCGACGACATGGGTCTCGTCGGCTCCGAAATAGATCGGTTCCGCCTTGAAGCCCGCGCTCCCCAATTGCGAGAAGAAAGCCAGGACTTCGTCACGTCCATGTTTCGTGCCGGACAAGGGGTGACGGCCTGGAATGTGCCATATCACATTCTCGTCCATGACGTCGGCAATGCCATCAAGATCTCCTGCGCCATAGGCTGCAAAGAAATCCTGAACGACCTTGATGTTCTCTTCCGGAGAGGCTGCCATGGCGCTAGGTCCTGTCAACGTAGCCGCAACAACAACGGCGATGCGTGCAAAAGATTTCATCGGTTCCCTCCAACAGATCGTGACTGCCTTGCCGGGGATGAATTTTCGACTGACCTCCACCGGCTACCATCAGCCGCACAATGGGGTCGGTTTGATTGGTGACATCCAAAATCTAATAAAGTGATCGAAAGATGATAATTGCCTCGTTTTTCATCTTATTAGTAGACAAAATCAAACAATAACACTTGAGGAGACCCCATGCGCTTGCCTCTAGCCTTGCTTGAAGTGTTCACCGCGATCGCGGAGCGTGGCAGTTTGCGTGCTGCGGCCGAAGAACTTGGCGTGAAACCCTCCACCGTCAGTCACCAACTGAAGCAGCTCGAGAACCGCTTGGGTGCCGCGTTGTTTGTCCGTACGACCCGTTCCGTGAACCTTACGGAGGCAGGACGCGCCCTGCTACGGGGAACGGCACCGTCGTTCAGGCAACTTGGCGATGCAATGGAAAGCGCGCGCGCAACCGGACACGCGGCAAGAGGCTCACTCAAACTGGCCTTGCCGGAATTTGCCTATCATCTTGTCGTCGCGAAGGTTCTACCGGCGTTTCGAAGAACCTACCCCGAAATCGAGGTCGAGTTGTCGCTGACCGACGCACTGGAAGATATTCTGGAAGCAGGTCTCCATGCGGGCATCAGGCAAGGCGATCTTGTCGCGCAAGATATGATCGCATTGCGATTGACGCCTCCCCTCCGTCTCTCCGTTCTTGGTGCCCCGTCTTACTTCGAGAAACACGGATTTCCGAACCGCCCGGAAGATCTTTTGAACCATGAGTGCATCCGCTACAGGTTTCACAGTTCGGGCAAGCTTGCACCCTGGATCTGCAAAGGACAGAACGGTGAATCGGAGATCAGCGTAACCGGCAGCCTTATCGTCAACGCACTTCCTGTTGCCGTTGACGCGGCAAGCCGGGGCGAAGGTCTGATTAATGTCTTGCACGACTATGTCGCAAGCGAAATAGAAGCTCAAAAACTCGTCCCCGTGCTCGAGGCCCATATGCCGGAAATTCCAGGCTTCTTTCTCTATTTCCCACGCGAATACCGCGCAATGGTGCCGTTGAGGCTCTTCATCGAACAGCTGCAATCAGCGACCGGATAGTTTCGTACCCTTAGCCGTTGAAGACTACTGCGATGCCTATCTTCTTTGCGAAGAAACGGGGACGCTCAGCAACGACTGAAAATGGTCTCGGAATCCACTCAGCTGGACCTATATACTGGCGAGACAGATAGTCTCCGTCCCCTTTCCGCTGCCAGGATCTTCGATGACTGCCACGCCTCCGCTCTTTCAATTCGACAACACATACGCTCGCGAATTGCCGGGCTTCTACGTTGCCTGGGAAGGAGCAAAGGTGCCGTCTCCCGCACTTGTGGTCTTCAACGAGGATCTGTCGGAGGAGCTCGGCCTGAATGCCAATGCGCTCCAGACCGCCGAGGGCGTCGCCGTTTTTGCCGGACTTCAAAGTCCCGATGGAGCGTCTCCCCTTGCACAGGTTTATGCGGGTCATCAGTTCGGCGGCTTTTCGCCGCAACTGGGCGACGGCAGGGCACTCCTGCTTGGCGAAGTGATCGACAGACATGGAAAACGGCGCGACATTCAGCTCAAGGGGTCAGGCCCGACCCCGTTTTCGCGTGGCGGCGACGGCAAGGCTGTTCTTGGCCCGGTCCTGCGTGAATACATCATGGGCGAAGCCATGCACGCGCTTCGCATTCCCTCCACGCGTGCGCTTGCTGCGGTGACCACGGGCGAAACGATTTACAGGGAAGGACCCAAGCCAGGCGCTGTCCTCACCCGTGTTGCGAGCAGCCACTTGCGGGTCGGCACCTTTCAGTTTTTCGCAGCTCGTGGCGACACGGAAAAGGTTCGTCAATTGGCTGACTACGCCATCGCACGTCATGATCCGGACTTGTCTGATGCGGAAGACGGATACCTGAAACTCTTTGTTCGTGTGATGGAGCGCCAGGCAAACCTGATTGCACAATGGGTGCTCGTGGGCTTCGTGCACGGTGTCATGAACACGGATAATACGACGATTTCCGGCGAAACGATCGACTATGGACCCTGCGCATTCATCGACACCTATGATCCGGCTGCCGTTTTCAGCTCGATCGATCACCAGGGGCGCTATGCGTTTGGCCGTCAACCGTCCATCGCACAGTGGAACCTTGCCCGCTTGGCCGAGACCATCCTGGCATTGATCAATCCGGACGATCTCGACAAGGCGGTTGAACGTGTAAGCGACGAGCTCGCACGCTTTCCGGAACTCTACAAATCGGCCTGGCTGGATGGCATGCGCGCCAAGCTTGGTCTCACCGGACGCGATGACGGCGACGAACAACTCGCAGAAGCGCTTCTCACTCAATTGTTCCAACACAAGATAGACTACACCCTGTTTTTCCGCCGGCTGTCCGGCGCTGCAACAGGTGCACGCGAACCGGTGACACAGCTTTTCGCAGAGCAAGATGGCATCAGTGCCTGGCTCTCGAAATGGACCGAAAGACTGGAAAAAGACAGTCGGAGCACTGAGGAAACGGCTGAAGCAATGAACGCGGTAAATCCGGTCTACATCCCCCGAAATCACAAGGTCGAAGAAGCCCTCGTAGCCGCAGAAGACGGCGACCTCGCGCCCACGGAAAAACTGTTGGAGGTACTTGGCTCGCCTTTCGAGGAAAAACCGGGCCTCGCCGAATTCGCCAATCCGGCCCCGAGTGAATTCGGGCCTTATCGGACATTCTGCGGAACGTAAATTACCCTTGACCAGCTCCCTTCCCGGCCAGTCTCTCAACCAGGAACATCATCTCACGATCCATCTCGTCGTCCGGCAGGCCGACAAAACGTTCTTCAAGACTGATGGCCACAAGCCCATGAAGCGCCGCAAAGCATGTCCGCGTTCGAACCGAGAGCTTCGCGTCGTCTAAGCCGGGATCCAGCTGTTTCAACGGTCCTGCGATAAAGGCCAGCAAATCGACTGTTCCCTGAATATGGCTCTCGGGGGCTTCCCGTCCTTCCGGCAACTGATGCGTAAACAGCGTCTTCCACAAATTGCGATGGTTCCGGGCGAACGCCAGATAGGTGCGCGCGAGCGCCTTCAGTTGCTCTATCGGGTCTTCAATCCCGTCGACAGCCTCTGACATCGAAGTCTTGATTCGGCCCAGCGTCACGGTATCGACAGCGGCAATCAGGGCATCCTGATCCTCATAGTGTTTGTAGACAGAGCCGACCGAATAACCAGCCTGCGCCGCGATCTTGCGAATTTGGACCGCCTCCATACCGCCGTTCTCGATTGCACTGATCGCCGCTTCCAGAACCCGTCTTTGGGTCTCTTCGCTTTTTGCCTTCTGTCGTCCCGTCATTAATCATATCTCGCACTTAAAAGTGAACTCAGTTCATTTTTTTCTTGACCTAACGCATTCGATGTGGCTTTGTCAAATAATGAACTAAGTTCACTTTTTGGAGGTAAGATGTTAGAGCCGCTTGTTTCGCACCTGAAGGCGCTGCTGGATGCAGGCGCTGACAAACGTCAACCGTCCCTCGCCTCGCTTGGCGGGAACCTGCGTGACGCTGCCGCATCAGTTCGCGCTGCGCAGGCCGCACTTGCCAAAGCCAAAGCGGAGCAGCAGCAGGATAGAAATCGTCTCAAACAGATTTCAGCATCCATTGAAGACCTGGAAAACAGGGCGCGCATCGCCTTGCTCAAGGGTGTCGACACGCTCGCCCACGAAGCTGCAGAAGCGATTGCAGTTCTTGAGGACGAGAAGTCCGAGCTGGAAACAGCAATCAAACGCTTCGACGAAGACCTTGTCGCTCTGACCGACCAGTTGCATCGCGCACAGGGAAGACTACGCGCCCTCAAGCGCGGCGAACGCACAGTCGCGGTTCGCCAGCAAATCAACAAAGCCCAGTCGCTTGGCTCCGTCGCCGGTCAGTCAGCCCTGACCAGGGCTGAGGACCAACTGGAAGACATTCTTGAACAGCAGGAAAAAGGATACCTGGCGGATAGGGCTTTCGCCGAACTTGCACCTGTGGATCAGCCGCAAGCCGTTATCGAAAAACTGGCGGAGGCCGATTGCGGCGTCCCGGTTCGCGTACGCGCAAATGACGTACTTGAACGGATCAGATCCGAACTTCCCCTTCTCATCGAAACAGACAAGTAGAAAGGAAAGACTCATGCAGGATTCACTTGTAAAGCACTCACACAACTGGATTATTTTCACATGGGCCAGTTTCGGCATCGCCGCGGTCATGATGGCACTCGGTATCTACAACCTTGAAGCCAGTTTTTCGGCCAAGGGTTTCTACACGATGTCCGCAATCATGCTTGTGCACACGGCAGTAACGCTCACCAAGACGCTCCGCGACAAGGACGAGTCCGAAAAACTGCACAACCGCCTCGAAGACGCCAAGACCGAAAAGCTGTTGCTCGACATCAACGGCCCCGAGCAGTCCTGACTTTCAATCGTAGTTCCCGGGTGGCCTTGAAAGGCCTCCTGGAAGGAGGTGACATTTGAGTAAGCCCCTTATCGTCTCGCGCCGGTTCGCACCGCTGTTCTGGACCCAGTTCCTGTCTGCGTTCAACGACAACTTCCTGAAGAACGCGCTGGTCTTCCTGATGCTGTTTCAAATTTCATCGACCGGAACGCAAAGCGGCGATGCCGGCGTGCTGATTGCAGCTGCCGGAGCCGTGTTCATTTCACCCTACCTCTTTCTGTCGGCACTCGGCGGCGAACTCGCCGACAAGTTCGACAAATCGAAAATGGCGCGGATCACAAAGGGGGTGGAAATCGGCGGTGCACTTCTGGCCGCTGCCGGGATGGCACTTACTTCCCTTCCCGTTCTCTTCACCGCTCTGTTTGTGTTTGGCGCAATGTCTGCCTTGTTCAGCCCTGTCAAATACGGACTGATTCCGGAACATGTCGCAGCCTCCGAAGTACCGCGGGCAAATGCCTGGGTTGAATCCGGCACCTTTCTCGCAATCCTCGGCGGAACCATTTCCGCAGGCCTTGTCTTTGCGACGAACGCACCGGTGATGGTGTTTGTGCCGCTCATGATCGCTCTGGCCTTGGCATGCTACGCCTCCAGCCGCCAGATCCCTAGTGCATGGCCGGCGGCGCCGGATCTGAAAATCGATTACAATATTATCACCTCTACATGGCGCATCTTGTCAGATCTCGCCAAAGACAGGCGTCTGTTCCGTGTCGCACTGATGAACGCCTGGTTCTGGCTGATCGGCGCGATGGTCCTCGCGCTGCTGCCTCTCATCGTCAAAGACACCTTGAACGGCCACGAACAAGCCGTGACCTACTTTCTGACAGTTTTCGCCGTTTCAATCGGAATCGGCTCGGCATTGGCCGCGTGGATCTCCGCTGGACGGATAAACCTGCTTCCAGCCCCTGTCGGTACATTGCTGATGGCGCTGTTTTGCCTGGACATCGCCTGGACGCTCTCCACGGTTTCAATTGCAGCTTCGCATTCAGGCCTGCTGGAGTTCTTGAGAGCAGATGGCGTCCTGCGCCTGACGATCGACATGGCGGGCCTTGCCATTTCCGGTGCGCTTCTGGTCGTCCCGACCTTCACCGCACTTCAGACCTGGGCTGCACCTGAAACACGCGCCCGGCGGATTGCAGGCGCAAATGCCTTGGGCGCTGCTATCATGACTGCCGGTGGCGCGTTGCTGGCCGGTGCACAGTCCGCTGGTATTTCCGTGCCTGTGATCATGGTTGCTCTCGGCGCACTCAATCTCGGCGCTGCTGTGCTGATGTACAGGAGCCTTCCGACCAACCCGCTGAGAGATGCCGTTTCAATCCTTTACCGTGCCTTCTTCCGTGTTGAAATCGAAGGTCTCGATAACCTTGAAAAAGCAGGGGAAGCGCCGATCCTTGCGCTCAATCACGTCTCCTTGCTCGATGCAGGGCTCGCGCTGACGCTGACTGAGAAAGTGCCGACCTTTGCGGTCGACTATGAAATTGCCAAGCGCTGGTGGGTGCGTCCGTTCCTGCACCTGGCAAACGCCTTGCCGATCAATCCGGCCAAGCCAATGGCAACGCGCTCGCTGATCAAGGTCGTGAACTCCGGGGAACCGATGGTGATTTTTCCCGAAGGCCGCCTGACCGTCACAGGTTCGCTCATGAAAGTCTATGACGGTGCCGCAATGGTTGCCGACAAGACCGGCGCGATGATTGTGCCGATCCGCATCGACGGCCTTGAAAAGACGCCCTTTTCCTACCTGAACCCATCGCAGATCCGCAAAAGCCTGTTCCCGAAAGTGAGGGTGACCATCATGGAACCGAGAAAACTGGAATTGCCGGACGACCTGAAAGGCCGCAAACGCCGCGCCGCTGCCGGAAGCGAACTCTACGAAGTAATGTCAGACCTGATGTTCGAGACAAGCCTTGCCGAAGACCAAACCATTCTGGACCAGGTGATCGCGACAGCCAACGAGCGCGGCCTGTCGGAGGTTGCCCTGGAAGACCCGCTTTCAGGGACACTGAGTTACGGAAAGCTCCTGACGGGGGTCTCGGTGCTGGGCCGCAAGATCTTGAAGTTGACCGCGAACGAGGAAACGGTAGGTGTCATGCTGCCGAACGCCAACGGCTCGGCGGTAACGGTTCTTGCCGCTATGTCCGCCGGCAAGGTTCCAGCCATGATCAACTTCACCGCCGGTCTGGAAAACGTGCTGTCCGCGTGCCGGACGGGGCAGGTCAGGACGATCCTCTCGTCTCGTACATTCATCAAGCAGGCAAAGCTCGAAACACTGGTCGATGGGCTCGAGCCGCATGTAGACTTCATCTGGCTGGATGAGTTGCGCAAGGAAATCGGTCTTCTGGACAAGCTTCGAGGGCTGGTGTCGCGCAAACGTCCAATCGTCCGGCGTACCGGAAGCGATACGGCCGTTATCCTGTTCACGTCCGGTTCGGAAGGCACACCGAAAGGCGTTGTCCTGACGCACAAGAACATTCTGGCCAATGCCACCCAGGCAGCGGCCCGGATCGACTTTTCGCCCTCCGACAAGGTCTTCAACGTCCTGCCGATGTTCCACTCGTTCGGCCTCACGGCGGGCACGATCCTGCCGCTGATCTCGGGCGTGCCGACCTATCTCTATCCTTCTCCGCTGCATTACCGGATCATTCCGGAGCTGATCTACTCGTCCAACGCGACGATCCTGTTCGGCACCGACACGTTCCTGAACGGTTATGCGCGGGTTGCCCATGCCTATGACTTCCGTTCGCTCCGCTATTGCTTCGCCGGTGCGGAACCTGTCAAACCTTCCACCCGCCAGACCTACATGGAAAAGTTCGGCCTGCGTGTTCTGGAGGGCTATGGCGTCACTGAAACCGCGCCGGTCATCGCGATCAACACCCCAATGTTCAACAAGCCGGGTACGGTCGGCAAACTGATGCCGGGCATGACCGCGCGTCTCGAGCCTGTACCGGGTGTCGAGACAGGCGGCCGGCTGTTCGTATCGGGGCCAAACGTGATGGTCGGTTATCTGAAATCCGATAATCCGGGCGTGATCGAACCGCTGGTAGATGGCTGGCATGACACCGGCGACATCGTTGATGTCGACGAGGAAGGCTACATCACCATCAAGGGCCGTGCGAAACGCTTTGCAAAGATCGGTGGTGAAATGGTGTCCCTGGCCGCCGTCGAAGCCATTGCGGGTCAGGTCTGGCCGGATCATTTGTCGGCCGTCGCCGCTGTCAAGGATCCGCGCAAGGGTGAAAAACTGATCCTCATCACCGAATGTCCGACCGCCAATCGTGCGGACTTTCTGGAAGCCGCCAAGGCACGTGGTGCTCAGGATCTGATGATCCCGGCAGAAGTCAGAACTGTCCCTGCTGTTCCTGTGCTGGGATCCGGCAAGATTGACTTCGCAGGAGTTACGAAGCTGGTGAACGATTCAGATATGTTTCGAGACGCCGCCTAAACCATGAATGGAGGTGCGTCGGGCCAGACCGGCGCACTTCTTTCTTGCCCTTTTCTGCCTCGTGCGACTAGTCTCCGGCAATCAGCCTTAGGACCGAAGCATTTGCTCGCACACAGGAACAGCACCGCATGTCTGCACCAGCCTATGACGACCAGAACGTCTTCGCCAAAATCCTGCGTGGAGAGCTTCCGAGCCACAAAGTATTCGAAGATGAAATGACCCTGGTCATTATGGACATCATGCCACGTGGTGACGGGCATATTCTGGTGATCCCGAAAGCACCTTCCAGGAACATTTTCGACATCGAAACCACCGATCTGAACGCCGTCATGGCAACCGTCCAGAAAATGGCACGCACGGTCGTCAAAGCCTTCGACGCGGACGGAACGACCATTCAGCAATTCTCTGAACCCGCGGGCGGTCAGGTGGTGTTTCATACGCACGTCCACATCATTCCGCGATTTGAAGGCGTGTCGCTGAAGCCGCATACCGGAGAGATGGCGGACAACGACCTTCTCGCGAAACAGGCGGATCAAATTCGCGCTGCGCTCGACTAGAGCGTCCGCCGGCAAATCCGATGCCAGAAGACACTGCGCGCCTGTTCACGTTCCAGAAGACGTGCATGATGGATCTCTTCGATGAAGACGGCTGCTATGTACCGTCCTGGGAAGGCACCGGTGCGCGCGGCAATCATCGGGTCGCTTATGAGTATGTCAGTGAGCACTTGCGCCACATCGGCCTGTCTCAATGTCTGGC
This sequence comes from Roseibium sp. HPY-6, assembly GCF_040530035.1. Classification (NCBI taxonomy): domain Bacteria; kingdom Pseudomonadati; phylum Pseudomonadota; class Alphaproteobacteria; order Hyphomicrobiales; family Stappiaceae; genus Roseibium; species Roseibium sp. HPY-6. The sequence continues at coordinate 193,069 of NZ_JBEWCD010000001.1, forward strand.
ACCACCTGTGTGGACCTTCGAAACTGCGCCGGAAGAGCTGGACCTGCTCGCAACAATGCTCTTTTCCGAACACGAGCTGGCCCAGTCAGACTTTGTCACTCTGGAGCTGGCGGTCCCCGAGAAAACCATATTGCGAACGTCTTACGGCGCGTGGTGTGATCTTTACTTCGATTGTCTCGAAACGGGCCGGATTGAAGATGACGGCAAATGGCTCGATTGCGACCCCGCCAATGACGATCAGCCCTATACTGTCCAGGCCATAATCTCCTGCATTCGAAAACAATGGATCGTCAGTGTCGAACCACTCGTCGTGGCGGAAGTCTGAGAGCCATAAACCTGAGTTTCACGCAACGCCTGCAGCCTTTGCCGCTTCATCCTGTTCCTTGGCAAGGTTCTGATCTTCCTGAAGAACCTTCACGGCCGCGGGTCGCTCGAAGAAGCGAGCCGTGTAGTCTTTGAATTCATCGAATTCGGGCACAATGCCGAACATCATGCCCCATCTGAGACCCATCGCCCAAAGGACATCGAGTGCTGTGATCTTTTCGCCCAGAACGAAGGTCTTGCCCGTAAGTTGCGCACGCATGTTCTCCACGACCGTCTCAAAACTGCCATAGGGTGACATGGACTGCGGCGGCTCTTCCCGCTTGAGCGCCCGGTCCACCAGTGCCGGTTCGAAACACGATGCCATATAGACGAACCAGCGCAGGTAAGGCCCGCGCAACGGGTCGTCGAGACCTGGCGTGAGCCCTCTTTCCGGAAAGAGATCCGCCAGGTAGAGATAGATCGCGACCTGTTCCGTGACGACGGCATCGCCGCGCCGGACAGTTGGAACCTTACCGGCCGGATTCAGTTTCAAAAAACCGGGTTGCCGGTTTTCTTCCAGTTTGACGTTCAGGACATTCAGGGTGTACGGCGCGCCGAGTTCTTCCAGGAGAACACGAACACCCGTTGCACGGGTCTGGGGCGCGTAAAAGAGTTCGACCTGTTCTGCCATGTCACTCTCCAGTGCTCGGTGAGACAGTCGATCTCTAGCCTACCCTATCAACCAGCCACCAGCCACCGATCAAGAAGGCTTCTGCGGCCAGGACGCCGACAATGACCTTCTGCCGGGACAGGAAAAAGGCCGCAAATCCGGCACAAGCAGCAGCGATACGCAGCCACATGGGTGTTTCCCCCAAGATCCCTTGCGGGAACAGGATCAGCTTGGAGATGAGGCCGGCTACCAGCGCTGTTGCAACGCAGCGCACCCAGATCAACAGCTCACTGTCTTCGCGCAGACGCCCGCTGGCAAAGACACCGATCCAGCGCCACACGTCCGTCGCCAGCCAACCGGCTACCAGGATCATCACATAAGGCCACCACCAGGTTTCCATCATGATGTCACCGCTCATCACAGGCCTCCGCGGAGGATTTTCATCCCGAAGAATGTCGCTGTGCCACCAACCAACCCTGTCCAGAGAAGATCAAGGCCCGGCAGAAAGAGGAAGAACAAGGGCCCAAGCACAAGACCGACCACCATTGCCGCCTTGTCGACAGTCAGGCGCGCCGCGCCCCAGAGCGAACAGAGAAAATAGACCGGTGTCAGAAGCACCAGCGCGCCGGCAACGACATCGGGCAGCCGTTCAACTGCCAGATAGGCAATCCCCGTCATGCAGAAGACGAAGGACGTCACAGCAGAACCGAACCCGGTAAAATAAGGAAGGCGTGCTTCGCGCGGCAGCTCCGGAAGGGTGCGCATGGCAAACACCCAGGCGGTGACCGCCACGAAATGCGAGGCAATCAGAAGATGCCAGTTCTTGGTCTTTCCAGGAACCTTCACCATGGGCATAAGGGCCATCGTCATCGGCATGAGACGAACGGAGGCAAGCGCCACGGCAATGGACGCAGGGATCAGCCCCATGCCCGACGAAAGCGCTCCGGTCAGAACGACAATAGACGGTAGAGCCCAGATGAAACCGGTCATTGCAAGAGTTTCTGCGAGCGACAGGCCGGTCTCCCGCGCCAACCCTGCAAACCCGACAAAGGCCGCAGTGAGGATCAGAGCCGGGATTGATATGGCTGCACGTGCACCCAGCAGAAACCACTCTCTGCCGGATTTGGGCGGATCTTCAGACGGCTTTGACTGCGCGGTCCCTTTGGGAACGGTCATTGGAAGAGAACTCAGACTTCAGATAATAAGGCAGCCTTACATTTTTCGGTGTTTTGTGTCCAGAGCCGGACAGCTACAAGCGAGAATTCAGCACCGCTTGAAGACGCTATTACTTTGTCAACGATGGCAGCACGGCACCACAACCCCTGCCCGCATTTCGCCTAAATTACCACACTAGATTGAGATTACTGAATGGTGACTAGAGGGTTTCAAAGTGGCAAAAAGTTTCTTGATTCAGTTTCTGTATTTCACGGTGTTTTTGGCAGTCGCGAGTGGTACGGAGGCCGAGGAACCGGTGTTGGTTCCAAATTGCGGAGGAGCGTACGATCTGTGCGGCTATGTCGAACAGCGCTCCAAAGGGCTTCGAATTCCACATTCGTTTCAGGATGCAGGACAGTTCAGCGAGGGTCTTGCAGCCGTCAAGATCGACGAAAAATACGGCTATATCGACCGCACCGGCAAAATGGTGATTTCTCCGCGCTACGACCTTGCCGGGTCGTTCGAGAAAGGACTTGCGGAAGTCTTCACCGGTCAACTGGCCGGTCTGATCGACCAAAGCGGGAAATATGTTGTCGAACCGCAGTTCGGGCGTCTCTTCCGCTTCACTGGCAACACCTTTCTTGTCACAGACTCACCCCGGTGGCGCGATACCGATGCGGCATATAAGTTAAGTCAGCAAATTTCGGTATATCAGGAGCGCGAGAACCGCTTTGGACTTTATCATATTGAAAACGGCCGGATTTCGGACAAACGCTATTTCATCAAAAAGTTTGACGATTTTTCCCGTGGCTTGATCTGGGCCTCTGAAAACGAGCTCAAGGACGCCAAATTTGGTTTGCTGCGTTCAGACGGGACATGGCAGATCACACCACGATACCGCTCGGTTTCGCAGCCGTTTAATGGCCTCGCCACCGTCAGCGGTTATCCCAGAAAGGATGGCGACCCCACCCTGTTTGGAGCCGTGGACGAAACCGGAGAACTGGTAATCCCGCTGAAATTCGGTGGTGTTGGATACCCTAATGGTCAATATGTATCGGTACGCAAGCCAGGAACGGAAAACAGGTACGGCCTCGCTTTGCGCAACGGAAATCTGCTTTCCGGGCGCTACTTCGAGAAGGTTTCAATTCCAAGAGACGGCCGGCTTCCGCGTGTCCTAGAGGGAAACCGGTGGTACAGCGTCACCCCGGACGGCGAACTCGTCACCGACGAGCGAAACGGATATGTTCACAAAACCTGCCCGGGCGGGCTGAAACTGTTCGAACAACATGGGTTTCTTGCCGTTTCCCATCCGAAAGTGCCGAAGACGTTTGTCACCAGGCAATGGGGCGATCATGTCTTGCACTCAGACCGTGGGTGTAAAAATCCTTGGTCGCTCACCTTCGGCAAAGGGCAACACAAGATCATCACACAGGATGGCCAGATATTTCCACCCACAGGCTGGTTTGACGGAGAAGTCAAGTTCCACGACGAAATGGCTGCCGTTTCGTTGAATGATAAAAAGGGGCTTATAGACCAGGCGGGCGCTTACGTCATTCCTCCGGTCTACGATTTCGTCGCTGAGGAACGCGCGAAAAAGCCGGTCGCTGGGAAAGAAAGCGGCACTGGTGAAAGTTCCAGGATCTACATGGTTCGCTTGGACGGGCGCATCTTCTGGATCGATTCCAACAACAACGAAATCGAGGTTTATGAGGAACCGCCGATATTACCCGAGAGGGAGAAGATCCTCATTTGCGGGGGTGCGCTTCAAAGATTCGAGGAAAAGGGACGATGGGGCATGAAAGGGCCTGACGGCGAAACACTGATCGGACCACGATATGTCGCTCTGACATGTTTCAAGCGCGGTTTAGCCTGGGGTGTTCCTTTCGACCTGAACAAATGGTGCCCGATAGCCCCGGACGGGGAGGAAACGGAGCGTTCCCTATGCCGTGACCACATCAAGGTCACTGACGGTATGAAGTCCCGCCCGGAGGATCTTTCGAGAGATCCCTTTCTCAATAGTCTTCTGTGGCTGCGCGCCCAACTCGACTACGCCCAGGGCAAGCGGCTTGTCCCGCCGCGTGAGTTAAGCGCCTCATCGTATTAGACCAGCCATAGGAGCGAAAATCGCACCTCGCCTTTGACACCTATTGTTGCTCAGACACAAAAGTGATGGGTCGGCATTGGCGTTGACGAACAAAAAACCCCGGACGTGTTGTCCGGGGTTTTGCTTATCAGAACCTGCTTGGGCTCAATCCGCCAGCGGCACTTTCGGTACGAGGCTTTTCTTGGAGGAACCGCCCTTCCCGCCACCTGACGACTTGGACTGCTTCGCTGCCGTTGCTTTCGCGGCAGGTTTGCGGCGCCGTTTCGGTTTTGGCTTGGCTTCCGTCTTAGCTTTGGGCTTGGGCGGTGTTGCCCGCTCCTCGACGCTTTCAAGCAGCAGCCCGTTGCCATCTTCAGAGACGGACACCTTGACCATGCCGCCCTTTTTGAGCTTTCCGAAGAGAACCTCGTCCGCAAGCGGCCGTTTGATATGCTCCTGGATGATGCGCCCGAGTGGCCGTGCGCCCATCTGGTTGTCATAGCCCTTGGTCGCCAGCCATTTAACGGCATCTTCGGTCAGCTCGAAGGTCACGTTGCGGTCCGCAAGCTGAACCTCAAGCTGCATGACGAATTTCTCGACCACCTTGTAGACCACTTCCATCGGCAGGTTGCCGAACGGAATGATGGCATCGAGGCGATTGCGGAACTCCGGCGTGAACAGCTTGTTGATCGCTTCCGTGTCATCCCCTTCTCGCTTGATGCGGTTGAAGCCGACCGGCATTTTCGCCATGTCGGACGCACCCGCATTGGTGGTCATGATCAGGATGACATTGCGGAAATCGACCTGCTTGCCGTTGTGATCGGTGAGCTTGCCGTGGTCCATCACCTGCAGCAGGATATTGAAGAGATCCGGATGAGCCTTCTCGATCTCGTCAAGCAGCAGCACGCAGTGTGGATGCTGGTCGACGCCATCGGTCAGAAGCCCGCCCTGGTCAAAACCGACATAGCCCGGAGGTGCACCGATCAGGCGTGAGACCGTGTGGCGTTCCATGTATTCCGACATATCGAACCGGATCAGTTCGACACCGAGTGAAGATGCCAGCTGCCGCGCCACTTCTGTTTTACCAACACCGGTCGGGCCGGAGAACAGGTAGCTGCCGATCGGCTTGTCAGGCTCGCGAAGGCCAGCCCTGGCGAGCTTGATTGCAGATGCAAGCGTTTCGATCGCCGAATCCTGGCCGTAGACAACCCGTTTCAGATCCTTGCCGAGATTTTCCAGAACTTCTGCGTCGTCCTTGGAGACAGACTTTGGCGGGATCCGAGCCATGGTTGCGATTGTATTCTCGATCTCCTTGACCCCGATCGTCTTGCGGCGGCGTGCCTCCGGTACAAGCATCTGCGACGCACCGGTTTCATCAAGCACATCGATCGCCTTGTCCGGAAGCTTCCGGTCGGAGATGTATTTCGCCGACAGTTCCACAGCCGTCTTGATGGCGTCATTGGTGTAGCGCACCTTGTGGAAGTCTTCGAAATACGGCTTCAGGCCCTTCAGGATATCAATTGCATCCGGAATCGTGGGTTCGTTCACGTCGATTTTCTGGAACCGGCGAACAAGCGCCCGATCCTTTTCGAAGAACTGACGATACTCCTTGTAGGTCGTCGAGCCGATGCAGCGGATGGCACCTGATGCCAGCGCAGGCTTGAGCAGATTGGACGCATCCATAGCGCCCCCTGACGTGGCCCCGGCACCAATGACCGTGTGGATTTCGTCGATGAACATGACGGCGCCCGGAAAATCCTCGATTTCCTTGACGACCTGTTTCAACCGTTCCTCGAAATCGCCCCGATACCGTGTTCCCGCCAAGAGTGCTCCCATATCGAGGGAGAAAATCGTAGCGTCCATCAAGACGTCAGGCACATCTTCATTGACGATCCGGTGCGCAAGTCCTTCTGCAATCGCTGTCTTGCCGACGCCAGGGTCGCCAACGAAGAGAGGATTGTTCTTGGAGCGCCGGCACAGGATCTGGATCGTGCGCTGAATTTCGCTATCGCGGCCGATGAGCGGATCGATCTTGCCGCTAACGGCCTTTTCATTGAGGTTGACGCAGTAGGCCTCAAGAGCATCGGTCTTCTGATTGGATTTCTTTTCGCCTTCAGAACCGGGAAGGATGTCTTCCTCGTCCGCTCCTTCGACGGGCCGGGCTTCCGACATTCCAGGACGCTTCGCGATGCCATGCGAGATGTAATTGACGGCGTCGTAACGCGTCATGTCCTGATCCTGCAGGAAGTAGGCAGCATGACTTTCGCGTTCGGCAAAGATCGCGACGAGCACATTGGCGCCCGTCACCTCTTCTCTGCCCGACGACTGGACGTGGATAACCGCGCGCTGAATAACGCGCTGGAACCCGGCTGTCGGCTTTGAATCTTCGTCACTGTCCGTGACCAGATTGTCCAGTTCGGTTTCGATATACTCCAGCAAATTGCGCCGGATCGTGTCCAGGTCCACGTTACAAGCCCGCATGACGGCTGCCGCGTCCTGATCGTCCAGCAGCGCCAGCAGAAGATGCTCTAGCGTGGCGTATTCCTGCTGACGTTCGTTCGCGAACGCCAGTGCCTGATGAAGGGCTTTTTCAAGACTGCGTGAGAAAGAAGGCACGTACGTAAGTCCTCACTTTTTTTCCATGACGCATTGCAAAGGATGCTGATGTTTGCGAGCAAAGTCCATCACCTGTGTCACTTTGGTTTCGGCGACCTCGTAGGAAAAAATCCCACATTCTCCGACACCATGATGATGCACATGCAGCATAATGCGGGTCGCTTCTTCCCGATTCTTCTGGAAGAAGTTCTCTACAACATGAATGACAAATTCCATCGGCGTGTAATCGTCGTTCAACAGCAGCACACGATAGAGATTTGGCCGCTTTGTGATCGTTTTCGTACGGGTAACGACAACGGTTCCGGCGTCATCACCGTCATCGTTGTAGTCTGAACCCGCCGACATTGCCGTATCTATCGCCTCTATCATTCCGGCTATTACCAGTGTCTTCAGGCCGGTACGTGTGACGCATGACACCCGAACCGGTTGTTGGTTCCGCAGAATGTTGCCCTGCGGGATTTACGTCTTAATGGGTAATCCTGCCGCGCAAGCCTCGCTGGCGCAATGGTCGATTTCATCAAGATTAAGGTGAACGCCCTGTTTGAAGCAGAAGCGCTACCGTCATTGACGAATGTAGGTGTCTGAAAAACGATTAAAAGGTGGGACCGAAGGCCAAATCCGCGTGATCTGGAATTCAATTCCTGTCGGACGTCAAAATGTGGGCATATCTGTCCAAATACGAAAAAACCCGGCTCGCCTGAACCGGGTTTTAGCAAAGAAACGTCGTTTAACGGCGTGAAGAGGCTTACTTAGCCATTTTGCCGAGAACGCCTTCATACGGCTTGTATGCATCTTTGGACATGTCGGTGACCATTTCGCCGAGCTTGGTCATTTCACCGACAAAACCTTCGTAGCTGGTTTTGACATAGTCAGCCTGAGCTTCGAAAGCTTTGTCCAGAGACTTGGAAGCAACCAGCTTTTCCACCGCAGCAGTACCTTCTTCGAAGGACTTCTTCTGGTAATCGGCTACTTCAGCTGCAATCGCCTGGAAACCTTTGCTCATCGTACCGAAAGATTCCATGGCCATGTCCATGTTGTCTTTGCTCAACTTCTGGAGATCTTCAAAGCTGTTCATCATCTAACTGCCCTCATCCGGCGGACCGGGTGCCAGGGCCTGTTTCAACGACCCTAATAGGCTGCCGGCGCGCGCATCGCGTTACCTACGGGAAATCGTCGTAATGCACTGCACAATAACTGTCAAGATGATTTTGCATTGCAGCAACAACCATTACGAGAAATTAATTTTTACAATCCCATAAGGCGAAAATTGTACTGCTTACACGCCCCCGGAGCACCGTCATTCTCATATGTTTGCGACACATGACCTAGAGCCTTTTGAAGCTGCTCACTCTATTCAAAGAAGGCACATCATGTTACAGCGACTCCGCGATACGGCGCGTTAACATCCTGTTTAGCAAAAAATCCAGATTTCCAATGTATCTAGTGAGGAAATACTATGAGCGTAGAATTTTTTACTTTACAGCCGATTTTAACCATTAGTTAACTCTAACAAAAAACACTTTTTTAAAGTGCTTTTTCAGCAATCCATTTACACATTCGTAACCGTGATTCCATCAAATGGGACTTACGACGAGGGGCGCCGATTTGAATCGCAGGGGGATGATTCAACGGGCAAACCTTCAGACAGAAACGTGTGACCCGGAATGGGATAGTAACTGTGTTTGGTATGCGTTTTCTTCGCAAGACAAGAATATTCGCCAGAGCGGGCAAAATACTGGTCCTCAGCGCTCTGGCGCTCAGTCTCCCTGCAGCAGCCTTAGCCAACCCCAAATACGCGGGCATTGTCGTCGACGCCAAGACCGGCAAGACGCTTTATGCTTCGTCCGCTGATGCTTATCGCTACCCGGCTTCGCTGACCAAGATCATGACACTGTATGTGGTCTTCGAGGAACTCGAAGCCGGCAGGCTGTCCCTCAGCTCACGCTTGAAAGTTTCAAAATACGCCGCTGGCAGGCCGCCGTCGAAACTGGGCCTGAAGGCTGGTAAGACCATCAAGGTCAAGGACGCTATTCTCGCGCTCGTCACGAAATCGGCCAACGATGTTGCGACGGTCGTTGCTGAGAACATCAGCGGATCGGAAAAGAAGTTCGCTGAACGCATGACGCGCACAGCACGCTCGCTCGGGATGAAAAAAACAACATTCCGGAACCCTCACGGACTGCCAAACTCCGGACAGCGCACCAGCGCGAGGGACATGGCGACCCTGGGCCGCGCGATTCAGGAACACTTCCCGCAATATTACGGGTACTTCAACACCCGTTCTTATAAATACGGCGGACGTACCTACGGCAACCACAACAAGCTGCTTGGCCGCGTCAAGGGTGTGGATGGAATCAAGACCGGTTACATCAGGGCTTCCGGTTTCAACCTTGTCACGTCGGTAAACCGGAACGGACGTCAGATTGTTGCAGTGGTGATGGGCGGAAGATCAGGTGCCTCCCGCAATGCGCAAATGACAAAGCTGATCAACCGCTACCTGTCAAAGGCGAGCCGCGGCAAGAAAACCGTGCCGGCGATCGCCAAAGGTGGCGCGGCGCCGATTTTTGTTGCAAGTGCTCTGAAGAGCCCGCCTCTTCCGCAAGCCAAGCCGGGAAGCCAGCCTGCACCCGCCACCGGGTCACCGATGGTGCTCGCATTCAACTCCTCGGCCAAACCAGCCGCAGCAGTGCCCGCACCGGCTCCTACGCCACAGTCGGCAACGTCAGCAGCGGCACAACGGCCAACAGTTCCAGGTTTCGGCGAAGCCGTTCCCTTGCCCCCGAAACTTGTCAAACAGCGCTTTGACGAGACCTTCGCTGTGGCGACGGCACTGCCTCCGATCCGGCGCGAAAACCAGGATCTTGACCTGACCACGAATTCAGTCTCCAGCAAGGTGTTGCTTGCGGCGGCACAAGAAAAGACGACGCGTAGTGCAGGTGCCGCGAGCGCACGGCAAAATCAGCCGGCGCCGCCCAAAACGATCACGGTCAAAACCGTTGCCATTGAGACGGTACCTGCTCCCGAAGTTGGTTCAAAACCCGTCAAAATCGCAACCGCTTCCGCAGCATCTCCGATCGCGGAAAGCCGTGGGGATACGGTCACGGTTGCCACCAGCGACAGACCCGACATCGAGCCGGGCTGGCAGGTTCAGATCGCCGCATCAGAAACGGAAAATCAGGCTGTGGCTCTCCTGAAGAAGGCCAAGGCCCGGACAGGTGCAGCCCTGCGTGGCCGCTCACCCTATACCGAACCTGTTGAAGCAAACGGACAGACGCTATACCGCGCGCGTTTCGTTGGCTTTGATACGAAATCGTCCGCCCGAAGGGCATGCAGAACACTCAAAAAGGCAAAATTTGCCTGCTTCGCCATCTACCAGTAACTGCGTAACGGATGCCGTCAATGTCTTCTGAGAAGCGTGTCTTTAGCCTCGTTGATTTTCGCCGCGAGGAAACCGGATCCTCCCTTGTCGGGGTGAACCCGCAGCATAAGCCGGCGATGCGCGGCTCGAATTTCCGCGTCCCCGGCATTGGGCGAAAGCCCCAGGATCTCGTAGGCCTCCTCATCTGTCATGGGGCCAGAGCTCGGCGCGCTTCCTTGCCCCTCTGTTCCATCAGACTGGAAGTGTTCACGCCATCCGGCAAGCCGGCGGTCGAGATAAGCTTCGACTAGTTTACGGCTCTGTTCGTCCTGCGCGCATTCCAGCCAGAATGAATGCAGGTCTAGCTCGGACAAATCGTCCAGCATTCGGCCTTGGAACCCGCCGGCCAGAACACTGCCGGTCATTGCCCCGGTGTCGTGGTCCAGTTCCATTTCAACCATTGCTGTGCGAACGCGGGAACGTTGACCTGATGCCTTGTTTGGCTTGTATGTACCCGTAAGTCCTCCAAGGCCCGCAACACCCAGCAGAGATAATCCAAACCCGATGAGCGGTATTGCGAACATGAATCGGCCGGTGAGCATGAAAATGCCGCCGAGAACCAGCAGCAAAATACCACCATATCTGCGCATCTTACGCGCAAGATCGGCCGGGTTGGCTTGCACGAAACCGCGTGCACCAAACACAACGGCCAAAAGCAATATCAGTCCAATCAGAAAATAAAACATCAGCCAGGCTTGATTTGCTGCAGCAGCAAGCGGGCGCCCTGCCCGCCTTTCTTTTCAAGTGCCTTGAGCGCCCCGTGACCACCGCTTGCAAACACAGCAACCGCTTTCAGAAGCTCGGCGAGCTGCTGCGCCGACCCGGCATCAAACGGACAGTAGGCACCATTCGTCAGGCGCGCCATTTCGCGGAAAGCCTGTTCGGCGACGCCGTCGCGGCCCTCCTGGAACAGGAACATCGGCACACCCAAGAGCCCGAGTTGCCCGGCCCTGTCACACAAAACGTCGACATCTTCTTCCATGCAATCGCCGACATAGACAAGCGCAGCGACCTTGTCTTCTGCAGCAGAGTTCAAAGCGGCAGTGAGCACTTTGCCGATTTGGGTGCGACCGCCCTGTACCGAGATGCGGCTCATGGCCTTTGCAAGCTCGTCGCTGCGTTCGAACCAGCGCGAGGCGCGGCATTCACCGAAGCCTCGAAAATACACCAGCTTGATTTTCAGGCCACCGATCTGTCCCGCTTCCTGAAACATTTCAGCTTGGATGTGACACGCCCTGTCCCACGTGGGCTGGCGGCTCATTGTCGCGTCCAGTGCGAAAATAAGCCGGCCACCGCTTCCCGATTGCGGTTTGATTTCCTTTGCTTTTGCCAGAAACGCCGAGATGTCGTCGGATGCAGACGGAACCTGTGCGTTCCGCCTGACGAGCGTCTCCTTCATGTCGTCCCGGTCTTTTGCCATCCCGCCTGGTCCTTGTCGCAGTCTCTGAAACTGAAAGTGGGCATGTGAGCACTTTTTGGCAAGTTTGATGCAGGACCCTAAAGGAGGCAAAGCTCAACAAGGTCGCGGCGCATACCGTCGGGCATCGCCCGCGAATCCCCCGACATTCGCATATCAGCAGGTGCGTCGGCTGCCTTTAGGTAACGCCAGCCTTGAAACGGCCGTTTAGGCTGGTACCGCGTCGTGATGAGCCTGGGCTCAAGTACGAGGTCGCATCTCTTGACCCCGGCGTCGTCGGTGAATGGACGAATGTCGATCAGGTGCTGCCGAACCTGTATCTTGCCCTTGATCACCCAGTAGAGAGACCCGCCGTCCAGAAGCTCGTCCCTGCGCGTGGGGACCATGCGTGTTGTGTGCGTGGTCACCTCTTCCCGTCCGGCAAGCCGGGCCTGCTCGACGCGGTAATCAATCCATGCCTGAAGCGATTCCGCGCTGTCAGCGCCCACGCAAAGTTTCACGAGATGCAAGGTCATACTACTGACCTAGCAGGCCTGACCACCGCGTCAAGAACGCCAAGGCAAACGGTGGTGGATTGTACACAGGAGCGCACAGCAAAAACTTGCGCGCACCTTCAGAACAGGGTTCTCTTTGAAGATGGACGTGTTCGTGACCGGTGGCACGGGTCTGATCGGTGCCGCTGTTGTGAAAGAGTTGCTTTCGAAAGGTGTCCGTGTCGTTGCACTGGCGCGGTCCGAGGCTTCCGCTGACAAATTGCGTGCGCTCGGCGCAAGTGCCTTTCCGGGAGATCTCAAAAGCGCGGAAAGCTGGGTTGGCCGGGCCGCGTCCTGTGACGCTGTCATTCATGCTGGTGCGATTTTTTCAGAAGACATGGGGCGTGTCGACCGCCTATCCATGCTGTCTCTCAAACAGGCTGCAAAGCACAGGAAACAGCCGTTAAAACTGATATATACCGGCGGCATCTGGCTCTTTCCATCCTTGGGAGACAACCAGACCATTACGGAAAAGACGCCTTTCGAACCGCTGACGGCCTTCCGTTTCATGGCGGAAACAATCCGGACCCTGTCTCATGGAACGGATCTTAATCTTGTCGTGATCCATCCGGCGCTTGTCTGCAGCCTGTTGGCTGGCCCGATTGCTGAGATGACGACCGCGCTCAAGAGCGGCACCCCTTTCAGAACGCGCGCAAAGCCGGAAACGCTTTGGCCATTGATTGAGGTCAATGATCTGGCAGCCCTTTATGTCCAGGCGCTGCAGCACGCCCGCTTCAGAATGACCCTTATGGCGGGCAGCATCTCAGGCATTCCGGTTCGTCATCTGGCGTCGCATGTGTCCGCAAGGCACGGACTGCCATTGGAAATCGAAACGGTGAAAGCAGATAGTTCAATATCGCCCGAGACCGACTGGAACGCAGGCTACGCGCTCTCCCAAAAGATCGATGTCAGTCACGCGCAACGGGCAACAGGCTGGCAACCCTATTTCTCAACGATTGAGGATATGATCGTTTCATTGTCTCGATAACGGTCAGAAAGTTCTTCCGGCAGTTTCGTCGCACGCATCAGTTTCTTTAAGAACCTGACTTAGACTATCGCGAATGACAATTGGGTACCAAGAATGAAAAATCTTGTCGTCGCACTCTTTGCTTGCGTGATCCTTGCCTGGCCCGCAGCAGCTGACCAGCTCTTGCCGGGCGGCGAATTTCAGATCGTCAATACGACGGGCTTTATCGAGAAAGACGGACGTCGGACGCCGCTTCCAGCGGACACGGGGACAGCCAAAGTCGATGTCACCCATCGCGCCAACGGCACATTGTCGCTACGGATAGGCGAAACGGAAGCCCTGTTATATCCGGTTGAGGCGGGCCTTGCCGGGCTGACCTGGAACGCCGACGACACAAACGTGCTGCACGGAACAGATTTTCAAGCGCTGAACGGATCACAGCCGCTTGAAACCATACCGGTGTGGGGTGCCGATCTGGCGTGGCCGGGACTTGGTCTGGCACGGCTCGTCGTAATGCCACACGGTCCGGAGGGGTATGCGGGTTTCCTGATCAGCTATCCAGAAGGAAAGACTGTCGTTCGACAGATGGAATTGCAGCAGGTTTTCGGTCCACTGAACCGTCCGCAATAAGCGAGCGCCTTGCGTTGAAATCCTGAAGGCTGTCGCAGAAACACAAAAGGCGCCGCCGGGGGCTGCGCCTTTTTCTGAAAGTGTCCCGTTGCCTTTATTTGGCGACGGCAACCGCCTGTTGAGCGTTTTCAACGTCGTTGAAGAGAAGGATCATCGTCAAGGCGACACCCACCGCAGCGACAGTCCAAAGAGTGACGCTCCAACAAGATTTCTGCACGTTTTCGTCCATTAAAGCCCTACACTTTTTCTGGCGCCGGTCCCCTGCACTTTTCAAATATGGCGCCTTTGAGGCGTCGAAGTAAACGAACCCTTACCAATTCGCAAGCGCAAAAATGGAGCAGCTGCCACGTCATTTTTGCAGAGCAAAATTCTTTTCATTTTTTCAGCTGCTTATGCTTTGTAGCAGGAACGGAACACCGCAGAGAGTTTACCATGCACGCCCTTTCGCACCTGGACATCGCCGCAGCCGTTTGGTTTCTGGTTGCCTGGTTCGGCTTCAATCTGATCGTGGATGTCAGCCCGCTGCGGACAAAAACGTTATCAAGTGTAATGGACACTTATCGCCGCGAGTGGATGATCTCGATGTGCCAGCGCGAAGTTCGTATCATGGACACCGCCATCATGGCTGGCCTTCAGCAGGGTACGGCCTTCTTTGCCTCCACGGCACTCCTTGCGATCGGCGGCGGGTTCGCGCTTCTTGAGGCGACCGACAGGATTGTCCAGATCGCTGGAGATCTCTCGATTCCGGTCGAAAGCAGCCGGACTCTCTGGGAAATAAAGGTGCTCGGTCTGATGCTGATCTTCGCCTACAGCTTCTTCAAGTTTGGCTGGGCGTACCGCCTGTTCAATTACGCAAGCATTGTGATGGGTGCCGTGCCCGAACAAGGGGCGGCGGATGACGATAAGATCCGGGAAATGGCCCTTCAGGCCGGCGCTCTCAACATGCTCGCCGGCCAACATTTCAACAGAGGTCAACGTGCGCTCTTTTTCGCCATCGGTTTTTTGGGCTGGTTCGCAGGACCTTTCATGTTCGCATCAACCACTTTGGCCGTGCTGTTGGTCCTGCTTCGCCGTCAATTCGCCTCTCGTTCCAGAGCAGCCGTGCTTTCGGGGCAATATCCGAACTTAGCGTCCCCGGACAGATCCGGCGAATAAACCGCCACCGGGTCGTCGAAACCTTTGACCTGATACCGCCCATAAAGACCGGACCGGCAGCCCATGATGTCAGAAAGAGCGTCGGAGACGAGCACTTCCCGGCGCAGGTCTTTCGCCAATTCCGCAATGCGGGCGGCGAGGTTCACGACCGGGCCGACAACCGTGAAGTCAAGCCGGGTTTCGCTGCCGACATTGCCGTAGAAGACATCGCCTGCGTGCAACGCAATACCCACGCTCAGATCCGGGGTTTGTGCGCAGGTGTTCGAGCTGTTGATACCGTCAATGCGCTTGAGCGTATCGCGCGCAGCCAGAAGCGCTCTTTTCGCCGCGTCGCGTGCCTGGTCTTCGGTTTCATAGGGAAAGATCGCCATCACCTCGTCGCCGATGAACTTGAGCACTTCACCGCCATGGGCTTCGACAGCCGCGGTCATTGCGCCGAAATACTTGTTCAGAAACTGAACGATCATGTCTGCCGGGAGCGTATTCGAAAGGCGCGTGAAACCGCGAATGTCAGCAAAGCTCACAACCGCCTTGATCCACTCACCCTGCCCGCGGCGTGTCGTTCCGTCCAGCACTTTCGAGCCGGCACGAGGGCCGACATAGGTGTCAAGCACCGTCTCAGCCGTTCTGCGAAGCGTTTTCAGCTCACAAACGAGAGCGAGCGGCCGGATAAGAGATTCGAATACGCCTATGTGTGCACCGCTGAAACCTGTTGGAGCCCTGGTAGCGAATGTAACAACTTTGACGGAGCCATCGGAAAACGGCATCGGCAGCGCGATATAATCCTTATAGCCTTCCTCGCGAAGATCGACTGTAACCGGGAATTCTTCCGCTTCATTGGAATGTGCAAGCCTGACGCGCACCGCGGCCTTGGTCTCATGTACACGTTTGATCGGACTGATCTGGTAGTCTTCGTCTGAGCTGTTGTCAGCCGTATAGAGCCTGATTTCGCGCGTGCCGTCGCTGGCCCAAACGGAGGCTTCTGCACGCACGTTCGGATGAACGATCCAGATCCCGGTCGTTGCCCTGTCGACAGGCACTCCGCCGTCACGCAGGCGCACGGCCATTTCGCTTACAACCTCCAACGTATCGCTGAGATACGAGGCATCACTATATAACCATTGAACAATGTCTGCCGAAACGAGCGGCGCTTCGAGGACCATCTGCCCACGTCCTTTTCATACCCTTGATAGAACCTGATATGGTGCGTCGCAGCGTCCTGTAAAAGAGGTGTTTTCAAACCAGCCTTAACGCGCCGCCTGGTTCACGGTTTCCGGGCCCGGCAACCAGGTCGTGCTCCGGCCTGTTAGCTTATAGGCAGCCAGTCCCACCCATTCCCTGAAAGCGAGGTCAAATCGCCTCAAACCCTTTGAAACGCCTGAGAACCCTAGTGAAGTGTCTTCTGGTCCACGCGTCCTGTAGTCGACCGGATAGGCGGTCACGCCCTCCCAGCCCGCTTTTTCGAAGACGCCCATGGCACGTGGCATATGATAGGCGGACGTAACCAGGAGCCAGGTCTGGCCCGGTTCTGGGTCCACAAGCTGTTTCGTGAGGACAGCGTTTTCCCAGGTGTTTCTGGATTTGTCCTCCAGAACAATCCGCTCTGATGCGATTCCGAAGTCTTCAAACAACCGCGCTGCGCCCTCTGCTTCTGTAGCCTGGGAGGAAATGACGAATCCCTTTCCTCCGGAATGGATCACCTTTGCATTTGGAATGAGCCCGGCGAGGCGCGCCGAAATGGTGATTCGCTCACCAGAGGTTGTAAGTGCGGTGTCCCCTCGCCCTCCGGTGACCACCGTATCCACAGCACCGCCTAAAACAATAATTCCATCGTACGCGACAATTTGTTCCGGACGAGGAAAACGCTCCTCCAACGGAAGGATGAGCCAGTTCGCTACCGGCGACAATCCGCAAATCGCCAGACCCAGAATTGCCAACCATACCAAGCGCATACCGGTACGCCGTCTTTTTGAAAACGTCAGAAGGGCCAATCCAACCAGCGCGACTGAAATGAGTAAATTTGAGGGCTGGAGAAAAAAATAGGCGATTTTCGAAATATAAAAAAGCACGGCGTAATTCCAAGAGCGGCAAATCAAACAAGACAATGAGAATTGTTTAAGGCGTCTTTTTTATGGCCATAGTGGAATCCAAACTCAGCCGAAAATTCGACATGGAAACACTCACAGTCTCTATCCCAGTAAAACTGACTCATGTGATTCTTGTAGGTTAATCTTCCTGATTACACAGAAGGAATTAGAAAGAGCTGAATTAACCCAGATACATAACATCCACATTATCGAAACAAAACTGTAAATCAAATGTCACATTTTGCGGCGAAGCTGCGCGCGCTCGCGGCGGGACCTGTCGTTTAATCCATATGTGAGTGAGTGTTCATACGGCGACAAAAACCTGTCTGTTTTCACAAAGGCAATAACCGTGATCGAGGTCACAGGGGCGTGAACAGAACTGCGGCATGGTGTGTGTGCATTAACAAAGGCACAGTCGAGGGTAACCAAATGACACTCTATTTGAAGCTTGGCGGACGTGATGCGGTTGTACGCGCAATGCCACGATTGCAAGCAAGACTGGAACAGGATCCCTGTTTCGATGTCGCACGGTTTCGCAAGGAATTCGAGCGCTCGGACGACCTGATGGAATTCCTGATTTTCCTGTCGGGCGGCGCACCGTTCTATGACGGCAAGTCAATCTGCGACCTGCTTGCACCGATCTGCACATGCCATGACGTTTATGACAGGTTTGTCGATCACCTTGTGATGGTTTTCTTCGCCGGAAGAAGAAACGAAAGCGACGAGGCCGAACTTCGGCACCTGATGGCGACCCTTCGCCCGCAAGTGCTCGATCCCAAGCCGATCGACCCAATCATGGTCTATTCCGTCGAACAGGAACTCATCAGCGCGTAACACCTGTCTACTTTCCAAACAAAAACGCCGGCGCATCAACACCGGCGTTTTGTTTTTCTGGAGAAGGCTTTCTCAGCCCAGCTCTTCAACGCTTGTTACGACTTTCCCGACAAGCCCGTACTCAATTCCCTCTTCAGGACTCATCCAGTAGTCGCGGTCAGTATCCTTCTCGATACGATCGATCGGCTGGCCCGTCGCGTCGGCGAAGATCTTGTTCAGCCGGTCGCGCATCTTGATGATCTCTTTGGCCTGGATCTCAATGTCCGTCGCCATACCGCCAGCACCGCCAGACGGCTGGTGTAACAGAAACCGGGTATTTGGCGTGCAGAAGCGGTTTTCCTTCGGAACCGAAACGTAGATCAACGCACCGGCGCTTGCGACCCATCCCATCCCCAGAATGCGAACCTCGGGTGCGATGAACTTGATCGTGTCATGGATCATGTCGCCTGATTCGACGTGTCCGCCGGGCGAAGACACGATCACCGTAATCGGATCGTTGGAGACCTGTGCCAGTGCGAGAAGACGGGCACAGACATCACGTGCCATGTCCTGCGTGACCGGACCGGTAATCAAAACCGTGCGCGCCTCGAACAGGTGTTTGTCGACCTGGATCGAAGGTTGGCTCTTTGGCTTGTCGTCGTCCTCTTCATCAAGGCGTGCGGGCACTTTTGTCGAGTAGTTTTTCATGCGCAGGATTAAGCTCCCTTGGCTGTTGGGCCGGACAGGCCGGCGTTATTTAATCGGCAGGCAGTTCGTACCCTGCACCGGTTTTGTCCATGTGTAAGCGAACTATCGGTCACTCGCAAATCATGAAGTCTGAATAGCGCGAAAAGTGTTATCAGAATGGGAACAACGCTATTTTGCTGGTGATTATTTTCCGCTGCCGGGGCTGCCACCAACGGATTCGTTCTTGCGCCCTACAAGGAAATGCCAAACCAGCATCGCGACGAACGGCAGCGACGGCCAAACGAACCAAAGCGTCGACAAGCCGGATGTCAGAAGGTTCAGCACGAAGAACAAGCCGACAAAAAAGACGCACGTTCGCACTCTGCGTGGCTGCACGCGCAGCCATTGGCGCGCCTGTTCAAAACCGTTTGCAACGGCTTGCGTGTCTCTTTCCCAGTTTGGTGGGCCGGAAGGTGGTTCAGGTGACTCTGCAGCTTCCTCGCGCTCAGAACCGGAATTTGCTTCCTGGGGTGCGTTGCGGCCACCAAGACGGATGGAATAGGTCTCAACCGGTTCGCTGACATTCTTGACCTGTTGTGGGCCGAGCGGATCGAAGCCGAGCGCAACTTTCGCCTTGACCTGATCGTAGACGGATTGAGACAGCATGATGCCGCCCTTGGGCGAGAGCTCCTGAAGACGCGCCGCGACATTGACGCCATCTCCATAGATGTCATCACCCTCAACCATGATATCGCCCAGGTTGATGCCGATCCGGAAATCCATTCGGTTGAGTTCCGGCAGGTCCGCATTGCGCAGGGAAAGTTCATTCTGGATTTCAACGGCACATTGAACCGCCTCGATCACCGAAACGAATTCGATGATCACCGCGTCGCCCCAGGTATTGACGATACGCCCGTTATGCCTTTCCGTCAGCGACGACATAACGTCTCTATACGCCTTGAGCCGGTCCAGCGTCCCGTCCTCGTCGCGTTCCATCAACTTGGAATATTGCGCAACGTCTGCGCACATGATCGCCGACAGACGCCGCTTCACCCGTTGCATGCTACAAACCCCTGACTGCACATGCTTAGGAATGGGAAGTCGGACCCCAAATTGCAAGGAAAAAGGCCGCTTAAACTGACACTGACGGTTACTTATGGCCTGCTTTCTGCAAGTTCCCTCAGCGTCTTGAGCGCCTCATCGGCCTTTTCTTCCGGTACGAAAACATGATCGTGAAAGTAGGCTGCGACAACGTTGGCTGATATTCCCTTTTCGGTCAAAGCCGCAGAAATTGCGGCGGTGAGGCCGACCGCCTCCAGCGAAGAATGGACCGTGAGGGTTATCCTGCGAAACCATTCGGCATCGCCCAGGCCAAGCTCACGTGCGCGTTCAACGGGCAAGATGGCTGTCGTGCCTTCGGTTTCTGCAAAAAGACCGACAGGTCCATAGTCTGCAAGGTCCTGAAAGTTCTTCGCAGCGAACGTGCAAAACACATACGGCTCTGGATCCAGCATTGGCCGCATTTGAGAGATCAGCGTCTTCAGATCTGTTTCGCCTGTCACGGTGAAATCCTTAAGTCAGCCTAAAATCAAGCGCTTCGTGCCTTGATGGCAAGCGCCATGTTGCACAGAATTTCAAACATGATGGAAACGCCCAGAAAGGCGGTTCCGCCACTCTGGTCAAAGGGGGGCGAAACCTCGACAAGATCCGCACCAACAATATTGACACCTTCAAGCAACCGCGCGACTTGCAAAGACTGGTAAGAATTCGGTCCGCCAACCTCCGGGGTACCGGTTCCGGGCGCAAAGGCGGGATCGACAAAGTCGATATCGTAGGACACATAAGTTTCGCCGGGACCGGCAATCTCCCGCGCTTCGCTCATGACATCTTCCGGCCCGCGCGCATGGAATTCCTCGATCGGGATCACCTTGATCCCGACGCTGTCAGCGAAATCCCGGTCCTCACTGTCGTAGGCCGTTCCGCGGATCCCGATCTGCACAACGCGCTTGGGGTCCAAGAGCCCTTCTTCAACCGCACGCCTGAACGGTGTTCCATGGGTGTACTGCATGCCACCGAAATAGCTCTTGAACAAATCGGTATGGCTATCGAAGTGGATCATCCCGACAGGATTGTTCCGTGCAAGTGAGCGAAGGATCGGCAGCGAACAAAGGTGGTCGCCACCCGCGGACAGTGGAACAATCTTTTGCGCAACAACCTCGTCATAAAATGAGGTCATGCGGTCCAGGCTGTCTTCGACGCTTGCCGGATTTGGTCCGACATCCCCGAGATCAGCGCAGTTGACCAGGTCGAAGGGGCGAACACCGGTCGCCCCGTTCTGAGCCCTGATCATGGTGGACATGTCCCTGAGTTGCCGTGGCCCGTGACGCGGACCCGGCCTGTTGGTCGTCCCGCCATCCCACGGCGTGCCGATCAGGCCGATATCAACGTCCGAAATCCGCGCGTCACCGAGCGCTACATGCGGCAGCCGCATGAAGGTGGGCACGCCTGCAAAACGGGGCAGGTCAAGCCCAGATACCGGACGGTAAAAGGAATCGGTCATGTATGGCACCCCGTTCTTGAAGTCATGGGATTGGGACAATCCCGGTTCCTATTTCTTGCACATACTCCGGCCCGATCAACAAAAACCGGCCTACCAGGGAACTTCATCACCCCGATAGTCGAAAAACCCGCCGGAATGAACGGGCGACAGACTGTTGATCACTGAGAGCAATCGTTTCGCGGCAAGATCAGGTTCCTGGACATCGAGACCCGATTTGGAAAACCCGTCAGTCAAGGGTGTGCGTACGGTGCCTGGATGCAGCGCAACGCAGATTGCCTCTTTTCTTTTGCGCATAAGTTCGACGGAAGCTGTGCGCACAAGCTGATTAAGGGCGGCCTTGGAAGACCGGTAGGCATACCAACCACCCAGCCTGTTGTCGCCAATCGAACCGACGCGCGCGGAAAGGGTTGCAAAAACGCTTCTCCCTTCCTTGGGCAGCAACGGCAAAAAATGCTTGAGAAGTAACGCGGGGCCAATCGCATTGATCGCATAGGATCTGGCCAGATTGACCGGATCCAGATCCCTCAGGCTCTTTTCCGGGCGTGTTCCTTCCAATACAAGCGCGCCTGTCGCATCGAATACGAGCCTTACATGGCCTGGGAGGTTTCTGATCCAATCAGCGCATTTTTCGATCGACGCCTCATCCAGAAGGTCAAGGGTCGGTGAAGACGAGCGACTTAAGCCAACGACCTCATCATATTGACCGGATGATTGCAGAGTGTCTCGCAGTGCGGAGCCAATTCCGCCACTCGCCCCAATGACAACAGCTATGTCTCTTTCCATATCCAATCCCGTTTCTGACGGGGCTTGATACGCGTTACAGAGCTGGCAGGATTATGTCGGCACCACAAAAGTTAGGCGCTGTCACACGGTTGGTTGCCAGGCGCCGGGGACGTATTCGGCTTCATCATCGCCCGGCCAGGGCGGCATCGAAATGCAAATGAACTTCAGCGGCTGCGGGCCGTTACTTCGATACTGGAAGGCGGTGCCGACAGGGATGTCGATCGAAACACCGGGCTCCAGGTCAACGGTGCTTTCTCCGGAACCATCGGAGCGCCAGATCTGCCCCTTCCCTTCAAGCACATACCAGAATTCGCTGACGGTCTTGTGGCGTGTGGCCCGGTTGATCTGGCCGACAGGGACCGTGGAATGGATCATGTTGCCGGTCGGGCCATCCATGATGAACCGTATATCCGCACCGGCTGGTGATTTGGCATCGTAGCTTTCCGGCAAGGTGGTCTGCTTCACGTTTGTCCCTTTGCGCGTCTAATGGATTTCGAAGCCCGGAAGATGGTGCTCTATCATGTCGTTTTGTTGAAGATCTCACGGCCGATCAGCATCCGCCTGATTTCGGAAGTGCCGGCGCCGATTTCGTAGAGCTTTGCATCACGCAGCAAACGCCCGGTCGGGTACTCGTTGATATAGCCATTTCCACCAAGCAACTGAATCGCATCAAGTGCGATTTTCGTTGCGTTTTCGGCCGCGTAGAGAATGGCTCCCGCAGCATCTTCGCGCGTGGTTTCCCCCCTGTCACACGCTTTTGCTACGGCGTAGACGTAAGACTTGGTGGCGTTCATCGAGACATACATGTCCGCGACCTTGCCCTGCACCAATTGGAACGTCCCGATCGGCTGGCCGAATTGCTCGCGCTCGTGAACATAGGGTATGACGACGTCCATTGCCGCCTGCATAATCCCGACGGCACCGGCCGCCAGAACGGCCCGTTCGTAGTCGAGACCTGACATCAGCACGTTGACACCCTTGCCGACCTCGCCGAGCACATTCTCTTCGGGAACCTCACAGTCCTGAAAAACGAGTTCACCGGTCTCCGAGCCGCGCATTCCGAGCTTGTCGAGTTTCTGGGCGACCGAAAATCCGGGAAAATCCTTCTCAACCAGGAACGCGGTGATGCCTTTTGGCCCGGCATCGGGATCAGTCTTTGCGTAGATAATCATCGTGTCCGCGGAGGGCCCGTTCGTGATCCACATCTTGGACCCGTTCAAGACATATCGGTCACCCTTTTTCTCGGCGCGAAGCTTCATTGAAACAACGTCTGACCCAGCCCCGGGCTCGGACATTGCGAGCGCGCCAAGATGTTCGCCGGTTATGAGCTTCTCAAGATAGCGCTCCTTCTGGCTCTGATTGCCCCATCGGCGCAACTGATTAACGCAAAGGTTGGAATGCGCGCCATAGCTGAGACCGATCGAGGCAGACGCCCGGCTCACTTCTTCCATCGCGATACAATGCTCGAGATATCCGAGACCCGACCCGCCCCATTCTTCCTCAACGGTAATGCCGTGAAGTCCGAGTTCTCCCATCTCCGGCCAGAGTTCGCGCGGAAACCAGTCTTCGCGGTCAATCCGTTCCGCGAGCGGTGCGATCCTGTCCTGACTATAGGATCGAACCGTGTCCCGCAGCATGTCTGCTGTTTCACCGAGATCAAAGTTGAAGCCTGGAAAGTCGTTTCGAATCATTTTCTTGTCTCCCAAAGCGCCGGCTTGCTAGCGGCGCACATAGCGAATGGAGTCGCTCAACTCGCCAATACGGTCGTAAAGCAATTGCGCACGCTTGTTGTCTCGATCGGTGTGCCAATAGACCTTGCCACTCGCCTCTGGCTCCTTGTCCGCGGCTTCATAAACCGCTTCGATGAGCTTGCGGCCGGCACCGCTCCCCCTTGAGGAAGAGCTCACATAGAGATCCTCCAGGTAACAGACCTTCTTCAGCGACCAGGTGCTGTCGTGAAACAGATAATGAACAAACCCGATGACCTCGCCGCCAGACATGGCCACGAACGCGCTGTGCGAACCGGCCTCAAGCAGCCGTTCGAAGATGCCGTCAGTGACTGCGGCATCAAGATCCTGCTCATAAAATGCGAGATAATCGGCCCAGTGGATTTCCCAGGAAGGCCGGTCCGAGCGTGCGAGCGCACGAATTGTCACTTCAGCCATCTTCTAGTCCTTCACGCCTGAAACGCTCATGAGTGTGAACAGGCCGGTTGCCACATGAACTTGGGTTCCTTCATCCAGTCCGTAGACATCCGCTTTTGCGATTGTGAGTGTCCTGCCCGGCTTAATCACTCTGCCCCTGGCAAGCAGAACGTCTTGTTTCGCAGGATTGAGCAGATTGATCTTGTACTCGCACGTCAACACGCCAGAATCCGCCGCAAAGAGCGTCAGTGCAGCATATCCGGCCGCACTGTCGGCAACAGAGGAGGTCGCACCAGCATGAAAAAACCCGTGCTGCTGGGTCAGGTCTGGTCGCATTTTGAGTTCGATATCCACTGCGCCAACAGACACATGCGCAAGCGTGGCACCAAGGTGACGCATGAAAGACTGCGCGGCAAAGCTCGCCTCAACACGGGTTTCCCAATCAGGATCTCTTGGAGACAGATCCATCAGCCGCTCTCCTCACGAACCTTCCCACGCAGTTCGGCAATCCGCACCCGTGCCCCCTCTTCAACTTCGTCAAGCTCAAGCAGCGTCAATTCGATATCCCGCTGTTTTTCGAGCAGTTCTTCGCGGCGGGTATCGATCTTCTCCAGAAGCAGGTTCAACTGTCCCGCTTCACCGGGCGAACTTGCATACATTTCGACCAGCTCTTTGATTTCATTCAATGAAAAGCCAAGCCGCTTGCCTCGCAAGATGAGTTTGATGCGGGTTCTGTCTCCAGGCGTATAGAGCCTTTGTCTGCCTCTGCGCTGTGGCGAGACCAGGCCCTGCGCTTCATAAAAGCGCAGCGTTCGCGTTGTGATGTCAAACTCGTGCGTCAGTTGAGTAATCGTGAAAAAACGCTGCATGCCCGCTCCTTGTCGGCGGCACCATCAAGCGTTTTTACGTTAAAGTCAATATATCTCGTTTTAACTATAAAAAACAAAATATTAGACACTATGACTGCAGATCTTGAACTGCAATTCCAGTGCCCAGGACATTCAAATCCACGTTGCCCGCCACCCCTTCAACCATGCCGCTGTCTTGGTATTGCCAGAGGGTCCAGTCTTTGGTGTAGGATGGGGAATGCCAGATCGACCGGGTCCATAACCGCCTGTTGAGCCCCTGCCCCTTCAGGTAAGCCCGATAGAATTCCTCCGGCGCATACAGGATCACCTGTTTTCCCGCCGCCTGTTCGACCATAGCGACAAAATTCGAGATTTCCCGCAGAACGTCTTCAACAGGCGGCCTTCGGGCACAATTGCCCGTAAATTCAAGGTCGAGCGCAGGCGCCAGCATTTGCGGATCCTCGGGAAGGACCGCGAGGAAGTTTGCCGCCTGCTCGCGCCCAGGCTTGCACAAACTGAAAAAGTGGTATGCGCCTCTGGCGAGCCCGACCGCACCCGCGCCGGCCCAGTTCCGGGCAAAGGCGCTGTCTTTGAAGTCTCCGCCTTCACTGGCCTTCATATAGGCAAACGCGACGTCGTCGCCCGCGACCTTTGACCAGTCGATTTCACCCAGATGGTGAGAAACGTCTATGCCGCGAATGGGAAACTCGTCCCTGTCCGGTTCCCAGTTCATGAAGAAAAACGCAGCCCCCGCGATCGAAATGACGCAACCGACGACAACGTAAAACACCGTGCGAAAAATTGCCTGCAAGAACTTCATTCTGCCACCCATCCCCTCGGCAAGGGGAATGTGACGGAAAAGTCTTAAGATTCAGGCTAAAAAATTCGGCCAGAGCGGCGGTGCAGCCAATTCCAGAACGTTTCCGTCCGGGTCGTTGAAATAGACGCTTGTGCCTCCTGCGGGCCAAACGACTTCGCTCGTGATCTCGACGCCGCTCCTTGCCAGATAGTCGCGCCAGGGCTGCAACTGCTCGACGTCAATTCGAAAAGCAAAATGACTGCGCCCTGTAGTGTCGTGTCCGGGCACGGTACCGCCGGGCGTCTCGACATCATCGCCGGTGTGGCCACGATGAAAGACAAGCAGCGCCTGTCCAGGGCCGGCGTCGTAGGCATACAGGCGCTCTCCCGCCACCATGCGTTTGAGCCCAAGACAATCTGCATAAAACGCATGAGCAACGGCCATGTCGTCAACATAAACCGCTGTTTCCAGGATGCCGGCGATTCTGGGTCTGTCCATTGCACTACACTCGTCTGGATCCGTCACCATTGTATATTCCAACCATAATGGCCGTGACAAATCGCAAGTATATTTAACAATATCAACTAAAAGGTGCAGTTTTAAAAACAAACACGAAGATAAACTAAAGAATTAATTCAAATCTGATTGGAAAAATAATTCTTGTATGGGACACTTGAGGGGAAAACTGCAGAATCATTTCAGTGCATACACTCAAAAAAGTGCGAAGACCGGACAAGTCCCCTTGGCTATCAAGAACAAACTCCCACTCTACTCTGTCGTATCGGCAGTTCTGGTGTGTTTTCTGATTTGGAATGCCCCTTCCAAGGCAACCACGATCGTGACGGTACAGGGTCCTGAATCCCCCACCGACAAACGATATGAATATGACCGCGCCGTCATTGAACTAGCGCTGATCAAGACGCGCGCGAAATACGGCGAATTCGTCCTGCAGGAAACATCGATTGGCCAGAACTCCCGGCGAGCCCTGTTGGACGCGGCGAACAACAAGTACGCAAATTACATCATCAAATATTCAATGCACAGCGATTTGCCGGACACCCTTTCGGCCATTCCCTTTCCTGTTGACCTGGGCATTGTCGGCTACCGTGTGGCTTTTGTTTCGAACAAAACAAAAGCCGAGCTTGCAAAGGTCAAAACACTAGAGGATCTCAAGCAGTTCGAAATCATTCAGGGCCTTGGCTGGCTGGACACGCGCATCCTCGAACACCATGGCTTCAAGGTCAGAACCGCGGCGGAATACCACTCCATGTTTTCAATGGTGGCGCTCAACCGTTCCGATCTGTTTTTAAGAGGCGCGAATGAGCTGCTCGAAGAGTGGAAGACACACCGCACAATTCCACAATTGACCTACGACGAAGCCGTCAGCATCTATTATCCATTGCCTCGTTTCCTGGTGACTTCCAGTGAAAACGAAGACCTTCTCAGGAGAGTTCACGAGGGGTTGCTCAAGGCCTATGAGGACGGGTCCCTATTGGAGCTTTGGGACGAGAAATATGGGGCGAGCATCGACTTTGCGAAGTTGAACACACGCAAGGTGTTTCACCTGAGCAATCCTTACATCGAGGGGCTCGACCCCTCTTGGCAGAAATACATCTACCAGGTCGGTGCCGAGCTCACTCAATAACCATCGCCATTCAAATTTGTTCAAGGCGGAGGAAACCGTCCTTCTGCTGCTACGCGATTGAGAGCTTCACGTCAATGTTGTTTCGCGTCGCATTTGAATACGGACAGACCTGGTGCGCCTTTGCCACGAGATCTTCTGCGGCCGATCTTTCCATGCCTGGCAGAGACACTTCCAGCGCGACTTCAAGCCCGAAACCGCCCGCAGATCGTGGGCCGATCCCGACCGTTGAAGTGATTGAGGTGTCCGCAGGAACCGAGACTTTTTCCTGACCTCCGACAAATTTCAAGGCGCCAATGAAACAGGCCGCGTAACCGGCGGCAAAGAGCTCTTCCGGATTGTTGCCGGCTCCGCCGGCACCACCCAGTTCCTTCGGCGTTGCAAGCTCGACTTTGAAAGACCCGCTCAGCGTTTCGGCTGTACCGTCACGGCCACCAGTGGCCCGCGCCTTGGTCTCATAAAGAACATCAACCGTCATGTGTTCACTCCATATCTTTTTGTAACAAAGAGGATTTTCAGCTTTTCTTTCATATTTTATATCGTGCACGATATAATTACACACATAAACCTGCGTGGAGCGCACGTCAACAGCTTGCGACCATATCGTGCGCGACTTATAAGGTGAGTTATGAATGAGACGACAGACCAGATGTCCCTGCTCGACGCGATTGATTTCGGTGCGTCGGAGGGGACCCAAAAACCCAAAAAAACCACCCGCAAGGACACAGCGACACCCTCCGGTGAGATGGCGGTTTCAGACGCTTCTGCCGAGCGAAACAATGTCGCCGCGTCAGGCGGACGACGCAAAAATCAGACGACGCCGAAGACAGCTGAAAAAGGCACTGAAATCCAAACCGGCCAGGTCGCCCTGGACGAGATGTCGCCGCTGACGCTCGACCGTTTCCTGTGTTTTGCACTTTACTCCGCCAACCACGCCATGCATGGCGTTTACAAAAACCTTTTGAAAGAAATCGGCCTTACCTACCCTCAGTACCTTGCGATGACAGTCCTTTGGGAAACCAACAATGTTCCGGTGGGCGCCATCACGTCGAAACTGCAGCTCGATACAAACACCCTTACGCCACTTTTGAAACGGCTTGAGGCAATGGGTTTTGTCACAAGGACCCGCAACACCAAGGATGAGCGGCAGGTAATCTTGAAGCTGACCCGAAAGGGCCGCGCGCTTCAGAAGAAAACCGAGCATTTCAGTCAGTGCGTTCTTTCAGCAACCAACGCACAGATGGACGAGATCATGGATCTGCAAAGCAGGATCATGACATTGCGTGATAACCTGCGGAATGTCGGCACAAAGTCTTGAACGATCCGTTTGCAAGTGGGATCCGGCAAGGTGCGTTGGGCGACAATAGCCCGGCACCGGCAGCAACCGCGCGACACAATGGCCACAACGGGTTTTCCGGACTAAAGCGGCAAGCCGAACCAAAGTGCCGCGATCCCCAGAAACGCGAAAAACCCGACGACATCGGTCACTGTCGTCACGAAAACGCTTGAGGCGATTGCAGGGTCGACTTTCAGTCGGTCCAGGGCAATCGGAATGAGCAGTCCGGACAGGCCGGCAAAAAGCATGTTGATGATGATTGCACCCGCAATCACGACACCAAGGCCCGGGCTGGCGAACCAAAGCCACGCCGTTAGCCCGATAAGGATCGCAAGCGCCACTCCGTTGACCGCGCTCACCAGGACTTCGCGATTGAGAACGCGGAGCATGTTGCGGGCGCTGAGTTCCTGCGTTGCAATACCGCGGACCGCAACAGTCATCGTCTGCGTTCCGGCATTACCGCCCATCGACGCCACGATCGGCATGAGTACCGCAAGCGCAACCATCGCCTCGATCGTGTCTTCGAAGAGCGCAATGACCACCGATGCCAGGATCGCGGTGCCGAGATTGACGACGAGCCACGTAAGTCTTGAGCGGGCAATCGTCACGACACTGTCAGAAATTTCTTCATCACCAACACCGGCAAGCGCACGAAGGTCTTCTTCGGCCTCTTCCTGGATCACGTCGACGATATCGTCGACGGTAAGAACGCCGACCAGCCGCTCGTTTTCGTCGACAACAGCCGAAGACACCAGATTGTAGCGTTCGAACCGGCGCGCAACTTCCTCCTGGTCTTCGACCGCGAGAACCGCCTGGCGGGTTTCCTCCATGATCGAAGTGACTTTCTCCGCACGCTTAGTGCGCAGGATCTTGTCCAGATGCACCGAGCCAAGCAGCTTGAAAGCCGGATCGACCACGTAAATTTCATAAAAACTATCCGGCAGGTCCCGCGCTTCACGCATGTAGTCGATCGTCTGACCGACCGTCCAGAAGGGCGCAACGGCGATAAATTCGCTTTGCATACGCCGGCCGGCGCTTTCTTCCGGGTAATCCAGCGCCTTTTTCAGCTGGGCGCGATCGGAATACGGCAGCTCCTCCAGAATCGCCGCCTGGTCAACCTCGTCGAGGTCTTCCAGAATGTAGACCGCGTCATCGGAATCGAGATCCCCCAGACCTTCCGCGATCACTTCATTGGGAAGGTCTTCCAGAACCTGCAGTCGAACAGCCTCATCGGTCTCCGTCAGAGCCGTGTAGTCAAACTCTGCCCCTAGAAGCCGGATAAAGGCGGCGCGCTCATCAGCATTGAGCGTTTCCAGAAGATCACCGGTGTCGGCTTCGTGCAGATCCCCCGCAAGGTCTCTCAGCGAAGTTCCGTCGTCGGCCTGGATCGCCTCTTCAACGGCCGCGATGAAATCGGGATTGAGCCGCTCTTCCTCGTCTCTAACCGGTATGTGCGGTTCCCGGGAGGCTGTGACGTCAAGCTCAGCTGCTTCGCTCATGCTCTGCCTCCCGCGCCGGATGTTTGAGGTTCTACACGCTCAGAACTAGCCTTTAGCGACCAAAAGTGCCACCGCTAAAACGGTCAAAGTCCACAGCGCCATACTGTTCTACCCGATGGGATCTAAACTCGTTTTTTTCGCAAAGTCTGCATCTGTTCAAAAACCGGCACATCCCTTGTTCCGGGCCACACTGCGAAGGTTTTCCAGATAGCCACGCGTCTTTGCCGGTAAGATGGATTCGCTTGACGCAATACATTTATCGGAGCGCCGGAACGCCCGTTTTGCGCGCTCGCTTTGCAGGCACACCCGACCTTCAGCGAGCGTTTGCTGTTCCACAAACCAGAGCTGCTGACACGTCATGGCCCCGAAGCGTGCGGGATCCGTCGACTGCGCTTGAACGAGTGACGCAGATACCGCGAAAAACGGCAAAAGGCCAAATGGGGCAAGGAATGCCTTAAGTCTGGTTTTTCTCATGCGGCGCTGACACAACTCAATCCGGCAAAGACGCTCCTAGGTGCAACAAAAGGCGCTCTTTACGCAAATGATTTCACGCGCTGCCGGCGCGCGCTTCATCAAGGATCTTTGGCGGCCGGGACATCTTGTAAAGGTGGGCTACATGCGCGCGCAAAACGTCCCATGGGGCCAGTATGTTGAGCGGGACGCCGAACTCTCTCGCAGTCCTGATCACCATCCTGCTAAGTGCCCGATTGTGCGAATGTGCGAACCGGGGGAAAAGATGGTGTGCGCTGTGAGCATTTGCTCCGCCCGTCAAGGCGATCGCCAGTCTCGAAGTCGGAGCCCAGTCGACCGCAGTCCGTATTTGATGATGTGCCCAATCGAGTGGAAGGTCACCGTCGCTGCCGGGATCGAAAAACTCTGCCGCATCACTGATATGACTGCCAACATTTATCGCGACAAACAACAAGGACGCGGAAGAAACGAACGCGATGTAATAGCACGTCAGAAACCCGATCCCGTGCTCCGTTAGAACAAGCGGCAGAACCAGGAAAAGACAGATGTGGACGATCTTTGACGCCACGAATTCAACAATCGGCCAAAGGCCCGAAAACTTACGCGGCCAGGCGCGTTTTGCTTTGCGAAGATGGTCAAAGTCCTCCACAAACGCCAGGTGTGGCAATACGAGCGCATAGAGGAAAACGGCATACCAGCATTGAAACTTGTGCCATTTGCGCCACGGTTTCGACGGTGACAGCCTGAGTAAACTTGATCCGTCCGCATCAATGTCGGTTCCGGCGATATTCGGATACATATGATGGAGCCTCAGGTGCCGTTCAGCCCAGAGCTTTCCGGAGACCCCGATGAGCGAAAATCCGGCAAACAGGCAAACCGCGTTCACCCATTTTGAAGTGGCAAACGAACCATGAGCTGCATCATGACAAACTGTTGCGATCAGGGTGTAGATACCTGCCCCCAGGACGACGGCAGAAATCAAGAGAACCCAGGGGTTTAGACCCGCATAGATCAAGCTATAGACCGCTGCGCAGAACAGAAACAGCATACTGGATCTGAACCATTGGCCGATACCGGCAAACCGACCGGTTTTGCTGCGGGACAGATATCTGCCTGCACGAGCATTGAGCCGCGAAGAAAACGCACTTTTAGGCTGGTAGTTGGGCATTGTCTCACATCACTTGGTGATTTTGATTTATTAGAACGTCATACTCCGCAATCATGGATTTTTATAGTCAAAAACTTCTCGTAAAACGGGAAACTCAACGCGTCATATCTATTGGTCAAAAAAACTCAAGCGAATTCAGATATGTGTACGCCGCGCCTTCACCGCAATGGTGAGTGCGTCCGTTTCCGCGAGCATTGGAAGGACTGACCGCACCCAGAGCGACAGGATCGGACCGGCATTTTCGGATGGAATCTGTGTGGACGCAACGAGGGCTTCTTTTTGGGACGAACCAATTGGTGCTCCGGTCGCTCCCGAAAGTCAGGAAGCAGAACATTCCTGGGGCTGCGTATCCATCGTCCAGTTCTGAACCGGCAAGGCCTTAAGCGAAGCCCGGAAGGGCTTGTCCTTGTGAATGCCTTTGCCGGTGAGAAGATTGACGTCACAGGTCCCAGACATGGCCTCATCCAGGGTGTCGTAGTAAGAAAGCGTATAGCCGGCCACCACAAAAATGCTGTTCCGGTAAGCGATTGTCAGCACTTGCTCCCAGCGGCTCCGGCCAATCGCGGAGTTTTCCGAATAAACCTTCAGCGACCCGTTCCCGCTTGCTTCAAGCCACGGCGACTGGCCATATGCGCCGCCGCGCCAGGCAATATCCGGCGCATAAGCGGCCTTGACCCAACCGTCGCCCGCGTCTTTGAAAACATAGAGATCCGAGCCGCCGTCCGTATCAACCAGAACGGCCTTGTAGCGAAAAATGTCGCCATCGACCGGCACGATCTCAACACCAGAGACATCGCCAGGCGAAACTGCGGCGTCATCCGCGTTTAAGTCGGTGGAAGCGCTAAGAAAAACGCCCGCAAATGCAATCAAAGAGGCAAAGCCTGACAAAAAGTTCTTCATTTTGAACTCCGTGGTTTCAATCGAATTCTCTTCCGGCAGCAAGGGGGCAAAGGCACGACTATCGCAGAGGCCTGAATTACGGGCAATCGGATGCGGCTTTCAAAGCGTTGCAGTCTCAGAGGCAGAATGCCGAATATCACTTTTGTTCTTGCGTCTTTGAAAGACGACCTTGGGCACTTTTTCTGCGCAAATGCAGGTTCAAACAAGCCATCCTGGACCGCACCTGATAACGAATAAATCTACAATGAGATGCTGCTCCTCACGAAAGAAGTGAGCAAGATGCGCCCTGCTTCGACAGTGACGCTTCTGGACGGGAAAAAGGAAACGGTTGCCACTAGGGAATACCAACTCCTGCGCCTACTTTTTTAATCAGCTCGTCTCGGAACGAACTCTAACAAATAGCACCTTTCACGCAGCTCATGGCCAATTTAAATGCGGTCGCGAGTTGTATCACAATACCAGAATTCAAAGCCTGTGTACCGAAGCTAGATGACCAAAAGTAAGCAGGAAACTGCACAAAGCTAAAAAACGTCGATCTGCAATTTTATCATTATGGTTTGAATAAATTTTTCGGCAAATATTTCTTCATGTCGGTTCGAGGCGTTCAACGCACCCGAAAAATCTTAATCACGCTTGACCACATGTCAGGACTGGTGAATTCTAGACTTAATAAAAACGATCATTCGCTTCGAAGCCACCAATCGAGTGAGCATTCACAAATCCATATTGGAGATTATTGTGGGGTTGCAGACAAACGCAAAAGCCTTGGGAGCAGACGTTGAAACAGGCAAGGCTGGTTTTCCGGAAAATATTGTTTCTCCCCTGCCTGAAGTTCTAACGCAGCGCGCTTCAGGAGAAATCATCTCCTGTAACGGTCTGCATTTTGATGTCCGGTGGGCCACTCAGACCTTGTCCGCACGCCGTGCGGTGTCTTGCCTTCTCGATCCCGAACCAGGTGATGTGGTTGCACTGCTGGAAACGCGCGAAGGACTGTTTATCACGGACGTGCTTTTGCGGACCGGCAGCGCTTCGGGAGAGATCACACTCAATGCGCGCGCGGAAGATGGGACAGCACGGGACCTTAAGCTGGCCGCCGGAAATCTCAGGCTAGAGGCAGGTGGAAAGGTGGAAGTCTCCGGCAAGAGCATGGCTTTGCGTTTCGACACCATTCTTATGACGGCGAACCAGGTCGCGATGGTCGGCAGGAAGCTCATGACCTCCATGCAAGACATCGTCACCAGCGCCAGGAAGCAAATGGCAAGCTTCGATACAAGCTCGTTCCGTGCCCGAAACCGGATCGACCGGATCGAAGAAACGGACCAGTTGCGAGCGGGCAACATTCAAACGCAGGCGGAGAAGGTTGTGCTCACCAAGGCAGGATCCGCGTTGACTGTCGCTAAAGAAGACGTGCGGTTGGATGGCAAACGCATTTCCATGGGCTAACGCCATCACGTAATTCCCACCGGTTTTTTGCCGGATTTCGAGGTTTCGAGCATGCGCGTTTTCAAGCCTTTGCGACTTGGCCTACTGACCAAAACCGTTCCGCACAACGGCGCCGGGCTTTTTGTCATCTCGACCCTGACAACGTTTGATCTTCTCGACCCGGGCGACATCCTCGCTGAAGCCGCACTCTGGCCCATCGTGGCCAAGGAACTGCCCAAAGGCGCGATCTTCGACGCAGCCTATCCCAAGCCGGCCGGAGAATTCTTCATTGCGGGCAAAGCGATGTCGGCGGAGCCGGTGCAGGCAATGAACGTGGCTGTATCCGTGGGAAACCTGCAAAGGAAGTTGTCGGTGTTCGGCGACCGGACCTGGCAAGCAGGTCCGGACAGCCCGGTGTTTTCCCAACCTGTCCCTTTCAATGAGATGCCTCTAACACCTGAGCGCGCATTCGGCGGCGAAAGCTTCGCTGGCAATCCGGTGGGGCGCGGATCTGTTTCCGCCGATATCGTCGCGCATATCGGTGGTGCGCCGCTGCCGAATGTCGAACTGTCAGGTTTGGAAATCAAAGCCATTACCGATCGGCCAGAGCCCGCTCTGGTTGGACCGATCGCGATGGACGATCCTGCCCGCATGAAATTGACAGGCACGTTCGACAAGACCTGGACATCGCTCAAGATGCCAGAATGGCCGGACGACTTTGATCCGCGTTATTACATGTCCGCGCCGCAGTCGCAGCGGTTCGGTCATTTCCTCAACGGAGATGAGCCGGTGCGGGTTGTGGGCATGTCCGCACAAGCACCGGATGTTCAAAGCCGGCTTCCGGGCGTTCGGGCCCGTGCCTTTGTTGCAAAGGCGGGTTCCCAGGGACGCCTCATCGAGGTGCCGCTGCGAACGGATACGGTATGGATCTTTGGCTCGGAGCTCAAAGGGTCGGTCGTAAACCGGGGATTTCTGGAAGTATCAGACCGGGACGGAACTGAAATCAGCGATGTGATGATCGCGTATGAATGGCTGGGCGACAGCCCGCGTTCGGCTGATCACTACCAACACGTCTACGATCTCCGAAGCGACCCGGACGAAGGCTACAAATACCTGCTGGCGGACAGCCAGTTGTCGCCTGAAGAGGACCCGGAAGAAACCGCCCGCCGCGAACAGGTTCGGCTTGCCGAGACAAAGGCGCGGCAAGAGAAATGGCTCGAAGGCAGGCAATGGTGGCTGGAGCGCCAGTTTGCCGAAAACGGCGTGCCGGTATCTCTGGTACCGGCAGTCGGCGACCCGGACGTTCAACCCTTGCTCCTGCCTAGCAGAGAAGACATCGAACGCGGCGACATCGATTTCGCACGGATCGTGTCTGATGCGCAGGAGATACAGCGGGAAGCGGAACTCAAAACCAATGCGGTCCTCGCTGAATTGGACGGATTGACAACGCGGCTCGGACTTCCGGCAAACAACATTCCCAAAGCAAATCACAAAATACTGGAACAACTCGGGGGTTCGATGCAGACAGCGAAAGGCTTCCTTCCCGGCGTTGACGAAATTCTGGCTCAAAGCGAACTCAATGAACTCCTTGAGGGTTTTGAGCAAATTGCACCTTCTGATCGGCCGATACCCGAAGAACCAGATCCTGAAAGCGCCTTCAAGACAGCAAGAGACCGGTTCCTTGAATCTCTCTCGTCTGAACTCTTGGGGCCTGCCAGAACACTCGTTGAGGACATTCCGCAGACGATCGGTGCTGAGAGGATCGAGGTGGGGACCGACGCCGCAGAGGAAATGGAACTCGACGCAGACGGTGCTCTCGATGCATTTCTCACCAAGAGCTTCCCGGCAACAGTTGGCAAAGACGGTCCCTCACCTCTTGCAACGATCAGATCCGCTCTTTCTCCTTCATCTGGAGATCCGGCCGCTGCCGGATCAGGCGCTGATCAGGCAAAGGCAAAACTTGCTGAAGCAGAAGAGAACCTGGATGACGCCCTGCTTTTCGCACGGCGAAATGCAGCGGAGCAGATCGCGCCCCTGACGCCCTTGGGAGAACAGGCAGCAGCGCGGTTTGGCGAATATGTCCGCGACCACCTGGCCAATGGCGGCACGCTGACAGGACGAGACATGGCCGGTGCATCCTTGGCTGCGCTTGAACACGACGGGGCGGATCTGACGGGAAGTTTTCTGGAAGCATGCAATCTTTCAGGCGCGCGTCTGCGCCGGGCCAGGGCCGTGGACGCCGTTTTAACCGGCGCCAATCTATCGCAGGCTGATTTCTCCGGCGCTGACATGACTCGGGTGAACCTTTCGAAAACCGGCGCAGCGCAGTGTAGTTTTCGCGAGGCCCAATTCAGTGGATCGACAATAGTCGGCGCAGATTTCTCCGGCAGTGATTTTTCCGGCACCGTGTTCGAAGACTGCACTTTTGTGGAGTGCGTGCTACCCGACACAAGCCTGAGCGGCGCCACCCTGAAAGACTGTTCCTTTGTGAACTGTGATCTGACAGGGCTCAAAGCCGACCGGCTACGTCTTGAAAAGACCGTGTTCCTGTCCTGCGCCCTGGATACGTCGGACTGGTCGGACGCGACACTCCAAAAGGCAAGTTTTGCGGACACGAGCTTTCGCGCCGCTGTCTTTTCCCGGGCCGCGTTAGACGAGTGCGGCTGGTTCGGCCCGACCGACATGACTTCTGTGAAGTTCACCGATGTTCGGGCAGAGAAATGTGGCTTTCAGGACGCCCGGATGCCCGAATCCGATTTCTTGCGCGCTGTCTTTCACGGCTGTAATCTGTCCTCGGTCAATCTGGAAGCGGCGGATATGCGCCTCGCCTCCTTCAAGGAGAGCCTGTTCGCGTTCGCACGAGTTCGTGGCGCTGACATGTTCGGTGCCAATCTCCTCGGCGCAAGCTTCCACGGCGCCGACCTGCGGCAAAGCAGTTTCCGGTCAGCGAATTTCTTCCGCACCGATTTGTCCGATGCCAAACTCGCCTATGCCGACTTCACCCGTTCCAACCTGGAGCTGACCAACATGGAGGCACGGGTATGATCACGCCTGAAGATCTTGCCGACTTCATCCGCTATGATGAGCCTGTGCTGGAAGCCGATTTGTCCGGCTGCGACCTGAGCGGGATGAAGATCGCAAAAGGGAACTTCGTGGAGTGCAACTTCACGGGGGCCAATCTCACCGGCGCTGACCTCAGCGGCAGCGTTTTCAGCGAGTGTATTCTGGGATCGGTCATCCTTGACAACACGAACCTGGACGACGCGGTTTTTGTCAAATCCGCCCTCAGCCGGACAAAACTTGCGGGAGCACATCTGGACAGTGTTTCGTTTCTCGAAACAGACCTTGCCGCCGGCGATCTTAGCGGTGCCAGCCTCATCGGCTGCCAGTTCCTGAAGACAGATCTCAGTGATCTCGATTTCAATGGTGCAGCGTTCCAAAAATGCGCTTTTGTCGACTGCCCCAGCGCACAGGTCAATCTGAATGATGCGCTGCTCGATACGGTTTCCTTTGTTGACATCGACCTGTCGAAAGCAGCCTTCGAGAAAGTGATCTGCCAATCCGTAATGTTCCTGAGGTGCAACCTGACCGGGATCGACTTTTCGGACACGCCGGTCATGCAGTGCACATTCATGGAAAGCGACATGAACGGATGCCGTTTCGAACGCGCCGACTTGAGCGGCAGTCTGCTGGTTGGGAGCGAACTGGCGGGCAGCTCCTTTGCCGGCGCAATTGCCGAAATGACTTTGTTTTGCAACGCGAACCTGAAAGAAGCAGTCTTTTCAGGCGCACGCCTTGAGATGGCAAACTTTAGCGGCAGCGATTTGCGTATGGCGAACCTTTCCGCCAGTTCCTGCGAAAAGGCGCAATTCGACAAGGCCGATTGCCGGGGCACCGAGTTTGCGGGCAGCGATCTTCGATTGGCAAACCTGGCGAATTGCAATCTGGAGGGCGCGAACCTGTCGCGTGCAGCGCTGAACCTCGCTGATTTTCATAATGCGAGCCTGACTTCGGCGTTGACCGACGGTGCACACGGTTCAGTCCGTCAAACCGATCAGCAGCGGCTGATCTGCGAGATTTACGATCCACGGGCCATCGGCTAGCGGGAGGAGAAAGAACGTGTTTTGCAACAACCAGAACGGCACGACCAGCTTGGGAATACCGGACGTGTGCAACGTCACGACCCCGGCAGGACCGGTTCCGACGCCTTTCGTGAATATCGCGCTATCCTCAACGGCGGTTCCCAACGTTTTCAATGTGCTCTTGAGCGGCGGTCTGGCGCATAACATGCTGACATCGACGACGATCACAAGCGGCGATGAAGCGGGCGTTGCAATGGGTGTGGCTTCGGGCACAATCGTCGGACCGTCCCGGTATCTGATCGGTTCTGTAGCGGTTTTCTACGGAACCGCCCCGGCAACCAGGCTGACTGGAACAACGCTTCAGAACTCAACGAATGCACCCGGTACAACGCTGGTTCCGAGCCAGTTTTCCGTTATGGCCCTGAGCTGAATCCGGAAACTGCACCCGAAAGTCTGACAGGAGAACGGCATGACAGATCCAACAACCGTCGACGACGCCGACTATCGCGCCGGACAGACCAATCCGAACGAACTCCTCAACACCACGCTTCTTCTGCCCGATACCGGTAGCAAGGACGCAGCGACGAGCGCGCTGACAATCGACAACAGCAGTTTCCTGAGGCTGGGTGAATATGACGCGGCCGAGGAAGGCGCACGCTCGCCAAGCCACCTGGAAAATCCGGCCAGCGGTGTGCTGGTACAAACCACCGGCGGTCTCTTTTTCACGATCAACCAGGATGCGTATCAGCAGTACAAAGCGAACCTCGACCTCCACGTTGGTGGGAATGTCACGGAAAAGATTGAAGGCAACAACTCAACCACGATTTCGGGTACCAACGATGTCCACACGTCCGGGTTGAGTCGGCATTCCGGGCAGAGCTTTGTAATCTCAACCGGCAGCTACACCGATATACAGCCCGCTACGGCACAGGACATTCGTCTTAAGTCGGACAACCAGATCAACCTGAACAGCGATACAGGTGTCGAGTTGACCGTTGGCAGCGCTTATCACGCCAAGCTCAACTCTTCCGGACAATGGAAAACGCAGTTGAAGGACGAAATCGCGGTCACGACCGGAACGACCCACAGCCGCTTCGGTGGGGCGACGATGTCCGAACACTATGGTGGGACGTTCTCATTCCTGATAGGGGGAACCCTTACAATCACGTTCTCCATCAGCATCACGATAAACGTAGTGCTCGGGATAACCGTGTCGGGCCTGACCGTTTCAGCAACAGGACTGTCCGTATCGGCGACAGGTATGTCCATTGGTGCGACCAATATCGGTGTAAGCATCACAAACCTTGCGGTGCAGAGAACGGTAACCCAGGTGAAAACAAAGGATGCGGAGGTCAAGCAGGCCAGCGCCATTCTTAATAAGTCCGGCATCAAGCTCGCTTCGGGAATGAACATTCTGACCTCCTAAAATTCCGATCAGCAGCGGATCATGCCGGAAATGAACCTGACGTCGTCTGAAAAATGCGCTGCGGCTGAAACGCTGATGGGCAAGGGCCAGTTCGAGGATGCCGAATACCTGTTGGACCAGGTATTGGACAGCCACCCCCAGGACGTTACTGCCCTCAACGCCAAAAGCGGACTGCTCGCGCGGACCGGCAAGATAGCGGATGCGAAACATCTGCTGAAGGTCGCCTATGAAATCGATCCAGAGAGCCCGGCTGTCCTGACCAACTTGGCCAATCTGGCCTTGCTTGAAAACCGGACGTCCGACGCATTGGATTTTCTGAAGCAGGCCAACGACGCGGACCCTGACTATCTGGCCGCAGTCCTCTTGCGTGGCCAGGTTCACAACTTTATCGGTGAACGCGGCCCGGCAGCGGAGTGGCTGACAAAAGCCTCGGAACTGGCACCGGGTGATGCCGAAGTGCTTGCTGCTTGCGGGAAATTCGAACTGGAGCAGCAGAAGTTCGCAGAGGCGCTCGCAATGTTCGAAAAGGCGCTCGAACTGCGGCCTGACAACGTGGCGGCGCTCACCGGAATGGCTCGCCTACGCTGTATGACAGGTGAATTCAGCCTGGCGGGAGAACTCGCGAAGAAGGCCCACTTGCAGGCTCCCCAGAATGTGGATGTTACCGCCGGCCTGGCGCAGATCTATCTACTGAGCGGCGCGCTTTCCGAAGCGCAGAAACTGACCGACAGGATCAAAAAGCGATACGCCGACTATGCGCCGGTGGTTATGCTGGATGCGGAAATCGCTATTGCGCGCGGCGAGACCGCGCGCGCGCTCGCCGATTGCGCCGCCTGGCTGCGCAAGGCACCTCAGGACCAATCCCGCCTGCTTGCCTTCCTCAAACTCCTGAAAAGCGCCGGCAACTGGGAACAATTGCTCGCCATGTGCGAAAAACTCCCCGGTGATCTGCAAGCGTCCGATCCCGTCACCAGCTTGCGCGAAGAAGCGCTGCTGGCGCTCGGCCGCGTCGAAGAGAGCTGGCGGTCCTGGTCAACGCGGCGAGCGTTGCCGGTTGAGCGACCCGACTCGCCGGTGAAAGCCGCACTGCCGCCCTATGCATCGCTCCCGGACGAACTGGTCCTGATGCGGTTCGCCAACGCCTGGGCACGCTCCGGCCCGGTGGAGCTGGGCGGAAAGACGCCACTTGCAAGCGTCTGGGAACGGCTTGAATGCGCTGAAAAAGTTCAGTGGCAGACGGAGGTGCCGAAAGATCAGCGGGACCTTCTGGCGGATCTTTGCGCCCGCACCATTCTCCACGTGCCTGAAAAAGCAGCTTTCAACCCTTATCTCGCCCCGGCCCCGGTCCGGCGGGCCGCATGGGATGGCGCGCTGCCGAAAGACAGAGGACCGCGCATCGGCGTCTTTTGGCAGGGACGCCCGCCCGGCCTTTTGATCGACCATATGCAAGACTTTCTTTCGGACCTGAATATTGTTCCGGTGAGCCTGCAATTCGATGACAGCCGCCACCAGCTGCGCACCTGGCCAGGAGTCCTTGACGCCGGCAAGGCCCTGGAAAGCCTGGGCGACCTTGTAAATCTTATCGATTGTCTCGATATGGTCGTTGGCCCGGATGGGCTGCCGCTGCATATCGCGGGAGCGCTTGGCCGCCCGGGTATCGCCCTGCTTCAGGAAAATCACGAATGGTACTGGGCTGGAGACGGGACCAGCAGCCTTTGGTACCCATCCGTAAAACGTATTGTCACACCGGTCGGACCTGACTGGGCAGCAGCCAAACCAGCCTTGCGCGCGGCACTCGAATTCCAGGATGCCTGACCCCTTAGGCCGGTCCAACAATCGCTGAGGAGTTTCGCCCAAGGCGCCTTTTTCAAGATCACGGCCCGTCTGGAGTGGATGGCCCATTTTCCTGTTCAATTCACTCCCACCGGCCCAACAGCTCTGCCTGGGGCACAAAGTGCGAGGCGAATGCATCAGCCCGCGCCTGAAGAAGAACTCTGCGCCCTTCTCTCGACCTGACGGAGACGAGATCGGCATCCGAGACAAGAGCCGTCCAGCGCTTCAGGAACACCTCGGCATCTGCCTTCTTTCGCGCGATCCTGTCGGGAACCGGATGATAATCGACCATTTTCTTGCCGAAGAGGCCGACGCGGCGGACGATCATGTATTTCGGGTTCTCAATCGGCCCCAGCAATTGCTTCATCGCATCGAGAAACAGGGCGCATTCCTTTGCTTCAGCGCCTTCCAGCGTGCAGAAACTGTCGCCAGCATAGGTATTGACAGTGAGTGTCAGTTTTTCCAGAGGCGTCTTGATGTCGCCGGTGTGGATCATCGTTTGCAACACCGCCTGCCCCAGTTGCGACAGGTTCCCGCGCAGCGTTCTGTTTTGAATGGCAAGACGGATCGTGCGCAGCGGATTTCCGCCCTCCTTGAGCGCAAGGAGAAACACCACCACGACGGCCAGGCCCATGAACGCGAGAAGTGCGGGCGGAAGATCCTTCTGAGACAGGATCACGAGAATTGCCGTTATCAGAACAGAGCCCAGACCAAGCGAACTCATCTGGTTCCGGTAGACCCAGGTCTGCGACGGTCTGCGGGTGGTCACCATACGCCGCAACAGGGCTTTCTCGCCAAAAGTCTCCAAGGCCCCACGCCAACGCGTGAACAGTAAATCCCTGTTCGCACATCTGGTAAATGCCTTCGCATTCTCACCGTCCAGGGTTTCATGGGTCCAGCTGGTCGCGGGAAACCCCATACGGCCAATACCCGTCTCGATATAGGGCGGGTCGGCAACACTCAGTCCTTCAAATGCCCGAAACCGGCGACTGAGATCGTCCCAGTCATCGCCAAGCAGACCGTTCAGGCGAACAGGGTTGGTCTTCACCGGAGAGATCGGGTTCAGCGACTGGACTTTGTTGCGGACACTTTCGAGGGAAACCTGCTTTTCCAGGCTGTTCACGCAGGCTAAATGCCAGATATTTGCAGTCTTGTTCGGCTTGTCCGCATCAATCCGAATTGCCCGTCCGCGCATCTGGTTGGACAGCATGAAAGATCCGACAGTGCTGGCCAACAAGAGCGTGTTGATGCAGGGCGCGTCCCATCCCTCCCCTAAAAGCGCTTGCGTTCCAACGAGGATCGTGACGCCGCCCTGCTCGAACACGGAGGTCACAAGGTGAACGGTTTCGTGCCGGAAACGCGATTTCAGTTCAATCTCGGCGTAATCAGCGTCATGCGGCAAAAGACGCATGTTGAAATCCTGCTTGCCAATTCCCTTTTGTGCAGCAGCGCTCTCAAACAAGGCAATGGCGTCGACCGGCAGGATGACCAGGGAGCCCGTCAGCAGGCCGACTTTATAAAGATACTCGCCCTTGTGCCGAAGCGTTTCGAAAAGCGGAACAGCTCCAATCTTGACCGGCTCATAGTGTTGCTGGCCCGACGACGGTGCCAGGTCGCGGTAAATGTAGTCCGTCAGCACCACCATGCGCAGGGCTGGTCCGAGGCTGGAGCTTTCTGCCGCGACAATGGTTTTGATGCTCTGGACCTTGCCGAGACTGTTTCTGAGGCGCCGGTCGATCTCATCTACCTCAGCCAGCATGGGCTTGCCGCGCCGCAGCGCGCCAAAGGATCTTAGTTCTTTCAGGATTTCCTGCCTTAACCCGTTGTCCTCAAACCACTTTGATGCATCTCCAGTGGTCACGCCGGTGACCAGTGTTTCCAGAAACGTACGATCTAGCGCTGGCAGGTGCTCCAGCTCCACGGCGAAGAGCGCGAGCGCATCTTTGGGCACCGGTCTTCCGGCCGCCTTCAAAAACACCAGCGCTGCGACAACAAATGCGGAGTTTGAAAAGATCTCCTCTTCGTATTTGAAAGGCGCTGTAAACCAGGAAATGGTCTCAAGGCAGGAAAGAAACGCATTATCATTCAAAAGCCCATGCGCGAAGACGTTCACGCTTTGCCAGAACGCGTCGATGAATTCAGTTTCCGAGGCGGTCGGCGACGACAGGCAGATGAGATCCTGGTGCGGACACAGATCACCGGCCCTGACCAGTTCGGGAACCGAAATCTCGCAATCGATCGGCCCACACAGATCCTCGTAATTTGCCCATTCCGACGCGCTGACGTCGTAGGGAGGCGTGGCCGTCAACGCAACCGTCGTCACATCGCTCGGCAGCGCGTTCTTCAAGTCGACAAGCGATCTTTGCCAGTCCTTGCGCAGGTGATGCGCTTCATCGAAGATCAGGGTGCCAACGCCAATCTCTTTGAACCGTCGCACCAGATCCAACCCCGCCGCATCTGCGAGCTCCCCGGTTTCTTCGTCTGCCGCCCCTTTAAGCGCCGCATGAAAGCCCTGATAGGTCGTGATGGTCAGCAGCGCCGGCCGCCGGATATCCATCGAAATCCAGTCCTCATCCGCACCTTCTGCAAGGAACAGATCAACAAGCCGGTGCTTCCACTGGTTCCGGATCGCAAGCGAAGGCGCAAAGACAATCGCGGGTCTAGCCAGCCCGCGCATTACCTCCAACCCGAGCACGGTTTTGCCGGACCCGGGCGCGGCAACAACATGAAGCTGCGCATCATCAAGATGGGACGTCAGCTCATCCAGAACACGTTGCTGATAGGCCCGCCAGGGATACTTGAACTGAAGGTTTTCCAATACTTATCCGGCAACTTTCAAATTTGAAATCTCTGAAATTCTGA
This sequence comes from Roseibium sp. HPY-6, assembly GCF_040530035.1. Taxonomy (NCBI): domain Bacteria; kingdom Pseudomonadati; phylum Pseudomonadota; class Alphaproteobacteria; order Hyphomicrobiales; family Stappiaceae; genus Roseibium; species Roseibium sp. HPY-6. Next base: position 237,378 of record NZ_JBEWCD010000001.1, read on the forward strand.
ATACCTCGCAAGGGACCGATCTGGGAAGACCGATAAATGCATGGCTATGCGGCACAGGTGCACATATGTCTTTCGTTGGCGCAAATTGCGGGTGATCAAAAGCGCACGTACTGCAAAACCGCTCACGCTCACGCACCGGCGAATATCATCAAGATTGAGGCAAGTACAACCAATATAGCTATTGCTACAGGCGCGAGAATGACAATCAGCAATATCTTGATCAGGGAATTCATTTCACAATCCAAGTTACGGAACTGGAAAATACGGTATTACCAGAGCACCTCTAGGCAGAAGCAAAAGCGCTAGATTGAACACCGTTCTCGACTGTCTCCCCCGTTCAATCTCTGCTACTCCAACATTGAGCTCAAAAAAAGGATGAGTATTCCCGTTTTGATGCGAGACATGGAACACGGCGAACCAGCTTTGAAACTTCCTGCTGCGGCCTGGAAATCGATCGTAATCTGCTACAGCAAGAGAAGGCGATTACCTTTTAAACCGTTCAAGGCGCCGCGATTTATCTTCGGCGGTCTCGACTGCAAAACTCACCCGAGCTCTCGATCCGGTCGTCCGGCAGCTCAATTCAGGAACAACAATCGGCACGGGAAAACCAAAAAGGCCGCTCGAAAGCGGCCATTTGAAATAAATTCCAACCATCGAATGGTGCGGTCGAGAAGACTCGAACTTCCACGGGTTTTACCCCACAGCGACCTCAACGCTGCGCGTCTACCAATTCCGCCACGACCGCATATTCGATTGTTTTCGGCGCTGTTCAGCGTCGAGGCGCCCCGTGTAGCAAAAGGGCTTTGGGGGCGCAAGGGCCGAAAATACAATAATTCACAAGGACGCTGTTTTTCTTTTCCGGAACTTCAGAGCGGCCCGTCGGTGCGCATCGGGCGCACTTCCGGCGGACGCATCAGTATTTCGGTGATCGAGATCCCGATCCGCTCGCCCAGCAGAACCACCTGCCCGCGCGCGACCAGCGTATTGTTCGCGTAGATTTTGACGTCATCGTCTTCGGAAACATCCAGATCGATCACCGCGCCACGGCCCATGCGCAGAAGCTGATGAACCGGCATTTCGCTCTCGCCAAGCACGACGGAAATATCGACTTTGATTTCGTCAAAGGTGGTCATCGGACGTCAAGATCCTTAAATAGGGCGATACCCGCCAGCGCCTCACCATATCACGGCCCGGCCAGCCAGCTCAAAAAACAAAGAAGTGTCATCCACATGTCACCTGTCGAAAGAGACACGATTTCCTTCAGTTTTCTGCCGATTTCAGGGACTGAGCCTGTTGAGTGGCGGATTTCGGACGACCTCGTCGATTATGAGACGGCGCTTCTTGAAATGGATGAACGGGTGAAGAGAATCATTTCAGGCGAGGCAAGCGAACTCGTCTGGCTGCTTGAGCATCCGCCTCTTTACACCGCCGGCACAAGCTCGAACGACACCGATCTCGTCGCGCCGGACCGTTTCCCAGTCTACCGGACTGGCCGTGGTGGACAGCATACCTATCACGGGCCGGGTCAGCGCGTTGCCTATGTCCTGCTGGACCTGAAGAAGCGCCAGCAGGACGTCAGGGCCTTTGTCTCCGCGCTCGAAGCCTGGCTCATCAACACGCTCTGGCACTATCACATCCGGGGTGAACGCCGCGAGGACCGCGTCGGCGTCTGGGTCCGGCGCCCGGATCGCGGCCACGACGTTGAGGACAAGATCGCCGCAATCGGCATCCGGCTGCGCAAATGGGTCTCGTTTCACGGGATCAGCTTCAACGTGGAACCGGAGCTGGAGCACTTTTCCGGCATCGTGCCCTGCGGTGTGACGGAGCACGGCGTCACCAGTCTGGTCGATCTCGGCATCCCCGTGACCATGGCCGAAAATGACAGTGTTCTGCGCGCCGAATTTGAGAAAATTTTCGGGCCGGTCACGCAAGCGCAAGACTGACAAGTCTCAGGATTACGCGCAGCAATCTTCCAGAAACGAGTTCAGTTTTGCCATCCCGCCGGGGGCCCATCCGAGCCGCCGGAGTTTGTCCGTATCCATGACACCTGGCAGGGAGGCTGACTTGGCCGGAAGGCTACCATCCGTTCCGCTGGCGTCAACGAAAAGCTGCAGGAGTTCGGCCCGGTCAAGAACAAGATCGGAGACGTTGAAGGCTTCAAACCCCCGCGCTGCTTCAAGGTGCTTCAGGACGAGCAACAGCGCGGATGCCAGATCCTCGCCGTGCACTTCCGTTGCGCAACGAGGCGCAATTTCCGCGCCGGACAAAAAGCTTGCAAAGAGATCGGTCCACTTGTGCCGCCCCATCCCTGGCGGGATGCCGTAGACGCCGGTTGCTCTCATTGCAGCCCCGGAGAAGCCAGCGTCACAGAGGCCTTCGAGGTGCTTTTCTCCGGCAAGCTTCACCTTGCCATAGAGCGTATCCGGCGCTGGTGGGTCGGTTTCCAGGAGGGTCTCGCCCCGCCGCTGATCGCCATAGACCGCTCGGCTGGAGAGAAAAACGGCCGACCGGCAGCCGGACCGCTTTGCAGCCTGGAAAAGGGCGGCCGTTCCCTCCACATTCAAGCGCCAGAACCGCTCCGGATCATGCCCCTCGCCGCCGCGAAACTTTCCGGGTTCATGATAAAGCGCGCAATGGATGAGCGCATCAGCCGTCGGCAGCTGGGGTTCGCGATCAGTGAGATCAAAAGGGGCGAATCCAACCGGCAAATCTTCAATCGGCTTACGGCCGAGAGACGTTACGCGGTGGTCGTCAAACAGCATCCGCTCCGTCAAAAACCGCCCGACCGTGCCGCCTGCCCCCGTGATCAGAACATGCATCAGGATGCCTTCTGATCCGCCCATTCCGAGGGCCCCGGCAACAGGGTCGTGTCCACCGGGATCCCCTCACCGGTCGCAAAGGCCTGCCAGAGATCAATCAAAGGCTTGAGCCGGTCGGTCTTTTCGTGGCCCACCTGCCAGGGTTTCTCGTACTGATAATGCAGGATATGGATCTGCTGCCAGCTCCAAAGGTTAGGCAGGTTGAACCAGACATATTGAAGCATGTTGTAAAAGACCGGCAGTCCATGCCAGCCGGGAAAATAGTGCTCCAGAAAGGTCTGGTCCGTTCGGCGCCAGAAGCTGTCCGGCTGGTCGAGCGCTTCCAGCATCTTGCCATACGTTACCTTGTTCGGCCGCGCCGTGAAGACACCGCTGTTCATCCGATGAAAGTCGCCGAGGCTCTCGTAGACATTCGGAGCCGCGCAGAATTCGGGGAAGTCAAACAGCTTGTCGCAGTTTTGGAGCGCCAGGGCATCCGCATCAATGAAGATGACGCGTTCATACTCTTCAAGCTGCCACAAACGAAGCTTGGCGAAATTGTCGAGCGGCGTATGGAAGGATGGTTTTCCGCCCTTGGTGAAGGGTGCCGCCTTATGAAGCCTGCCCCTTTCGTGCCTTTCGTTGAACGCTTGCGATGTCGGCAGGCGCTCACAACGGCCCAGACGCGGGGAAAATGGCGAAAGGGCTGCGAGATCGTCGTCGTCGACGCCGGGCGTGCACAGCACCACAAGATCGGCTTCGGTCTCCGTCCGCTGCAAGGACCGCAACAGAGCCGTCGCGCCGAGCACATAGTCTCTGTTGGTGACCAGGGTCACGTAGGCAGCGCGCGACACTGGGGCGCGGTAAAAGCTGGCACCGTCAGTCATCGCGGACCTCAGGAGACCGACTTCAGTCTGGGATGCTCCGGATCGTGTTCGATTTCCGTTGCGATCTCTCTGGTCCAGGCAGAAACGGCAGGCACCCGGCTTCGGTCCACCCGATAGGCAAAAGCCTTCGCAACATCGACGACTTCAGATAGCAGCCCGTCCTCCAGCTTGATCGGGTCGAGACCCAGCTCCAGGAACTGCTTGTTTTCAACGACGAGATCGTTTTCAGGCGCTTCCTTGCGCGGATTGGGCAGATAGGCGACGCGTGCGCCGGTCAGCCCGGAGATCATTTCGGCAAGATCCCTTACACGGTGGGTTTCCGTCATCTGGTTGAAGACCTTTACGCGATCGCCGCTCTGAGGAGAGTTCTTCAGGGCAAGCTCGATACAGCGAACCGAATCCTGGATATGGATGAAGGCGCGTGTCTGCCCGCCCGTTCCATGCACGGTCAGCGGATAGCCGATGGCCGCCTGGATCAAAAACCGGTTCAAAACGGTTCCATAGTCCCCGTCATAGTCGAAGCGGTTGATCAGCTGCTTGTGGCGCCGGGTCTGGTCCGTATGCGTGCCCCAGACGATCCCCTGGTGCAGGTCCGTGATCCTGAGGCCGTCGTTCTTGGCGTAGAACTGGAACAGAAGCTGATCGAGGCACTTTGTCATGTGATAGATCGAGCCCGGATTGGCCGGATAGAGAATCTCCTGCCGCGCCGCGCCGCCTGCAAGCGTTTCAACGTCGACGTTCAGATAGCCTTCGGGAATGGCCGCGCCGACATTCGAATAGCCATAAACGCCCATCGTGCCGAGATGAATGAGGTGCGCATCGAGCTCCAGCTCCACCATGGCGTTCAGGAGATGATGGGTTGCATTCACGTTGTTATTGACCGTGTAGTTCTTGTGCTGGTCGGACTTCATGGAATAAGGCGCAGCCCGCTGCTCGGCGAAATGAATGATCGCGTCCGGACGATTGTCCGCCAGCCAGCTTTTGAAGACTTCGTAGGTCTCTGCGATATCAATCAGGTGAAACTGGATGGTGTTGCCAGTTTCCTGCTTCCAAATGCGCGTGCGTTCCTGGATGGAATCCATCGGTGTCAGCGACTGAACACCCAGTTCCGCATCGATCCAGCGCCGGCTCAGATTGTCGATGACATCAACGTCGTGCCCAAGAGCGGACAGATGCAATGACGTGGGCCAGCCGACAAAGCCATCTCCACCGAGTATCGCAATTTTCACGTGATTTCTCCCTGGCTGCGCAGCTCGGAATCTGGTTCCGATTGATACATACGAGAAATCAGATGATTGCGATATTTACGTGACAGATCAATCTTGATCTTCAGGATTGATATACATTTTTCAATTTCCGCCGGATTGCTACGCAGTTTCCCTGATCTCAAAACGACCACCTGGGGCCTCGACCGGTTCAAGATCCGTGACCGCATTCACCCGGGAAAATCTCGGTCCCTTCCGGACCACGTCCAGCATATCGGCAACAAGGGCTGGCGCGCCTGAAAAAACCGCTTCAACAGCGCCGGATTTGCGATTACGAACCCATCCGGCAAGGCCTCTGCGGAGTGCCTCATCCGCGCACCAGGCCCGAAACCCGACTCCTTGCACCCGGCCTTCGATGAGTATGTGAACGGTCTGAAGCTCTGACATGACGAATGACCCTGACATAAAACACGACAAGGCTAGTGCAAGCCGACTGGCGGTGAAAGACAAGCGGGATAGCCCCTCACCGCCAAAAGCGGAATTGCATCACGTACCAACGATCCGCGTAACCCTGTGCGCCTCCCAATCGCCCGGAGGCTCAAGTTTCTTCACAAGATTGTCCAACACCGCCTCAGGAACCGCGTCGGGCCTGTTCCTGTTCTGGCTCACGAGCCCCTGTGCGGTGGGCTCCAGATAAACGATTTCGATAAAGGCTCCGTAGTCCCGGAACAAACGCAGAGGCTTGGCTCTCAGCTGTTCGGAGATGTTCGTAGCGTTCCAGACGAAATCCTCTCCCTTGCGCAAATAGCCTCGCGCCATTTCGTAAGCCGCCTGAACCACGCGGCCCTGGTTCCCAGTTGCCGGTTCTCCAAGGTTCTCGCGGACCGTGTCGAGACTTACGACCGGAAGTTCGCTGCGATTCGCGGCTATCCAGGTGTCCTTGCCAGCGCCTGGCAATCCGGACATCAGCGTCACGTTGGACCTGAACGCCTCATGTGCCGCGAAGTGCGGATCCCGGTCGGCCTTTTCGAAGTAGCTGACCCGGCTTTCATCATTTGCAAAATGAAAGGGCTCAAGAAGGCAGGAATTGTCCTCAAAAAGCTGACGGGCCAAGGCAACATTGTCCAGTACGGACTGTTGATCGGCACACTCCCGGCCCAGCGCATCGGCTTCCGCATGTGTGCACAGGCGATAAGGCTGACACTTCAGCGATGTCTTGATCACCTGCCGTTGGTTGTCGTCCCGTTCGATCAGCCAGAAGGGCAACTGGTGGCAATTGATCAAGCCACAGACTTCTTCCCGCCAGTCAAAGGGGGCACCCGCGTCCCACAAGATCCGCCGCGCCAGAAACGCACCAAGGCGGGAGTGGCCTCGAGATGTTATGCGGCCATCTTCCTCGTGTTTGGTCGTGCCCGGCTTCCCGATATCATGCAGAACCGCCGCCCAGAAAAGGCATGAACGATGCCAATCGCTGCCCGTGCGCCATGCGTTCAGTCCCACAAGTGCTTCGACAACCATGCGGGTATGGGTTCCGACATCACCTTCACGATGGTGAACCGGGTCCTGAGGGCACGTGTCCAAAGCGCCTAGTTGCGGCCAGAGGGGCCAGATCCGGGACCAGTCCACCTGCCAGTCAGGAGCCGAAGGAACCAGATCCGAAAGCAAAGCAAACGAAGGCTTTGATGTGGTCTCAGCACGCATCGTAGGCTCCTTTCACACCCAGGACCGGCGCAAAAATGTCCACGCCGTCCGCCAGTTGATTGGGCAGGATGGGGCGCGAATGCCAATGACTGTCTGAATCCGTCAGGGTTTGGATGAAACCATCACGCACGAACTTGAAACGCTCCTGAACGCACTCGGCGTCCTCCAGCTTCACATAAAGCCCTTCCGCAAGATCCGTCGCCTCGGTTTGCCGTTCGACAAACTCCATCCGGTTGCCCGAAGCCTTGGCGGTTTCCTCCATATGTTCACGCCACTGGGCCGACTTGTACAAAGACGGCTTTATGAGCGCATTCATCTCGTCGACAGACCCCACTTCGCCTTTATGAAGAACAGGCACCGGCATGATCGGAAGCCCGGACAGCAATTTCTTGCGCCGGTCCGTGCTCAGGAACTGACTTGTCTGCCGATCGAAAAGATCAAACTCGAGGAAGAAATGCGGAAGCGCATCATAGTAGCTCGTATGTTTGGCATATAACCACTCACCGAACATGACGTACCGTGCCCCGAAAACGCTGCGAAACGTGTTCGAGTGAACAGATGCCCAGGTTTTCAGCAGGTCGAAATGCCTCTCGCGATAGCCGCCTGTCAGATAGTGACCGCGGCTTTGCAACTGCAGTTCGCCTTGTTTATTGAAGGAAACAGCACAATTGGCACCGTCAAGTTTTTCCTCGACGATGAGTGTCTTTCCAAAGAGCTCTGCGAGCGGCTTGTCGTCCCCCAGATCCCCCTTCTGAAGGCGGGAACCTTCCAGGTGCCGCGTGCGCGGGTATTTTGTAAGTTTCATGATGTTGCTCGAAAGTCATCGGACAAGCATATGCCGCTGCCATAGCACAAGGCATCAGCCACCCAAGGATGACTGCTATGGATCGGGATACAGCTATGTGTCCGCAATTACAGAATGCGCCATTTCCACTTCATGGGATGCGGCGTTTTTTCAGTAATCAATTCGAGCGTGTTACATCGTGATGCTCTGGACATTCGGGGTGTGCGGAGATGCGTTCTTACACCAAACGCCACTTTACTTGAAGCGCTCAGGACGCCGGCACCGCAGTTTCGCAAAGACTGATGAAGATAGGCAACAGCCCGGATACCGCTTTGGGACGGAACTCTTCCTGTCACCGGGACAAAGCAGTCAGAATATCCTGCGGTTTTTCGGCAACGAGGATCGGGTCTTCAGCTTCCAGCTCTTCCCGGCTGCCGTATCCCCATAGCACACCAATGGCCGCCACGTGGTTTGCGTTTGCACCTATGAGGTCGTGCTTCCGGTCGCCGATCATTACCGTTTCCGACGTCTTGAGACCTTCCTCTTCCAGAATATGAGCGATGAGCTCGGCTTTTGCCGAGCGTTCACCGCTCAGTTCGGAGCCGTAGACTTTTCCGAAGTGATGCGTGAGCTCGAAATGCTCAACGATTTTTCCAGCATAGGCGTGAGGCTTGGACGTACAGACGTGCAAATCAAGCCCCGCGTCGCGAAGCGACACCAACGTCTGCGGGATGCCGTTTATGAGTGTGTTCTCAAACAGCCCCGTAACGGTATAGCGTTCCCGGTAGTGCGCGACGGCACGATCAAGCTCGGGTCTGTGGGACGTGTTTAAGAGAACCTCGAAACTGTCCCAAAGCGGCGGTCCGATGCACCAGTGAAGTTCTTTTGCATCCGGAACCGGTGCTGCCATCTTGTCGAGCGCATACTGGATGGAGCGGGTGATGCCATCGAACGGGTCAGTGAGAGTCCCGTCGAGATCGAACAAAACAGTTGTGTAAGTCATGACATCCCGCGAATCCGTTCAAAGCCGCCCGAAAGGTTTCATTCGAACGGCTTCAATAGATTTGGAGCGCGCGCGAAGTCAATCGGGGATCAGGAAAACTCCATGATGACGGCGTCGACTGCCAGACTGTCACCCGGCGCTGCCTTGATCGCAGAGACGACACAATCGCGTTCCGCCCGCAACACATTTTCCATCTTCATGGCTTCCACAACGGCAAGCTGCTCACCCGCCTTGACTTCCTGACCTTCGTCAACAGCAATGGAAACCACGAGCCCGGGCATTGGGCACAGGAGCATCTTGGAGGTGTCCGGCGGGACTTTCTCGGGCATGAGCTGGTCGAGTTCGGCAATACGCGGCGTCATGACGCTTGCAACAACCGAGTACCCCTGCCAGTCGAGACGATAGCCACCCGTGGTCGACCGGATCTGAACCGTAGCCTCCACACTGCCGACCTTGCCCGACCACAGGACATCGCCCGGGCTCCAATCCGATTCCACATTCAGGATCGGTCCGTCGCCAATGGCAATATCCAGTTCCACCGGCGTTCCGGGATAGCCTGCCGCTATTCTGATCGGAACATAGGTCTTGTCGAGTTTGACAACCCAGTCCTCCCGCATCGCGCCCGAATGCGGTCTAAGTCGCCCAGGCAGATGATCGAGGCGTTCGCGTTCCAGAGCGCCCATCGACAGCGCGACCGCAGCAAGTACGGAATAGGCATTGTCATCGGGCACTGCAGGCGAGAAACCCTCAGGATATTCGTCCTGAATGAAACTTGTCGCCAGTTCGCCAGACCGCCAGCGCGGGTGGTTCATCAAGGCCGTGAGAAACGGAACGTTGTGCTGGATCCCATCGACGTAAAAGGCATCGAGTGCTGTGCTCATGGCATCAATTGCCTGGTCCCGCGTTGGGGCGTGCGTAATCAACTTGGCGATCATCGGGTCATAGAACATCGAGATCTCGGACCCTTCCACGACCCCGGTGTCGTTGCGTACGGTCACTTCATCGCCAGAAATCTCCTCCGGCGGCTGATAGCGCACCAGGCGGCCGATCGACGGCAGGAAATTGCGGTAAGGATCTTCGGCGTAAATCCGGCTTTCAACTGACCAGCCGTTCAGTTTGACTTCGTCTTGTCCAATCGAAAGCTCTTCGCCGGCTGCAACGCGGATCATCTGTTCGACCAGATCGACACCGGTGATCAGTTCGGTCACAGGATGTTCCACCTGCAAGCGCGTGTTCATCTCCAGAAAGAAGAAGCTTTTGTCCTGTCCGGCAACAAACTCGACGGTTCCGGCGCTGTCATAGTCGACCGCCTTTGCCAGCGCGACGGCCTGTTCACCCATCTTGCGCCGTGTTTCCTCATCGAGAAGCGGTGAAGGCGCCTCCTCGATAACCTTCTGGTTCCGGCGCTGGATCGAGCACTCGCGTTCGCCGAGATAAATGGCATTGCCGTGTTTGTCGCCAAGAACCTGGATCTCGATATGGCGCGGGTTTTCGATGAATTTTTCGACGAATACCCGATCGTCGCCAAAGGATGAGGCCGCTTCGGATTTTGAGCGGTCATAGCCGTCCCGCACCTCTTCGGCGTTCCAGGCAATGCGCATGCCCTTTCCGCCGCCGCCCGCCGACGCCTTGATCATGACCGGATACCCGATGTCTTCGGCGATCTCCACGGCCTGGTCCGGCGTTTCTATCACGCCGAGATAGCCGGGTACGGTGCTGACCTTGGCATCATTGGCAAACTTCTTGGATTCGATCTTGTCGCCCATCGCCTCGATCGCCCGAGGATTTGGCCCGATCCAGACAATGCCTTCCTTCTTCAGCGCTTCGGGAAAACTGGCGCGCTCCGACAAAAACCCGTAGCCGGGATGAACCGCTTCTGCACCGGTCTGTTTACACGCGTCGATGATTTTCTCTGCGATCAGATAACTCTCGGCGGCAGCAGCAGGCCCGATATGAACGGCCTCGTCTGCCATTTCCACGTGCAGCGCATCCCGATCCGCGTCCGAATAGACCGCAACGGTTTTGATCCCCATGCGGCGCGCGGTTTTCATGACCCTGCACGCGATCTCGCCCCTGTTGGCGACAAGAATTTTTGAGAACATCTAATCCCACCCGACTGGCTTGTTTTCACGTTTGTAGGCCGCAGTCCTCAGCCGTGCAACTTAGCCAAAGGGCGAGAGGCGTTTCGGCGGGGTCGCACATCAGTCAACCGCATCGTGTGCAGGGTTAAAGCTATATCCTCGAAACGGAGCGCAAACCTTACGTTAAATTAACGCGTCTACCTGATAATTTGACGGATATCCGGGAGATAACATGAAAAACCTTTTCGCCGTTGCCGTCTTGTTGTGCTCGTTTGGCGGCACAGCCTTTGGTGAAACCGTTGGCAAATGGAGCCGCGGGGAAGCGGAAGGATTCACGAGATACTGGACAACCAACAATGTCGGCTCGAATTTCGTTATCTGGTGTCATCCAAAACGCCCCGTGAACGGCACCATGTTGCATGTCGAAATCGAAGGTAAATTGCCTCCGGCCGGCAGCAGAATAAAGCTCATCCTGGATGCGGACATTCTGGAACTGCCGGTCAATGAGCATGGACTTATCGGCAGCGGCTGTGCGACGTGCTCTGACAGTTTCGGCTATGTGTGGCACAAACTGCGTTCCGCCAACACTATGGCGGTCAAGTTTCATGACAACAGTTATGCAGGGTTCTCCCTGAAGGGCGCTCAGAAGGTTTTGCCCGGCGCCGTTTGTCCGACAGACTGGCAAAAAAGCAACGCCCGCTCCTGACATGCCGTCTTCCACAGGCCGCGCCATTAGCCGTTGAAAGAAGAGGCTACAGTTTTCCGCAGGCTAACTCTGGTGCACTCTTTCTTTAAATGGCATTTTATGTGGCGTCGATCACACTGCGTATCCAGTCCTTGAAGCACACTCGAAGGTGTGTAGCGCTCTCTATGGGCGCATAAAGGTTTAACTCTGGGTCAATTTGCAGTTAGACACCGACGGAGGCAGATATGAAAAATTGCCGGCTCGCATTTGCCGCACTCACGCTCAGCGGCGTCTTGATGACAACCGCGGCAGAGGCAAGACCAGACTTGCGACAGATGTCCTGCAGTCAGGCGCAGAACATGGTCAGGCAGCATGGCGCTGTCGTCTTTACGACGGGTCAGTATACATACTCGATGTTTGTCTCAAACCGCAGCTATTGCGACTGGAACCAGGAACTCTTTGTTCAGTACGGCCCGACACGTGACAACCGCAAATGTCCGGTCGCATATGAGTGCAAGGAACCTTTGTTCCCACGCGGTGGTTTCAACCGCTGGAATTAATGCAATCGGGCCGGTTTCTCGGTCCATATTCCGCAATTTACATCAAATTAGCCGCCTTAAAGCGGAATGTTGTCGTGCTTTTTCCACGGCAACTCGACCTGTTTTGACCGAAGCAACGCAAGCGCCCTTGCCACACGCCTGCGCGTGGAGTGCGGTCGGATTACGTCGTCGATGTAACCGCGCTCGGCAGCTACGAAGGGATTGGCAAACCGGTCCTCGTAGTCCTTGGTGCGCTTGGCGATTTTGTCCGGATCGCTCAACTCGGAGCGATAGAGAATTTCAACGGCCCCTTTTGCACCCATCACTGCGATCTCAGCGCTCGGCCAGGCATAATTGATGTCGCCGCGAATGTGTTTCGAACTCATCACATCGTATGCGCCGCCATAGGCCTTTCGCGTGATAACGGTGATTTTCGGAACCGTGGCCTCTGTGAAGGCAAACAGCAGTTTTGCGCCGTGCTTGATAAGCCCGCCATATTCCTGCGAGGTTCCCGGCAGAAAGCCCGGAACATCAACAAATGTGACAATCGGGATATTGAAGCAATCGCAGAAACGCACAAACCTGGCGGCTTTTCTGCTGGCGTCAGAGTCCAGAACACCGGCCAGAACCATGGGCTGGTTTGCGACGATACCGACTGAGCGGCCTTCAATACGCCCGAAGCCCGTGATGATATTGCCTGCAAAGCTTTTCTGAATTTCGAAGAAGTCACCCTCGTCAACAGTCTTCAGAACAAGCTCTCTCATGTCGTATGGCTTGTTCGGGTTGTCTGGCACAAGCGTATCAAGGCTCGTGTCGATCCTGTCCGGGTCGTCGTAATTGGTCAGTTCCGGCAATTCCGCCCGGTTGTTCATGGGAAGAAAGTCGATCAGCCGCCGCATTTCCAGCAAGGCTTCAACATCATTGTCGAATGCCCCGTCGGCGATTGAAGACTTGGTGGTATGGATAGACGCACCGCCCAGTTCTTCAGCCGTGACGGTTTCGTTCGTGACCGTTTTGACGACGTCGGGCCCCGTCACAAACATGTAGGATGTGTCACGAACCATGAAGATAAAATCGGTCATCGCGGGCGAGTAGACGTCTCCACCCGCGCAAGGTCCCATAATGAGCGAAATCTGCGGAATGACACCGGATGCCAGCACATTTCTCTGGAATACCTCGCCATAGCCTCCGAGCGCAGCAACACCTTCCTGAATACGCGCACCGCCGGCATCAAACAGACCGATAACCGGCGCCCGGTTCTGAAGTGCGATATCCTGCAACTTGGTTATTTTTTCAGCGTGCGCCTCGGAAAGCGAACCGCCGAAGACCGTGAAGTCCTTGGAAAACACATACACCGTGCGGCCGTTGACTGTGCCCCAACCGGTCACAACACCATCGCCGGGAATGTGCTGCTGTTCCATACCGAAATCCGTGCAGCGATGTTGCTTGAACATGTCGAACTCTTCGAAAGAGCCCTCATCGAGCAGCACTTCAATACGTTCACGGGCGGTCAACTTGCCCTTGGCATGCTGGGAATCGATCCGACGTTGGCCGCCACCGAGCCGTGCCGTTTCCCGGCGCTTTTCCAATTCGGCCAGAACTTCTTTCATCGGATCCTCCCAATACGCAGTTCATGAGGCCGTAACACGTTCCTGGATCAAGGCAAAGTCAGCACATGGGCTTAAGCGCTTCGAAACGCGTGCGCATGCGTCCCTTCATGCCTGGCTGTCTCATGGAGGGCTCGATGCTCGGGTGAACGGGCAATCGTTCCTGCTCAAATACTAGGCAATCGCGCCGCGATATTGTTCTTTGACACACTTCAGAATTTTGTCATGATTGCGCAACAAGCAAAATAGCCGAAGGGGAGGCAATGGCGGACGATCGGACTTTCTTCAACGAAATGCTCGACGATGCCGGTGGCGCGAGATCACCCTATTCGAGGCTCGCAGCCTGGCTCGAAGACAAACCCGCTAATTTCCTGACCAAAAAGAGCCGCGACGCTGAGACAATCTTCCGCAGGCTCGGCATCACTTTCGCTGTTTACGGCGCCGAGGAGGCGACAGAACGGCTGATACCCTTCGATCCCATTCCCCGCATTATCTCAGCTGCCGAATGGCGCAGACTGTCCGCCGGTATCGACCAGAGAGTGCGGGCGCTGAACGCGTTTATGCATGATATTTATCATCGCCAGGAGATTCTTCGCGCCGGCATCATCCCGGCTGACCTTATCCTGCAGAACGAGGCCTTCCTTCCCGAAATGGCGGGCTTCACCCCGGCCCGCAAGGTTTATGCTCATATCATCGGGACGGATCTCGTCAGGGTGTCGGAGAATGAATTCTACGTTCTGGAGGACAATACCCGTACGCCGAGCGGTGTTTCCTACATGATGGAAAACCGCGAGACTATGATGCGGTTGTTTCCCGAACTCTTTCAAACGCACGCCGTAGCACCCGTCGAACAATATCCCGAACTTTTGCGCAGGACGCTTGAAAGCGTTGCTCCGGATCCGGCGAAATCCACGCAGACCATCGTTGTTCTGACGCCCGGGATCTACAATTCCGCCTATTTCGAACACGCGTTCCTGGCGGACTCAATGGGTGTGGAACTGGTTGAAGGCCGGGACCTCTTTGTTGATGCCGGTAAGGTGTTCATGCGCACAACGCGTCAGCCCGAACAAGTCGATGTTATCTACCGGCGGATTGATGATGCGTTTCTGGATCCCCTCACCTTCAACGCTGACAGCATGCTCGGCGTTCCCGGGCTGTTTGATGCCTACAGAGCCGGCAATGTCACAATCTGCAACGCGCCGGGAACCGGGATTGCGGATGACAAGGCAATCTATGCTTATGTTCCTGACATCATTGAGTTTTACACAGGTCAAAAGCCCATCTTGAACAATGTGCCGACCTGGAACTGCTCGCGCCCCGACGACCTTGCCTATGTGCTCGATAACCTGGCAGACATCGTGGTGAAGGAGGTTCACGGATCTGGCGGATACGGCATGCTGATCGGCCCGACGGCTTCCAAACGTGAGATTGCGGAGTTCAGGAAAGTCCTCGAGGCGACACCTACCAACTACATCGCTCAACCCACGCTCGCCCTGTCTGCTTGCCCCACGCACGTCGCGTCCGGTGTTGCGCCCAGGCATGTCGACTTGCGGCCCTTCGTCCTGATTGGCGATCAGGTCAGGATCACGCCGGGTGGTCTAACACGTGTTGCGTTGAAAAAAGGATCTCTGGTCGTGAATTCGAGCCAGGGCGGCGGCACCAAGGATACCTGGGTACTTGAGGACTGACGTTTAATGCTCGGAAGAACCGCTTCTTCGCTGTTTTGGATGTCCCGCTATCATGAGCGGGCCCAAAACGTAGCTCGCCTTCTGGAGGTTGCCTATCGCGGGGCTATCATGTCCCACCGCGGACAGGAACATGGTACTCATTGGGCATTTGCGCTTGCGTGCTCAGGCTGCGAGCCCGAATTCAAGGAAAAATACGACGAGTTGCATATCCGCAGCGTCGCCGTTTTCCTTCTTTTTTCAAAAGAAAACCCGGTCAGCGTTCGCAACAGCCTGGAACTGGCGCGCAATAATGCACGCGCGGTTCGAACCGGTATCACCGCTGAACTCTGGGAAGCCATCAACACGACCTGGATCGAATTCACCGAGGTCAATCCGCAAACAATTACCCAGGAGAGGTTGCCCGACTTTTTGGCCTGGGTGAACCAGCGGGCTCATCTGTTCCGTGGCGCATTGCTCAACACTGTGCTGCGAAATGACGGCTATTTCTTCTCGCAGATGGGCAATTTCGTCGAACGCGCTGACAACACTGCACGGATCCTGAACACACAATACTGGTCTTTGCTGCCGGACAGCGACATTGTCGATGACGGGTCCATGGAAAAGTACCAGTGGTCGGCAATTCTCAGGGCACTGTCAGGACGTAGAAGCTACAGGTTCGCTTACCCGAACGCGCGGCTCCGGGCGTTCAACATTGCCGAATTTCTGATCTTGCGAAAGGAGATGCCGCGTTCCCTGGCGCATTGCTACAATTGGATCGCGGACACGGCGGAAGACCTTGCCCAATTCTATAGTGCGCGCGAGCCCAGCCTTGATCTGGCAAAGGACATCGCACTCAGCTTGTCGGAAAAACAGATGCGGGAAATCTATCAGGACGGCCTGCACGACTATCTCACCGAATTCATCGGCAGGAACAATCAATTCGCGTTTGAGCTATCCAAAGACTACAATTTTTCCTGACCGACACAACCTTCTCCCAGGTGCCGCATGCAACTGACAGTCCGACATTCCACCCGTTATCGCTATGACGCGCCACTGGCAAATGCGATGCAGCAACTGCGCCTGACACCGGAAAACGGTCCGGCGCAAAGGGTACTGGAATGGTCGATCGACGCGCCCGGCATTTCGAGGGCAACGACTTACAAGGATGCTTTCGGCAACCGTGTCCATATGGTTTCACGCGGTGAACCTGTGGAAGACGTTGAAATTGTCGCAACAGGCATCGTTGAAACCCGGGATACGAACGGCGTTTTGGGGCAAGAGGCAGATGCGCTGGTGCCGCCGCGTATCTATACGCGCGTGACGCCGCTGACCCAATCCAATCAGGCGATTCGCAGGCTCGCGGCCCACGCGGAAACCGATGATCGCATCTCGGGCTTTCACGCGCTAATGCATGCCATCAGAGACAAGGTTGACTACAAGATCGGTGTTACCGAAACGCACGCCCCGGCCTCGGCTGCTTTGGCGGCTGGTGAAGGCGTCTGTCAGGATCACGCACACATCTTCATTGCGGCCGCCAGGTCCCTGGGCGTGCCGGCGCGCTACGTTTCCGGTTATCTGCTGCTGGAAGAAGAGCAGGCATCCGAAGCGCACCACGCCTGGGCCGAGGTTCTCATAGAAGGTCTGGGCTGGACCGGTTTCGACGTGTCCAACGCTGTGTGTCCGACCGATCGATACATTCGCCTGACGGCCGGGCTGGATTCGCGGTCCGCAGCCCCTATCCGCGGCATCAGGTTCGGTGGTCTGGAAGAAAATCTGCTGGTTGAAGTCGACGTTACGCAGGCAGTTTTTCAACAGCAGCAATGAAAGTCGTTTTTCAGGCCCCCAATCCCTCCACGCTGTGTTAACAGTTCAAGGGGAAACGTCTGAGGGGCTCAGGGATGACGTATTGTGTCGGCTTGAAACTGGATCGCGGCCTGGTGTTTGCTGCGGACACGCGCACCAACGCCGGTGTCGACAACATAGCCACATACAAGAAGCTTCATGTCTGGGAAGAGCCCGGCGAGCGCGTCATCACACTCCTGTCCGCCGGCAATCTCGCAGTCACGCAGGCCGTGGTGTCACTCCTGAGCGAACACATAACCTCTGCGGACAATGACCGCGCAACTTTAATGACTGCAAAGACCATGTTTCAGGTCGCCAGGCTTGTTGGCAGTGCGGTCAGGGAAGTGAAATCCATCGATGGCGAAGCGCTTGCAACAAGCGCAGAGAACTTTTTCGTTACGTTCATTCTCGGTGGCCAGATCGAAGGCGAAGAGCCGCGAATGTTCCAGATCTATGCCGCGGGAAACTTCATTGAAGTTGGCGAGGACACACCGTTCCTGCAGATCGGCGAGCATAAATACGGAAAGCCCATTCTCGACCGCGTCACACGGGCGGACATGCGACTTGGCGAAGCTGCGAAGCTGGTTCTTCTGTCCTTTGATTCCACAATACGCTCGAACCTTTCGGTCGGCATGCCCATCGATATGTTGCTCTACAACAAGGATACGTTTTCAACAGACCGGCAGGTCCGCATCGAACAGGACGATCCCTATTTTCAAAAACTGTCCCATGGATGGTCTGAAAAATTGCGCGCGGCCTTTGGCGACATAGACGAATTTGACGTCTGATCAGACTTATCGGCCTGTCAGGAAGCCGTCATAAAGCGTCTTTAGAAGCGGATGGGCCGACCCGGAGTGTGTCCATATGAACAGCAGCGCAATGAGCGAGATTGAACCTGTCGGATGGACGCGGGAGATATCGCAGAAGCCGCTGGAAGCAAACGACGCAACGCTCAAAGCCATCAGGGACATGATCAAGGCGGGTAAGCGTACACAGCTCGTCGAATTGCTGAAACGCTGGGACCCCATCGATGTCATGCAGTTGCTGACAAGGTTGCGGCTCAAGCATGCACGTAAGCTGTTCCAGTGGCTGCCTGCAAATCCGTCGATCAAGGTGGTCGCCGAACTGCGGCCGGAGTTCCGCTCGATCCTGATGGAAGAATCTACGCTTGAGCAGTTTCGCGACATTCTGGCAGGCATCGATCCTGAAGATGCGATCGAGATCCTCAACGAGTTTCCGGACGACGTTGCCGACGAGCTGATTGCGCGCCTTCCCGATGTGGAAGACATCGCGACCCGAGGCTCTTACGCGGACGATACGGCCGGGCGGGTCATGGCGAGTAAGTTCGTCGCGTTGCGTGAGGATTGCACGGCTGATGAGGCCGTGGAGCAGATGCGCGAAGAGGCAGGACGCATCCGGAAGGTTTTTACGGTTTACGTCACAGATGCGAACGGAAAGCTGACCGGAACTGTTGAAGTCGGCAAGCTTCTGCTGGCCCAGGGTGACGTTCCCCTCAGAAAGATCATGAACCGGGACGTGATCGCTGTTTCGGCGGATACCGATCAGGAAGAAGTTCTCAGACTAGCCCGCAAAAGAGACATGCGCACGGTTCCCGTCGTCAGCGGCAACGGACATCTGGTGGGCAGGATAACGCCGAAGCAGCTGACGCGCATCGCCGCCGATGAGGCGAATGAGGACATGCTGCTCATGAGTGGCGTCTCCGGTGAAGCGCGTTCCGATGACACGATCTTCAGGATCGTGCGCGGCCGCCTCCCCTGGCTGTTGGCCGGCCTTGTTGGAGCCAGTGTTGCGGCAACCGTGGTCGGCTCTTATGAGGATCAGCTTGCCGAGGCGGCGATTCTGGCCGCCTTCATTCCGGTGACCATGTCGATGGCCGGAAACGCCGGGCTTCAGGCGTCCGCCGTTGCGGTCCAGGGTATTGCCACCGGCGCTCTCTGGTCCGGTGACATTGTCTTTCGGCTCATGAAGGAATTTGTCGCCGCTCTTTTCAACGGAGCGATTGCGGGCATTATCCTGGGCGCACTGGTTCTGAGCGCGTCGCTGATCGTACCGCTTGAAGCCCCTGGGAACCTGGCACTCGCCACTTCGTTGTCCCTGCTATGCGTTACGACGCTTGCCGCCATGGTCGGCGCAACCGTTCCGATCATACTCGATAAGATCGGCATCGACCCCGCCATGGCGATCGGCGTCTTCATAACCTCGTCAAACGACGTGCTCGGCGTGCTCATCTTCTTTTTGATGGCAACGACGTTCTACATGGCTTGAAGGAGAAGAGACGAACGCGGCTCTATTGCGCATGACACGTCGTCAGGCCTGCATAAGAATCAGGACAGCCGCGTCGAACTCAGTTCGCTTGTACGCACGGATGTGAGCTGCTTCCGCGTCTTCTCCCCAGCGCTCAATGTTGAAGTCCTCTTCCACATGCGCCGCAGTCCAGGCCGCGTCCGCATCCAGATGGCCTTCGCGCATGGCGAGCGCCAGAAGGGCCGAACCTGTCAAGCTCGTCGCCGTGTGAAGTGCTGCCAGGCGCAACGGTGTTTCACCCGAAATGCGCTTCTTGTAAGCGGCAAGTACAGCTGCGGGCTGCGCTGCATGAATAACGCCTTCAATCAACGTAAACCGTCCACCCAGAAGATCTCCGGCCCAGGCAACAACCGGATCCCAGAGTCGGCGCTGGGTGTCGACGAGGCTTTCCGGATCATCAGCACGATAGCAAAGCGCATCATTGCCGGCGAACCCGACAACATCGTCGGCCACTTCATCGAAGCGATTTGACACCGCATCCTGTGCGGAATTGGCAATCCGGGTCAAAGGCATCGTCGCCGGGTTGATGACCGTTTCCTGCGCAGCCCATTCAGCCGCTACCGCAGCTGCAACAATTTCATTGGGTAAGGTGAGCGTGGTTTTGCCCGGCGTCTTCACCATTCGGCCGTCCAGCGCAATTGCGAAGCCGTCGTCAGCAGCAACATGGGATGCTTCCTTGTAGAAGCGTTTCGGCAATTCACGCCTGGAAAGCTCGCGCGCGCGCCGCTCCGGATCTTTGGCGGCATCCTCATGCAACGTTTCAAGAAAATCGCGCATCAGACTGTTTCCTCGTCATATTTTAAAACATCCTGCAGAGCTTCATCCAGATGTTCGAATCCGCCAATGATGCGGTTCGCTCCTTCTTCGGCGAGCCTCGTGTGATCATGGTATCCCCAGGTGACGCCGATCGCGTGAATGCCAGCAGCCTTTGCCATTTTAATGTCGAAACTCGTATCGCCGATCATCACAGCTCTGTCACGCTCCACTCCCGTTTCGGAAAGCGCGCGCTCGACCATGTCCGGATGCGGCTTCGAAGGCGACGTATCTGCTGTCTGGATTGTGACAAACTTGCCGTGCAAGTCGTGTGTTTCCTGCATGTGCCGGACACCGCGCAACGCTTTTCCCGTTGCAATCCCGAGCAGAAAATCCTCTCGTGCATGAAGTCTTTCGATCGCGTTTTTCGCTCCGGGATAAAGTGGATCGATCTCAAAACCCAGCTTGCGTCTTGATATCTTTGATTGCCGATAAGCTTCCGCCATGGCTGGAACTTTCTCCAGATGCTGTGCGCCGACAAGATCTGCGAAAGCTTCTTCAAGCGACCTTCCCACGATGGACAAGGCAGTCTTACGGTCGGGCATGGGAAGATCCACTGCTTCAAATCCGACTTGAAGGCCATGGAAAATCGTGTCCTGACTGTCGACCAGCGTGCCGTCGACGTCAAAAATGATCAAATACATCGGCACCCTTTTGCCCAATCAGCTGATGGCTCGCATGTGACTTGTTTTAGACCCCGGGTCAAGAGCTCACGCTTATTCATGCCTCTTTCCCAGCCTCAAAGGCCGTGAGATACAAGTTGCCTTGCATGTCCGCGCATCTTCCACAGGCCGCCTTCGCATGCGGCTCATTCTTTGGATAACCGGCGTTCGGCGCGAACGCCCGAAAATTGCCTCTTTATGGTGTTTTGGACCATTTCACGCGCAAGGTTTTGTTAACCATGTTCGTAAACCGGCCAGTTACCATAACGCCGGATACTTGTGTGCGGGTGGGCGCGGACAATTGGGACTGTTTGTCGCCAAGCTGAAAGAAACTGGGACCGGAGCTATGCCTGCTGCGGTCAGTAGGGTGGTTGTGCCTTGATGCAATTGAATAGACAGGCAAACAGCCTGAAGAAACGCGCCAGGACGTTCAAAGACGAGCGTGCGTTTGCCATTGTTATCGCTGTCCTTGCCATCGGGCTTGCCGCAGCAGCGACTTCCGTGACCCTGTTTGGTCAGAATTTGGTCTCCGCCCATCTATCTGCGCCCCTTAGCGATCAGCAAGACATTGGGCTGGTGCACAGTGTGAACGAAGGGCTGGCCCTGCCTGCATCGAGGTCAGACCCGCACAGTACGGCATCAACACCCACTGGACTGGAAACTGATGCAATTTCAACTTCTCCTGCGTCCTTACCTTCGAGAACGGCGTCCAATGCAGGAGATGTCTTCCAGCAGGCCGCGCGCGCGCATTCGCACGCTCAGGCAAAGAGCGTTGCCCGGATCAAGCTCACCGCAAAACTCACGCATTTGAATTTTGCGCGATACATTGACGCCGCGCGCAAGGAAAACGCGGCAGCAAAACTGCTTGCGGCCAATCCCGCCGGGACGCACGATGCGTCTTCGCCGCAAAGCGAAGAAACGATAGAGGTTGCCGCTCTGGGTGAAACGATGGTGCCGGAAGCCGATAGCGTCCCGGAAACCGCTGTTGCTGCATCACTACCAGGTGCAATAGCGCTTGAAAGCGTAGCCGAGGACTTTACTCCGCAGGACGCGGTCGTAGCGCCAGTGCCGGGCACGAAGCCTGCCGCGCCGGTCCGGACAGCCTCTCTGACGCAGGACGGGAACGAAGCTCCGGTTAGAACAGCCCAGCCCGTGCTTGCCTACGCAACGCCAGGGAATCCCGACGAAGACAAAGACGGCGCGTTCAAGGGCATTGGCAAACTCTTCAGCGGCCTGAAAGGCGGGTTGCCCGGTCGTGGCAGCGGCATCGCCGTCTATGACATCAGCGCCGCAACTGTGCACATGCCTGACGGAACCAAGCTAGAGGCTCATTCAGGCATCGGCCACCGGAAGGACAATCCAAAGTACTCGCACGTGCGGAACCTCGGACCGACTCCGCCGAATATCTACGACCTGAGAATGCGTGAACGACGCTTCCACGGTGTCGAAGCCATCAGAATGCTGCCGCGCGATCTGGCAGCCATGAAGGGCAGAGACGGCATGCTCGCCCACTCGCCTCTCCTGCGCCGTACGAACGGTTCACATGGGTGCGTCGCTTTCAAGAACTACAACAAGTTTCTGAAGGCGTTCAAAGCTGGCAAGGTCAAGAAAATCATCGTTGTCCCTTCCATGGACAAACTTCCGAAATACATGGCAGCGCTCAATCGCAGCACCGGAACCTAGACTGCTTGCGGTCAGGCGGCAGATTGTTTAGAGCGGATACAGAACCGTTCTGTCCGGAGCCCTTCCTTGACCAAGATTCTGGCTTTTTTTCTGATCCTGATTGCCGCGATCCAGGTGATCAAACCGCTTGGTTGGCCAGGTCTCAAAAAGCGTTCAGATGCCTGGAAGCTTGTTGCCGGTGTGGTGGTTATCACGTTTTTGTCCGTGATCCTGAGCGCGCTCTTTCAAGGGTTTTGACAGCCGCTCGTCTGCACACCCGTATTTCCCTGTTTCACCGGTCTGACAAACAGGTAGACTTATGAGCAAAGAAGCAACGCTGTATCTGGTCTGCGGCAAGGTGGCGTCAGGAAAGTCAACACTGGCCCGATCGCTAGCAGCCGGTCCGGGTACTGTTCTCCTGTCGGAAGATGTCTGGCTGAAAGGCCTTTACGCGGATCGCCTCGAAACGCTTTCCGACTATGTAAAATACTCTGAAAGACTAAAGGTCACGCTGGAACCCCATATCGTCTGCCTTTTGCGCGCCGGGCTGTCGGTGGTGCTCGACTTTGCGGCCAACACGGTCGAAATGAGAAAGTGGATGCGCCGCCTCTTCGAAGCGGCCGGCTGTCCACACGAACTGCATCTGATCGATGTGCCGGACGAAGTCTGCAAACAGAGGCTTCGGGCACGCAATGCCGCAGGCACGCACGAGTTCCGTGTCTCCGATGAGCAGTTCGACAGGATCACAAGCCACTTTCAGCCGCCGACCGACACTGAAGGCTTCAATGTTCACCGGCATAGAGCTGAACAGAGGGACCCGACGTACGGCTGAACTCAGCGTTTGATCAGCGTCTCGTCCGGATCGTCAGCTTCCGGGTCGTAGTCGCTTGCATCAAAGCCGAGGAGATTCCAGGTCTGCTGCATATGTGGCGGCAACGGCGCTGAAACATCGATCATCCCGTGTCCGGACGGGTGCGGAATGACGATTCGGCGCGCAAGCAGATGCAGCCGGTTCTGGATACCGCCCGGCAGCTCCCAGTTCTCGATATTGAAATACTTGTCATCCCCGATGATCGGATGACCGATATGGGCGGCATGGGCCCTCAGCTGGTGCGTTCTGCCGGTCACCGGCTTCATCGTGACCCACGAGAGTTTCTGCGCCGATTGCTCAAAGACTGAGTAAAGCGAGACCGCGTGTTGGGCGTCATCTTCACCCTGCCGGGTGACACGCATCCGCTCTTCACCCTCGCTTCGTGCCAGGAATGTCGAGATGCGGCCCTGCCTCGGTTTGGGAACGCCAGCCAGCATGGTCCAATATATTTTCCGGGTGTTGCGGTGCCGGAACGCCTTCGTCAATTCCTGGGCGGCCTGCCGCGTGCGCGCCACCAGGATGATGCCCGATGTCTCGCGGTCGAGGCGGTGGACAAGGCGTGGCTTGTTGCCCTTCCGGTCTGTAAAGGCTTCCAGCATACCATCAAGATGGCGCTTGAGCCCCGACCCGCCCTGGACGGCGAGCCCGGCAGGCTTGTTCAAAACCATGACCTGATTGTCCTCGAAGAGTAACATCTCTTCGATCGCCTTGCGGTCATCGGCAATCAGTTTGGTGGATTTGGGCCGGGCGTTTTTCTTGTCATCCGCAGGCAGTTCAACACCAAGTGGCGGGATCCGGATCATCTGTCCTTTGGCAATGCGTGTGTTGGCCTCAGCACGCTTGCCGTCGACCCGCACCTGCCCGGTACGCAGCAGCTTCTGCAGCCGTCCAAATCCGAGGCCCGGGTAATGCGTCTTGAACCAACGGTCCAGGCGCATGCCCGCTTCATCGGCGCTGACATGTTTTTGTTCAATCGCGGACATAGTGTTCTCAAATCGGGCTGCGGACCGGAAAGGACCGCTGACAACCGGACGCCCGGGCGTAAACACCGGACGGATATTCGTTCCGGAGCGTATAGGCTCAATCAGTTCGAATTGGAAGGGAAACTTAAGTGACCACCTGCCGTGCAATCATCAACCCGGCAAAGACCGCCCCAATCGACAGAAGAACGGACGCGATAACATAAATCAGCGCAAGATGGGTATCGCCGCGCTCCCACAGCACAGATGTGTCCAACGAGAAGGCGGAAAACGTCGTGAACCCGCCAAGTATGCCGGTCGCGATGAAATAGCGCACGGTCTGGACATGTTGAAAATCGGATTTGACCAGCCATCCGATCAAGAGACCCATCGCCAGCGACCCGACCACATTAACTGTCAGCGTCCCGACCGGGAAACCGGTCCCGAAGAGCCTCAGGGTCAACAGCGCCACAAGATGACGTGCCCCTGCCCCAATACCACCACCCAGCATGACCAGAAGAAGATGTTTCAAGCTGTCTCCGTTTTTTTCAAACGCCGGATTTTAAATCTGAGTTGCATGGATGAGATGTCGTAACTCTTTTAACGCCAACTATAGGAAGCGACGCCAAAAAAAATCCATCGCAGCATTCAAATTTGGGAATCAATGGAAGATCGGCGATGAATTCGGCTTATTGTGCCGCACAACAAGCGTTGCATTTATTCAGCTCGAAAGCCCTAAACCTTAAACAAAAATACCCACCTGCTTTAGACTGCCCGACCGCGTCAACGCATTCAAACGCTGTACCGGATTTTTTTGGCCTCTAAATCGTGATGCGTCAGCGCGTCTTTATTCTAAAAAAGCAATTGAATTCCCTCAACGGTTAATATACTGTTAATTTGAGGTTTTGCCTCGCATCATCTGCGTTAGCTGTTTGCTGTTTTGGAATAGAGACTAAGTTTATTTATTTAACTATTTGAATTTCTGAGATAGCAAAGAGCGGACCCAACAAGGTTTTTTGGGGGTATTATGCTTAGACTTAACAAAATCTTGCTAACTGGCGTGGTTGCAGCTTCGCTGTACGCAACCGCTGCAACTGCCTCGGTAACGCGCGTTACCGAAGCGAATTTTGAAGCCAGTGCCGGTTTGATCACCTTCAGCGAATTCTCGCTGAATACAATTAATCCCACGTATGCTCCGGCAAACTACGGTGGTGGAGCTGGAAGTCCAACGGTAACTTTCGGCGGTTTCTTTCAGGGGCAGTCCCTGAGTGCCACTCCAGGAGTTGACTGTCCTGGCGCAGCAGCGTCTGCCTGTGTGGTCGGGACCCCAACGGGTGCATTGTCTTTGGACGCAAGTTCTCCGGACACATTCATCACAACGGACGGCTCCAACCCAACGTCTCCGGTGCTAAGTGGTAACCCAAGGTTCAATGGCCCGATTGCCGTTCTGTTCTCGGAAGATCAGTTTGGCGTGGGCTTCGACGGCGGCTTCTTCAATGCAGCCAACTCAACTGCAATTACCGCATTTGCGCGCGATGGCAGCTTGATCGGTAGCGTCGAGAATATCGGGCTTGGTATTGAATTCTTGGGTTTGGTATCTGCGACTGAAAATATTGCTGGTGTGTTCTTGGACCTTGTTGGAGCAGAGCCTTTCGGCTTCGCAATCGACAACATCCGCTTCGGGCGCCGTGGCGACATTAATCCACCAACAAGCATTATTCCGCTACCTGCTGCCTTGCCGATGTTTGTCGCAGGGCTTGGTGTACTGGGAATTGCCGGGTATCGCCGTCGCAAAAAAAGCTGATTTGAACCACAGTCAGCTCAGAGAACTGGAAAGCGGCTTTCGAGCCGCTTTTTTTGTTCTTTCCGTTAAGCGTCACATTTTCCCAACAGACGCCGCTCGACGCGCCAACCATCCTTCGATGCGCTTTGCAACATTGGGCATTGTCTGGCCATTGGATTCGTAAACTGTCAGAGGGACAGGGTCTGCAATATCATCGAAATACATCATTATGCGTTGAGTCCCACCGGTACTGTCTGGCATCCCGTCGAGACCTATTTTTGACAGTTTATCCAGTTCGTATTGTTTGCTTTCGCGACGGAACAGGCGTCGTCGATTGATATTTATGCGACCAGTTCGTGTGTCGAAAACAACTTTGATACTCTCAAAGTAAAATATGGTCGCGCCCAGAACTAAGGGCGGCAAGAGCAAAAACAGCCACGGAAACCTGCCGTCCGGAAGCATACCGGTCCAAACTGCGTAGCCAAATAGCGCACAGAGACAAAACGCGACAAACACCGGCAACCAAGGAGTGTCCGTTAGTACAAGTAACTCGTTGTTTTCTTGTCTTATTTTCATGCAGTTTTCTCAGTCTGTACGTTGACTCTCGCGCTCTGAAATCAATTGGTCCGGTTCAATTGATAGGACCCTTAGGATGGCCCAAATCCAAGCGGCCCTGGCGGCTCAATGAGCGCTCCAATCCGCATGAACTGGTCAAATTTGGGCCATCGGCACCTACAAGGACATGTCCGAACCAGTATCGTCTCCAGTTCTCGATTCTTGTTTTCCATGCTCCCTGATTGGTGTCTCCATAAGAGTATTGAAGCGTTTCCTTCTCATTAATTGGTCAACAGTCTCGCTAAACCTATCAGTCCCGGATGAGAGGCATCTCAGACACACGCTATGAACACTATGTGTGGATTATGCTCTTTATGCGTGTTAACGATAATCAGAGGCTTCAAATCGGGGTGGGCATTATGAACTTCTCGAAATCTGTTTTCTGGATGACGTCACTCGTCGGGCTGGCACTCATCAGCTCGCAATCTCTTCAAGCCGCAACCATCTTCACAAAAGGGGCCGGATCGGCGGTTTCAAGCGTTGATCTGATGGCAGATTTTGAGAGCAAGCTGGCGCTGACTGACAACCCGTATCTCGAAGGCGGGATGGCTTTTTCCCGTTCCAATCTCAGCTTCAATAATAACGGATGCGGATTTGCAGGATGTAGCAGTCACCCGGGCATTTCCGCCGGACCGACGCCATTTACCGGGAACTATATGTATGGCACGGGTGTACAAGGTAAATTCACCATCCGCACGTCGTCAGCGGACTTGTTTTACGGCCTCGAATTGATCTTGGGAACCGGCAACGTCGTCGGCGGAAATCCATACACGGTTGCCTGGAGCACGCGGCTTGGAGGCTCCCTGGTCTCAAGCGGTTCGGAAAACATTGGTTTGATGCTGCCTGCAATTTATGGGTGGCGCGATGCTGATGGCTTTGACGAACTTGTGTTCCGCGTTTTCAGAGAAGCAAGTAACGCACCTGCCTTTGACTCTGTGCGCGCGCAAACCACAAAAATTGCAACTCCTATCCCCTTGCCGACGACACTCTCGGTGCTTTTGGCAGGGATTGGTGTTTTGGGCTTGGCCGCATGGCGAAGACAAAGATCAAACCGGGTTTGAAGCCACGTGTTTTAAACTGCGGTCTTTTTGTCTAAGAGGCGTTCGGCTTGATCAGAAATTGAAGACGGTAAAGCGCGAACATTGGAACGACGCCCAGTTTGACCAAATACGCGTTTCCACCCACCTGAGACATAACGCATTGATCAGTGAATTGGTCAGTCGTTGGCGAGGTCGAAGGTGTGCCGCACCCGTCAGCAGAAACACCTTACGACCGATCACTTCGAGGCGCCGAATGTCCCGCATCCATGCAAGAACACCTCGTTCTGCTTTTTCGCGGCTCCGGTAGTCGCGGCTTAACGACAATTCTTTGGTTGGTGCAGCGAACACGAAACGCTCCAAGATCTTGCGGAACGCTGCCTAAAGGCAATCATACCAATCAATCCCGTAAGCAAAAGCTTGAACCCTTCGGGCAACAGGACCACCGTCATTGGTGGGAACCGATGCTTTTTGTTGTCTATGCCTGTCGTATCGCCACGGTTGAAGGCATGCGTGGGGAACTCGAAAAGCGTGACCTTCGATAGATTGGTTGTCCAATCAGAAGACGAAACCTCGCTTGAGGCGCATTCTAACAAGGTGGAATAGCTCCGCCAGGAATGCCGCCGATTTGTCCGGTTCTTCTTCCAGAATGGCCTGAAAGATGAGCGCACGTGCCAGATGCTCTGCTGCTGCGACGAGGTTCCACCTCCGGTAACTGACAGGACAATGCTGACCACCTTGTCGGCCATCCGACGCGTGTTTGATCAATATATCAAGGACTTTCGGTTTGGCTTTGATAATTGCCGCTATACGAAAGCAAAACCGAAAAATTTGAAACGATGACTTTCAACCACTCACACTAGGCCCGAGGTAATACACTACGGAAGCTGTATCGATGGTCATATGAACCAATGCTGAGCTAAATTTGAAGCCGCTAACGATCGCTTTACAATGCAGCGCGCTTTCCGCGGCGCCAGCCTGCTAAACCCAGCAACCCCAGGGCACAGCCGAGAAGCGGTAGTGCTGCCGGTAATGGTACAGGCGTGGGGCTTTTCAGTGTCGCATTTATCTCGACTTGATAGTCATAGAAAATAACGCTCGAAAACTTGAAATCGCCGCTGCCGTCACCTCTCAAGAACAAATTGAAATCCAATGGCAAACCGAGGTTTTGGGCGTTTGAAAGCGCTGCACCGACAGGAAGCTCGAACGTCGCAGGAAGATCTATGGGAATGCCGGAGTTGTAGTAGTACCCCGGCGCCGGTGTCAAAAGATCGAACCGCATCTGCTCTTCATCACCGCTCTCGACTGATTGAACGTGAGCCCGTCCCCAGCCTTCCTTGACAAAGCCGGCTTGCCGTATCGCCGAGACCGTTATGAAAGCCGAATTGATTACCGTGTCCGGCGCAGCAGAGAAATTGATCGTGTCATGGTCGATATCAACTTCACCGCTCAGATAGCGCCACATGCCGGCTGTTCCACTGATGGTGTTCAAGCCATCGGAAAGCGGCAAGGAAAGTGAATAAAGTGCATCCAGATCCCCCTGAAGCTTTTCAGAATAAGTAATCGCGTGCGCTGTCGCTGATGACAAAAGGCAAACGAGCGCAGCAATAGCACCAACCCAAAGTTTCCTAAGTGAAAGATTTCCAGAAATGGTCCGTCTCATCTGCCTGACCTTCGCTAGTCGATTCACAAACATGCTCGAACTTGAGCGCTTGGAAACACTCATCCGCTACGGAAACCGCGAAATTCCCGCTACCTGACATTTGGATTTGAGATCTGATGAAATCGCAGCACAAATTCCTCAAAACGCTCGAATCTTGAATGCGACGGAATGTCGAAATCAAAACTACGAAGATGTGGAATAAGTCGATTTCAGGTTACTCTTTTGTATTTCCTTCATACTTGCAGGAGCATTCAAATGCAATTAAAAAGTTAACATGTGAATTTTACAACTATTTTTGATTGAAATTAGAAGTGACAGCGCTTTTCATCTTGGAAAAAGCCTATGCTTCCATTCCTGTCGCTTGGATGCGCGGCAAGTAAGCTGTCCAAGC
This sequence comes from Roseibium sp. HPY-6, assembly GCF_040530035.1. Taxonomy (NCBI): domain Bacteria; kingdom Pseudomonadati; phylum Pseudomonadota; class Alphaproteobacteria; order Hyphomicrobiales; family Stappiaceae; genus Roseibium; species Roseibium sp. HPY-6. Next base: position 266,958 of record NZ_JBEWCD010000001.1, read on the forward strand.
CCAAGCATCGTTCCATCTGCACAACATTCTCAAAAATAGCCTCTGAGCGCCGGATTAGCCTGATATAGCGGCGCAACAAGACGGTCTTCTGAATCCAGTACGGCCACATCGTGCATATGTTTCAGATCGCTATGCGGTGAGACAAAATCAGGCATTGACCACTTTTGACCGGCAACGTTTGACAGGACTTTGAAAAGATCAGGTGAAACAAGAAGCTTGAACTCTTCGTCTGACCTGCCCTCCAGCTTGCTGTTCAAGTGCGGAAATTCCGGGCTCACAAGTTGATATCCGGATCCGAAATACGGGATTAGAAAATGCTCCGATACGTGAGCAGGTTCTTTGTAATAGTCCCAAAACACTTTTGGCACGACGACAAAAACAGCGTTGCTCCAGTATGAAAAGGTGGATCGGTTCGACAGGTATTCGACATAGAACCGGCTGCTTTGACAATAAAGCGGCAGAAACTCCCGTCGCTCAGCTTCGCGGAAAACATTGCCGTAGCCCCTGTCCTTCCACGTCCACTCCACTTCATCAAGAAGTTGGTCACCGAGATAGACCGGAAACATCACGTGGTCGATTGTCAGCAACATTTCAAACATCCCTCAGCTTCGTCTCGCGCTGTTCATGCAGCGCATCCCAATGGCACCATTCTCAAGGAAGCAAACCCGACTTGTTCGGGCAAGGGCCAAGCCATCGGAAAGGCTCTTGTCGAGATCTCCTGAGCCAGCTGCAAATACGCCTGTTGGCAACACAATGCCCCCGGCAAAAACGTTAGACTTCCTCCGCCACATGGGCAAAATCCGGATAAATCGTCCGTATCAGAGTGTCGACGCGCTCAAGTTCTTCCGGGATTTCCTCGAGCTTGTCCCGTTCCTCTTCCAGAATTGCCAGGAAGATACGGGCCCGGGCCTGGTTGATTTGTTGCTGCGGCAACGTTCCCTCCCCGGCAGATGACAGGACGATACTGACCAGCCTGTCGGCTGCGTTGAGGCGTCCCCAAAGGTAGTCGTGTTCGCGCCAGCTTCTGTTGAAAAACGCACCGAAAGAGTTGAGCGCTTTCCCTTTCAGCTCGAAGCCCTCGGTGTAAAGGCTGGCAGCATCCCTGGGGCTGATCCGGTCGACAAGAATTTCCGTGACTTCTGAAAAGTCGTTTCTCTGCAGGACAGGAAACGTGATCAGGTCATAAAACCCGAAACCGACATAAGACCGTAACAAGGAGAGATGGCGTTCCCGGTCAAGAAGATCACGGGCCGTTTCGGCGAAGAGCTCATCATGCAAGCGGTCAAGATCAACCAGACCCATCATTTTGGAAAGGCCCGCCAGGAATGGTTCGACGTGTTCTTCTCTCCCGCAGCTGCCTGAGGCAGTGACTGCAAGTAGACCTTCCGACAGCTCACGGCTCTTGCCGCCGAAAAATCTTTCTGTCCAGCGCCAGCCGAGATGGTCGATCTGCTCGTAGAGTAGCCCCTTGAGGTGATCAAGGGCATTCGCATCCGGCGCGGGGAGCGATGTCCCCTTCCCCTGCTGATAAAATCCGTTGAGCTTACGGATCGCAAACCTCAGGCGCCGAATGCGGTAATCGACATCGAGACCACGCAGCAGCGAAATAATGTGCGGATCCGTTCGCCCAAGGCCGTCCTTGCTTTCAGCAGCAAGTGTATTGAAATGACCGGAAAACAGCGACAGGACTGCCTCTTCGCGCACGGGCAGATCGGCAGTATGGCCAAGTTTATGGGTCAATCCGGCCAGCCGCTCCGCAAGCGCGTGCAGCTTAAGCGACTGATAGTTCAAAAACGCAAAACCGGCCTGCTCGAATGCGGTATTGGTGGCATCTCGCCGGCATTTGGAAAGAACCTCCGCGGTGATCGACTTGCGCCTTGGCAACAAGGGCATGACGGCCTGTTCAACAACCGGGCCGGTCGCATCGATGAGTTGTGCGAGCCAGCGGCTACGCCGGTTGTTCTGCTCCAGCTCCTTCAGATCATCGCCAATTGGCTCGTTTCGGGGAATATGTGCAAGAGATGCCAGGATAACCCTGAAGAAGCCTGGAAGTTCCAGTGGCCCGCTTTTGTTTTCGCTCATATCAACCGGTGCCGGGTCAACGTAGATCAGGCGTCTCGCGACTTCGCGCGCAGCCGGCCTTTCCTCAATGACTTCGATCACGGGCGCAAACGGCTTGTTCATGACAACACTGCCATCGACAAAACAGTGCTGGGCGGTCGTTTCGGGAGTGAGGCAGAGTTCGCGACCAAGAAACGCCTCACGCCCGGGCCATGCATGTCCTGCCTTTGAAAGCGCGCGCTCCATTTCGGCAACGGTCGCCGGCGGGAACGCGCCGGGGAAAGACGATGTCGCCCGTGCAGTGAAGACCAGTTCGGGAATGTTGGCAGCGTCAAACTGGCTCTCCACAAACCCCGGCGTGCGATGAACGGCATGAAATTTCAGGATACGCCGATGATCCCATTCTTCTACGAAGGCCGGATCATCCAGAAGTATGCGTCGCTTGACCCCGTTATAGTCGGTGATTGTGACGAACAGGTCCAGCGTCTGCCCGCGCGGTATAAGCGTTCGCTCAGAACCGTTTCCGGTCTCCATCTTCAGGCATGCATCCAACATCCACCCGATGAAGCGTTCTCCGGAAAACGGCGGGGAAAACCATCTCGCCTGCATGAATTGGCGAAGCTTTTCTCGGGTTTCCACACTTTTGATCTGCTTGTCGAGGCGGCTGGAAATAAGCTGATCGAGGACGGGCGAAATCGACAGCTTCAGATAGCGGGAGAGACCCGATTGAGGCCGCGACAACCGCGTAACGTCAGCGTTTTCAAGCCACATCTCGCTGTGGCTTTCCAGCGGCAGATCGTGCGCGATCGCACGCGCGAGCATGATACCATTGACGCCGCCCGCTGAGGCACCTGCAATTGCGTCAACCACAACACGGATATCGGCGACGCCGGACAAGAGATCAAGCAAGTCCTGGTAAGCTCTTTGAACGGGCTGTAGCGCTGGCGTTTCAGTGCTTTGAGAACTGCCAGCGTTTCTGTCCAGCCGGTAGCTGGAAGCCCGGACAAGGTTCAGGATCTCGCGGCTGACGCCATGCATGTATATGGCGAGTGAAACACCGCCATAAAGCACAAGCGCAAGTCTGAGTTCGATTTCCTTCATGAAACTGCCAGCCGGACTGATGAGAATGGTCTATCAGAAAAGAATTGTCATATTCCTTAAATGGCGATGAACGTGCGGATACAAAGAAACAGGCACACGCGCACGCAATCATATCTGATCACGCTTTCGAAGGGAAAATGTGTGGCGCAAACGTGCGTGCGAGACTGAAGCGACACGTGGCGTTACACTTTTTCACGCAGTGGCCGGTGTCTTTCCGCTAAAGTGTTTCACGCTGTTCTTTCTGATTCCGTACGGAACCGGCAGCCAGGCAATTGGCAATGCACATACTCAAGACCAGATAACGCGAGATGACAAAGACCCAGAAAAAAGGCGCTACGAAAAATACGTCGGAATCATCGAGGCCCACGCCGGCCCGCGTTCTAAGGGAAGAAAACAAGTCCCTTCGCGCTGAACTGGAAGACCTGCGTCTTCTTTATGAAGCGACCATCGAACACGGTGAAGCGGTGGAAGACCAGCTCGCCGAGCAGTCCGCGCGCATGGAAGCGCTGTCAAAACAATTGGCGAAGTATCTCTCCCCTCAGGTCTACAAGTCGATCTTTGAAGGTCGGCAGGAAGTCAAAATCGCCTCGACGCGCAAGAAACTCACCGTCTTCTTTTCAGACGTGGCCGACTTTACCGAAATTGCCGACCGGCTTGAATCGGAAGACCTCACAAACATTCTCAATCAGTATCTGACGGAAATGTCTGACATCGCGCTGAAGCACGGCGCGACGATCGACAAATATGTCGGTGATGCGATCGTCATTTTCTTCGGAGACCCGGAGACAAGAGGTGTTACCGAAGACGCGCTCGCCTGTGTCCGGATGGCCATTGAGATGCAGAACCGGATGCGCGAACTCGAGGATGTGTGGCGCGCTGCGGGCATCGCCAAGCCGCTGAAGTGCCGCATGGGCATCCATACGGATTACTGCACAGTTGGTAACTTCGGCAGCAACGACAGGCTGGATTACACGATCATCGGCGGAGGCGTGAATACGGCATCCCGGCTGGAGACCCTGGCAAAGCCAGGATCAATCCTGATCTCCTTCGAGACATTTTCCCAAGTGAAAGACCAGATTACCTGTGCGTCGAATGGCGAAGTCAACGTCAAGGGCATCGCTTATCCGGTTTCGACATATGAGGTCATCGGCCTGAAATCGGAAGAGCCGAAATCGCCTCCACCAGTGAATGTCACGTTGATTGCCCGGGACCTCATTGCCATCTCGGATGGACTTCACGAGACATTCAGTATCGAGGAAAAGACGCTGTTGGTGTCATCCTTGAGAAACGCACTGGATCGGCTGCACACGGGCGATTAATGCGCCTTGTTAGGCCCAGGAACGGTCTCAGCCTCTTTCCTTGCGCAGCTTGCTCCAGTACTCGAGCCGTTTTCGCAGGTCCCGTTCATAACCTCGTTCCGGCGGATCATAGTAGGACTTCCTCTCCACGCCATCCGGAAAGTAGTTCTGGCCGGAAAAGCCGTCCGGCGCATCATGATCATACTGATAGCCGGCACCGTATCCCTCCTGCTTCATAAGCTTGGTCGGCGCATTGAGGATGTGTTTGGGCGGCAGCAACGAGCCACTGGACTTGGCATCACGCATAGCCGCCTTGTAGGCGACATAAGCACCGTTGGACTTGGGCGCGGTGGCCAGATAGATGACCGCCTGGGCAAGCGCAAGCTCGCCTTCCGGAGAACCGAGCATCTGGTAGGCATCTCGTGCAGCATTCGCCTGGACAAGGGCATTGGGATCCGCGAGACCGATATCCTCAACGGCCATCCTTATCAAACGCCTTGCCAGATACATCGGGTCCTCGCCGCCATCCAGCATGCGGCAGAACCAGTAAAGCGACGCATCCGCATCAGACCCGCGCACCGACTTGTGCAAGGCAGAGATGAGATTGTAGTGCCCATCCGCGCTCTTGTCGTAGATCGGTGCGCGGCGTTGCACGATTTCCTGCAGACGGTTTGCGTCGAAGACTTCGTCTTTTTCAGAGGCACGCCAGACGTCCTCTGCCAGCGTCAGTGCGGAGCGGCCGTCACCGTCAGCCATCCGGACCAGGACCTGCCGCGCTTCGGGGTCGAGCGGCAACGGCCTCTCTTCAACTTCCTCCGCGCGGTCGAGCAACTGGTTGATGGCTTCGATCGAGAGCGCGTGAAACGTCATGACATGAGAACGGGACAGCAGAGCAGCGTTGAGTTCAAAAGACGGGTTCTCGGTTGTCGCTCCGACAAGTGTTATCGTGCCGTCTTCCATAACGGGGAGAAAACTGTCCTGTTGAGCGCGATTGAAGCGATGGATTTCGTCTACGAACAATAGCGTTGCCGTGCCCCCCATGCGTCTCGCTCTTGCGGTCTCAAACACTTTCTTCAGATCCGCAACGCCGGAAAAGATCGCCGATATCTGTTCAAAGGCGAGGTCGGTTTCATTCGCAAGCAGCCGCGCGATCGTCGTTTTTCCGGTTCCCGGAGGGCCCCAGAAAATCAGGGAGCCGAGTGTTCGCGTTTTCAGCATGCGTGACAGCGTGCCCTCAGGCCCCAGAAGGTGATCCTGACCGACGACGTCATCAAGCCTGGCAGGACGCATACGGTCCGCAAGCGGGCGTGGCCCGCTCTGCGCAAGTCCCGAGGCTTCGAACAGATCGCTCACGGCAGTCCTTATCTCACCTCGAGCTTCGAAACCTTGCCGTCCCGTTCGATCTCGAGCCGCCAGACACGTGGCGGCGTCTTGGTGATTGCCTCCAGCATTCGTGTCGATTCCACCTTCTTGCTGTTGACCACACGAATGATGTCACCCGGACGCATGCCAACCTGATTTGCGGCACCGCCACGGCTTACCGCCGCAATCACAACGCCCTCAAACACACCTTCCAGGCCGATTTCCTCCGCGACAGCCGGCGACAGGTTCATAATCGTTGTTCCTTCGAACGGCGAGTACTCGCGCAACTGCCGCGTATCGCGCGGGACCGTCTCCGGCGCGGGCACCAGCGGAACCGAAAGGGAGACTTCCTGCCCTTCCCGAACGATCCGAAACTCGGATGTCTCGCCGATCATCTTCGTGGCAAAGCGGTACCCGAAGGAGTTGGGATCGACGACCTCCTTGCCCTCGATCGCAATGACCAGATCGCTAACCTCCAGTCCGGCCTCATGTGCAGGCGAACCATCGAACACGGCCGTTACCAGAACACCCTGCGGCCGGTCCAAGGACAAAGCTTCGGCGATTTCGGCGTTGACCATCTGGACCGTCGCGCCCAGCCATGGGCGGCGCACCTTGCCACCCTGATCAGCAGCCTGCGCGACGAAACGCGCCATATGCGCCGGAATGGCGAAGCCAATGCCGTTTGAACCACCGGAGCGGGAAAAAATTGCGGTGTTGATGCCGACCAGATTACCGGTCATGTCGACCAGCGCACCGCCGGAATTGCCGGGATTGATGGCAGCATCCGTCTGAATGAAAAACTGGAAATCCGTGACGCCGACCTGGGTTCTGGCAAGCGCCGACACGATTCCTTGCGTAACCGTTTGCCCCACACCGAACGGATTGCCGATCGCGAGCACGATATCGCCAACCTCAAGACTGTCGGAACTTGCAAAACTCACATGTTCAAAAGGACCTTCCTCACGGATCTTGAGCACCGCCAGGTCCGTCCGTTCATCCATGAGCACGATATCAGCATCGAACTCCCTGCGGTCGCTGAGCGCCACTCTGACCTCGTCAGCGCCTTTGATGACGTGGTGGTTGGTTATGACGGTACCGTCTGCGGAAATGATTACGCCTGAGCCAAGAGAGGATTCCACGCGTTCACGCGGCTGGCTTGGGCGCCCGCCAGGTTGCCCAAAAAACCTGCGAAAGAAGGGATCTTCCATAAAGGGCGAGACACGCTGGCGCCTGACAACCTTTCGGCTCGCATAGACATTCACCACTGCAGGCGCGACCTGCTTCACGACCGGTGCAAAGGACAGCTTGATTTGAGCTTCATTTTGCGGAACCAGTCTCAGATCTGCGGGCGACGGTTCAACCGACTGCGCGAAGGTCGCGGTTGCCAGGAGCCCGGTCAGAGCTGTGAGCAGAATACGGCACAAAGGGCGAAATCTGTTTGAATTGGTAAGGCGCATTGCCGGGCCCCTCTCTCGAATCTTCTTCCGTAACGGCGATACATGGCAGATAGGGTGTAAGAGAGGCAAACACAAAAACAAAAGAGCCGCCAGAACACCGGCGGCTCTTCACTTTATCGTTCAGCAAGCGGTCAGGCGGAGCGAACCTGATCCAGGAAACTGCGAACTTCCTGATCCAGTTGCTCTGCATCCGAAGCCATGTCTGCAGCTTCCTGAGAGAAACTCTGCGCCGCAACATTCGTGTCGTTTGACAAGGTTGAGACGTTACGGATGTCTTCTGTCACCTTGGAAGTTCCGCCAGCAGCCCTCTGCGTGTTTTCCGCAATCCCCTGGGTCGCATAGCTCTGCTCGGTGACGGCGGCCGCAACTTCGCTCACCGATTGCGTAATGTCGTCGATGGTCTTCTGAATATCCCCGATCGCGCCGACGGCAGCATCGGTCGCATTTCGGATGGCATCAATCTGCTGCTGGATCTCACCGGTTGCCTTGCCGGTCTGGGACGCAAGATCCTTGACCTCTGAAGCCACGACCGCAAAGCCTTTGCCCGCCTCGCCGGCACGTGCCGCTTCGATCGTCGCGTTCAGCGCAAGCAGATTTGTCTGATCCGCGATGTCGCTGATCAAGGTGACAACTTCACCGATCCGGTTGGCGGCTTCCGCAAGCGACTTGACGGTATCGTTTGTTGTTTCCGCCCGCTTGGTCGCCGCTGCAGCAACATTTGAGGACCTTTCAATCAGGCTGGAAATTTCCTGGATGGAACCGGAGAGCTGATCCGATGCGGCTGCAATCGACTCGACCTCGCGGAGGGCCTCTTCGGACATCGTCGCCGCATTGGCCGAGGTTTCACCCGCCGTATCCGTCATATCGCGCATCTTGTCGGCAGACTGCCGCAGTGATGCGGCTGACTGCGCGACCTTGTCGACAACCGTTCCGACGGTCGACTCGAATTCGCCTGCAAGGTTGGAGAGCATCTCCTGTCTCTGTTCGGCCTGCAGTCTGGCAGCGTCCGCTTCCTCCGCGGCACGACGTTCGTTTTCATCTGTCGCATTCTGACGGATCTGCAGCACAGCACGGCCGATATCCCCGATTTCGTCTTTCCGGCTCGCCGCCTTGATCTCCGCGCCAAGATCGCCGGAGGCAATGGCGTTAAGCGCGCCGACAAGGTTCGACAATGGCCCGGTGATCGAGCGGGAAAAGAACAAGGCGATGACGGTTGCGATCGCGATCGTCGCCAGCGACCAGATGAACATCTGGTTTTTCATGTTTGTGACGGCTGCAAGCGTTTCGTCCACGCTCTTTTCGGCGGCAATTGCCCAGGTCTGATCCTGGAAGTTCAATGCGCGAGCCACGACAAGGTCTGCAACACCATCTTCGCCTGTAACGATTTCGGCAGAATCAATGCCGCCCGTCGCGGCGAGAACCGGCGCTGCGGTCGAAGCGGCTTTGAGGGAGGTCGGTTCACTTGCCAGCGGCATGTCGCTCAGGATCGTTCCGTCCTGTCCGACGACATAAACCTGACCGGTTTCACCAAGGTCTTCCCGGTTGGCAACAATGTTGTTCAGGAAAGACGTGTTGAGCCGTACAATTGCCACACCATTGAGGCTGACAGTGCCAAAGGTGTTGAGATAGACGGGAGACGCGAGAAACAGCGAGCCTTCACCACCGGCTGGCTGGTATTGCGCGAAGGACGTAACGGCGACCTCCCCTTCCTGCAATTCGATCGCAGATTTGAAGACCTCATCAAGCCCGGTTCCATCAATTGCGCTGCCATCACCCAGCTTCAGCAGAAACTCATCTCCCTTGGTGACGGAATACAGCACGACACCAGCCGGATCGATCAGGTAAATATCGGCGTAACCGCCGTTCTTCCAGACATTGTAGATTGCCGGATGCGCCTCGGAATGGCGCCATGCATACATGGTTTTCTGTTCCGCGCCGAGCAGGGCTGCGCGTTCTTCGGGTGTCGCAGGCGACTGGAACAGGCCGACAATCTCCTCACGCTCCTTTTCCAGGTTCATCGACGCCTGGCCGAGCGTATTGAGGGCATCCGCAACGCTTGAGGCGAGAGTGACAACTTCACCTTGGGCAGAGTCCAGCTTGCTCTCAAGAAGTGCGGACCGGGCTTTGATGACCATGGCGAGTTCGGCTTCCGCGGCTTTTTGCAAGCCATCCTTGCCCGTGACGTATCCGATGACCCCAACCGCTGCACAGGCCGCAACGGTTATCACGATCATCAACGCGGGAATCACAAAGGAAAGACGAACTGAAGACGACTTCTTCCCATGAGAAGACGATTTGGTGAACACAATTTTTCTCCCAACCCAACCTCAATCACCCGAAGGTGCAGAAGCGAATCTAGGATTTGTTCCTTAATTGATCGATAATCAAAGTCTCATTGTTTGGAATAGAGTGCTTGATACACACAAGCAAAACGCCTGAAAAACAAAAAGGCGGACTGATGCCCGCCTTTAAGAATGCTTCAACTGAAGGGTATTTTACGCTGCGTTTTCTGCAGCTTCTTCCACTTCAGCACGTGCACGGTCGTCTGCACCGCGTGCATCCGGGTCACGGTCAACAAGCTCGATGACTGCCATCGGAGCATTGTCGCCATAGCGGAAGCCAGCCTTCAGAACGCGTGAATAACCGCCACTGCGATCCTTGTAGCGCTCACCAAGCGTGTCGAAAAGCTTGGCAACCATGGCTGTGTCGCGAATCTGCGAAATTGCCTGGCGGCGTGCATGGAGATCACCGCGCTTGCCCAGGGTAATGAGCTTGTCGATGATCGGTTTCATTTCCTTAGCCTTCGGCAACGTCGTCACGATCTGTTCGTGCTTGATCAGCGACGCTGCCATATTCGCGAACATAGCCTTGCGGTGGCTAGAGGTCCGGTTGAGCTTGCGGCCGGATTTACCGTGGCGCATGGCCCTCTCCTTTTTCTTTCAGGCAGTCTGCTCGATTTTCTGAAGCACTTGCCCGGTTGAACCCTTAGGGACGCGTACGCCCCTTAATACTGATGATCTTCGTAACGCTTGGCGAGATCGTCGATGTTCTCAGGCGGCCAGTTGGCGACTTCCATGCCGAGATGGAGACCCATCTGGGCGAGAACTTCCTTGATCTCGTTGAGCGACTTGCGGCCGAAATTCGGTGTCCGCAGCATTTCCGCTTCGGTCTTTTGAATGAGATCGCCAATATACACGATATTGTCGTTCTTCAGACAGTTTGCAGACCGGACAGACAGTTCCAGTTCGTCGACTTTCTTGAGAAGCGCCGGATTGAACGCAAGTTCCGGAACAGTGTCCTCGGCGACTTCGCGCTGTGGCTCTTCGAAATTGACGAAGATGGAGAGCTGATCCTGCAGAATGCGTGCGGCAAACGCCACGGCATCATCCGGCTTGACGGAACCATCGGTTTCGACAGTCAGGGTCAGCTTGTCATAGTCAAGAACCTGGCCTTCACGGGTGTTTTCCACCTTGTAGGAGACCTTCTTGACCGGAGAGTAAAGGCTGTCGACCGGGATCAGGCCGATCGGCGCATCTTCCGGACGGTTGCGGTCCGAGGAATGGTAGCCTTTGCCCGTATTGACGGTGAATTCCATGCGGATTTCAGCGCCTTCGTCGAGTGTACACAGAACAAGGTCAGGGTTGAGAACTTCAACATCGCCGACGGTCTGAATGTCGCCGGCTGTCACAACACCTGGACCCTGCTTGCGCACGACCATGCGCTTGGGGCCTTCGCCTTCCATACGGATGGCGATTTCCTTGATGTTCAGGACAATGTCGGTAACGTCTTCGCGGACGCCCGGAATTGACGAGAACTCGTGCAGAACACCATCGATCTGCACAGCCGTTACAGCTGCACCCTGCAGGGAAGACAGCAGAATACGGCGCAATGCATTGCCCAAAGTAAGGCCATAACCGCGCTCAAGAGGCTCAGCAACAACCGTTGCCAGAAAACGCGGATCGTGACCCGGTTTAATCTCGAGCTTCGTCGGCTTGATCAGTTCTTGCCAGTTTTTCTGAATGGTCACGTTTTCGTCCCTTCGGCTATCCCGCCCGGTTCTTCAAGACCGGGCCATTCTTTGCCATTTGGAGAAACAGGTACCTAAAGCCTCAAAGCCTTAGACGCGGCGGCGCTTGCGCGGACGGCAGCCATTGTGCGGAATCGGCGTCACGTCGCGAATGGACGTGATGAGGAAACCGGCAGCCTGCAGAGCACGCAATGCGGATTCACGACCTGAACCCGGACCACGGACTTCAACTTCCAGCGTACGCATGCCGTGCTCGGCAGCTTTCTTGGCCGCGTCTTCAGCAGCAACCTGAGCTGCATAAGGCGTGGACTTACGGGAGCCCTTGAAGCCGAGTGCTCCAGCAGACGACCAGGAGATCGCGTTGCCCTGAGCATCGGTAATCGTAATCATGGTGTTGTTGAACGTTGAGTTCACATGCGCAACGCCAGAAGAGATGTTCTTGCGTTCGCGGCGACGCACGCGCGTCGTGTCTTTAGCCATTCTGTAATCCTTGTTTCGATCTCGTCACTGCCGTAATTCCGGCAGCTCCACCACCGATCGCCGTGTGATGATTATTTCTTCTTACCTGCGATCGGCTTTGCCGGACCCTTGCGGGTGCGGGCATTCGTGTGCGTCCGCTGTCCGCGCACCGGAAGGCCACGGCGGTGACGCAGGCCGCGGTAGCAGCCAAGGTCCATAAGGCGCTTGATGTTCATAGCAGTGTCGCGCCGCAAATCGCCTTCAACCATGTAGTCCCGGTCGATGGTTTCGCGGATGGACAGAACTTCAGCGTCTGAGAGTTCATTCACACGGCGGGCGGAATCGATATTGTTCTTCTCTACGATTTCCTGAGCGAACTTCGCGCCGATACCGTGAATGTACTGAAGCGCGATAACCACGCGCTTGTTCGTTGGAATGTTAACGCCAGCAATACGTGCCACGTCGATCTCCATGTTAGCGCGGCAGCCTTGGAGGCTTACCGCAGTGGGTAAAGCCCGCGTCCGGTGGAGTCCGGCCCTTGCGGGGTACGAAAATGCCGGGTTGGCCCCGGCACAGAGAAGGCCGGTCTCACGAAAGTGAAACCGGCTAAACTGTCTGGTAGAGCGCGCTCATTACCGCCCTTAAACCTTCTCGTCAAGACCGTGTAGAATGGATTCTACAGAAGCGGTCACTTCGTCGATTGACTGCATGCCATCAACCACCGAAAGCAGCCCTGTCTTCTCGTAATACGGCACCACGATCGCAGTGTCGCGATTGTACGCTTCGAGCCGTTGCTTGAAGACTTCCGGGTCATCATCCTTGCGGACCGGTTCGCCCGATGCCTTCGCGTCTTCGGCGCGTTTGATGATGCGGTCAACAAGCTTCGTCTGGTCGACACGCAACTCCAAAACAGCATTCAGCTTCAAACCGCTGTCCTGCAGCATCTGATCAAGCGCCTCAGCCTGCGCAAGCGTGCGCGGGAAGCCGTCGAGGATAAACCCGTTCTTAGCGTCGTCCTCGGCTATCCGGTCACGAATGATGCCGACAACAATCTCGTCGGACACAAGTCCACCGGCATCCATCACTTCCTTGGCCTTGATGCCGATCGGTGTTTGTGCTGCCACAGCAGCACGAAGCATATCTCCGGTGGACAGCTGCGGGATGCTGTATTTCTCAACAAGGCGTGTCGCTTGCGTCCCCTTCCCCGCTCCCGGCGGTCCAACCAGAATCAACCTCATCGACGTTTCCCCCTGAGTTTCGCTTTTTTCACTAGACCCTCATACTGATGTGCAAGCAAGTGGCCCTGGATCTGAGATACTGTATCCATTGTCACGCTCACGACAATCAGCAAAGAGGTTCCTCCGAAATAAAACGGAACGCCAGTCGCCGAAATGAGGAATTCGGGTAATAGACAAACGATGGTGATATATATCGCACCCACAACGGTGATGCGCGTGAGGACGAAATCGATGTATTGAGCTGTCCGCTCACCGGGACGGATACCCGGAATAAAACCACCGTGTTTCTTCAGGTTGTCAGCCGTATCGCTCGGATTGAAGACAATGGCCGTATAGAAGAAACAGAAGAAGATGATCATGGCGGCGTAGAAGATCATGAACAAGGGCTGTCCGTGACCAAGCGCCGCAGTGATGTAGGTCAGCCATTCATTGCCGCCACCCTGGTTGAAGCCGGCAAAGGTAGCCGGAACAAGCAGCAGAGATGATGCAAAGATCGGCGGAATAACGCCAGCCGTGTTCAGCTTCAGAGGCAGGAACGAGGTATTGCCCTCAAACATCCGGTTGCCCATCTGGCGCTTCGGATACTGAATCAGCAGCCTGCGCTGCGCACGCTCCATGAACACGATGAAGCCGATAACGACGACGGCCAGGACAATCACCGCCAGGATAATCCAGGTAGCGAGCGATCCCTGTCTTCCAAGTTCAAGTGTCTGAACCACGGCAGACGGCAAGCCGGCAACGATACCCGCAAAAATGATCAGCGAAATGCCGTTACCAATGCCGCGCGAGGTGATCTGCTCACCGAGCCACATCAAGAACATCGTGCCGCCGACAAGCGTAATCACGGTGGAGGCACGGAAGAACCAGCCCGGATCCGTGACCACATTCTGGGCTTCCAGGCCGACAGAAATCCCGTAGGCCTGGAATGCGGCCAGAACGACCGTTCCGTATCGAGTGTACTGGTTGATGACCTTGCGGCCCTGCTCGCCTTCCTTCTTCAGCTGCTCAAGCGACGGCACGACCGTCGTCATCAGCTGCATGATAATGGAGGCGGAGATATAAGGCATAATGCCGAGCGCAAAGATCGCCATACGCTCGATCGCACCACCGGTGAACATGTTGACCATGCCGATGATGCCTTGTTGCGCCTGACTGAAGATCTGCGCAAAAGCGATCGGATCAATGCCGGGCATTGGAATATAAGTGCCCAGTCGATAAACCAAAAGCGCTCCCAGCGTGAACCAGATGCGCTTTTTGAGTTCTTCAGCTTTGGCAAACGCTGAGAAATTTAGATTTGAAGCCAGTTGCTCGGCGGCCGATGCCATGCCCTACTCCGGTCGTATGCTTGCCCACAAATGGGAAAAGCCCAGGCTGTTAAGCCTGAGCTCCCAGAACGGCAACCTTGCCGCCCGCTTTTTCGATTGCTGCGACAGCGCCCTTGGAGGCGCCGGCAACTTCAAAGGTCACCGCAGCGGTGAGTTCACCGTTGGCGACGATACGGACACCGTCGCGGACCCTTTTGACAACACCAGCGGCCTTGAGCGCTTCGACGGTGACCGTCTCGGAAGCGTTCAGCTTGCCTGCGTCAATGGCTTTTTGAACACGGCCAACGGACACGGTATTGAAGTCCTTGGCAAAAATGTTCGTGAAGCCGCGCTTCGGAAGGCGGCGGTGCAGCGGCATCTGGCCGCCTTCAAAGCCTTTGATCGCAACGCCGGAACGGGATTTCTGACCCTTCACGCCGCGTCCGCCGGTCTTGCCCTTGCCGGACCCGATCCCGCGGCCAACGCGTGTACGCTCCTTTGCAGCGCCTTCGTTGTCACGAAGTTCGTTGAGCTTCATTGTTTCTCTCCTCACCCCGATCTTATGCGTTGTCGTCGACAACGCGAACGAGATGCTGAACCTTGTTGATCATTCCGCGCACTTCAGGTGTATCCTTCAGTGTGGAACGGCGGTGCATCTTGTTCAGGCCGAGACCGACAAGCGTCGCGCGCTGGTCCTTAGGACGGCGCAGCGGGCTGCCGATCTGTTCGACCGTAACAGTCTTTTCGGTGTTCGCCATGGAACCTACCCTCTCTCAGCTGGGGTCTGGAGCCGCTAAGGTCAAGCCTCAGCGGCAGCCGGAGCCGCCTCTTCGTTGTTGTCACGACGCCGAGACTGCAGCACTGAGACCTTCAGGCCACGGCGGGCAGCGACGGAACGCGGGCTGTCTTCCTTTTTCAAGGCAGCAAACGTTGCGCGAACCATGTTGTAGGGGTTCGAGGTCCCCAGCGACTTGGCAACAACGTCCTGAACGCCGAGCGTTTCGAAAACGGCACGCATCGGACCGCCTGCAATGATACCGGTACCGGCCGGTGCTGCACGCAGCAGAACCTTGCCCGCACCGTGACGGCCTTCCACATCGTGGTGAAGCGTACGGCCTTCGCGCAGCGGCACGCGGATCATCGTGCGCTTCGCAGCTTCTGTTGCTTTCCGGATGGCTTCCGGCACTTCGCGTGCCTTGCCATGACCGAAGCCGACGCGACCCTTCTGGTCACCAACCACAACAAGTGCTGCAAAACCGAAACGGCGGCCACCCTTGACCACTTTCGCAACGCGGTTGATGTGAACGAGCTTGTCGACGAATTCGCTGTCTCGCTCTTCGCGATCGCGATTATCCTGTCTCGCCATTTTATTTGTCTTCCGTTCTTAAGAGCGCCAACGGGCGCTGGTCAGAATTCAAGTCCACCTTCGCGGGCAGCATCGGCAAGCGCTTTGACGCGCCCGTGATACATGTAACCGCCACGGTCGAACACGACCTGCTTGACGCCCGCAGCAACTGCGCGTTCTGCGACAAGCTTGCCAACGGCAGCAGCTGCTGCGACGTCGGCGCCCGTTTTCAGGCTGCCCTTGAGATCTTTTTCGATCGTTGAAGCAGAGGCAATCGTATGCCCCTTCGCATCGTCAATGATCTGGGCGTAGATCTGCTTAGACGAGCGGAAGATGGAAAGACGCGGACGCTCGCCGGCGGCTTTCCTGATCGAACGACGCACGCGATCGCGGCGGCGCTCGAAAGCTTGTTTGCTGTTCGCCATGATCCAGGTCCGTTACTTCTTCTTGCCTTCTTTGCGGACGATGAACTCGTCTGCATAACGTACGCCTTTGCCCTTGTAGGGCTCCGGCGGGCGGAATTCGCGGATCTCAGCGGCGACCTGTCCGACACGCTGTTTGTCGGTACCGGTGATGCTGATTTCCGTCGGCTTCGGGCACTTGATGTCGATGCCTTCCGGGATCGGATAGACGACATCGTGCGAGAAACCGAGCGCCAGTTGAAGGTTTTGACCTTGGACCTGGGCGCGATAACCGACACCAGTGATTGCGAGGTCTTTCTTGAAGCCGTCGGTTACACCGGTAATCAGGTTCGACACCATCGTCCGGCTCATTCCCCACATGGAACGTGCCGGTTTTGAGTTGTTGAGAGGATCGATTTTGATCCCGTCATCAGTCATTTCGGCCAGAACGAGATCATTAAGCACAAAAGACTTTTCGCCTTTCGGACCTTTGATCGTAACCATCTGACCGTCGATCGATGCCGTTACCCCGCTTGGCACGGGGACTGGCTTTTTGCCAATACGAGACATATGACCAACCTTGTCGTTGCTTAAAGGCGAGGAAGCCGCATCAGAAGACGCGGCAGAGAACCTCACCACCTACATTTTCATCACGCGCCTGATGGTCGCTCATGACGCCGCGCGGAGTCGAAATGATCGACACGCCCAGGCCATTCGAGACATGCGGGATGTTTTTCACCGAAGAGTACACCCGGCGACCCGGCTTGGACACCCGCTCAATCGTGCGGATAACCGGCTCACCATCGAAGTACTTCAGTTCGATTTCCAACTCGGACTTACCGCCCTCGTAGTCAACCGTGGTGTAGCCACGGATGTAACCCTCTTTTGCAAGCACATCAAGTACGTGTGCACGCAATTTGGAATTTGGTGAACTGACCTTGTTCTTGCGACGCATCTGGGCGTTGCGAATCCGGGTCAGCATATCCCCCAACGGATCAGAAATTGCCATCGGAGTTTCTCCTTACCAGCTCGACTTCACCAGGCCCGGGATCTTACCCAGGGAGCCCAGTTCACGAAGCGCGATACGTGACATCTTCAGTTTGCGGTAGAAACCGCGCGGACGGCCGGACACTTCGCAACGGTTGCGAACACGGTTCGGCGCGGAGTTCCGCGGCAGTTTCGCCAACTTCAGACGCGCGTTGTAACGCTCTTCAAGCGACAGGCTTTCGTCTTTCGCCATGGCTTTCAGAGCGGAGCGCTTCTCAGCGTATTTCTTGACAAGCTTCTCGCGGCGCTTGTTTTTCTCGATTGCGCTTTTCTTCGCCATCGTCGTTCCCTTCCTTGCCCGTTACTTCGTGAACGGGAAGTTGAACGCGCGCAGAAGCTCGCGCGCTTCGTCATCCGTCGGCGCCGTGGTGCAAACGATCACGTCCATGCCCCAGATCTGGTCGACCTTGTCGTACTCGATTTCCGGGAACACGATGTGCTCTTTGATACCCATGGCGTAATTGCCACGACCGTCGAAGCTCTTCGGGTTCAGGCCACGGAAGTCACGTACGCGCGGCAACGCGATTGTGATCAGACGGTCCATGAATTCGTACATCTGCTGGCGGCGCAGGGTCACTTTGGCACCGAGCGGCATGCCTTCGCGGACCTTGAAGGTCGCGATGGATTTCTTCGCCTTGGTGATCACCGGCTTCTGGCCCGCGATCGCAGCGAGATCTTCTGCAGCGGTACGGGCTTTCTTGGAATCGCCCACAGCCTCGCCGACACCGATGTTCAGCACGATCTTCTCGACCTGCGGAACCTGCATGACGTTCTTGTACTGGAACTTCTCAAGCAGCTGGTCGCGCACGACCTCGTTATAATGCGTCTTCAGACGCGGCACATAAGCTGTCTCAACCATCGATCAGGTCTCCCGAACGCTTGGCCACACGGACTTTGGTGCCATCGTCCTGTATCTTGAAACCGACGCGAGTCGGCTTGCCGTCTTTCGGGTCGGCCAGCGCGACGTTGGACAGATGAACAGGTGCCTCTTTGGACACGATGCCAGCTTCCTGCGTCTGGGTCTGCTTCTGGTGACGGCGAACCATGTTGATCCCGCGTACCAGCGCCTTGTTGTCAGTCGGCAGAACCTGAATCACTTCGCCAGACTTGCCTTTGTCACGGCCCGTCAATACGACAACCGTGTCGCCTTTTTTGATTTTCGCAGCCATCAGAGCACCTCCGGCGCGAGCGAAATAATCTTCATGTGGTTCTTTGCCCGGAGTTCACGCGGCACCGGACCAAAGATACGGGTGCCGACCGGCTCCTTGTTGTTGTTGACCAGCACGGCCGCATTGCGGTCGAACCGGATCACGCTGCCATCGGGACGGCGGATATCCTTAGCCGTGCGCACGACGACAGCCTTCATCACGTCGCCCTTCTTAACGCGGCCCCGCGGAATAGCCTCTTTGACGGAAACAACGATGATGTCTCCGACCTGGGCGTATTTGCGCTTGGAGCCGCCGAGCACTTTGATGCACATGACACGACGGGCGCCGGAATTGTCGGCGACGTCGAGGTTTGTTTGCATCTGAATCATGACTGGCTGCCTTGTTCTTCTATTGGCGCTCGGGTCACGGGCGCCTGATGCTCACTGAATGGAGCGTGGTTATTGTGTAACCACGGTCCAACGTTTGTTTTTCGAGACCGGCGCGCACTCTTCGATCTGAACAGTATCGCCAACCTTGTATTGATTGCTTTCGTCATGCGCGCGGTACTTCTTCGTGCGGCGCACAGTCTTTTTCAGCAGCGGGTGCGTGAAGCGGCGCTCCACGTTTACCGTCACCGTCTTGTCATTCGCGTCGCTGACAACGGTGCCCTGCAGGATACGCTTTGGCATTGCCGTCTCCTTACGCGTTTACCGACACGCGCTTCTCGCGCATGATCGTCTGGATACGCGCGATATCACGGCGGATCTGCCGTACACGCGCAGTGTTTTCAAGCTGACCCGTGGCTTTCTGGAAGCGCAGGTTGAACTGCTCCTTCTTCAGGCCTTCAAGCTCACCGCGGAGCTCGTCGAGGGTCTTGGCCCGTACATCGGTCGCCTTCATGGCTTAACTCCTCGCCTGCCTTAGTCGCCGATACGCTGAACGAAACGACACTTGATCGGCAGCTTGGCGGCAGCAAGACGCATGGCTTCACGCGCAATGTCTTCCGGCACACCATCGATTTCAAACATGATCCGGCCCGGCTTGACACGGCAAGCCCAGTAATCCGGAGAACCCTTACCCTTACCCATGCGGACTTCAGCAGGCTTCGAAGAAACCGGAACGTCCGGGAAGATGCGGATCCATACACGACCCGCACGCTTCATGTGACGGGTCATAGCACGACGGGCCGCTTCGATCTGACGTGCAGTAACACGCTCCGGCTCCAAAGCCTTCAGACCGAATGCGCCGAAGTTGAGGTCAGTACCTCCCTTCGACAAGCCGTGGATGCGGCCCTTGTGCTGCTTGCGGAACTTTGTGCGCTTCGGTTGCAGCATCGTTCTTCTCTCGTCTTTCTTATCTTACGAGCGGCAGGCAGCTTGATTTAAGCTGCGCGCTCGCGGCCCCGATCCCGGCGTCCGCCGCGATCACCCTGGTTACCTTCGGAAGCAGCCGTTGCGCGACGCTCGGACGCCATCGGGTCATGTTCCAGAATTTCACCCTTGAAGATCCAGACCTTCACACCGCACACGCCGTAAGCCGTGTGAGCGCTGGCGACACCATAATCGATGTCGGCACGCAGAGTGTGAAGCGGCACACGGCCTTCACGGTACCATTCGATACGCGCAATTTCCGCGCCGCCGAGACGGCCGCCGCAGTTGATCCGGATGCCCTGGGCACCGAGACGCATGGCGGACTGAACGGCCCGTTTCATGGCACGGCGGAAAGCAACACGGCGTTCCAGCTGCTGAGCGATCGACGCAGCGACCAGGGTCGCATCGATCTCCGGCTTGCGCACTTCAACAATGTTGAGATGCACTTCCGAGTTGGTGATATCGGCGATCTTCTTGCGAAGACGCTCGATGTCCGCACCCTTCTTGCCGATGACCACACCCGGACGACCGGAGTGGATGGACACGCGGCATTTCTTGTGCGGGCGCTCGATCACGACCTTGGAAACAGCAGCCTGCTTCAATTCCTTCAAGAGGAATTCACGAATGCGGAAATCTTCATGGAGAAGATCGCCATATTCGTTCTTGTTCGCATACCAGCGGGAGTCCCATGTACGGTTGATCCCGAGGCGCATGCCGATCGGGTTTACTTTATGTCCCATCAGGCAGTCTCCTCAACTTCGCGCACGACGATGGTCAGGTTCGAGAAAGGCTTCTCGATCCGTCCGACGCGGCCGCGTGCACGGGCCTGGAACCGCTTGATGACAAAAGCCTTGCCAACATGGGCTTCGGCAACCACCAGGTTGTCGATGTCCAGGTCATGATTGTTTTCCGCATTTGCAACGGCGGACATCAGCGTTTTCTTGACATCCTGTGCAATACGCTTGCGGGAGAATGTCAGGTCCGCGATGGCGGAACCGACTTTTTTGCCGCGGATTGCAGCCGCAACGAGGTTCAGCTTACGCGGGGAAACGCGTATCATACGGGTCATTGCCCGCGCCTCATTGTCAGCGAGCGTCCGCTCACGCTTCGGCTTGCCCATCGTTACTTCCTCTTCGCCTTCTTGTCGGCGCCGTGTCCGTAATAAGTCCGGCTCGGCGAAAATTCACCGAACTTGTGACCGATCATTTCTTCAGACACCAGCACCGGAACGTGCTTTTGACCGTTATAGACGCCGAAAGTCAAACCGACGAACTGCGGCAGGATCGTTGAGCGGCGGCTCCAGGTCTTGATGACCTCGTTCCGGCCGGACTCACGGACCTTGTCCGCTTTCTTCAGCAGATACCCGTCGACAAACGGACCTTTCCAGATCGAACGTGCCACGATCCTTGTCCTTTACTTCTTACGCGCGTGGCGGCTGCGGACGATATACTTATCGGTCTGCTTGTTGCGCCGCGTGCGCTTACCTTTGGTCGGTTTACCCCAAGGAGTAACCGGATGACGACCGCCGGAGGTCCGGCCTTCACCACCACCATGCGGGTGGTCGATCGGGTTCATGGCAACACCGCGTGTATGCGGACGAATGCCAAGCCAGCGGGAACGGCCTGCTTTGCCGAGATTGATGTTGGCGTGGTCCGGGTTGGACACAGCACCAATGGAAGCCATGCAGGTTCCAAGCACACGGCGCTGCTCGCCAGACATCAGGCGAAGCGTCGTGTAACCCTGGTCGCGGCCGACGATCTGAACGAAGGCACCGGCAGAGCGAGCGATCTGGGCGCCTTTGCCCGGCTTCAGCTCGATGTTGTGCACAATCGTTCCGACCGGAATGCTTGCCAGCGGCGCTGCATTACCCGGCTTCACGTCAACGTTGTTTCCGGCGACAACGGTGTCGCCAACAGCCAGGCGCTGTGGCGCCAGGATGTAGCTCAGCTCGCCGTCTTCGTAACGGATCAGAGCGATGAATGCGGTCCGGTTCGGATCGTATTCAAGGCGTTCGACCGTCGCCGGTACATCCCACTTGCGACGCTTGAAGTCGACAAGACGGTAGGACCGCTTGTGACCACCGCCGCGGTTCGGAGACGTCAGACGGCCCGTGTTGTTGCGGCCACCCTTCTTGGACAGGCCTTCGGTCAGCGTCTTGACCGGCTTGCCCTTGTACAGGCCGGAGCGGTCAACCTGAACGAGCTGACGGCGACCTGGGGACGTCGGATTGAATGTCTTAAGTGCCATTTTCTAAGTCCCCGTCTCAGAGCCCGGTGGTCACGTCAATTGCGTGACCTTCCTGCAGCGTAACGACGGCCTTCTTGAAGTCGGACTGGCGGCCAAGACGTCCGCGGAAGCGCTTTACCTTGCCCTTGCGGACCAGGGTATTCACTGCCGTGACTTTGACGCCGAACAGTGCTTCGACCGCGGCCTTGATTTCCGGCTTCGTTGCATCGTTGGCAACCTTGAAGACAACCTTGTTCTCTTCAGAAGCCATCGTCGACTTTTCGGTGATCACCGGGCCGACGATTTTGTCGTAGTGAGGAAGTTTGCTCATTTGAAGCGCTCCTCAAGTGCGGACACCGCAGCCTTGGTCAACACCAGAGTGTTGGCGCGCAGGATGTCGTAAACGTTGATGCCCTGAACCGGCAGCACATCCACATGTGGAATGTTGCGTGAGGCCAGTGCGAAGTTGTTGTCGACGTCTGCGCCGTCGATGACCAGGGCGCTGGTCAGCCCGAGTTTGCCGAGCTGTGCTTTGAGAGCCTTGGTCTTTGCTTCCGCTGCCTTGGCGTCTTCGACAACAACAATGCTGTCGGCTTTCGCCTTGGCGGACAGAGCATGCTTCAGGCCGAGGGCGCGAACCTTCTTGGGCAGATCATGGCCATGATCGCGAACGACTGGACCGAATGCCTTGCCACCACCACGAAATTGCGGGGCCTTCTTGTTGCCGTGACGTGCACCGCCGGAGCCCTTCTGGCGGACGAATTTCTTCGTCGTACCGGAAATCTCGGCGCGTTGCAGCGTTTTGTGGGTGCCTGCCTGACGCTTGGCCAGCTGCCAGCGCACCACACGGTGGATCAAATCGGTGCGCGGCTCGAGACCGAAGATCTCGTCAGACACCGTGATCGAACCGGCCGCCCCACCTTCGAGGGTCTTGACCTGGAGTTCCATCACTCACTCTCCTTCCCGGCAGCCTCAGTCGCTTCGGAAGCTTTGAAAGCACCCGGAACCGGAACATTTTCCGGCAGCGCCTTTTTGATCGCGTCGCGGACTAGGATCCAGCCGCCCTTGGCGCCCGGAACTGAGCCCTCGACCATGATCAGGCCACGCTCAACATCAGTGCGCACAACCTTCAGGTTCTGCGTGGTCACGCGGGCATCACCCATGTGACCGGCCATTTTCTTGCCCTTGAACACGCGGCCCGGATCCTGACACTGACCCGTGGAACCATGTGAACGGTGCGAGATCGAGTTACCGTGGGATGCGCGGCCACCACCGAAGTTGTGACGCTTCATCGCACCGGCAAAACCCTTACCGATGGAAGTGCCGGTCACGTCCACGAACTGGCCTTCGACGTAGTGATCAGCGGTCATTTCCGCGCCAACGTCGATCATGTTGTCCGCTGAAACGCGGAATTCGGCGACAGTCCGCTTCGGCTCAACCTTTGCGACAGCAAAGTGACCGCGCAGTGCCTTCGGCGTATTCTTTACTTTGCGGGTACCCGCGCCGAGCTGCAGCGCAGTGTAACCATTTTTTTCGTCAGTCCGGTGGGCAACCACCTGGCAGTTTTCCAGCCGCAAAACAGTGACCGGAACATGCTCGCCTGCATCGTTATAGATGCGGGTCATGCCCACTTTCTGAGCGATCACTCCAGAACGCATGATGTGTCCCCTTGACCCCGCCTTAGAGCTTGATCTCGACGTCGACACCAGCGGCCAGGTCGAGCTTCATGAGCGCGTCCACCGTCTGGGGCGTCGGATCAACGATGTCGAGAAGACGCTTGTGCGTACGCATCTCGAACTGATCGCGGCTTTTCTTATCGATATGCGGTCCGCGAAGCACCGTGTACTTCTCAATCCGCGTCGGCAGCGGCACGGGACCCCGTACCTGAGCACCGGTCCGCTTGGCCGTATTGACGATCTCCTTGGTGGAGGCGTCGAGAATACGGTGGTCAAACGCCTTGAGGCGGATCCGGATATTCTGACCGTTCATTGTTATTGTTCCCAATAAGACTGCGGGCCTGCCCGCGTTACTGTTAGTTACCCCGGCAGGCCCGGCTGTCGATTATTCGATGATGGATGCGACGACGCCGGCGCCGACGGTACGGCCACCTTCGCGGATCGCGAAGCGCAGGCCTTCTTCCATGGCGATCGGCACGATCAGCTCAACGTCAACCGACACGTTGTCGCCCGGCATCACCATTTCCGTGCCTTCCGGCAGAGAAACAACACCCGTAACGTCCGTCGTGCGGAAGTAGAACTGCGGACGGTAGTTGGTGAAGAACGGCGTATGACGGCCACCTTCTTCCTTCGTCAGGATGTAGGCTTCTGCCTTGAACTTCGTGTGCGGGGTCACAGAACCCGGCTTGCAAAGAACCTGGCCACGCTCAACGTCCTCACGGCCAATACCGCGGATCAGCGCACCGATGTTGTCGCCCGCTTCACCGCTGTCCAGCAGCTTGCGGAACATTTCAACGCCGGTAACCGTCGTCTTCTGGGTGTCCTTGATGCCGACGATCTCGACTTCCTCACCCACATTGATCACACCGCGCTCAACACGGCCGGTCACAACAGTACCGCGGCCGGAGATCGAGAACACGTCTTCGATCGGCATCAGGAACGGCTGATCCTTCGGACGCTCCGGCGTCGGGATGTAGTCGTCAACCTGCGCCATCAGCTCACGGATCGCATCACGGCCGATTTCAGGATCGCGGTTCTCAACAGCTGCAAGAGCCGAACCCTTGACGATCGGAATGTCGTCGCCCGGGAACTCGTAGGAAGACAGCAGCTCACGGATTTCCATTTCGACGAGCTCAAGAAGCTCTTCGTCGTCGACCTGGTCAACCTTGTTCATGAAAACAACAAGAGCCGGAACGCCAACCTGGCGCGCAAGCAGGATGTGCTCGCGGGTCTGTGGCATCGGGCCGTCTGCAGAAGAGCAGACCAGGATCGCGCCGTCCATCTGCGCCGCACCCGTGATCATGTTCTTCACGTAGTCGGCGTGGCCAGGGCAGTCAACGTGAGCGTAGTGACGGTTCTCCGTCTCATACTCAACGTGCGCCGTGGAGATGGTGATGCCGCGGGCCTTTTCTTCAGGCGCGCCGTCGATCTCGTCGTAGGCTTTCGCTTCTGCGCCGCCAGCTTCTGCCAGCGTCATCGTGATTGCAGCGGTCAGCGTCGTCTTGCCATGGTCAACGTGGCCAATCGTGCCAATGTTAACGTGCGGCTTGTTGCGCTCGAATTTTTCCTTCGCCATCGGATTACTCCGTTTCTCTATTTCTTCTTGACGTTAAGAGGTTGGGATCAGGCGTATTTCGCCTGAACCTCTTCGGCGACAGCCTGCGGCACCTGTTCGTAGTGATCGAACACCATCGAGTACTGGGCGCGGCCTTGAGACATGGAACGCAGATTGTTCACGTAGCCAAACATGTTGGCGAGCGGAACCATCGCGGTGATGACTGTCACAATGCCCCGGTTCTCCGTGCCGGCGATCTGGCCGCGGCGGGAGTTCAGGTCACCGATAACGTCACCCATGTAGTCTTCAGGTGTGACAACCTCGACCTTCATGATCGGCTCGAGCAGTTTCGGGCCGGCCTTCTGGATTGCTTCGCGGAAACCGGCACGGCCGGCGATTTCGAAGGCCAGAACGGAGGAGTCGACGTCATGGTAGGCGCCGTCGGTCAGGGTTGCCTTGATGTCGAGCATCGGGAAGCCTGCCAGAGGACCGGAAGACATGACACTCTCGATACCCTTCGTAACACCCGGGATATATTCCTTCGGGACGTTACCGCCGACAACCTTGCTCTCAAAGACATAACCTTCGTTCGGCTCTGCAGGCTCAATGGTGAGCTTGATGCGAGCGAACTGACCGGAACCACCGGACTGCTTCTTGTGGGTGTAATCCACATCCGCAACCTTGGTGATGGTTTCACGGTAGGCAACCTGAGGTGCACCAATGTTCGCCTCGACCTTGAATTCGCGCTTCATGCGGTCGACGATGATGTCCAGGTGCAGCTCGCCCATGCCGGCGATGATGGTCTGACCGGACTCTTCATCCGTTTTAACGCGGAAGGACGGATCTTCTGCAGCCAGGCGGTTCAGGGCAAGGCCCATCTTTTCCTGGTCGCCTTTGGTCTTCGGCTCGACGGCGATCTCGATCACCGGCTCGGGGAATTCCATACGCTCCAGGATCACCGGCTTCAGCGGGTCACACAGGGTGTCGCCGGTCGTGGTGTCTTTCAGACCTGCAATCGCCACGATGTCGCCTGCATAGGCCACGTCGATGTCGTCGCGGGAGTTGGAGTGCATCTGCATCATCCGGCCGACGCGCTCGCGCTTGTCCTTCACGGTGTTGAGAAGGGACGAGCCCTTGTTCAGCACTCCGGAATAGATGCGGCAGAAGGTCAGCGAGCCGACGAATGGGTCGTTGGCGATCTTGAATGCCAACAGACCAAGCGGCTCTTCGTCGGACGACTTGCGCTCGACTTCAGCTTCGGTCTTCGGATCGATGCCCTTGATGGCCGGAACTTCGACCGGGCTCGGCAGAAAATCGACAACAGCGTCAAGCAGCGGCTGAACGCCCTTGTTCTTGAACGCGGACCCGCAGAAGATCGGCACAAAGTCACCATTGATGGTGCCCTTGCGGATCAGCTCTTTCAGCTTTTCCATGGTCGGCTCTTCACCTTCCAGGTAAGCTTCCATTGCTTCTTCGTCGACTTCGACAGCGGTTTCGATCAGAGCGTCGTGCATTTCCTGTGCGCGATCAGCAAGATCGGCCGGAATGTCGACTTCGTCCCAGGCAGCGCCCAGGTTTTCTGCTTGCCAGATGAGCGCCTTCATTTTCAGAAGGTCGACACAGCCGGCGAATTCGCTCTCAGCGCCAACCGGCAGCTGCATGACCAGAGGCGTTGCGCCGAGGCGCTCCTTGATCATGGTGACACAGCGATCGAAATCAGCGCCCAGCTTGTCCATCTTGTTGACGAAGATCATCCGCGGAACGTTGTACTTGTCGGCCTGACGCCAGACAGTCTCGGTCTGCGGCTCAACACCGGCGTTTGCATCTAGAAGAGCAACCGCGCCATCGAGAACACGCAGAGAACGCTCAACCTCAATGGTGAAGTCAACGTGGCCCGGGGTGTCGATGATGTTCAGGCGCTTGTCGTTCCAGAACGCGGTCGTAGCAGCAGAAGTGATCGTGATTCCACGCTCCTGCTCCTGCTCCATCCAGTCCATGGTGGCAGCGCCATCATGAACTTCGCCGATCTTGTGGCTTTTGCCTGTGTAGTAGAGGATCCGCTCGGTCGTAGTGGTCTTGCCGGCATCGATGTGAGCCATGATGCCGAAGTTACGGTAGTCCTCGATTTTATGCGTGCGCGACATAGCGTCAGCCCTTCGAAGTAACTTTTACCAGCGATAGTGCGAGAACGCGCGGTTGGCATCAGCCATCCGGTGCGTATCTTCGCGCTTCTTAACTGCGGTACCACGGTTGTTTGCCGCATCGAGCAATTCACCGGAGAGGCGATCAACCATCGTGGTTTCGTTGCGGTTGCGCGCAGCGGTGATCAACCAGCGGATCGCGAGAGCCTGACGGCGGTCTGTGCGAACCTCAACCGGGACCTGGTAGGTCGCACCACCAACACGGCGGGAGCGAACTTCCACTTGCGGCATGACATTTTCAAGAGCCGCATGGAAAACCTCGATCGGGTTCTCGCGGGTCTTGTTCTCGACAACGTCGAATGCACCGTAAACGATGCGCTCGGCGGTGGACTTCTTGCCGTCGTACATGATGGAGTTCATGAACTTCGTGACGACGACATCCCCGAATTTCGGATCCGGGTTGATTTCGCGTTTTTCAGCGCGGTGACGACGGGACATCTAATGTGCTCCTTACTTCGGCCGCTTGGCGCCGTATTTCGAACGGCGCTGCTTACGATCCTTGACGCCCTGGGTATCGAGCACACCACGGATGATGTGGTAGCGCACACCCGGCAAGTCCTTCACGCGGCCGCCGCGGATCATCACCACCGAGTGTTCCTGAAGGTTGTGACCTTCACCCGGGATGTAGCCAATGACTTCGAAGCCGTTGGTCAGGCGGATCTTGGCCACCTTACGCAGAGCCGAGTTCGGCTTCTTCGGCGTCGTCGTGTAAACGCGGGTGCAGACACCACGCTTCTGGGGGCAGGCCTCCATGGCCGGCACCTTGTTCCGCTTCGGCGGATCTTTCCGCGGCTTGCGGATCAACTGGTTGATGGTCGGCATTCTTTGCCCTTTACCTTGTCCATCCAAAAATCTGTATGCAACTGCAGTCCTCCGCTGACCTTGCATGCCAATAAACATACAAAATCGCGCCCGCACGCTCCTGGGAGCGGCCGGCGCTGCGAAAAACCAGAGGACCACGAGTTGCCCCGCGGTCATGCAATCGACGCGTATTCGCCTATCTATACCCGGCAGCGTTTAAGAGGATTGGGTCCTGCGCCTTGGATCAGCGCTGGACGGTTCACTCTTACCGCCTGCCCTTGGGATGCGCGGAACCTACTCATATGCACCCTTTGCGTCAAGTGCTTTGTAGAAAAAACCGCAAGTGCGTGTTCGGCATTGTCTGGAAGTCAATTTTAGACATGAAATCAGTAAGCTGGCATAATTTAGTACGCATTCGGAACGCCTTTTGAGCAATTTTCTTTCGTGTCCGTCAAAACCTCAGTTTCGAATGCGGGAATCAGTGGTGGTTTTCAGCTAGATCCTGGCGGACCCGAAACACACTTCAACATGCCCCAACGCTGCCGACTCGTTGATTTTGTGCTGTTTTCGCCGACAGTCGGTGCAAACCAAAAAACCAAACCGGCGCTCTGCATTTCCAGGCACCCAGTTATGCAAAATCGGAAGGAGTGCCGGCGGTCCCGGTTAATGATCGGCATATCGCGAAACGGTGTCAGCCGGTGAAAGTCACAATCGCAACATTTCCGGCAAGCGCGTCCTGATATGCCCCCTCATGGAGCGGATCGTCAGGTTCGCCATCCATCACGCCGATCTGATCAAGCTCGGCTTCCGCAAAGCCCTGTCCCTGCAGGGCTTCAAGTGTTCTGCGCACCGCGTCATCGTCGTCAGGTGCCGTCAGCAGCGCATGGATCGTAATGGCGTCCTCAGGAAGTGCGTCTTCACTTTCCCAGACACGGCCGATGACGATATAGACGACAGGATCAAGGTCGACTTCGTTGTCGTTCATTGTTCAACCCTCACAAAGAGCACATACAGAAAAGCCGCCCGGAGGCGGCCTTTCGTTCGTTATAGATAAGGCCGGTTATTCGGCCGCGCCGGTCATGTCTTCCAGAAGACCTTCGGCTGCGCTTTCCGAAGACTGCTGCCGCTGCGCTTCCTGGATCAGGTCATCACGATGCGAGGCAATCTTGCGAATGCGCTTCATGACGCCGCCGGTACCGGCCGGGATCAAGCGGCCGACAATGACGTTTTCCTTCAGGCCGACAAGCGGATCGGTCTTGCCGTTGACCGCTGCATCGGTAAGGACGCGGGTCGTTTCCTGGAAGGAAGCTGCCGAGAAGAAGGACCGCGTCTGCAGCGACGCCTTGGTGATGCCAAGGAGAACAGGAACGCCTTTCGCGGGATCCCGTGCATTGTCGATTGCTTTTTCGTTCGCTTCCTCGAAGTCGATCTTGTCGATCTGTTCGCCCGAAAAGAACTCGGTATCGCCCGGATCGGTGATTTCGACTTTCTGCAGCATCTGACGGACAATCACTTCAATGTGCTTGTCGTTGATGGTCACACCCTGCAGACGGTAGACTTCCTGGATCTCGTTGACGAGGTAAGCAGCAAGTGCCTCCACGCCCTTGACGGCCAGAATGTCATGCGGCGCCGGGTTACCGTCGAGAATGTACTCACCCTTTTCAATCGCATCGCCTTCCTGAAGGTGGAAGTGCTTGCCTTTCGGGATGAGGTACTCGACGGGCTCTGCGCCATCCTCTGCCGGATCGATGATGATGCGGCGCTTGTTCTTGTAGTCGCGGCCGAAACGGATCGTGCCATCGATTTCCGCGATGATTGCATGATCCTTCGGACGGCGAGCCTCGAACAGTTCCGCAACGCGTGGCAGACCACCGGTGATGTCCTTGGTCTTGGCGCTTTCCAGCGGGATACGTGCCAGAACGTCACCAGCTTTGACCGTAGAGCCAGGCTGAACGGACAGGATCGCGTCAACCGAAAGTATCAAGCGGGCATCGGATCCGCGTGAGTTTTTCGAAATCGTACCCTTGTCGTCCTTGATGACGATCGCCGGCTTGAGATCGGCGCCACGTTGCGAGGACCGCCAGTCGATGACGATACGCTTCGTGATGCCGGTCGCCTCGTCGGCGGTTTCCTGAACGGACGCACCATCAACCAGGTCCTCAAAGTCCACGACACCGTCGACTTCTGCGAGCATCGGACGGGTGTAAGGATCCCATTCGGCAATCCTCTGACCGCGCTTGACGGAGTCACCTTCGTCGACATGCAGTTTCGAACCATAGGCAACGCGATGGACGGCGCGCTCGTTGCCATCGCTGTCGATGACGACGATGGACATGTTGCGCACCATCGCAATGAGATTGCCATCTGAATCGCGCTGGACGGACCGGTTGCGGATCTTGATCGTGCCGTCGACATTGGACTCGATGAACGAGCTGTCGACAACCTGTGCCGTGCCACCAATGTGGAACGTGCGCATGGTCAGCTGCGTACCGGGTTCACCAATGGACTGCGCGGCAATGACGCCAACAGCCTCACCAAGGTTCACCGGGGTACCGCGTGCAAGGTCGCGGCCGTAGCAGGTCGCACACACACCGGTTTCGGTTTCACAAGTCAGAACCGAACGGATTTTGACCTGCTGCACTTTTGCAGCCTCGATCGCCTCAACATCCTTCTCGTCGATGAGCTTGCCTTTGGGGACAAGAACTTCACCGGTCTGGTTGTTGACGACGTCTTCTGCGGTCGTGCGGCCAAGAACGCGCATTCCGAGCGAAGCGATGACGTTACCCGCATCAACGATCGGAGCGACGGTAATGCCGCGCTCAGAACCACAATCATTCTCAAGAATGATGGAATCCTGGGCAACATCCACCAGGCGGCGTGTCAGGTAACCAGAGTTCGCCGTCTTCAAGGCGGTGTCGGCAAGACCCTTACGGGCACCGTGCGTGGAGTTGAAGTACTCCAGAACGGACAGGCCTTCCTTAAAGTTAGAGATGATCGGGTTCTCGATGATGGAGCCGTCCGGCTTGGCCATCAGGCCGCGCATACCGGCAAGCTGTTTCATCTGCTGGGGCGAACCACGGGCACCGGAGTGCGACATCATATAAACCGAGTTCATCGGCTTCTGACGCCCTGTTTCCTCGTCGACCTGGACCGCCTTGATGCGGGCCATCATCTCGTCAGCAATCTTGTCGGTACATTTCGCCCAGGCGTCGACAACCTTGTTGTACTTTTCGCCCTGGGTG
This sequence comes from Roseibium sp. HPY-6, assembly GCF_040530035.1. Lineage (NCBI taxonomy): Bacteria > Pseudomonadati > Pseudomonadota > Alphaproteobacteria > Hyphomicrobiales > Stappiaceae > Roseibium > Roseibium sp. HPY-6. Next base: position 298,277 of record NZ_JBEWCD010000001.1, read on the forward strand.
ATCAGACCGTCATTGTATTGCTGTTCGTATTCGGTCGCGAGCGACGCGGTTTCGGCAACCAGGTTCTGCTTGGTATCCGGAATAACCATGTCGTCCATGCCGAAGGAAATTCCTGCGTTACAGGCATTCTTGAAGCCGAGTTCCATGATCCGGTCACAGAAGATGACCGTCTCCTTCTGACCACAAGCACGGTAAACCGTGTCGATCATCTTGGAGATGTCCTTCTTGGTCATCAGCTTGTTGCAGACCTCGTAAGGAACTTCATGGTGCTTCGGCAGAAGCTCGGCAATCAGCATGCGGCCCGGGGTCGTGTCAATGATTTCGGACGTTGGATTGCCGTCCGCATCAATAGACTTGTAACGGCCCTTGATCTTGGTGTGCAGCGTGATGACGTTGTTGGCCAGCGCGTGGTGAATCTCGCCGATATCGCCAAAGGCCATACCTTCGCCCGGCTCACCTTCCGCAATGATCGAAAGGTAGTATAGGCCGAGAACAATATCCTGCGAGGGAACGATGATCGGGCCACCGTTTGCCGGGTGCAGAATGTTGTTCGTGGACATCATCAGTGTCCGCGCTTCCAGCTGGGCTTCCAGCGACAGCGGCACGTGAACCGCCATCTGGTCACCGTCGAAGTCGGCGTTGAACGCCGAACAGACGAGCGGGTGCAGCTGGATCGCCTTGCCTTCGATCAGGGTCGGCTCAAACGCCTGGATACCGAGACGGTGCAGTGTCGGCGCGCGGTTCAAAAGAACCGGGTGCTCACGGATCACTTCGTCGAGGATATCCCAGACCTCCGGACGCTCCTTTTCCACCAGCTTCTTCGCCTGCTTGACGGTCGAGGAGAAGCCCTTGGCGTCGAGGCGCGAATAGATGAAGGGCTTGAACAGCTCAAGCGCCATCTTCTTCGGCAATCCGCACTGATGCAGTTTCAATTCCGGTCCGACGGTGATCACGGAACGGCCGGAATAGTCAACCCGCTTGCCGAGTAGGTTCTGGCGGAACCGGCCCTGCTTGCCTTTCAGCATGTCGGACAGAGACTTCAGCGGACGCTTGTTGGCACCCGTGATGACGCGGCCGCGGCGGCCATTGTCGAACAACGCATCGACGGACTCCTGCAGCATGCGCTTTTCGTTCCGGATGATGATATCCGGTGCGCGCAGTTCCATCAGACGACGCAGACGGTTGTTCCGGTTGATCACCCGGCGATAAAGATCGTTCAGATCCGACGTTGCAAACCGGCCACCGTCGAGCGGAACCAGCGGACGCAGATCCGGCGGGATCACCGGTACAACGGTCATGATCATCCATTCCGGGCGGTTACCCGATTCCATGAATGCTTCGATGACCTTCAGACGCTTGGCCAGCTTTTTCGGCTTCAGCTCTGTCGTTGCTTCGGCAATCTCCTGGCGCAGCTTTTCGCTTTCCCGCTCCAGATCCATGCTCATCAGGATCTCACGGATTGCTTCCGCGCCAATCATCGCTGTGAAGGCATCTTCGCCATACTCGTCCTGAGCAGCAACAAAATCTTCCTCGGAGAGAAGCTGGTGCTGTTTGAGCGGGGTCAGGCCCGGCTCCAGAACAACGTAGTTCTCGAAGTAAAGTACGCGTTCCAGATCCTTCAGCGTCATGTCGAGCAGGAGGCCGATCCGGCTCGGGAGTGACTTCAGAAACCAGATATGGGCAACCGGAGCGGCGAGCTCGATGTGGCCCATACGCTCGCGACGAACGCGCGAAAGGGTGACTTCCACACCGCACTTTTCGCAGATAACACCCTTGTACTTCATGCGCTTGTATTTGCCGCAAAGACACTCATAGTCCTTGATCGGCCCAAAAATACGCGCACAGAACAAACCGTCACGCTCAGGCTTGAACGTACGGTAGTTGATGGTCTCCGGCTTTTTGATTTCGCCGAAAGACCAGGACAGGATCTTTTCCGGGCTCGCAAGCGAAATCCGGATATTGTCGAAGGTCTGTGTGGGAGCCTGCTGGTTAAACAGGTTCATGACCTCATGATTCATGGTCCGTCTCCTTCGATGCTCGGCCGGGGAGCGGGTCTTATCACCCTTCCCCGTAACCGGCACGCCAAGTCATTTGGGTCCGTTGCCAGGGTTACTCTGCAGCGTCCGCAGTTTCTTCCTCGGCAATCATGGGTGCGTCAGTACGTTGAAGTTCAACGTTGAGACCCAGCGACCGCATTTCCTTCACAAGCACGTTGAAGCTTTCCGGGATGCCCGCCTCGAACGTGTCGTCGCCGCGGACAATGGCCTCGTAGACCTTCGTACGGCCGGCAACGTCGTCCGACTTGACTGTAAGCATTTCCTGCAGCGTGTAGGCTGCACCGTAGGCTTCAAGCGCCCAGACCTCCATTTCCCCGAAGCGCTGGCCACCGAACTGCGCCTTACCACCCAGCGGCTGCTGCGTGACAAGCGAGTACGGACCGATCGAACGGGCATGGATCTTGTCGTCGACAAGGTGGTGCAGCTTCAACATATAGATGTAGCCGACAGTCACCTTACGATCGAACTCTTCACCGGTACGACCGTCATAGAGAACGGACTGGCCGCTCGGGTCATAGCCGGCAATGTTCAGCGCTTCGACAACATCGGGTTCACGGGCTCCATCGAAGACGGGGGTCGCGATGGACACGCCTTTCTTCAACTGGTCCGCCAGGCGAACGACACTTTCGTCATCGTATTCCTGGACGTTGTCACCCTTCATGTTGTCGCCGTAGATCTCGACGATCTTGCCGCGAAGTTCATCCAGCTGACCGGAGCGCTTGTACTCTTCGTACATTTCGCCGATCCGGTTGCCCATGCCGCGGCAGGCCCATCCGAGGTGCGTTTCAAGGATCTGGCCGACATTCATGCGGGACGGCACGCCAAGCGGGTTCAACACGATGTCGACATGGGTTCCGTCTTCCAGGAACGGCATGTCTTCACACGGGTTGATCTTGGAGACCACGCCTTTGTTGCCGTGACGGCCCGCCATCTTGTCGCCCGGCTGTAGCTTGCGCTTCACGGCAACGAAGACCTTGACCATCTTCATGACGCCGGGAGGCAGCTCGTCGCCGCGCTGCAGTTTCTCGACCTTGTCGATGAACCGCTGCTCAAGGCGCTTGCGGCTGTCGTCATACTGTCCGCGCAGGGCTTCAATCTCGGACATGAACTTCTCGTCGTCAGTGGCAAACTGCCACCATTGCGACCGCGGGAAGTCATTGAGAATGTCGCCTGTCAGGACACCGCTGCGGAAACCTTTCGGACCTGCAACAGCGTTCTTGTCCATCAGCATCTCGGCCAGGCGGCCGTAGACGTTACGGTCCAGGATCGCCTGTTCGTCGTCACGGTCCTTCGCTAGACGCTCGATCTCTTCACGCTCGATCGCCATCGCACGTTCGTCTTTTTCAACGCCGTGACGGTTGAAGACGCGCACTTCGACGACGGTTCCCGAAACACCTGGTGGCAGGCGCAGGGATGTGTCGCGAACGTCGGAAGCCTTCTCACCGAAGATGGCGCGCAGAAGCTTTTCTTCCGGCGTCATCGGGCTTTCGCCCTTCGGCGTGATCTTGCCGACGAGAATATCACCCGGGTTCAGCTCGGCACCGATATAGACGATGCCAGCCTCATCGAGATTCTTGAGCGCTTCTTCGGAAACGTTCGGAATATCGCGGGTGATTTCTTCCGGACCAAGCTTGGTATCACGCGCCATGACTTCAAACTCCTCCAGGTGAATGGAGGTGAAGACATCGTCGGATACGATCCGCTCTGACAAGAGGATGGAATCTTCGAAGTTGTAGCCGTTCCAGGGCATGAACGCGACAAGCACGTTCCGGCCGAGTGCCAGATCACCAAGGTCGGTGGACGGGCCGTCGGCGATGATATCGCTCTTGTGGACCCGGTCCCCTACCCGCACCAGCGGACGCTGGTTGATACAGGTGTTCTGGTTGGAACGCTGGAACTTCTGCAGGCGGTAGATGTCGACACCGGACTTGCCCGGATCGAGATCTTCCGTCGCCCGGATAACGATACGGGTCGCATCCACCTGGTCGACCACGCCGGCACGGCGCGCACCGATGGCGGCACCGGAATCGCGCGCAACGATCGGCTCCATTCCGGTTCCGACAAACGGTGCTTCAGCGCGTACCAGCGGTACGGCCTGACGCTGCATGTTCGAACCCATGAGAGCGCGGTTGGCGTCGTCGTTCTCCAGGAACGGGATGAGCGCGGCCGCAACAGACACAAGCTGTTTCGGCGACACGTCCATCAGGTCGACCCTGTCAGACGGAACCATCATGTTCTCACCGGCGTGACGGCAGGTGATCAGCTCGGTGGTGAACCGGCCATCGGCATCATATTCGGCGTTGGACTGAGCCACGTAGTGTTTGGCTTCTTCCATCGCGGACAGATAGACGACCTCGTTGGTCACAACACCGTCGGTCACCTTGCGGTACGGGCTTTCGATGAAGCCATACTTGTTCACGCGGGCAAAAGTTGCGAGCGAGTTGATCAGACCGATGTTCGGACCTTCAGGGGTCTCGATCGGACAGATGCGGCCATAATGGGTCGGGTGCACGTCGCGCACTTCGAAACCGGCACGCTCACGTGTCAGACCACCTGGCCCAAGCGCCGAAAGACGCCTTTTATGAGTGACTTCCGACAGCGGGTTCGTCTGATCCATGAACTGTGACAGCTGCGAGGAACCGAAGAACTCGCGAACGGCCGCAGCAGCCGGCTTGGCGTTGATCAGGTCCTGCGGCATAACAGTGTCGATCTCAACGGAGCTCATACGCTCCTTGATCGCACGTTCCATGCGCAGCAATCCGACGCGATACTGATTTTCCATCAGCTCGCCCACGGACCGGACGCGGCGGTTGCCGAGATTGTCGATGTCGTCGATATCGCCTTTACCGTCACGCAGTTCCAGAAGAACGCGGATGACTTCCAGGATGTCTTCCTTGCGCAGCGTGCGGACGGTGTCTTCGCACTGCAGATCAAGGCGCATGTTCATCTTGACGCGACCAACCGCAGAAAGGTCGTAGCGCTCGTCGTCGAAGAACAGCGACTGGAACATGGCTTCCGCCGTGTCGATCGTGGGCGGCTCACCCGGGCGCATCACACGGTAGATGTCGAAAAGCGCATCCTCGCGGGATTCGTTCTTGTCGACCGACAGCGTGTTGCGGATGTAAGGACCGGTGTTCACGTGGTCGATATCGAGCATCGGCAGCTCGTGATAATCGCGCTCGACCAGTTCTTCCAGCAGCTTGCCGGTGATCTCGTCACCAGCTTCAGCAAAGATTTCGCCTGACTGCATATCGACGATATCTTCGGCAAGATACTGGCCGTGCAGGTCTTCGTCCGTCACTTTCAGAGCAGTGATGCCCTTCTCGCCAAGCTGGCGGATCGTGCGGGCCGTAATCTTGCGACCGCCTTCGACAACGACTTCACCGCTGTCCGCATCGATCAGATCGTAGGATGCCTTCGTGCCTTTCAGCCGCGCACCGTCAAACGGCATGCGCCAGGACCCGTCGGCCTGACGGGTGTAGTCGATGCGATTGTAGAAGGTGTTGAGGACTTCCTCACCGTCAAGACCAAGCGCCATCAGCAGCGACGTCACGGGGATCTTGCGCCGCCGGTCGATACGCGCATGCACGATGTCCTTGGCGTCGAATTCGATGTCAAGCCAGGAACCGCGGTAAGGAATGACGCGCGCGGCAAACAGCAGTTTGCCCGAAGAATGAGTCTTGCCCTTGTCGTGGTCGAAGAACACACCGGGAGAGCGGTGCATTTGGGAGACGATCACGCGCTCGGTTCCGTTGACGATAAACGTGCCGTTGTCCGTCATGAACGGCATGTCGCCCATGTAAACGTCTTGTTCCTTGATGTCCTTGACCGACTTGGCACCGGTATCTTCGTCGACATCAAAAACGATCAGGCGCAGGGTGACCTTCAGCGGCGCTGCGAACGTCATGTCACGCTGGCGGCACTCATCCACATCGTATTTGGGAGCTTCAAATTCGTACGAAACAAATTCCAGCAGGGACGTGCCTGCAAAATCGGAAATCGGGAAAACGGATTGGAAGACCGCTTCAAGGCCTTCATTCTTGCGGCCACCGCCCGGCATCTCGTCGACCTGCAGGAATTGGTCGTAGGATGCTTTTTGTACCTCGATGAGATTAGGCATTGCCGCGACATCGCGGATCGATCCGAAATATTTACGGACCTTTTTGCGACCGTTGAACGTTTGGGTCATTGTCGCTCCTTTTATCGGCCGGGTAACGGCTTCCCGAAACGCCCCTTGTCCAATCGGGCTGCCCTGCCCGGGCGCTTCGGAAAACCGTCCCCCAAGATCAACCTGCTGCGGAAAGGTTGACCGGGTTATGGGGCACAGGGCACCTGATTTGCATCTTTGCGAACCAGCTTGCCCTAGTGGTGCGTTTGCCCCGGAAACGGGTCAGACCCGCCGGGGCAACAAACGGTCCCGGAAACCGGGACCGTTCAAAAGGCAAAAGCCTTTATTACTTCAGCTCGACAGAAGCGCCTGCTTCTTCCAGCTTCTTCTTCAGCTCTTCAGCTTCGTCCTTAGCGACGCCTTCCTTGACAGCCTTCGGAGCGGACTCAACGAGTTCCTTGGCTTCCTTCAGGCCGAGACCGGTGATCGCACGGACTTCCTTGATGACGTTGATTTTCTTGTCGCCGGCAGAAGCCAGAACAACGTCAAATTCAGTTTTCTCTTCAGCAGCAGCAGCTTCGCCGCCGGCAGCACCGCCAGCAGCAGCAACTGCAACAGGAGCAGCAGCAGAAACGCCCCACTTTTCTTCCAGAAGCTTGCTCAGTTCAGCAGCTTCCATCACGGTCAGTGCGGACAGTTCTTCTACGAGCTTTTCAAGATCAGCCATTTTCTTAGTACCTTAAGTTCGAACCAGTGTTGGTTTCTCTAGACAGTGTTCTGGACGCCTTACGCGGCCTCGTCCTTCGTGGCATACGCATTGAAGACGCGGGCGAGCTGCCCGGCCGGTGCGTTGACAACCTGGGCAATCCGGGATGCTGGGGTCTGAATCATGCCAACCAGTTTCGCGCGCAGCTCATCGAGCGACGGCATGGTTGCCAGAGACTTGACGCCTTCCGGGTTCAGGTTGGTCGTTCCAAGAGCACCACCAAGGATTTCCAACTTTTCGTTGGCCTTGGCGAAGTCGACGGCTGCTTTCGGTGCGGCTACCGGATCCTCGGAATAAACGAGAACGGTAGGGCCCTGAAACAGGTCGGAGATGTGCTCAAGGTCGGTGCCTTTAAGGGCGAGTTTCACGAGGCGGTTTTTTGCGACTTTCACAGATCCGCCGGCTTCGCGTACAGACGCCCGCAACGCGGTCATCTGTGCAACCGAAAGACCTGCATAGTGCGCGACGACAACGACGCCGGTACCTGCCAGCTCTTCGTTAAGAGACGTCACGAACTCGTGCTTTTCCGCTCTTTCCACTTGCCTTCTCCATTTGGTGGCGTTGCCGCCACCGGTTTACCTTTGCCGCCTCGCAGTGGTCCCGAACCCGGAACCGCTTTCAAAGCGGCGCTCAGGGTCCTGTCCCCTCACCTGCGCGGCGCGCGCGCGGCAAGGTCTGGTTCGAACGTCAGTCGCCGCTCACGCGGAAAATTCGGTTCTCACCCATCTATGCAGGCCTCATTGGCTTAAGCCGGTCTCCCGGCACCTGCAGTCTCGGACAGGGCAACCCGGCAGAAAACCGCCGGGTCTATTCGGCCAGAAGGCCGAAATCTTTTTCAATCCGGCGAACCGGATTACTCGCCGGCAACGCTGGCGAGATCGATCTTTACACCCGGGCCCATCGTGGAAGACACCGCGATACGCTTCAGGTAGGAGCCTTTGGCGCCTGACGGTTTTGCCTTCTGAACCGCGTCCACCAGAGCTTTTACATTCTGCGTGATCGCTTCTTCGGAGAAGGACACCTTGCCAACGCCTGCATGCACGATGCCGGCTTTCTCGACACGGAACTGAACCGCCCCGCCCTTGGCGTCATTGACAGCTGCCGTAACATCCGGGGTCACGGTGCCAACCTTCGGGTTCGGCATCAGGCCGCGCGGGCCGAGCACTTTACCCAGACGGCCGACCAGCGGCATCATGTCCGGAGTGGCAATGCAGCGGTCAAAGTCGATCTTGCCGCCCTGCACTTCCTGAACCAGTTCTTCCGCGCCGACAATATCGGCACCGGCCGCTTTTGCTTCGTCAGCCTTGTCGCCACGGGCAAACACAGCCACGCGAACGTTTTTACCCGTACCGTTCGGCAGAACGCAGACGCCGCGGACCATCTGATCAGCGTGACGCGGGTCGACGCCAAGATTGATCGCAACCTCGACTGTCTCGTCGAACTTGGTCTTGGAGCGCTCTTTCACAAGGCCGACAGCCTCGTCGAGAGAGTAGAGCTTGTTGCGATCGATGCCTTCGCGCGCAGTACTGATACGCTTTCCAACCTTCGCCATGATCTTACCCCTTAACCTCAAGGCCCATGGAGCGGGCGGAACCTTCGACCATCAGCATCGCTGCTTCGACGTCGTTGGCGTTCAGGTCTTTCATTTTCGCTTCGGCAATTTCCTTCACCTGGTCCTTGGTGACGGAGCCGACGGTGCCGCGACCCGGGGTCTGGGACCCTTTCTGCAACTTGGCAGCCTTCTTGAGGAAGAAGCTGACCGGCGCCGTCTTCACTTCGAACGTGAACGACTTGTCGGAGTAATATGTAATAACCGTCGGGCACGGAGCGCCCTTTTCAACATCCTGGGTCTGGGCGTTGAACGCTTTACAGAATTCCATGATGTTCAGACCACGCTGACCAAGCGCCGGCCCGATGGGCGGGGACGGAGTCGCGGAGCCTGCCGGCACCTGAAGCTTCAGGAGACCTTCAACTTTTTTCGCCATAACTCTCTCCAATCATTCGCAGCTGGACGGCGATCCAGCTGACTGGGAGCTGGTGGTCCGGTCCCTGTTGCGGCATCCGGCGAAGAATGCCTGAACCTTCCACCCGTAATCCCGGCCGTTGACCAGATCGGTCGCCTGCCGGGCACTTGAAACCGTCCTTCAGGACGGCAGCCAGTCAGAGTTTGTCAACCTGACCGAATTCCAATTCCACCGGTGTTGCACGCCCGAAAATGGACACAGCCACCTTGAGACGCGCGCGCTCGTCGTCGACTTCTTCGACCAGGCCGGAGAAGGACGCAAACGGGCCATCGGACACACGCACCTGCTCGCCGACTTCGAAGCTGACGGACGGCTTCGGCCTGTCGACGCCTTCCTGCACCTGGTTGATAATGCGCAGTGCTTCTTTTTCCGGGATCGGCATCGGCTTCTGATCCGCGCCCAGGAACCCGGTTACCTTCGGCGTGTCCTTGATCAGGTGGAAAGCCTCGTTGGTCATATCCATTTTCACCAGGACGTAGCCCGGGAAAAACTTGCGCTCTGCGTCAACCTTACGGCCGCGGCGCACCTCAACGACCTTTTCCATCGGAACGAGGATTTCCTCAAACAGATCGGTCAAACCCTTCTGTTCAGCCTTCTCGCGGATAGAATCGGCGACCTTCTTCTCAAAATTGGAATAGGCGTGCACAATGTACCAGCGCTTGGCCATGGTTCTCAGTTCCGTTTCTTGTTCTTGTCTACAAACCGGACGGTCGGTCTTACTCAGCCGCCGACACCCAGAAGATATCCGATCCCAAGGCTCATCAGCTGATCGGCCACGAGGAAGAAAATCGAAGCAATCAGGACCATGACAAACACCATCGCGGTGGTCACGGCCGTTTCCTTGCGCGTCGGCCACGTCACCTTCGACGTTTCAGCGCGCACTTCCTGGATGAATTTAAAGGGATTGGTCTTTGCCATTCCGATTCCGGTCTGTTAAATACGAGTGGGCGCGCGGAAAAACTCCGCGCGCCTCACTCGAGGAAACTGTTTAAGCCCTCGAGGCGAATTAATCAAGAGCAATTTGGCAGGGGCAGCAGGGTTCGAACCCGCGACCTACGGTTTTGGAGACCGTCGCTCTACCAACTGAGCTATACCCCTTCACAGAGCCGTCAAGACGACTTTGCTCCTGATACCCTCTGAAGCCACGCATCGCAAGACTTAAGAGGAGCTGTTGCCGGGTACAAGACCCGGCAACCTGAATTCATCTTATTCGATGATGGATGCGACGACGCCGGCGCCGACGGTACGGCCACCTTCGCGGATCGCGAAGCGCAGGCCTTCTTCCATGGCGATCGGCACGATCAGCTCAACGTCAACCGACACGTTGTCGCCCGGCATCACCATTTCCGTGCCTTCCGGCAGAGAAACAACACCCGTAACGTCCGTCGTGCGGAAGTAGAACTGCGGACGGTAGTTGGTGAAGAACGGCGTATGACGGCCACCTTCTTCCTTCGTCAGGATGTAGGCTTCTGCCTTGAACTTCGTGTGCGGGGTCACAGAACCCGGCTTGCAAAGAACCTGGCCACGCTCAACGTCCTCACGGCCAATACCGCGGATCAGCGCACCGATGTTGTCGCCCGCTTCACCGCTGTCCAGCAGCTTGCGGAACATTTCAACGCCGGTAACCGTCGTCTTCTGGGTGTCCTTGATGCCGACGATCTCGACTTCCTCACCCACATTGATCACACCGCGCTCAACACGGCCGGTCACAACAGTACCGCGGCCGGAGATCGAGAACACGTCTTCGATCGGCATCAGGAACGGCTGATCCTTCGGACGCTCCGGCGTCGGGATGTAGTCGTCAACCTGCGCCATCAGCTCACGGATCGCATCACGGCCGATTTCAGGATCGCGGTTCTCAACAGCTGCAAGAGCCGAACCCTTGACGATCGGAATGTCGTCGCCCGGGAACTCGTAGGAAGACAGCAGCTCACGGATTTCCATTTCGACGAGCTCAAGAAGCTCTTCGTCGTCGACCTGGTCAACCTTGTTCATGAAAACAACAAGAGCCGGAACGCCAACCTGGCGCGCAAGCAGGATGTGCTCGCGGGTCTGTGGCATCGGGCCGTCTGCAGAAGAGCAGACCAGGATCGCGCCGTCCATCTGCGCCGCACCCGTGATCATGTTCTTCACGTAGTCGGCGTGGCCAGGGCAGTCAACGTGAGCGTAGTGACGGTTCTCCGTCTCATACTCAACGTGCGCCGTGGAGATGGTGATGCCGCGGGCCTTTTCTTCAGGCGCGCCGTCGATCTCGTCGTAGGCTTTCGCTTCTGCGCCGCCAGCTTCTGCCAGCGTCATCGTGATTGCAGCGGTCAGCGTCGTCTTGCCATGGTCAACGTGGCCAATCGTGCCAATGTTAACGTGCGGCTTGTTGCGCTCAAATTTTTCCTTCGCCATCGGCGTCGCTCTCTGTCCAATACTCGGTTCGGTCTAATAAGGCTCGAGGCGGGATACGCTCCGGCGCCTTGGACAGATCCGCGAGCGACGAATTGCTTCCCGTAGAACTTCTTTCAGGATTTCCGGGCGAAAGAGCCTTCCGTTCCGAACACTCCGGTCAGCCCCTCGATGGAGCGGGTGAAGGGAATCGAACCCTCGTCGTCAGCTTGGAAGGCTGCTGCTCTACCATTGAGCTACACCCGCACAACGAGCAAACCAGAAACGATGGTGGAGGAGGTTGGATTCGAACCAACGTAGGCATAGCCAACGGATTTACAGTCCGTCCCCTTTAGCCACTCGGGCACTCCTCCATCTCGTCCTGCTTCACGCCGAAGCGATCAGGATGGCTTACCGGAGAACCCGCCCGAAAGGGGCGAGCAATCCCGTGGCGCGTGTTATGCAGATGCGAACCTGCCGTGTCAACGCCGATTTTGCAAAGAAATGAACAAAATCAACATGACGCTCGAAACGGCAGCTTCGAACGTTGGGGATCACTCCGGTCACCTCTTCCGCCAGAGTGCATGCGCTCGTTTCAAATGTCACCCGTTCTCCTTGTTTTTCCACCTATCCAGGCAAGATTTGTGCGTACCTGTGGACAGTTTATGCACCGTCGTTTTACCGCAGATCAACACTCTTCCCTCCCTCCGAAACACAGTTGTGGTGGTGAACAGGACAGATACTGGTTGAAGGTGAATCGACATTGTTGTATCTACAACATATGACCCGTTCGCTGGACGACATAGATTTCACCGTCATGGGCCGGACGTGCTTCGGGCACACCGCGCGCCGCACGGCGAATCTCCTGACGCGCCACTATAATCGGCACATGGCACCGGTCGGACTGGAACTGACGCAGGCGCAGCTTCTTGCCGTTATCGCCGACGGCTCGGCTCCCTCAGCCTCTGCGATTGCCCGTTATCTCGGCATCGACCGCTCGACCCTTGCCCGCAATCTCAAGCCTCTGGAGGCCGCCGGCCTGATCCGGCGCTGCGAAACCGGCGGGCGCACTGTGCTGCCGGTTCTGACACCTGTGGGCGAAGCGAAGGTGATCGAGATCCATGAGGCCTGGACGAGAGCGCAGACAGAGCTGAGCACGCTACTGGGTCCCGAGGGGGCGGAAGCCGTTCGTGGCCACATGTCCGCCCTTCGAAAGGCTGTGCACATTCTGGAAGACGAGGACAAGGAAGCCGCGTCCGGCGGCGATTGAAATGCAGGTTCACAAGGACATGTTATGAGTGACACGGACACGATCACCGAAAACGGCAAAACCCACCAACTCGGCGCTCTCCCCATGTCGGCTTTTGCGACGATGACAGGGCTCGACATTTTCAAGCACATGATGGCGGGTGAGCTGCCCGCCCCGCCGATCATGATTCATTCTAATATTAGAATGAAAGAATTCGAGGAGGGCCGTGCAGTCTTCTCCGGCCTTCCTGCCAAGGAGTTCCTCAACCCGCTCGGCACCGTTCACGGCGGCTGGATTTCTACGCTGATCGATACAGCACTTAGCTGCGCCGTCCATACGACGCTGAAACCCGGTGAGTTCTATACGACCACATCGCTCAACGTGAATATGGTCCGCCCGCTTCATCCCGGGAGTGGTGAAGTTGTCTGTGAGGGACGAATCGTCCACCGCGGCGCGAGATTGGCCACATCTGAAGGCGAGTTGCGGGACGCCAAAGGCAAGCTGATCGCCCATGGCACCGTGAGTTGCATGATTCTCAAGCCGTCTTGAGGGTCAATTTTATACGCTGAATGCCGACGAATTATTGCCTGCAAGGCTAAAAGCTCGGACAGCGCATGGGCTACGGTTCAAACACCTCTCCTCCTCACCGCCCCGGACCCGATCCGGGGTCATGTGCCGCAACCGCGAAGGGTCCCGGCTCAAGGCCGGGACGGCAGGTTCCTAACTGAAGCCATACGAGTCAATTACAGGACATGCGCCCTTCCCCTCCGCTGTATTTATCGCTACAGCACTCGCCATGACGGACAACTCTAAATCAGGGCGCCCCGGACAGCGGTCGGGTCAAAAGCCTTTCTATAAGAAGAAGACTGGTGGAAAACCCGCGCCCCGCAGGCCCGGTCTGCCGCCGGAGGGACCAGTCCTTCTCTATGGCCTCCATACAGTCGAAGCGGCCTTTGCCAACAAGGACCGCAAGCGTCTGAAGCTCTATGCCACCGAGAATGCGCAGAACCGCTTAGGTGAACGTGGCGTCCGGATCGACGTGCCCGTTGAGACCACGATGCCGCGTGCGCTGGATCGCATGGTCACCAAGGATGCAGTCCACCAGGGCATGATTCTGGAGGCCGATCCCCTGCCCGCCTATGGCGCGGAACATCTCAAAGGTGCGCGGCTTGTGCTGGCTCTGGACCAGGTCACCGACCCGCACAATGTCGGCGCCATCCTCAGATCCGCTGTCGCGCTTGACGCCGATGCCGTTGTCACCACGGAACGCCATGCGCCGGAAGAAGGCCCTGTCCTTGCCAAATCGGCTTCCGGCGCCCTCGACATGATCAAGCATGTCCGCGTGAAGAACATGGCCAGGTTCGTGGGCGAAATGAAGGACAAGGGGTTCGGCTGCATTGCACTCGACAGTGACGGTCCTGCGAGCCTCGAGGACACCGCCTTCACGAACAAAACCGTCCTCGTTCTCGGCTCGGAGGGCAAAGGCGTCCGTCAGGGCGTGCGCGAGGCCTGCGGCCTTCTGGCCCGCCTCGACATGCCCGGAGAAATACGATCACTCAATGTCTCCAATGCGGCGGTTCTTTCACTCTACGTGGCGCGCATGAAAATGGGGCTCTGAGCTGAGGACGCGCATTCAGACCTGAACGAAATTCCACTGAAAATTTCCCGTAATAGTTTTAAATTTTATTCTCGCAATTTTTCTGAGTTTTAGCCTATCCTGTTCTCTGGAGCATCGCCCGAGCCGTCTTTTGCTGAAAGCCCGGAGAAGGAATGACCTTCCCGCAAGAAGCAAGCAGACGCTGTATTTTGGCAAGGGGTATGCGGTGGGATACACTTCGCGGACTGCCTGGCGAAACGGCAGATGGCCGGGCAGTTGCGCAAACAACTGGAATGGGCGTGATGACTATCACCGGATTGAAGACAGCTTTTGCTGTCCTATGGGGCATGACAGTGGCGATGCCCGCTTATGCCGATCCGTTTTCTGAGATCGACTTCAGCCAGATTAAAAATGTCATCTTCGAAGGCGAAAGCAGCAAGATCAACGTCACCACGTCAAATGACGGGCCGGCCATGCTGCATGTGGTCAAATCGGGCCTGCGCGCGCAAAGCTGCCGGCCGATCGTGGAAACGCGCGTCATTCAGGCAAGTCTTTACGTCAACCTCCAGTTCAAGCAAAGCGACACGGGCGTCACCCGTCGTTGCAGCGTCCTGCTGGAAACCCAGTTGCCGACGGATGTTTCAGTCTCCATTCACCAGCAGGCGACGATTGCGAGTTTCAAGGGACACTTTCAGGGCATATCGGTCGCGGGGACGAACTCCCAGGTCTCGCTGATCGGCCAGACCGAAACCTTCAACCTGGAAAGCAGCAACTCCGTCGTCACAATCGACGGCAAGGTGAATGCCCTTGAGATCGATGCCAACCGGACCATCGCCGCGCTGCGCCTGACGGATTTGAGCGAAACCAGGACACTGCGCATCCACGCCGACAATCTCGTCGCCGAAATCGGATTGCCTGAGAGCGCGCAGATCAAGCACAACATCAGGGCGACCATCTCCGCTTTTGCCAGTTCGATCCCGCTCCAGCAGGAAGCCGATCTTGCCCTCGATATCCGCAGCGAGCTGATGTCCGGCAAATTGTTCGCGTTTTAGATACAAGACCTCTCGAAAGTATCTCTCTATGCGGCACCCGCTGCCCCGGCCCCAAACCCAGGTGCTGAAGAAGTACGCCACCTTGGATCTTGTCTCTGAAACGAGAAACTGTTCTGCGCTGCTGAGAGGTCCCGGCTCAAGGCCGGGACGGCGAGTTGAGATTGGTTTTTCAAACTGACATCGACCACGGCCAATGCGCTTGTGCCTGTGCGCCGATGGCCTTCTTTCCGCGCTACCAAGTCAATCCATTATCCACAGCGGCTTTCCGATTTCGCGCGCGTTTTGAGGCACTTGACGGATTTTCTTTTGGCTTGAGAGAATTTTTTCGTTTCAAGCATGGACAAGCGCGCCCAATCTGGTAGAAGCCATCCCCGGCGCCGGTATAGCTCAGCTGGTAGAGCACGTGATTTGTAATCTCGGGGTCGCGGGTTCGAATCCTGCTGCCGGCACCAGTTTCCCAACAATCCAGATTGTGAACTAGACACCCACCCAGTCGCTATGGTTCGGGTAGCGCCTTGGCGTTCCCAACGCGGTGCGACCTCGTTGGATGAAGAACGCTGGCACCCCGCCCTCGCCTGTCAGGCACAGGCAAAAAAAAGCCAAAGCATTCCGGTTACTTTGCCAGGATCGGATTGGAGCTGTAGCGATGAATGTATTCGTCGTGCGTGATCCTGGGTATACGGTGGATGTGCTGCCGGGCCCCTGGAACCAGTTCACTGAATATGGCGCGTTGCCAGCAGCTGCGCGTTTGTCCCGGATATGTCGAATAGTAGCCCGTAAAGTCCGTTTGCCAGACGAGCTGCTTGTCCAGAACGGTTATAAGCCTGCCGATCTGGTTTCGATGCGCTGCCTGTGCTTCGCGCGTTATCAGCATGAGTTCAATGCCGTGTTCTTTGCAGGTGCCCACGTTTGCGCGCGTCATGATCGACACAAAATCCCGGATACCATAGGCATAGCCGGAAGAGTTTCGGCCCGATTGCTCCCACCTGCTGGACCGGAAGTTTTTGTCGATCCAGCTTCGGTTGCCCACCCTGCCGACCTCATGTGGCCAGTGTGAGGGCCTGAAAAGGCTTGAAAAACCGCAGATGCGGTCCTCTTCGCAATCCATGATCACGTAGAGCGCGATCTGGTCATCGACCGCAAACTTTTCAGCCGTGTAATTTCCGACCAATGCATCGTTCTGAGACGTCAGCACAGTGTCGTGACGATAGGTCTCGAAACGATCGCGCGTCCGGCTGTTTGCCGGGTCGACGATATCAACGACCTTGTAGCGCGACTTCTGTTGAATGGAGCTGCTCACGTTGCCCTGACTTCGTTGTTCGGAAAGTGGCGCGCCTGCCAAGCTTCATGATCAGGCGTGCGGTGAAGAAGATGCAGAAGACCGTCGTCTGACGGCGCAAGATCGCGGTCCGGATCATAGCCAATTCGCAGGAGATCAAAGTTCCGCCGCAGGTAGCTGTGCCCGCCGCCGGTCGGATGTGGCAAGTGCCGTATGGTGCCCTCGATCGCCGAAATCCTGGCCCCGGTAAGATCGGCAACCGCGTGGCACCACCTTCGATACGCCTTTTCGTAACCGGGAGCCCCGACGAGAAGGCGGGAGACGCAGTGGGACGTCATATCTCCCACAAATCCATGCGCCATGAGGTGGTCCCCCGTACCGGAGAGACATATGTCCAGCAATCCCGGCCCCTCGAAGAGCGATCGCCGGGCCGCCCAGGCAAATCCGGTGTGTCCATGTGCGGACATGCCGCCGTTCAGATCCGAACGGCCACTTACGAAACTCGCGGCGAAAGACATTTCCGGATCCGTTTGAACCTGCCCTTCTTCCGCGACCCTCACAGCCATGTCGAAAGGCTGCATCACCGCAACCTCGTCAAGCAGTCTCGAAGTCTCGACCAGCCAGTCAGGCCGTTCAAAAATGATATCGCAATCAGCCCAGACGATTTTTTCGTAGGCCCGGTCGAGCGATTGAACAGCCAGATTGAGAAGCCGTTCCTTGTGCCAGGAGTGATACTCCGTGCGGAGCTGAAGCACGCAGGCGCTTTTGGGCAGGAGGAAAGGCATGTCGTCATAGGCAAGCTCTGCCACGAAAACGGGCACGGCCTGCCGGTCGAGGGCATCAAGAAAGGCTTCAAGGTTTTTTGCCCGTGCACTGCCCGGAGCCGCCGAAAAGACGCACGTGACCACGGCTGTATCGTGGCTGTTCAAGCTTTTACCTCCGCAATCATCTGCCCCAGAAAGGATTCAAAGACCCGGTCGAAGCACCTGTTGTTGCGGAGCGCGACCTCTTGCGCGCGGCGGATCGCAGCTTCCCGATAAGCAGGCAGATCTTCTGCAATTTGGAGGATGGCCCCAGACATGCCGACAATATCAACAGGGTTGGCCGTTATTGTGCCAGGCACTTCGATATCGTTGGAGGTCAGGGTCGGAACACCAGCCGCCATCATTTCCCAGTTCAGGTAACCGAACGATTCGTCGAAAGACCCTTGAAGGAAGATATCGATTTCGGCGCGTGCATGACTTGAAAGCAGATGCGGCGGGACAAAGTCGTAGATCCGCACCGGTTGATGAAGCGCGTCAAAGACGCCGTGGGCATAACGGCGCAGGCCCTCGCGGATACCGGGGGCGCATTCGTGTCCCAGGAAAAGAACAAGTTCGACCGGACGTGTGCGCGCCACCAAGGCAACAGCGTCCAACTGGTTCTTGAGGTTTTTCTGGTGGTTACTGCGCCCGCCCAATCCGATGGACAGCCGCGTTCTGTCCTCACGATCCCGAATTGGCTGCTGGATCAGCTTCGTATCGCAAGGGTTGGCGATCCAAAGTATTTTTCCAGGCCCCGCCAGATGAGAGGTTCCGGCAATATCTCTCTCACCGACGCTGGAAAGATAGACCGACGGGGATCTTCTGGCAGCCTCCACCGCTTCCAGCCACCCCTCGGGAGACGCGGAGCCCGGCTCCAGCAAGAAGCTGTTCGGCGTATGGTTTGATTGAAGAAACAAGACGTCGGGCTGCTCCAGCGCCAATCGTTCCAGATCCCGGCCGCGCAGTGCGAATGCTCTCGACACCACCATTCTGGGCCGAAGGCGAAGAATGATCTCGATTAGATCGTCGCGGCTGCATCCCGGCAAGACGGCTTGCGGTACCAAGGCGCGCGCATTGTAGCCCAGCGAGGAAAGCCTTGCGCACCAGCGGGAGGATTTTTCCGCAAACCAACCCGGCAAAGGCCACGGCCAATCCAGCGCGGCTGTCACATGAAGCACGTCAAGCCGATTGCCCGGCCTGGTACAGATGTCGAGGTCACGCGGCAAAAGGAAGAAGTCATCCCATGCATCGGAGAAACTGTTCTGTGGCTGCACTTTTTGGCTCCTCCTCAGTGCTTTCCGCTCAACTCTGAGGCAAAACGTTGCTGATCCATCCGTATCGCGAGCGCGGCCTCCAGTTGTTCTTCGATGAATGTCCTGCTCGGAATAGTGCCGTCACGGCTGCGGCTGGCCCTCAGTCCAAGCCACCAGACCTTCCGCATGATCATGAGCGCGGTCAGTTTGCTCGCCACTTCCGGTGATTGAAATCCGGCATCGCGCATGAGACGGCAAAAGAAAAGTGCGTCGTCTTTCCCGCGCCGCATGTAGATGTCCCAGATAAGGGTCGCAATGTCGTATCCGGCGGGCGCAAGGCACGCGAATTCGGTATCGACGAAAAAAGCCTCGCCAGCCGAGGCAACAAGCGCATTATCTTCGTGGGCATCACCGTGGTTGATCTCCCACTGAAGCGTCGAACACTCCGTGTCCACATGATCGAGCAGCGATGCAATCGTCGGTTCGACCCATCCGGGATAAGCGCTCACCGCAATGATTTTCGGGCACGCGACTGACCGAAGGAAATGCGTGTCGAGACGCGGCGCAGCCTCATCGTCATATTCGATCTGAGGCTTGAACTTTGAAAAACGCGCCATGTGTTCGGCGAGTGCCTTGAAGTCGTCCACGCTTTTGACACGGTGAGACTGATGCAGATACTGCTCGCCGCTGAGAAGCAGGTCCCGCCCCTCGACGACGACTGCGCTCGACCATTCATCCAGATTGGTCCGCAGGCATGCGGGCCAGCCAAGCGACCGGCTGCACTGCGCGGCAAAGGATCGTTCGAACGCCACCCTGCGCCGATGGGCCTCCCCTGACGGATCCAGACGCATCAGATAGGGCGTGTCGCGGCTGACGGCGACAAACCCGTCGCGCAACGCCGGGTTCGTCACGATCGTGACATCCCGCAGCCCGAAGGCCTTGCCAAGGATCGAGACCATTTGAGGCGTATCAAGCGCGGCGGGTACGACCGACTGCTTCTGCAGATATGTGTGCACCCGTCAACTCCCGGCTTTACCAGTCCTGGCTATTATCTGACGGCGGTGCGCATAGCAGTCGATCGGAACACCATCAGGTAATTTTTCCTCGAGCACTTCGGGGAGATCCGGTCCGCGCTCGATCAGCGTGCCAAGGTCGAACGCCTGGTGCTCGCGTTCGTCGACGAGTTCCGCCAGATCATCATCAATGGTGCCCAGGGCACATGAAGGAATGTGTACAAGGCCCATGCACGGGTAAATGAAACCGTGTGCGTCCACCACGAAGTGCAGCCGCGTCTTGCAAGGCCTTGTCCGCCCGATACGCGGCAGCTCCTCGACATTGCCCCCCAGCCGCCGCTGGATCAGGGTGACGGAAGCCTTGCTCATGGGGTCTCCGGCAAACACGCCGATCTCGTGAAGCGCATCGGTTCGACCGATAATGGACAATCCGATACCGGCGTCGCAAAGGTCTTCGATGCACTTGGCGCACTGGGCATTCACAAGACCGCGCTCCTCCTCTGCGATTGACAGGCAGATTGAGCCAAGGCCCAGGTCCTTGATGGTTTCTTCAGCCGGCTGCGGCAGTTGCATCAGTTCGGTTAGGGAGACAAGCCATGTCATGACCATGGACAGGTCAGTTATGCGCTGGTTCAGGCGCTTGAGTTCATCGGGCAGGCGATAAAGATCTTCTCCCTTCACCGTAACTTCCCGATGATACAGCCAATGAAGATTATGCCCTTCGCTGATGCCCGCGGAAGTGAGAAAAAAAAGGTTGTAGTGATTCAACCAGTCTCCCAGCCGATCGGCAGGCGTCACCCAGCAGTTGCCGTCTGGCCCTATTTCGGCGAAGAGAGAAACCGACCCCATCCGTTCGGTGACCAGCGAGGGTTTCTCCCCCGCCAGCGACCTGAGATTATCCGGCGCGCTCATGCCGCGCGCGGGCGACGCAGCGCCCTCTCGACGATTTCGCGCCCAATCTTGCGCCCGTGTGCCTTGACGATTTCCGTTGCCCCCTGGTCACGAAAGACAGACCAGCATCGCGTGCACATGCCCGTATTCTCTTCAGGCTCAAATGCATAGCCGCTTTCTTTGACAACCTCTTCGATAGCAACGACCCCTTCGAAGACGAGCTTGCGGAGCCAAAGGTTATTGGACATTCGTTCTGCAATCCTTGAGATCGGCTCCTCGTGGACCTGCCCGAGGCCGACATGGTCTGTCTGGTCCAGACCCGCACAGCACGGAAAAACGTCTCCTTTGGCGTTCACGGTCAGGTTCAGGAAATTGTGGCATGTCTCGCCCGGCGCCAGTGTTTCCGGATGAAGTTCGGCAGGACCAAGCTTGGTCGCGGCCCGTCCTGTGCCGAACACTTTGCCCCACATAACCGAGTCTGCTTCTTTCCAGCCTTCACCCAAAAGGGAAAGCGCTTCGCCCGCACTGTGTGACTTGCTCGTCAACACGCGGAGGGTCGTCTTGACGCTGTGTTTGCGCGCGGCACGCAAAACATTCACGACGCGCTCAGCCTTGATGTAGTCGGTGTGCCAATAGTCCCAACTGATTTCCATGTCGGTCACACCGCAGTCCAGAAGCTGTCGGCAGATTTTGTCGGCAGCTTCAGGCGACTTACCCCAATAGGCGTTCGTCGTGAGGGTAATTTCGTCATACCCAACGTCCCGCCCTCTGCTCAGCAGAGCAATGACGAGCTTTGTATCGAGAAAGGCTTCTCCACCTGAAATGTGCAGCCGTTTGTGAAGGTTGGGAATATGGATTGCATCATCGATGACCCTCATCAGGGTATCGCGTTTCAACTCATGAATTCCCCAGTTGTCAGATCCCTTCGGACCAACAGACTGATAACACATGGCACATTTCGCATTGCACCTGGTTGTTGTCTCAATAACGAGCGAGTTGAACCGCATCGGAAAGACTTTGCTTGGCGATGTCATTATCTCTCCACCTAACGTAGCTACAGTCGATCTTTCGACCCCAAAGAATTCGAAGGATCTTCTCCTTCACTTTTGTACAAAAAAATAGAATTTTCAACTTTAAATAGATTTTTTTATTTGTTTCTATTTTTACTACATCATCCGATGAAATCTCACACGCATCTCAAGAGAGAGTCCGAAAAATATATATTTTTCAGACAATTATTGCACTTACAAAATGCGCAAGACTTTCGCCAGCGCAAAACTCAGCATTAAGCGTGTCGGAGAATTGTGTTCAAACTTTGAGTAAAAAAATCAATTTTCTTCTTTAGTAAAATCAATAATCAAGCAATTTTTTCGATAAATCATCATAAGCTATAGCAAAATTAGATTGAAATTCATTTTTTCCAAACTTTTACTGAAATACAGAAATAAATATTGGTAATTATTATTTTGAAGCGATAGAGTACACTCATTGGTAGTAGCCAATGTATCTCTTACCGAGCAAATGAAAGGAGCAGGTTATGCAACTGGAAATTCCTACGGTGGAGGAGGCCGTGATGGCCGCAGCCATGAAATCAGATCGTGACCTTTATGATTTCCTGGCAGATCCCCTGAGGTTCGTGGAAGAACACGGCCTGGAACTGGACTCGGACGTCGCCGAGAAGGTCACCGCTTCGTGCCCCACACATGACGGAAACCTGGAACATCCAGGAACCGTGGCAGCGTGGCCAGCGGCTGTTTCCGCGGTCTCTTCGGCTGTATCGGCTGTCGCCGCAAGCGTCGCCGCCGCGGTTGCTGTCTCCGCAGCAATGTCGGTGGATGCCGATCACATGTCGATGAGCCAGATGGCTCAGACACGTTGACAAGTTGAAGGTTGCTGCCGAGTGACCGGGGGGCAACCTTCACGAGGGGATGAGTGGGAATGCGTGTTGCGATCGTAAGCGCCTACTTCAATCCGCTGCGAAGTGTCGTGATGTTGCAGAACCATCGCGCTTTTGTAGCTGCGATGGAGAGGCACTCGGATTGCCTGACGATCGTCGAAGGCGTTTTTGCCGGTGTCACACAGGTAAAGGCCTCAATCAGCGTTCCGTGCCGTTTTGTCATGTGGCAAAAGGAGCGGCTTTTGAACCTTGCGATCTCGCGCCTGATCGAGAAATTCGATGCCATCGCCTGGATCGACGGCGACATAATTTTTGAAAATCCGGATTGGCTCGAGGCAACGGCTGACACACTTCAACGCTGTGATGTCG
This sequence comes from Roseibium sp. HPY-6, assembly GCF_040530035.1. NCBI lineage: Bacteria > Pseudomonadati > Pseudomonadota > Alphaproteobacteria > Hyphomicrobiales > Stappiaceae > Roseibium > Roseibium sp. HPY-6. The sequence continues at coordinate 321,008 of NZ_JBEWCD010000001.1, forward strand.
CCCAGATCTTTCAACAAGTGCGCCAGAGCGCACTTCCGCAGCAAACTCCCGTAACCAGTTACGCGTCGAATGTGACGCGCGCACCCGAACTGGCCGGTGCCGATTTCAACAGCCACGGTCATACAGGATACGCCTGGGCGGCGCGGCGCGAGGTGCTTGCAAACGGCCTGTTCGACGAGTGTATTATTGGTGGCGCAGATCATGTCATGGCGCATGCTTTCACAGGAACTGGCAAGTGCCGATGTGTATCGCGCTTGCTGGGCAAGGGCGCGCTGCGACGGCGGTTCAGCGAGTGGTGCAATAACCTGCCTGGCGCCGGACAGTCGCTGCGTTTGGGGGTAGTTCCCGGCACGATTACCCATCTGAGCCACGGCTCGTTTCAACGACGCCAGTATGTGACCCGCAATGTCCTGCTCGATCGGATGGGGTTCGATCCCGGACACCACTTAAAGCGCGTCAATGGTGGTGCCTGGGAGTGGACCGAGACCGCGGACAAGCAGCGGCGTCTTTTGGAATCCTATTTTGAGCAGCGCTGCGAGGACGAGATCGAACATGCCTCACGATGATCTGTGCGTTATAGCCTGTTACTATGATCCCCTCGGCAATGACTGGCAGTTAAAGAACTTCCTGATTTTTCAGGAAGAGCTAAGGCGCAGCCAGATCCCCCTCTTCGTTGCCGAATTGATCTTCGGTGACGGTTCAAGCCGACTGGATGGAAAAGTCGAGAACCTTTATGCAGTCCACACAGCCTCCCTGCTCTGGCAAAAAGAGAGGCTGCTGAACCGCATCGCTTCGCTTCTCCCTGAAAAATATACGAAAGTCGCCTGGTGCGACGTCGATTTGCTGTTCGGAGAGTCCGCCAGAACATGGGCCGAAGCGACGTCCAGAGCTTTGGAGGATACACCCGTCGTGCAGTGTTTTTCGCACTGTCGTCGTCTCGCCAAACCCGGCTCAGAGCCGGCTATCGAAGACATAGTTTCAGGGTTTGCCGCGCGGCTCGGCATCACGGGCGGGCCGAGCCCGGCCGTCTACGCAGAGCACGGCCATACCGGATATGCCTGGGCAGCCCGCAGGGACCTGCTGCGCGAGTGCGGCCTTTATGACGCCTGTCTTTCCGGCAGCGGAGATCACCTGATGGCGCACGCATTCGCAGGTGAACTCGACTCCGGCTGCTTCAACAAGGTTTTCCGGGACAACAAGGACTACAGGGATCACTTTCTGTTTTGGGCAGAGCGTGCTGCGCTTGCAACGGCTGGCCGGATTGGTTGGGTGGATTGTGAAATCTCCCATTTGTGGCATGGCGATCCGGAAAAACGCCAATATCGGCGCAGGGACATTCAGCTGACGGAACAAGCCTTCAATCCCGGCAGAGACCTTCGCCTTGGCTCGATGGGCACCTGGGAATGGACCGCGAGAGGTGCCCGCCTGGCAGGCTGGGCCTACAAGTCGTTTGAGGCACGACGAGAAGCATAGGTGCTGAAATGAGGCGGTTTGGCAATGGTTTGATAGCCGCGTTTTTCGAAGCACACGGATTTAACGCAGGCGCGTTGGAGAATGTGCTGGATGATTTTGGCGAAACGGCCGTTGCAGATGTCCTGAAAGAACTCGCACCGGCACACGTCCACGTATGGCCCTATGATCCGGCAAGACTTCGTGCCGCGCCTTTGCCAGCGCTTGTTCTTGGCAAAAACGGTCCTGCACTCGTTAGGCAGACTTCGGGAAAAAAAGTGATCTTTTCAAGGTCCGATGAAGCTGTCGTCGACAAGACGGGACTTGATAGTTTTGAAGCACAGATTGCTCCCACGCATCTTGTCGTCATCTCTCCTGCCGACAATCAGGGCGGCCAGTCACCGTCAATACTCAAGCTGATACAGGGATTTGCAATGGAGAACCGCGCCCGTCTCGGCACGGTTATGTTCACTGGACTGCTTGCTCAGCTCGGAACTCTGCTGTTGCCGGTCGGCGCACTGCTCATCTTCGACAAGGTGCTGGTCCAGAACGGCGTAGGTACCTTGGATACGATTGTTCTGGGGCTGATTTTCGCAGAAATATTCCGTTTGGTTCTGGTCACCGCGCGCGATTCACTCACGGATGAGGCGTCGGCTGATCTTGACCGCGAAATCTCTTCTCACATATTTGACCACCTCTTGGGAGCGCAGCCGGGCGAATTACATCAGCAGATCAGTCCCCGCAGTCTTCCGCGTCTCTTCCGCAGTATCGACCGTCTTCGGTCTGCTTTGGAACTGGTTGGGATCAGGCTGGTCATCGACCTGCTCTTTGCGATCATCCTGCTTCTGATCCTCTTCGCACTCCATGCGACGCTCGCATCTCTTGCGCTTGCGGGTCTGCTCATCGGTGCACCGCTTTCAATCCTTGTCGCACGGCGTGCCGTTTCAAGAGATGAAGAACGTCACAAGGCACGTGTCCTGCATGAACGCATTCTGACCGAAACCTTCGACAATCTCTCAACGATCAAGTCGATGGGCCTGGAAAATCGCCTTTGGCGCACCTGGCAAGCCCAACTTGCAACAACAAATGCAACGGCCATTGCCGGAGCCGGCGACAATCGCGCGATTGTGGAGCGCACGTTCGAAACCGTTCGCAACGGCACGCGCATCTGTATCCTTTGGTTCGGCGCGCAAGCCGTTCTTGCGGGCACACTCACCCTGGGCCAGTTCATCGCCTTCAATCTCTTTGTCGTCTTGTTGCTCAGCCCCTTGAGGACCTTGGGGCGGAGCTTGAGCGCATTTGGAACCATCCGCCAAGCGGCGGCCGAACTGAACCAGGCGCTGGCACTGCCGCTTGAGGCGCAGGAAAGACGCCTCAGCAAATTGCCGTCCAAAGAGCCCGGGTACTTCGTTCTTCAATCTGTCTCTTACGAGGCAGTGGCCGGACAGCCGCCCATCCTTGAAAACATCGATTTGGAGATCCAGCCTGGAGAACATGTGGCTTTCATGGGGCCGTCCGGTGCAGGCAAGACAACTTTGCTAAAACTCATTCTTGGATTGATCGCACCGAGCGAAGGTGAGATTCGGTACGGCGGCACTGCGCTCACCCAGCTCAGCCCGACGGCGTACAGACGCTGTTTTGGTGTTGTCTGGCAACAGCCTTCCATGTTCCTCGGCACGATCTATGACAATGTCGCGGTCGGCAATGCCGCGATTTCCGAGCAGCAGGTTTTGGCCGCATTGCAACAGGTTTGCCTTGAGGAGCTCGTCAAGGATCTGCCCGAAGGCCTTGAGTCGATTGTGCCCGCGAAAGCCGAAACACTTTCATTGGGCGAACGTCAGCGACTCAATCTGGCGCGTGCGATCGTTACCGGCCCGGCCAACCTTGTGTTCGACGAACCGACTAGCGCATTGGACCCTCAAACACAGGCAAAGGTGGTCGACAGACTGCTCTCCTTTGGGCGCAACACCACGATTATCGCAACGACACATGATCCTGCAGTCGCTCGGAAATTCGACAGGGTGTTTGTGGTGTCCGAAAAAAGGGTAGCCGAAGCGGATCCTCTCTCCTTGGTTCCGCGTCAGCTCAAAGATGGCAGGCACGGCAACTCACTAACCGAGGTCGAACGGCAATGACACTCCAATCAGCATACCGTGTTGCGCCGCGTCCTGGATCGCTCAACAGGCTAGCACTGATAATGATAGCGTTTTTTGCCGTATTGGCGGCAGGCACCGTTTTCGGCCGCGTCGATATCGTCGCAACGGCGCCCGGCCGCGTGGTCTCCGCCTATGCAACACGCCCGATTGCGGCACAAACAGACGCGATCCTGCTCGAACTCCTGGTGAAGGATGGGGACCAGGTTTCAGAAGGTGCCCCGTTGTTGCGGCTCGACGACGCTCAGTTGCGGTTGGAACGAGACTGGAAGGAACAGTGGTTATCGGAATTGCAATTGCAACGCCTTGCGGTTCACACGCTATTGAGCGGTGCGGAAGACGATCCGTTTGAGGAAGCGTCCGGCGACGATGTTTTGCTCCGCAAGTGGCGAAGTTACATCGAGACAATGCGGCTTGAAACAAAAGCCAAACTCTCAATTTTTGACCGTGAGGCAGCGGAAGTGTCCGCCGAGCTGCGGCGCGTCGAGACTGAAGCGCGCCGTGCAGAAGAACGGGTTGATCTGCTTGGCGATCGGCGCTCGGCAATTGCAGCATTGGTAAAGCGCGGTGTCACACCGCGTTTTGAAGAGATCGAAATGGAACTTGAGTTCGTTCAGGCTCTGTCGGAAGCCGAACGGCTGGATGCTCGAAAGAGCGAACTGGACGCAAGCTCTGAACATATTGCGGCGGAGCGCAAAGGCTACCTCACCGCAAGGCACGCGGCCTTTTATCAGGAACTGCACCAGGCCGATGAAGCGATCGCAAAAACAAAGGGTGAGATAGGTGTCCTTGAGGCGCGCATAAAGCGCCATCTCGTGCGCGCCCCGATTTCGGGAATTGTCCAGGAAACACGCCGCAGTGCACTTTCTCAATGGGTTGAAACGGACGAGCCGCTAATGAAAATCGTTCCAGATGGCGCCGGCGTTGAGATCGTTGCCCGGATCCGCAACCGCGATATCAGCTTCGTGGAGCCGGGCCAGTCCGCTATCGTTCGCCTCGAAGCCTTTTCGGTCTCCAGGTACAGTGGTCTCCAAGCCATCGTTGAACGTATCAGTTTGGACACCGCAGCCGATCGCGAGCAGAGGATCTCAACGTCGTCGCTCCTGACAGACGCCCGAAGACTGAACCGGGACCGGACGGAGAGTTCTGCCGACACGAGCTATATTGCGCATCTGCGGATCATTGATCCGGAAAAAAGCAGCGTGCGGCTTCATCCGGGCCTCTCTGCTCTCGTCAACATCAGCACCGGTGAGCGCCGCATCGTGGACTTTCTGCTCGAACCAATATTGCGCGGTTGGAACACCGCACTGCGGGAACGTTGAATATGGGTCTTATCGTGACGCTTTATTTGATTGTTCCGGCGGTATTTGTCGTCCTGCTCCTTCTTTTGAGGAAAAGCAATCTTGCCGCTTTCCTGACCGTATTTGCGCTTGGCATTTTCGTACTTGGCTTCTTTTATCAGATCCTGCCGGGCTCGATCCTTGGCATGAGCTACAGACCTGCTGCCTTGATCACCCTCCTGCTCGCCGCCACCATCATTTTGGCAACGACCCAGCGGGCCTCCTTTTTGGCGCGCGTTCGCAAGCCATCCTTGTTGGATGTATGCGCTGCACTGCTTGTTGTCGGCGCCCTGCCCGCGGCGATCCTGACCACGTCCGACAAAAGCGCCGGCTCTCAGCAGCCGGTCAGACTCGCCAATCCTGTTCCGAACGGAAGAATATTTGTCACGCAAGGCGGAAATAATGCGCTCTTGAATGCCCACCATCACGTCAGGGCTCAGCGCTACGCACTGGACCTGACAGCTTTGAACCCCAAGGGTCGCAGGGCAGTCGGGCTTATGCCGACAAGGCTCGATGACTACACCATTTATGGAATGCAGGTTGTCGCACCATGCGCGGGTGAAGTTGTCATCGTCGGCACCGGAGCGCCGGAACAAGCGATCGGGACGACGGATACCAACGCGCCTGCCGGAAACTTTGTGGCCCTCACCTGCGACGAAGCAACAATCGTCCTGGCACATCTCAAAGGCGCACCTCTTGTAAACCAGGGACAGTCCGTCTCGACCGGAGACGCTTTGGGTTATGTCGGAAACTCGGGGAATACGTCCGAACCTCATCTGCATATTCACGCGGTAAGAGGTTCGGTGCGCGACCTTGAAGTCCTGCTATTCGACGGTGATCCAGTCCCTATCGAATTTGAAGGCCACCAGTTAAAGCGGAATGATTTGGTCCCAACGGAGGCAAGCTCATGAACGTAGGTGAGCTCGGTCCTGTGATGAAATCGCTCGTAAGGGCAATTGAAACACATCCTGATGCCGGTTGGATTGATGCGACCAGTGACGGACAACTCAACAGCAAGCGTTGGCTGATCGAACGATTGGGCGAGAATGGCCGTTTCCTTGGCAGTATTCTGGTTGTCGGTGGCTGGGTCGGTGTCCTGCCTCTTTTCCTTCTGACGCAATTGCCGAACTTGTGCCGGCGCGTGGCAACGATTGATATTGACGTGGACAGCGCCAGAGCGGCCGACGTCTTGCTGCGAAAATTTGTCATGGACGACTTGCGCGCGTTCTCCGGCCTGGCGAATGCCTTTGAACTTAACTACACAGAAGCTCGCTTCGACCGTATTCGTGAAGATGGTACGCGCCGTCCGGTCCGGTTTCGCCCCGATACGATCATCACGACGTCCTGGGAGCATCTGGATGACCCTTCAGCCTGGTTCGCGCTGATCCCGGAAGGCAAACTTGTGTGCATTCAGGCAAATACCGACCCCGAACTCAACGGGCATATCTCGTGCCCAAGCGGCCTGACGGACCTTGAAAACGCAACACCGTTTTCGGAGCGTCTGTGTCTTGAAGAGCAAACGTTTGGTTCTTACCGCCGTCTTATGACGATAGGTGTCAAATAGGATCGTTTGGTTTTCAAACGAAGACAATAGGCGGTCCGACCACGAACAGGTTTCACATAGATGAGGAGCCGGATCGTGTCAGATGACGTCCTTGTAAAATTCCAGATACAGAATTGTACGGTCGCTGTTCGACGCATTGAGTGCGAAATGCTCCTTCGATCCGTCAAAAACAAACAGGTCGCCTGGTACATGTTGCCGGAACTGCCCGCACACATTCAGATAGGAATAGTTTCCTTCCTCGCACGCGCTGAGCGTCAGATGCATTTGAAGTGCGCCGCATTCCGTGAGTTCAGGATGTTGGTGCGTGGGTAAAAACGTTGACGGTCGCATGGTGACGAATGCACCCACTCTGATGCCGGGAATCGCTTTCAAAAGACTGCAGGTTCGCGACAATCGGTCGGGAACGAATGGAACCACGTCGTCTTCGAAAATCAATCCGTACTGGATCCAGGATTCATTGGCGCCATCTGGGCCCCATCCCTTCAGCCACCCGTACTCCCCGCCCGACGCAATCCACGCTTTGACTTCGGCATAAACCTGAGCATGCGTCTTGTTGACCCGATCAATCGAGGTCAAAGGCGCATTCAAATGACGCAACTCATTTGCAATAACTTTCCAATTTTCCTGAAGCGCCTTAAATCTCGGAAAGCTTTTCGTCGAATAAAAAACAGCGCTATCTCCGCAATCTCTTTCAACAAAGCTTAATTCATCGACTGACATTATTGATCCTCCGCGATTCTTGTTGGAAAATGACCTCAAACCGTTCAATATTTTTGGTCAGACTGAAAACTGTTGGATCGAATGAAAAGTACTTTGACTTTAAACGTATTTATGAGTTTATTTCTTTGATTTACAACTTTAAGGATAACACGCCTGCTGACGTTTTGACAGCAACATACGCAGGAATAACAAGACCAACGTGATGTCGGGCTGCAACCAACCGTTTCGATCTTCAGAAAATATACCGTGTGACAACGGCGCTCCGGCAGCTCGGACCTGACGATTCAATGCGCAACAGATGATGAAAGATACCCGCCGCAAGGCGACAACCGGCGTTAGGTGCAGAGACAGGTTTAGGCTGGTAAAGCGGGCCTATTTCTTCTCCCGCCACGTGATCAACGCTGCGTCCGCTGACGCGCACGGTGCCAGGATGAGATCCCGGGACATGAACGGCCCCGCACTGCGGCTTGCCTCACCCGCTGCGACGCAATTATCTGGCTGGTCTGCTGGCGTAATACGCCCACTGGCTTCATCGTACGCAAATTGCTGGGTCTTGTTCCCGTCGGAGCAATCCCTGAGGCCGAAGGCAATTTTGGGGTCATCGGGGGCAATCAGGTCCATGCATTTGCCGGTGAATTCGACCGAGCGGATCTGGCCCGAGGCAGCGTCGAACGAAAACTGCACATCACCGCCTTGGGGCTTGCAGGAGTGGGCCTGCAGGTTTTCAGCATAGCCGCGGCCCAACGTGTCGATGCACCAGCCGAGATTGTCCTTCTCGTCCAGGTTATCAGCAAGATAGATCACAGGGCTTGGAGTCTTGAGGTCCGGAGCTTCTGCCCATGCTGGCGTTGCAATGGCAAAGGCGAGGCAAACAGGTATGACGATTGTCGAGCGCATCTGAATATCTTTCCACCATGCATCAGTCACTTCGCGACCTACTCGACATTGCCCATGTTTTTCGCCTCATTGATGAGCTCCTGGCATTTCTGCTCATTGCCTGCCTTGCGCTCCTTGTTGGCATCCTGCAGCAGCGCCCGCATTCTTTCGGCGGTCGTGACTTCTATGCCGACCCGCTTTGCGTGATCGATTGCGTATTCCACCTTGCTGATATCCGCCTTGCAGTCTGCGCTTGCGGTAGCAGGCCAGAAGACAATCGTGATCGCACAGCACATGACGAGGCTTTGTAGCATGGATCGATTTCGCACAGCACTTTCTCCCCCTTATTCGACGTACCCGATGCTGACAATCGATTGTGAAGATCTGGTGGCGGTGGCGGACTTTGTCTCAATGCCCGTCGCTTTTCGCTTGTTTGACCGACCGGAAAACGCCGATCGGTCGCTGGCGTCACAAGGCGCAGAAATCAGGCGTATTGCGCAATGCCGTTGCCGAGAGACCAATTCTCCTTTTCAACTTCGACAAGACTGACAAAGACGTCTTCCGGCCTGATTTCCGGCTCCTTCCCGAGCAGCTCTGCAATGCGTCGAAAAAGCGCTTTCTTCTGATCGATCGTCCTGGTGTTGTTCGCGGTGATCTGAATGAAGACAAGGTCGTCGCTGCGGGCAATCCCGAGATAAGAGGCCCCATAGCGAAAATTCGCCGCAGTGTGTTCGGTGACGGTCATGAACTGATCGTCTTCGGGCACGTTGAACTCTTCATTCATCGCAAGGTAGACGCCGTCAAAGATGGCTTGCCTGTAAGCGTCTGATTTTCCGGTCCTGAGTGAAACATGAACAAGTGGCATTTTCGGCTCCTTTACGATCTGTCCGGTTTGACCCTAGAGCCATCCATGCTATTTAGAAAAACGATGAATAAAGATATCAAAAATTGAGAAAATAAATGTCTGATCGTTTGCTCGATCTTGACGCCGTCAGGACCTTCGTTCGAATTGCGGAGTTGGGCAGCTTCACGCGTGCGGCCGAGGCAACAAACGCGACCCAGTCTACCGTCAGCCTGAAGCTAAAGCGGCTGGAGGAGCGCCTGGGTTGTCGGCTCGTGGAACGAACGCCGCGATATGTCCAGTTGTCCGCACACGGAGTGACATTCCTGGAGCACGCTCGCGAGTTGCTGAAAAAACACGACAGCGCTCTTGCGGCTCTGGCCGGGACGCGGCAACGGCTAACGATCGGGATCAGCGATCATGTTGCAGGCCCGGAACTTCCGTTACTGATCTCGCGCATGAACGAACAGGATCGTCATCTTCTGATCGAGATCCGGATTGGATCTTCAGGCGAGTTGCTGAAATGTTTCGATCGGAACGAGCTCGACACCGTCATCGTCCGGCTTCACGATGGACGCAGTGACGGGACCTTTCTAGTCGATGAAAAATTCGGCTGGTTTGCCGCGCAGGGATGGCAACATCGTGCCAACGAGCCATTGCCGGTAGCCACGATGCCGGAACCCTGTGGGGTGCGCATTATGGCCGGCAGACTTCTCGATGACGCGGGAATTCTGTGGACGGAAGTTTTTTCCGGAGGTGGTGTCACAGCAGTGTCAGCTGCCGTCATGGCAGGCATGGGCGTCGCTGCGCTCGCCCGCCGCATGCTGCCTTTCGGGGCCTTAGATGTTGGTCCAAAACTCGGTCTGCCGCAGCTCCCTTCCCTGCCTATTGTACTGCATACGCGCGCTCGATCCGGCAGGCCGAAAGATGCCGTCGACGCGCTGTCTGCAGCTCTCAAGGGAGCGGTGCAGGCTTAGGCCCGCCGCGACACGTTCGTCTCGGCCGAGTTCCGGATTGTTCTGGTCCCAATACTCTAGGTTAACTGGAGAAATTTCGTTTTCGTTTATTGCAATTGCAAATGACACGGGTCCGTATTTTTATGTAGGGTCTTTGTACACAGGTTGGTTGGGCACCTGTTGTGTGGCTTTAAGTCTGGGAGGGAATTGTGATTAATGAATTCAAGGATTTCATTGCCAAAGGCAATGTCATGGATATGGCCGTCGGTATCATCATCGGTGCGGCTTTCACAGCGATCGTGACGTCTCTGGTCGGCGATCTGATCAACCCGATCATCGGCCTTGTATCGGGCGGTGTCGATTTTACGAATAACTACGCCGTTCTTTCAGGCGACGTCCCGGCCGGTGCCTCGCTTGAGGTTGCGCGGGAGGCGGGTGCATCTGTCTTTGCCTACGGTGCCTTCATCATGGCTGTCATCAATTTCCTGATTATTGCCTGGGTGGTGTTTATGCTCGTCAAGGCAGTGAACAGGATCAAGGATGCAGCAATGCCTGCGGAAGAGCCTGCGCCTGAAGAGCCCAAGGGTCCGACCACGGAAGAACTTCTTGCCGAAATTCGCGATGTGTTGAAAGCGAAGGCCTGACCGCGGTTTTCCAGTTTTCGGCGGCCGGCAGCGATGGACAAGCTGCCGGCGTAACCGGTCGCATCATTCAGATCGCCATGACGATCCTACCCTCAATTTTACCGGCTTTCATCCTGTCGAAAATGCTGTTCACGTCAGAGAGCGTTTCCTCCGAATAGTGGGATTTGACCTTTCCCTCAGCAGCGAACTGCAATGACTCTGCAAGATCCAAACGCGTCCCGACAATTGACCCTCTTATGATCTTGCGGTTGAGCACCGAATCCGGGAACGACAGCACCCTTCATCATCGATTCGAACTGCTCCTATGCCTGTTTCAATTCAGGAGGATTGCGCACAAGAAGAATCGATTTCTGTCATTCACCGAACGCAATCTATTCGGGAAATCTCATGCGTAATGTTGCGGAACAGATCACATCATCCGGTGATGGAGATCCATCATGATCCAGAGGCTGCCGCCAACCATGATGAAGATCAGGACGGCTGCAAAGCCAAGGAAGAAGAGGTTTTCTCCGGGTGTCGACTTAAGGTTCAGGTGGAGGAAGAAAACCAGGTGGACCAGCACCTGCATGACGGCTGCCACGGCAATCACGACATAAACGGCCGGCCCGGTCAGAAGTTCACCCCAGACAAGCGCAAAAGGAATGGCGGTCAGGACGACGGCAAGCGCGAAGCCGGTGAGATAAGTTGAAAGACTGCGTTCTGTCGAATGATCCACGATCCGTCTCCTACATCACACCGGGCAGATAAACGACCGAGAAGATCCCGATCCAGACGATATCGAGAAAATGCCAGAAGAGACCAAGCCTCAGCAGCCTGGAGCGTACCGGCATTGTCAGTCCCTTGATCATGACTTGAGCAATCATCACGCAGATCCCGATTGACCCGAATGCCACGTGAAGTCCATGCGTCCCGACAAGCGTGAAGAAAGCTGACAGGAAACCGCTCGTACCGGGACCGGCACCTTTCGCAATCATTCCGTAGAATTCGACCATTTCCATTGCCAGAAATGCGAGGCCGAGCACCAGCGTGACGAACAGCCACTGAGCAACCCGTCCGGTCTGCCCTGCGGCCATTGCGATCGTTGCCAAGCCGAATGTCAGGCTGGAAAAGAGCAGCAACGCCGTTTCACCAGCAGTATGCCTGAGATCAAACAGGTCTTTTGAGGTCGGCCCCGCCGCAGAGTTCTTTGCCAGAACCACGTAAGACGCGAACAAAAGTGCAAAAATGACCGCATCGGTCATCAGGTAGATCCAGAAACCGAATTCGCGCGATTCCAGCGACTTCTTTTCTTCGTGCTCCAGAAGCTCGGCGACCTGCGTGCTGTCAGTCATCATGCTCTCCCCGCCAGAGGGGCACCGGACGCCGGACCGATCGGCTGAAAGTCGCGCATGTCGTGCATATCAGCCTCGGTGATTTGTCCCAGTCGCGCTGCCTCGATCTTCGCGACCTCGGCGGCGGAAAGCACAAAGTCGGTATTGTCGTCGCTGGCTCTGATGCCGACGCAGACAAGCGCGAGCGCAAAAGCAAGAGCTGCAAGCCACCAGATATACCAGACCATGCCAAAGCCGAGGACAAAGGACAGAGCTCCAAGAATGGGTCCCAGCCCGGTGCTTTTCGGCATGACAATGTCCTCATACCGGCTCGGCGGCAGATAAGCGACGCCGCGAAGTTTCATGTCGTGAAAGGCATCGATATCGCGCGCCTCAGGCAGGACAGCAAAATTGTAAGGCGCTGGCGGAGACGCGGTTGCCCATTCCAGCGTGCGCCCATTCCATGGATCACCGGTAACATCGCGGGCCGATCCCCAGTTTTTGGCCGATACATAAATCTGGATCGCGATGCAGACAATGCCGCACAGAACGCAGACCGCGCCCAGCGCTGCAACGATCAGATAGGGCTGCCAGTTCGGGTCGGCATAGTGCTCCATACGCCGGCTCATGCCCATGAAACCGAGCACATAGAGCGGCATGAAGGCGAGATAGAACCCGATGATCCAGAACCAGAAGGACCGGATACCCCACTTGGCATCGAGCTTGAAACCGAAGGCCTTCGGGAACCAGTAATTCAATCCTGCGAAATAGCCGAACAATGCGCCGGGGATCAGCATGTTGTGAAAATGCGCCACCAGAAACGTGGAATTATGCATCAGATAGTCGGCAGGCGGCAGCGCGAGCAGCACACCGGTAACGCCACCGATCACAAAAGTCACCATGAAGCCGATCGTGAACACCATCGAGGGGTGAAACTCGATCCGGCCACGGTACATCGTGAACATCCAGTCGAAGATCTTCACGCCGGTGGGAACAGCGATGATCATGGTCGCGATCCCGAACACCGCATTCACGTTTGCCGAAGACCCCATCGTGAAAAAATGGTGCAGCCAGACGGTAAACGAGAGAATGGCGATACAGGCTGTTGCGTAGACCAGCGACGTATAGCCGAAGAGGCGCTTGCGCGAGAACGTTGCCACGACCTCGGAGAAAATGCCGAAAGCCGGCAGGATGAGGATATAGACCTCCGGATGCCCCCAGATCCACAAGAGGTTCGCGAACAGCATCATGTTGCCGCCGTCTCCATTTGTGAAGAAGTGGAAGCCGAGCGTCCGGTCCAGCGCAAGCTGTCCGGCGACAACCGTCAGTGCCGGAAACGCGAATGCGATCAGGATCGAGATGCACAACGTTGTCCAGGTGAACATCGGCATGCGCATGTAGGTCATGCCGGGGCAACGGTTCTTGACGATCGTGACGATAAAATTGATTCCCGACGCGGTACTCCCAACCCCGGAGACGATCAGCGCCCAGAGCCAGTAGTCGACGCCGACACCCGGATTGTAGTCAATTCCGGAGTAAGGGGGATAGCCAGTCCACCCGGCAGTCGAAAACTTGCCGACTGCCAAGGAGATCAGAACCAGCCCCGCTCCCGCTGCTGTCATCCAGAGACTGACCGAGTTGAGGAATGGAAACGCAACGTCCCGCGCACCTATCTGCTGCGGCACGATAATGTTGATCAGGCCCGTCAGGAAAGGCATCGCCACGAAGAAAATCATGATCGTGCCATGCGAGGAAAAGATCTGCTCAAAATGTTCGGGCGGCAGGTAGCCCTCATTGTTGAGTGCGATGGCCTGCTGCGCGCGCATCATCAGGGCATCGACAAAACCGCGGACCAGCATCACCAGCGCCAGGACCACATACATGATGCCGATTTTCTTGTGATCGACGCTCGTCAGCCAATCGGTCCAGAGAACCTTCCAGGCACGCAGATACGTTATGAGAAGAAAAACTGCGATGCCGCCGCCAACGGTAACCGCGGCGCCTCCCATCGCGACCCAGGAATAAAGCGGTATCGCGTCTAGTGTCAGCCGCCCCAGCATCACGCAGCCCCCCTGCAGATGAGTTCAGCCGCTTTGCTCTCGTAAGGGCCGACAATCGGCGCATATTTGCGCAGGATCAGTTTGAAAAGATCATTTTCGAAGGATGAATAGTAGGTGACGGGATTGGCGACGCTTTGTTTGTGCAATTCAAGATACGTCTCCGCATCGAGCTTTGCCGTTTCAGCCAGCACCTTGTCTTTCCAACTGGTGAAGTCGTCTTCGCTCAGTGCGCGCGCCTTGAAGTGCTGGTCGGCAAATCCGTCGCCTGAAAACATGGTATTGCGCCCCATGAAGACACCCGGTTCGTCCGCGAGCAGATTGAGTTCGGAACGCATACCCGCCATTGCGTAGATCTGACCGCCCAGCGCGGGGATCATGAGCGAGTTCATGACCGTGTCTGACGTGATTTCGATTGAGAGCGGTCGGTCCGCCGGGAACGCCAATTCGTTGACGCTTGCAACACCGATCTCCGGATAAAGGAACAGCCACTTCCAGTCGAGCGCGATGGCCTGCACCTTGAATGCCGGCTTGTCTGAGGCAATCTCCTTGTAGGGGTCCAGCTTGTGGGTTGTCTGCCAGACAAGGGTGCCAAGGACAACGATGATTGCTGCCGGAACCAGCCAGACGACCGTTTCCACTTTCCAGGATCCATCCCAGTCGGGAGTGTATGCAGCTTTGTCGGAACCGCTCCGGTACCTCCAGACGAAAAAGAGCGTTAGGACGATCGCGGGAATTGCCACGATCATCATCAAAAGGAAGGCGGTGAACAGAAGATCTCTTTCCGCCAGCGCAATTGGTCCTTTCGGAAAAAGCACGGGCGCATCCGAAAGCCCGCAACCCTGCAACAGAAGGGGCAAGGTCAGAACGCCAACGATCGAGAGCGGTTTGAGAAACAGGTGAAAGGAACGCGCAGTATTCACTTTGGTATATGCTCCCCCCGCCGGAGCGAACCCGCTCCGTATTCGCCGTAAATACATGAGGTTAGCCAAAGCGACATCCCCCAAGCCCACAGGTTGCGACTGCAACGAAAAACCATAAACCTGATTGATTTGGAGCGTAGCCGAGCGTGCTGCTCTTTAAAAGGGCGTCAGTGCGTATTTCGACAAAGCATGCCCAGACAAAGCACTTTGGTTGAAATTCACGACGTCGCCCGAGTTCCAAATGACGACAGTCGAACGAACAACCCTAGGAGCAAGGTAACCGGTATGTACGTGACATCGGTGACCGCCACTTCTTCAGACCTGTTATCTCCGCGGTGTCGAAAAGCGGCGGACCAGACCTCTAATCGCACTTGCAGCGTTGCTGCGCAGACTGCACACCGCAGCACCTTGACTGCCCTGGCAATCAGCGGGAAAACAATCGCCAGCATCTCCTTACAAGGACAACAAAGTGAGCAAATTCAAAGCCGTCGTCTTTGACTGGGCGGGAACAATGATCGACTTCGGGTCATTCGCGCCCATGGGTGTCTTCATCAAGGCCTACGAGACCTTCGGGATCACTGCGACAATCGACCAGGCACGCGGTCCCATGGGGAAGCCTAAGTGGGATCACATCCGGGATATGATGGCTGATCCTGATATATCGGCACAGTGGCAGGCAAAATTCGGCAACCTTCCAACGGATGCGGATGTCGACAGGGTCTATGAGGTGTTCGTTCCAATGAACGAAGAAGTTGTCGCGGACTACGCTGACCTTGTTCCGGGCGCGGCGGACATGATCAGATCACTGCGCTCAAGAGGTCTGAAAATCGGATCCACCACCGGCTACACCCGCTCGATCATGGAACGCGTCCTCCCGAAAGCCGCAGGGCAAGGTTATGTACCTGACAATCTGGTTTGCTCCGACGATCTGCCGGAAGGACGCCCCGGCCCGCTTGGAATGTACAAGTGTTTCATCGATCTTGTTGTTTATCCGCCGTCGGCGGTTATCAAGGTCGATGACACGGAGCCTGGCATTGCCGAGGGCGTTGCGGCCGGGTGTCTGACCGTCGGTCTTGCCCTTTCGGGAAACTACGCGGGTAAGACACCAGCTGAACTCGCAGGTCTCTCAGAAGCCGAGGTCGACGCACTACGCCAGCTTGCAACGGAAAAACTGAAAAGCGCGGGCGCAGACTACGTCATCGATACGGTCGCCGACCTGCCGGCCTTG
Organism: Roseibium sp. HPY-6; assembly: GCF_040530035.1. NCBI lineage: Bacteria > Pseudomonadati > Pseudomonadota > Alphaproteobacteria > Hyphomicrobiales > Stappiaceae > Roseibium > Roseibium sp. HPY-6. The sequence continues at coordinate 337,069 of NZ_JBEWCD010000001.1, forward strand.
ATCGAAAGACTGGACGCCGCATAACACCGAGAACGGCTTTTTCTGAGCCTGCACGACAATCCTGCGAGCGTTCCGTTGCCGAAGCCGCAAAGACGAAGCGTTGGCAAGAACGAATGTCTGAGACTACTATGTCGTCGCAAGCTTCGCGTTGGAAAAGGGACTGTTGATGCGCGCGGGCGAAAACGTGTTGTATGAGGCAGGATCGGACACTATGCACCAAACCCAGCGAAGCAAACTGTCAGCCAAATTTCGGGTGAAAAACCTGGTCAGGCTGGCAACCGTCCTCCTTGTTGTTTCGCTGACAGCACCCTTACCGCCGGCCGATGCTGCTGCAGAACTGAAGGTCATCGACAGCACCGACTATCCCTGGCATTCCATTGGACGCGTGAACCGTGGTGGGTACCGTTCCGTGTCCAGCTGCACGGGGACCCTGGTGACACCGAACGTGGTCCTGACAGCCGCGCATTGCATCGTTTCGCCAAAGACGCAAAAGGTCATCCCCGCCGACGAAGTGTTCTTCATTGCCGGCGTCCGGCGCGATGAATACGCAGCCCGTCTGGAGGCCGAATGTCTGCTGACGGTCGAAGGTTATGTCTCACGCTCACGTCCCAAGATCAGTGAGATTCACAAGGACGTCGGCCTGATCGTGCTTAAGGAACCCAGTGACCTGTTTCCATTGCCACCGCTGACGCGCGAAGAATCGAAACGTCTTCGTGCATCTACCCGTTTTTTGTCTGTCGGGTACAGACGCAGCAGGCCGTTCTTGCCCACAGTCGTGTCGTCGTGCTCCGTGATTGGCTCGAATTCGAATGTCTGGATCACCGATTGCAACACGGAGACGGGTGCATCAGGTGGACCACTCATGGTCAACACCATTTTTGGCCCACGGGTCGCAGCGGTCATGTCAGCCAAGATAAACGACGAGCGCTCAATCGTCGTACCCTTTTTGGAATGGCAGGAACTCGTTGAGACGGCAACATGCGAAAAGGCTGCCGAAGGCCCAATTCCCGCGACAAATCAAGAGCTTCAAGCGCAGCCGAATTGAGGTGGATGCAAAAAGTCACTACCGGTCCGTACAATTGCGGGCTATGGTGCTGACGGTCACCTTAATGGTGGCAGGCTCGCGCCGGTCACCAGACCAGCCGCCGGGATCGCCGTCTGCAAAGAAGACCGCTAGACTATGAACCAAGCATCACCCCCTTTGGCATCAACCGACTTCACCCCTGTCTCGACGGAAAAACTTGCGTTTGTTGCAAGCGAAACCGACGACGCCAAACGCGCAATCGAGGCGCTGTCCGCACGTTACGGCAACGTGGCGGCTGAAGATGCCGACATCATTGTCGCTCTTGGCGGCGACGGGCTGATGCTTCAGACGCTCCACGCGCATATGAGCAGCGGAAAGCCGATCTACGGAATGAACAGGGGGTCGGTCGGTTTTCTCATGAACGAGTATCGTGAGGACGAACTTGCCGAGAGACTGTCCAAAGCCGACGTCACGACGATCCGCCCGCTGGAATTGACCGCGCGAGATGAAACCGGAAAAACCCACGATGCGCTTGCGATCAATGAGGTCTCCCTGCTGCGCCAGACATCACAGGCTGCGCGGCTCAAGGTTTCTGTCGATGACAAGTTGCGATTGGAAGAACTTGTCTGCGACGGCATTATCGTTGCAACACCGGCCGGAAGCACGGCCTATAACCTCTCGGCGCACGGCCCCATATTGCCGATTTCGGCGCAATTGCTCGCCCTCACCCCGATCAGCGCCTTTCGTCCTCGTCGCTGGCGTGGTGCGCTTTTACCCAACAGAGCACAAGTCGATATCGAAATCCTGGAAGCACACAAGCGTCCGGTCAGTGCGTCCGCTGATCACACCGAAATCCGACGCGTGACGCACGTGACCGTCCGCGAGTCTTCAAAGGTGCAGGGGTTGATCATGTTTGATTCCGATCACGGCTGGGACGAACGGATTCTCACCGAGATGTTCCGGTATTAATGATAATTTCTTCAAACATTGCACTGGCAACACCCTGTTAAGTCTGTATCGGGATAATGGGTGCGGAATGCCGCTTGAAGGCGATTTTTGGAGAATGATGCAGCCATGTCCGATACCGCACTGGACCAGGATTATGAGATCTTGACGCCACCGGACAACTTGCGCAGCAAGGTACGCGAGTTGACACCCCGGGAGGCCAAGAAATTCGATCCGGTCAAGGCTGCAGAAGCCGCGATCGCAAGGCTCTCAACCCATTTCGGGAGCTGGATGGTCAATGAGACGGCAACCCTGATGCAGGCCTGGGAAGGTGTTCAGTCTGAAGGAATGTCGGATGAAACCGTCGCGCCCCTCTACCAGGCAGCGCATAACATCAAGGGACAGGCACTTACGCTGGGGTTCCCGCTTGTCGGACAGGTTGCCGCCAGCTTCTGTCATCTGATTGAGACCGTACCCTCGGTGGACAAGCTTCCGGCCGAATTGGCTGAACGCTATGTCGCAGCCATCCGGGCCATGGTCATGGAAGGCGCCAAAGACGACGGCAACAGTATGGGCGTCAAGCTTCTGGACACACTCGCCGTTGTAACAGATGACTTCCTGAAACAGTTTCCGCAAAAGAGCGACGCTGACGCTGAATAAGGTCAGTTCGGCGTGTCTTCGCCGATCTGCTGTTCACGGAACACAATGTAGCATCCGCTCAAGATGATCACCCCTGCGCCGATGTAAGTCAGCATGTCAGGTATTTCATTCCAGAAAAACCATCCCAAAAACGTCGCCCAGATAAGCGCGCTGTATTCAAACGGAGCAACGGCAGCGGCCGGAGCAAACCGGAAAGCCTGCGTAATCAGTGTGATCCCTGCCGTACCAAAAAGCGCGATGCCAACAAACATCCAGATATCTTCCGCCTGAACGCTTACCCAGAGGAACGGGACGAATATTGCGCTAAGCATAGCACCGGCCCCAACGAGGTAAAGCATGAGCGTCCAGACACTTTCGCGCGGGTCCACCCAGCGGGCACTGATCATCAAAACCGCATAAAAGACTGCTGTGATGACCGGAAGAACTGAAGCTGACTGAAATGTCCCGGCGCCAGGCCTCACGACGATCAGGACACCGACGAAACCCGTCAGAACAGCAAGCCAGCGCCGCCAACCGACTGTTTCTTTCAAAAAGAGTGCAGAGATCGCAGTGATGAAGACAGGCGCTACAAAAACCAGTGCCGTTGCCTCGGCGATATCCAGGTGCTTCAGGCTGGTGAAAAAGATCATCGCAGCAAGCAACCAAAGGACACCGCGCAGCAGATGGGCGGTCGGCCTGTAGGAACGCAACGCACCCACTCCACCCATTTTCAATGCAATCAATACTGCGAACGGTAGCGCAATGAGATTGCGAATGAAAAGGATCTGAAGGACCGGATAGCCGTCCGTGAGTGCCTTTGCGATTGCATCACTGATACTGAGGCTGGCGATTCCCACGCACATGAGCAGGATGCCGACAGTGGCTTGTGAGCGCGCGCTTGCAGCTGAAAAGAGCATGGTGCCGCCTTGGTGAAAACAAGGGCACACCTAAACACCGGCAAAAAAACCCGGCAAGCCGGATTTTCGTGGTTGCAGACCTGTTTACAAGAATTGATTGCGAAGGCTGGATTGGCCCGGACGCAGCGTCGGGACCAATCAGGCTGCGGCGGTAATCTGGAGAGAACCGTTCTTCACAAGGAGCCGCGCCTCAAGACGCGCGACTTCAATTGCAAACCGGCGCAGGAATGCGGCGACATCTTCGTCGGCGCCGAGAGATCCGTCCTGCATTTCTTCTAAGAGCGTCTCTGTCAGCATCCGTGCTTCGTCGAGCGCAAGGTCATACGTGAAGTCGGCATCCGCCTGGCGCGCAATGTCTATCGCCAGCAGAAATGCCTGATGAGAGCGAAGCGGCAATCCGGCTTTTCTCAAAACAGCCTGAAGAGCAGACCGCCTGACCGTCACGAGCAACCTGGCGAGACGCGGAAGCGGTACCTGACCAAGATTCGCCAGCGCCGCCGCAAAGAAACGCAAACGTCCGCAGCAGACCGAGCGCAACAGAAGACGGGTATTGAGCTTCCCGCGAAGGCGCAGGTGCTCTACGAAATCCGGAAGCTCGTCTTCGCTGGCTTCCAAGGCCAGTCTCAGAACCACCTTGTCTTCCGCATCGCTCAGGAATGTGTGCCGCTGGTTTTCAGGAACACGCTCCAAGACGATCGGATGATCATCGAGACTCTCGGCAAGACGCATGAGCAACTCATAACGGTTCGCCAGCGGAAGGTCGGCCGTTTTCAGAAGTTGGTCGCAAATATCCGGACGGTCTTCAAACCGCTGTGCCAGCCGCAACATTGAGGATTGCAGCACTTGCGCGCTCGAATTGTTCAAAAGGGTTTGGCAAGCCTTCTCACTTCCAACTTCGCAGACAGCAGCACTGATTGCGGCGGGCAGTCCTGCCCTTTCCGCAATCGCGCATTGAACAGCTTCACTGCCCTCGGCAAGCAGATCGACCAATTCCGCATTCGAAAGAATCGGCGAAGATTTCAAGATGGGTACGGCGACCTCGTCGACGTCACTTGCAAGAGACCGAACGACGTGAGCTGGAGCGTAGGCGCTTGACGCAAGAACATTGGCGATGGCCTTTCGGATGCCTCTGCTCGGATCATCAAGGAGCACTGTCAGCGCGGTAGCCATGCTGGCCTGCTCCTGGCTGCCCGGCTCGGCTGCCAAATATCGTTCTGCAAATTCTCTTGCAGCAACAATGTCATTTTCGAGATTTTCATCTTCGTTCAAATGCAAAAGGTTTTGTGCGGTCATGGCGGCAATCAGTCTTTGTGCGAGTCAGTCGGTATTCTGGCACTAAAGACGTTAACGATCGGTTCACCATAATTTTGCCAATATCTGCGAGCCAAAGCTTCGTCAGGCTGGTGGCAGCAGGTCCTTCTGCTCCTCTTCTGCTTTCAATCTCAAAAACCGCGTCAAATCGAGCGGACCACCCTGATCCGCAAGTGCGAGTTCTTGCGCGGCAACTTGATTCGACGCACCCGTCAAAGCACTGAACATTGCAGCTTCCTCGACAGCGGCGAACGCTGCCGCGAATCTCGGGTTTACACCTGCTTCAGAGGACCCTTCATCATTTCGGAACAATGCTTCAAAAGGGCTCGAGGTTTCCGCTGCAGCAAAGGCGGAAACAACCCGGCTGGTTGCCACGCTCTCTGCTGATCCGTTGATCGCAGCTTCCCTTGGATCCTGAGGTTCCGTTGGCCTTGCGGCCGCCACAACAGAATTTTCCGCTCCCGTTTCCCGAGACGCGCCGGCATCAGCCGGTGTTGGGTTTTCCCGTTGGTGAACCGGAACCGACGTTTGCGCAAAAGCAAGCGGATTTGATGCCGGCAGATCCGCAGCCGCTGCAGCCTGTTGCGCCGGAGACAGCGGCTTGGAACGCATTGCGAACGCCGTCGCTGCTTCAAGCGAATGCGGGTCAAACTGCTCCTGGCCAGGGGCTGGCGCTCCGAATGCTGGTTTCGACTCAGGCAGCGCGGCAACGCTTGTCAAAACGCCCGGCGCTCTCAGGTTGGTTTTGGTGTTCGCCTCAGCAATCATCGTCACCGCGTCGTGCTTGGATACGATTACTTCGTAAACCTCCTGCATCGACCGGGCTTTGCCGTTGCTGTGGAAGAAGATCGGTTTGTTGGCGCGCGCCTGCGACGAGAACATTTTGTCGGCGCGCATATCCGGATTGGCATTTGTGGCATCAATCAGCCTGCTCGCGCCGTGCGCTCCGAGAAAATGCGCCATGTAAAGTTCACCGTCGGTCGGTGTACGCCCAATCTTTCGCTCCAGATAGGCAGAATTCTTCTGAGTGAGCGCGCCAGCCATCATTGAGGAGATCTCCGGATCTTTTCTCAGATCGAGAATCTCCTGACGCACTTCAGCGTCTTTCACGTAGTATTTTCCGCTTTTCGAGCGCTGGATCTGATCGGAAAACTTCTCCAAACCATGCTTGGGGCCGGCCTCCTTCATCGTCTCAAGCCAGGTCGACTCAATGAACTGGAACAAGCCCGTTGCACTGGACGTCTTGGCCTTGGCCGATGGATTGAATGAGGATTCGCGCGCAGCCGTTTTGACGAGGTAGTCGAAAGACGTACCCGTTGAGCTACTAGCAGACTGAAACGCAAGCTCGATCCGAGACGCGACCGAGGGTGTGTCAGCGACATGCATGACCCTGTCTCCTCGACGGAATTGATTATTACTTCGTTAACCTTCGCGCCGGAATGGTTAACAAATCCTTAACGGCGCTTAACGCAGTTGAAATTCAAGCAATTGGAACTGTTTTTTCATTCGGCTTTAGGCAGATCTCACCATGCTGATTGCCGGAAAAGTGGAAATAGGCCGCAAAACGCTCTTTTTCTTGGGAAAAGAACGTTTTGCCTGCCAACATCTTTTTCTCGAGGCGCATGGACTTTTGAGTCGAATTCAACTCGTCTCGTTGCGCTGAATGAATTTCGTGACACGAAACGTCAGACTTTCGGGCGCGCCATTTCAAAGACTTCCGAAACAGCCGCATATTCCATGTAACCAAGCCGCGAGAGCGGCTTGAAGCGGGTCACATCCACTTTGCCGTCAACAATGATGTTGTCATCGATGTGAATACCGGCGACCTGACCAAACACGATCCAATTGTCCGTTTCGCTTCCGCCGAGGTCTTCAAGCCGCAGAGTCTTGAGATGCTTGCACTCGAGGGCCGTCACCGCTTTGGCGACCCTGGGCGCTTTTACAAGACGCGACGAGGCCATCTCAAGTCCGGAGAGTTCGAATTCGCTCGTTTCGCTGCCAACTGCAGCGGAAGTGACATTCATCTCGTCTTTCAGGTCCCAGCTCGCCATGTTGCATACGAACTCTCCGGTCTCCCCAACGTTGGCCGCACTGTCCTTGTATCCAGAGGATGAAAACATGACGATCGGCGGACGGTCACTGACCGCATTGAAAAAACTGTATGGAGCAAGATTGGTGCGTCCCTTGGCATCGAGCGAAGAGATCCAGCCAATGGGGCGTGGGGACACGATGGCCTTGAAAGGATTATGCGGCAAACCGTGGTCGTTAAGCTCAGTATCGTAAAACATCTTAGGGGGTATTGCTCCATTCATGGACCAGAGCGGAAAGTTCAGGACGCGGTCGTTCAACGGGTGCCTGGGTCGGTGTACCGATTTGAATGAACCCGGCAAACTGTTCGTTTTCCGCAGCACCCAGCCACGATGCCGCTTCCTCGTCAAAGCTGTACCATTCGGTAAGCCACTGGGACGCAAAACCACCGGCAGCGGCTGCACTCACAAGGTTCATGCACACGGCGCCAGCTGAAAGCTGCTGTTCCCAAACTGGAATTTTCGGATGTTCGCGCGCAGTACTGACAACGCCAATGATGAGCGGCGCACGCAAAAAGCGGGTGAGTTCCTTTTCCCTCTGGTCCTTGTCCAGCGGCCCGTTTTTCCGTTCATAGATTTCGGCAAGTCTTTTACCGATGGCCTCACCGTGCTCGCGCCTGAAGAGGATAAAGCGCCAGGGTGCCAGCTTTCCGTGATCCGGGACGCGGGCCGCGATGGTCAGAAAGTCGTTTATCTGGTCTTCGTTCGGACTGGGTTCCGACATCGTCACCGCTGGGTGTGAACGCCGTTTTCGAAGGAAGTCCAGGACCTCAGGTGAGCCGTGGTTGGAGGCAGGCATGAGACAACACCCATCAAGCAGTTGCGATCGTGACAATCCACCTAATTCATTGACGGAAATTGTCAACTTTCGTTTCTATGTCTTGAATTTGCCTGATTTTCAGGACCATTAGCTGCTGCGCGAACGTTTTACGTTACAGCGCAACGCGGAACATGCGCTCAAATTCCTACAACGATGCAAGGACAAGCCGCGCATTGACCTGTTTCATTGTGCTGGCGCATGATCGGCCTTAAACCGGTGTACCGCACCAAACTGAATTGGTATAAAAGACGGATGGCCGTAACGGTGGTCGGTCGAAAAAGAATACGAAGTGGGCATGTTGGAAGCAGGAACCAATCCAAAGAGCACGACGGTGAAGCGTTGCGTGACCAATGCGTTGCGTGCTTTTTTGGTAGCTGTTCCGGTATTTATGTTTCAGGGCATGACCTCCACGGCGCAAACCGTGGAAGCACCCTTGCCACCGGCTGCAAAGCCGGATCCCAATGCGCCATCGGTTCCCCGCGAAGACCAGATCATCAACCTGCTCGACAGGGAACCCGAGCCGCTGTTCTCGGATGTAGAGACATCATACGCTCCGACGCTCAGGTCTCTTGCCGCACCCGACGGTGAAGGCCTGGACCAGGGCGCTCTTTATCTTATGGCAAAGCTGACGCAGGACAGTCAGCCACTGGACGATGGACTGGTCTGGCGCATCTACTCCGACACGACAAACGCGAACGGACGGCTGGAACTGGTCGCGACATCGATGGGCGGTGACGCCGAATTCCGGCTCGATCCCGGCTCCTACCTTGTGCACACAGCGTTTGGATATGCTCAGTCAACCAACCGCGTCGTTCTGGGCAAGGAAGTCCAGTCGAAGATGCTTACGCTCAATGCCGGCGGAATAAAGTTCGGTGCGGCGATGAAAGACGGCGAAGCCATCGATCAGGAGCAAGTGACCTTCGACGTTTATGGCATGTCGTTCGACGAACGCGGTGAACGCAACAAAATCGTCGGGAACATAACGCCTGGTTCGATCATTCGTCTCAGCGCCGACACCTACCACGTCGTCAGTCGTTACGGCAGCGTCAATGCCGTGATCCGGGCTGACATCCAGGTGCTTCCTGGCAAACTGACTGAAGCGACCATTCTACACAAAGCCGCAGACATCACCTTGAAGCTCGTCAACGAGCGTGGTGGCGAGGCGATCGCCAACACCACTTGGTCTGTTCTGAGCGCCGGTGGACACGTTGTTGTCGAAGCAACAGGCGCCTTCCCGGATTTTGTGCTTGCGGAAGGCGAATACGAAGCCCTCGCCCGAAACAACGGTCGAACCTATCTTCACACGTTTGAGGTTGCGCCAGGACAGGATCGCGAGGTCGAGGTTGTCACATCAATCAGCGAGCTTGTGACACAGGGCGCTGCGAGCGCCAACTGACATCGCGTATCGAAGACGCGACCTGCACTACCCATTTCAGATTTTATGCTTGGGTTTTACCCACGTCTGCCGAGCAGGCGTTTCGCGGGTTCTGCGGGAGCCATTTCCAAGACTTTCGTCTGCAGGAAATCCATGACTTCCTTTTGATCCTTAAAGCCGCTCAGGGTGTCAAAGGGAATTGGGCGCCCTGCCCGAGCTTTCATGACCGATCCGACAATTCGCCGGAACTCTCGGACCAGCAAAGCCAGACGCAAGGTCAAAGAATATTTGCTGACGAGATGGAAAAGCCACGAGTTCTGCCCGTCGAAGTAAAGAGGCAAAACCGTCGCCTTGGACGATCTGATCATTTTCGCGGTGAAGGTTTTCCAGGGAAGCTCTTCGGCGCGTCCGAAGGGCTTTGCTGCCGTTGCAACACCGCCTCCCGGAAAGACGATGATCGTGGTACCTTCCTGCAAGAGCCGCAAAGCCTCTTTCCGGGTCTCCATGTTGGTCTTGAGGGCTTCTTTCGTCTCCTCAAAATCGACCGGCAAAGAGAACGGGCGTACCTCCGGAACTTTCAACAGCTCGTTGTTGATAAGGATCTTGAAAGGGCGGTTCAATTGCTCTGCGAGAGAGAGGATCGCAAGCCCGTCCCCTATTCCATATGGATGGTTTGCAATAAGAACCAGTGGGCCTTCCGGCAGATCCTTCGGAGGCCACTCGCCATCTTCAACAGACACATTCAGATTGATCAGGCCCAGAAGATCGCTCCAGATATAATCTGAAGTGCCAACCATGGTGTGTTTCCACACTTCATACACGTCAATGAGCTTCCGGCGCCCGGAAAGGCCTTCAATGGTTCTGATCGTCCACCTTTTCAGCGGTGGATGTTCCGGGTTGGCATAGCTGAATTCTGCGTAATTCACGGCAGCCATCGTCTTCTGGTTAGGGTCGCACTGGTAAATTTGGAACCCAATACCAGATGCTGTATTTCACCAATGTGACAGCACATTGCCCTAAGGGAAGGACAATGTGCAAGATGTAAGATTTCCCCGTATTTCGGGTCTTCTTCATTTATTTCAAGTCCGGAGGTGTCGCCTCGCTGACGAATGCCGTCATGGCCTCCTCCAGGCCCAAGGACCTTTGGTCTTTCGAGCCAAGCCGGCGGACATTGACAGTTCGCTCTTCTGCTTCGCGCATTCCACACACAATGATCACAGGAACCTTGGCAAGGGAATGTTCGCGAACCTTGTAGTTGATCTTCTCGTTCCGGAAATCCGTTTCAACTTTCAGACCGTTCGCTTTCAGCAGGTCAGCAACTTCCTGACCGTATTCGTCAGCTTCGGAAGTGATCGTTGCCACGACGATCTGCAGCGGTGCGAACCACAGGGGAAAATGACCGGCAAAGTTTTCGATCAGGATCCCGAGGAACCGCTCCATGGAGCCGCAGATTGCCCGGTGAACCATGACGGGCGTTTTCTTCTCGCCGTTGTTGTCGACGTAGAACGCCCCAAAGCGTTCCGGCAAGGCGAAATCGACCTGGGTCGTTCCACACTGCCATTCCCGCCCGATGGCATCGCGAAGCGTGTATTCGAATTTTGGCCCGTAAAACGCCCCTTCACCCGGAAGAATATCGGTTTTGACACGACCTTCAGACTGGGCTTCGATCTGTTTCAGAACCTTATCCATCACCGCTTCCGCATGGTCCCACATCTCGTCGGTACCAACGCGTTTTTCCGGGCGGGTCGAGAGCTTGACCACCACCTCGTCAAAGCCGAAATCCTTGTAGACCGACAGAATGAGGTCATTGATTTTCAGGCACTCTTCGGCGAGCTGCTCTTCCGTACAGAAGACGTGTGCATCGTCCTGCGTGAAGCCGCGGACGCGCATGAGGCCGTGCAACGCTCCGGAAGGTTCATAGCGATGGACGACCCCAAATTCCGCAAGACGCATCGGCAGGTCGCGATAGCTTTTCAAGCCGTGTTTGAAAATCTGAACGTGACCGGGACAATTCATCGGCTTCAGGGCATAAACGCGATCATCTTCAGCTTCGGGATCGGCACATTGCACGGAGAACATGTTCTCCTTGTACCAGGTCCAGTGACCGGAGGTCTCCCAGAGCGAGGTATGCAGAACCTGAGGCGCATTCACTTCCTTGTAGTCGTCCTTCAAAACGCGGCGTTTGTAGGCAATGAGGTTCTGGAACATGTCCCAGCCCTTTGGATGCCAGAATACGACGCCCGGGCCTTCTTCCTGAAAGTGGAAAAGATCCATCTCGCGTCCGAGTTTGCGGTGGTCGCGCTTTTCTGCTTCCTCCAGCATATGAAGGTAGCCCTTGAGCTCTTTTTCATTGTGCCAGGCGGTCGCATAAATGCGGCTCAACATTTCGTTGTTGGCGTCACCGCGCCAATAGGCGCCAGCCACCTTCATAAGCTTGAAGGCGTCGCCAATCTGGCGCGTGGAGACCATGTGAGGACCTCGGCAAAGATCCAGCCACTGGCCCTGTTTGTATATCTTGAGCTCCTGATCTTCCGGTATCGCATCGACGAGTTCGACCTTGTAGTCCTCGCCTTTCGCCGCGAAATAGGTTTTTGCTTCCTCGCGAGACCAGATCTCCTTTGTGAACTGGGCACCGCGCGAAATGATTTCGCGCATCTTTTTCTCGATGACCGGAAGGTCGTCGGGATGAAAAGGCCAATCCGCACCGGTATCCGGATGCACGCGCTTGAAATCGTAGTAAAACCCGTTCTCGATCACCGGGCCGATCGTCACCTGGGTGCCGGGCCACAATTCCTGCACAGCTTCGGCCATCACGTGAGCGGCGTCATGGCGGATCAGCTCAAGCGCCCGCGGGTCGTCACGAGTCACGATCTCAATGGCATGATTGTCGGAAATAGCGTCGGAAAGATCCCGCAGTTCGCCGTCGAGAGCCATCGCAACGGCTTTTTTGGCAAGCGACTTGGAAATGCCTTCGGCAACGGCCAGACCAGTGGTGCCGGCCTCATACTCGCGCACGGAATTGTCGGGAAAAGTCAGTTGGATCATCTTATGTCTCCTGCTCACTCCTGCAGACAAGGCAGGTAAGCTGTTCGATGGAAAATGGACCGCATGCTGATAGGGTATTCAGCGCCAAACGGCAACCCTTTGTGGACCGGCGGCCGTGTCGCCGAACACATAAGTCCGAGCATCTGCAGGCTTTAACTCACCTGCGAAACAAGTGGTGGCAGACGGCGCCGGATCGGCTGTGATTTGACAATCGATGTACTCGTTTCCGCCTTGTCGGCAATCTTGTCGAGAATATCGTCCAGCTGCTCGATCGACGGCACGGCGAGACGCGCTATAAAGCAGTCATCGCCGGTGACCTTGTCGCACTCGCAGAATTCCGGAATGTCCTGGATGAGTTGCCGCACGATATGGAGTTTGCCGGGCAAGGGGCGTATCCGGACAATCGCCTGCAGGCTATAGCCAAGCGCCTTGGGATCAACCTCGGCGGAAAACCCCAAAATCACGCCCCGTTCCTGCAACCGCCGGATCCGTTCCGATACACCTGGTGAGGATAATCCGACCGTTGCGGCAAGATCCTTCAGGGACATGCGCCCGTCCATGATCAACGCTTGAATTATTTTAGCGTCTGCTTCGTCCAGCTTCATTTTCTCAACTCAATAAAGGTGTTTCACTTAAAATAATGAAACATTTTGCAATTGCCTCCTAATTTACCGCATGGAATGCGCTCCTCCAGTTTGTCACGATTGCCGAACCAACAAAAAGAGCGAGACAGACATGGACAACACACTTCGCGGTGCGGCGGAAATGAGCGCCGCCATGACCATTCTCGGCACTATCGGTTTTTTTGTCGTGCTGTCTGGAGAAACAGCAATAGATGTCGTGTTCTGGCGCTGCGCCTTTGGCGCGTTCGCGCTTTTGTTGATTTGCGCGGTCAAGGGTGTGTTATCCTGCCAGTTAACGTTGCACCAACTTGCTCTTGCCGCGCTTGGTGGCGTCGCCATCGTTGTGAACTGGGCGATGCTGTTCAGTGCCTACAAAGAAGCGTCGATAGGCGTTGCAACAGCAGTCTACAACACGCAGCCCTTTATTCTCGTCGGGTTTGGCGCCCTGTTTCTCGGTGAACGCATTTCGGCCTCCAAAATATCGTGGCTCGCGATCGCGTTTTTGGGCGTTGTCATGATTGTGCAGGCGAAGCCGGATGGCCAAGAAGCCGGTGGAATGAACTACGCCTTCGGTATTCTGCTCGCCCTGAGCGCCGCCTTTTTTTGGGCGATTGCCGCGCTTCTGACGAAAAAGCTCTCGGGAACCCCGCCGGAACTGATCGCGCTCATACAGGTTTGTGTCGGCATCCTCATGCTCGCGCCCTTCGTCAGCTGGTCAGCACTCCCGGACAACAGCACCGCATGGGGTGCACTGATCACCCTGGGGGCGGTTCACACGGGCTTGATGTATATCCTGATGTATGGCGCGGTTCAGAAGCTGCCGACCTATCTTCAGGGAGCCTTTTCATTCATCTATCCGGTCGTTGCCATTTTCGTGGACTACATCGCCTTCGGTCATGCACTGCAAGTGATTCAGCTTTTGGGCGCAGCCGCAATCATCACGGCCGCCATGGGTATGACGTTCGGCTGGCGGTTACCGGGAAGAAAACAAACGACTGGCGGCGCTCTATGAGGCAACCGCTCTCTTCTTGGCCGCCTTTACGATCGACGCATCGCGGGCCGTCTTCGCCACGGCCTCGACGCCTCCACGGGTTTCCTGGATCATGGCGAGCGCTTCCTCGCTATCCTTTTCAATCTCCTTGATGGCAATATCCGAATAGCTGTGACGGTCGGGCGACGCCTTGACCTTCCGGTAGATCCGGTAAACACGCCAGGTCGACGACACATAAGCCCAGTGCTTTGCGACGACTTCCCAGATGTAGCGCGGATAGAAGGAGAGCGCGCTCTCAATCGGCAGCCCGCTGCGGCGGTCCTTGCGGAATTTCAGCCGGAAGTATCCGCCCTCCAGCGGATGAACGCCTTCACACTGAACCATGAGCTTGAACCACATCATCAGGAACAGCTTGTTGCCCGGGCGTCCTTTCTTGTGTGCGGCTGCACGCCTGAGAACCGTTTCGATATGCGCATCCGAATAATAGCTTTCCCAGGCCTCCTGATAGGCTTCTTCCCATTCGCTGTCAGTCATTTTGGGATGATGCGAAACCCGGTGGTTGAGATCATATTTGTTGAGATCCGGATCCATCCAGATACCTTTGGACAGAAGCACCTTATGGTCTTCCGAGCCCGGCAGCGGTGTCAGATAGAAAAACTCCAGGAGATCGAGCGGCAGTTCGTTCTTGATGATCTCCACATCACGCAGGACCGCTTCTTTTGTATCACCAGGAAATCCGATGATGTAGCCGGCATAGGTCGTTGCACCATGGGCACGCCATTTCTGCAGCATCTCCCGGTATTCGGTGATCTTGTTTTGCCGCTTTTTGGCTGCCAGCAGGTTGTCCGGATTGATGTTCTCAAGACCGATGAAGACCCGATTGACGCCGGCCCTGGTCGCCTTTTCAATGAAATTTTCGATCCGGTGGCAGAGCGTGTCCACCTGGATGATGAACTTGATGTCGAACTTTTCCTCTTCGCGCAGCTTAATCAGCCGGTCGAACAGCGGTTCCCATTCCCTGTTGCGTGCGAAATTGTCGTCGGTAATGAAGAACCTGTTGATGCCCTGCTCATAGTTGTCTCGAATGATCTGTTCGAGATCGTCGGCTGATCGGAACCGGCTCTTGCGGCCCTGAACATTGATGATGGTGCAGAAGGAGCACTGAAACGGACAACCACGCCCAAGATCGAAGCTGGAATGCGAACCGGCGGTAAACTGAATATGCTTCGAGGGCAAAATGGGTGTGGGCTCGCCTTCCAGCGACGGCAGGTCTGACATGAAGTTGTAGAGCGGCTTCAGATCCTCCGCCCATGCATCCCGAAACACCTGGTCGAGGCGGCGGTCCTCAGCTTCGCCTGCGAAGTAACTGACACCCTCGCCCTGTAGTTCGACCATCTCGGCCGGCATTTCATCCAGCATCGAGATGCAGCCGGAGACGTGGAACCCGCCAATCGCCGTCTGCAGGCCTTGTGCCATAAACTTGCGGGCAAGGTCTGTGGCGCGCGGAAACTGGTTGGACTGAACGCCGACCAGGGCGATCATTGCCTTGCCGCCACGCCTGCGGATCTCTCTGGCTATTTTTTCCGGATGAACGCGCTTGTTGGTTTCGTCATATGTGTGAAGATGGATCCGGACATTATCCCCCAGCGCATTGCGGTTCCGCGCAGCCTCGGCAAGGCCGTTGAGGCTGGCCAGCGTGTTGGAAGGAATGGCGGAACGCAGCCACTGGATCGGATAACCGTCATCATCATAGTGAGTCGGCTTGATCATTACGAAGTGGAAGTCACGCGCGTCCATATCCGTCCCCTGCCCTTAAGCCAGGGAAAGAGCGTTGCATCCAGCTTACTTAAGGTCAACGACTTATTGGTACGCACTGGGATTTACGCGGCGACGCTCTTATTCATCCAACCTGTGCTCCTTGGGAATATGGTGTCCGGTCCAGCGACCATAGCGCCAGGGCATGAACCATACTGATTGTTCCGGCAATGCGTCCGGCACCGGATCATAGCCGGATGCCCCCCATGGATTGCATCTCAAGATGCGTGCCAGACCGATCCAGCCACCGGCCCAGAAACCGAACCGTCGGATCGCTTGTTCAGTGTAATCGGAACAGGTCGGCGCGTAGCGGCAGCCGCGTCCCATGAAAAGAGACAGCGAATGCCTGTAAAGCCAGATGAGACCGATTGCCGCATGCCCCGCAACGGACAAGCGGGCCTTTTGGCGAGAAGCGGTATCCTGACACTGACACATGGAATGGGCTTGATTGCTCGGTTCGGCTCAGGCCGCGGCACCGTCTTCTTTTGCCTTGGCGTCGATTTGGTCCAGCGCATCGACAACAGCATCAAACGTCAGCAGCGTGGAGGCATGACGGGCCTTGTACTCGCGCACCGGCTCCAGAAACTTCAGATCCTCGAAGCGCCCGGACGGCGGATCACCGCCCTCTTTCAGCATCGCCCGCATGGTTTGCTGGACGCCACGTAGCTCTTCGGCACTCGCACCGACCACATTTTTCGCCATAATTGACGATGAAGCTTGCCCCAGAGCGCAGGCTTTTACGTCATGGGCGAAGTCAGTCACCACACCATCCTTCACGCGGATGTCAACAAGCACAGTCGAACCGCAGAGCTTGGAATGCGCCTTCGCCGTTGCGTCAGGTTGCTCAAGACGGCCGATTCGCGGAATGTTTCCTGCAAACTCGAGGATCTTTGCATTGTAGATGTCGTCAAGCATTCTCGCCTCTTCGTGAAAGCCTGTGATGCGCGACACATTGATGGCGCTTTGCTTTCATATATATAGATCAGACGCCACGGCAATTTCGCAAGGGGCAGAGTGGTCGCAGCCGGTATTCGTAGGCAACACAAGTGTGCCTGCAGCTGGCTCAACCCGCTCAGAAACTGTGCGTTCGCATTTTGTGTGGAGTATGATAAAGGTCCCCGGCCTTCAAGCGAGGACTTCATGATCTGTGCAACAACGGGCGCCGTATGACGAGTGACAAGGGTAAATTTGCGAGGATCCCGATGGACGCTGTCCTCAAGCCGATTGAAAAAAGATTTGAAAGAAAAACCCCTGACCAGTTGCATCGGCCGAGTCGCGAGGAAGCCGAAGCAGCTGTGCGCACCATCCTTGCATGGACCGGTGACGATCCCGACCGGGAAGGTCTGCTGGACACTCCGAAACGAGTCGTCAAAGCAATAAGCCAGCTTTACGGCGGCTACTTCGAAGATCCCGCCGAACATCTGGAAAGAACTTTCGAGGATGTTGGCGGTTACCAGGACATCGTGCTGGTGCGCGGTATTCCGTTCCATTCCCATTGTGAACACCACATGCTGCCCTTTATCGGCGAAGCACATATCGCTTACTATCCTGCAGAAGGCGTCGTTGGTCTGTCGAAGCTCGCCCGTGTTGTCGATATTTACGCAAAGCGGCTGCAGACACAGGAAAACTTGACGGCGCAAGTCGCATCGGTCATTGACGATGCGCTCGCTCCGCGAGGCTTGGCAGTGATGATCGAGGCAGAGCATCAGTGCATGACCATGCGTGGCGTGCAAAAACCGGGTGTTTCAACGATCACCACACAATTCACGGGCGTATTCCAGGACGATCCGGCCGAACAGGCCAAGTTCATGTCCATGGTACGCGGCAAGGGCCTCTAACCCCTCGGGTCCTTGCTTACCAAAGTAAAGCTAGGACCACCCTACATGTGCAACTCTCCGTTCAAGGAACGCGGTGACAAGGATGCCGTTGAAAACGGTTCATTCCTGATGCCGAAATTCGATCGCGACGGTCTGATTGTCGCGGTCGTGACCGATATCAAATCAGGCGAAGTGCTGATGGTCGGTTACATGAACGAAGAAGCTCTGAAACGAACGATTGAGACGGGCGAAGCCTGGTACTGGAGTCGCTCCCGCCAGAGTTTCTGGAAGAAAGGCGAAACATCCGGTCAGGTGCAGAGCGTTCATGAGATTCTCACCGACTGTGATCAGGACGCCATTGTGCTCAAAGTCAGCGTTGCCGGCAACGGCGCAACGTGTCATGTCGGCTATCGTTCCTGTTTTTTCCGCAAGGTCGTCAGTTCCAAGGACGGGTCGGCGTCTCTTGAACGCGTCGAGGCCGAAAAGGTCTATGATCCCGCAGAGGTTTACGGCAAGAGCTGAGGCTCACAGCGTTTATCGGAATCCGGCCTTTGCCGAATTTCCAAAACTTTGAGAAAAGTAGATTAATCAATGCCTTAATGGCGAACCGAGACCAATCGGAGCGCACTTTACGTAGTATTCCTTATACCCTGCCGGGTATGTGACGGCCTAAGCTCGCATTGAGAGCACAAAAACATAACAGCTCTCTGTTTCTGTCCATACTGAGGGAGAGGTTATGGCAGAAGACAGCGACCATATTTGCCGGAACAAACGGACCGCACTTGCATGGCAGCGTGCGGCATCTGCATTTGAAGGTCGACCGGCTCGGTTTGCAAATCTGACAGCCGTTCACGGTTCACTTCAGCGCTCAAACGGCCGTCGGCCGTTCTGATGCCATGCCGGACAAAACCGAAATCTCGGTAAGCCGGCGCGCTTTCTTAAAACTGTCCACTGAACCAAAGGTAGACGGGATACGTCCGCCTTGGGCGGCTGAGAATAGTTTTTCAGAGCTTTGCACCGGCTGTAACGACTGCGTTAGGGCGTGTCCGGAAAAGATCATTGTCTCCGCCGGTGATCAGGGTCCCGTTTTGGACTTTTCCCACGGGGCCTGCACATTTTGCGGCGCCTGTGCAGATATATGCCCAACGGGCGCGCTCGATCCGTCCATCGACCTCGTTTGGCCCTGGAAAGCAGTCATTTCAAACGCTTGCCTGTCCCGCCAGGGGATAACCTGCCGGGCGTGTGAAGACGTTTGCGAACCACGCACGATCCGGTTTCGTTTGACGGTCGGCGGCAGGTCGGAACCCGTTCTTGACTTTGGTCAATGTACCGGCTGCGGCGCATGCTCATATGCCTGTCCAGCAGACGCGGTGAGTTTCGAAAAGATTCAACTGGATCAGGAAGGAGGCCCGACATGAACATTTGCGGCTGCCTCGTCCATGCATCCAATCACTCGGTCGACACCGTCCGGGACCAGATCAATTCGCTGAACGGGGTGGAAATTCACGCAGACGGAGAGGATGGCCGTCTTGTCGTTGTCGTCGAGGACACGCCTGAAAAAGTCGCGTCGGAATTGATCATGGAGCTGCACCAGATCCCCGGCGTCATCTCGGTCACCCTCACCTACCATCATTTCGAAGATCTTACGGTCAGCGACACCGCTGCAAATCATGCCAAATCGAGCCAAGTCGGAGACTAAGCCATGACAATCTCTGAATCCCGCAGGACCTTCCTGAAGGCCACAGCAGCCGCTGCAACGGCATCCGCAGCAGGTCTTACCGTCGGCAGCGGGCCTGCCCAAGGGCAGGTGCTGCCGACCGGCATCAGATGGGACAAGGCAGCCTGCCGGTTCTGTGGAACGGGTTGCTCGGTGCTCGTTGGAACCAAGGAGGGACGCGTCGTTGCCACACAAGGTGACCCCGATGCTCCGGTCAATCGCGGCCTGAATTGCATCAAGGGCTACTTTCTTTCCAAGATCATGTATGGCGCTGACCGCCTGACGCAGCCTCTTTTACGCAAATCAAACGGTGTCTACGACAAGAACGGCGAGTTTGAACCGGTCAGCTGGGATGAAGCCTTCGACGTGATGGCCGAGAAATGGAAGGCGGCGCTTAAGGCAAAGGGCCCGACAAGCGTTGGTATGTTCGGCTCGGGCCAGTGGACGATTTGGGAAGGTTACGCGGCCGCAAAACTGATGAAGGCCGGCTTCCGTTCCAACAACATCGACCCGAATGCTCGCCACTGCATGGCCTCGGCAGTCGTCGGTTTCATGCGCACCTTCGGTATCGACGAGCCGATGGGGTGTTATGATGATTTCGAACATGCCGACACGTTCGTGCTTTGGGGCTCGAACATGGCGGAGATGCACCCGATCCTCTGGTCAAGGCTTACCGATACACGTCTGACGAAGCCCGGTGCGCAGGTACATGTCCTGTCCACTTTCGAGCACCGCTCCTTCGAGCTTGCCGACAATGCGATCGTCTTCAAACCGCAGACAGATCTGGCAATTCTGAACTACATCGCCAACCACATCATCACGACTGGCCGCGTGAACGAAGACTTCATGGCCAAGCACGTGAACATCACGAAAACCGCCACTGATATAGGCTACGGGCTGCGCCCGGAGAACCCGCTCCAGGAAGCCGCTGCCAATCCGGACTCCGGCAAACTGGAGCCGATCAGTTTCGACGAATACGCGGCCTCGGTTGCCGAATATAGCGTCGACAAGGCGTCGGAACTCTCAGGAGTTCCCGCTGAGCAACTGGAACGGCTTGCAGAACAGTACGCAGACCCAGATCGCAAGGTCATGAGCCTATGGACGATGGGCTTTAACCAGCACACCCGTGGCTCCTGGGTCAATTCGCTTTGCTACAATGTGCATCTTCTGACCGGCAAGATTTCCGAACCGGGAAATTCACCCTTCTCACTGACGGGCCAGCCTTCAGCTTGCGGCACCGCCCGCGAGGTCGGCACCTTTGCCCACCGGCTCCCGGCCGACATGGTTGTTGCCAATGATGAACACCGCAGGATTTGCGAGGAAGCCTGGAAGATCCCCGCGGGTACAATCCCGCCGAAACCCGGTTTTCACGCGGTGCTGCAGCACCGGAAGCTGAAAGACGGAGAGCTGAACGCCTATTGGGTGCAGTGTAACAACAACATGCAAGCTGCCCCCAACATGAACGAAGAAGGCTATCCCGGGTATCGCAATCCTGAGAATTTCATCACCGTCTCAGATCCCTACCCCACCGTGACGGCAGTTTCAGCCGACCTGATCCTTCCAACAGCCATGTGGGTTGAAAAGGAAGGCGCATATGGAAATGCAGAGCGCCGCACCCAGTTCTGGCGCCAGCAGGTTCAGGCTCCCGGAGAAGCTAAGTCCGACCTCTGGCAGGTGATGGAATTCTCCAAACGCTTCAAGGTGGAAGAAGTCTGGGGTGAAGAGCTGCTCGCCAAGATGCCGGAGCATCGCGGCAAGACGATGTACGACGTGCTGTTTGCCAATGGGCAGGTCGACAAGTTCCCGCTGAGCGAGACGGCCGAAGGCTTCCACAACGACGATGCCGAGCATTTTGGCTACTACGTGCAAAAAGGACTCTTTGAGGAATATGCGGAGTTCGGGCGCGGCCACGCGCACGACCTTGCGCCGTTCGACATCTATCACCAGGCCCGCGGCCTACGCTGGCCGGTCGTTGATGGCAAAGAAACGCTCTATCGGTTCCGCGAGGGCTACGACCCTTATGTCCCTGAGGGAGAAGAAGTCCGCTTCTATGGCCACAAAGATGGCAAGGCCAAGATAATCTTCGCCCCGTATGAAGAGGCCGCAGAGTCGCCGGACGAGGAATATGATCTCTGGTTCTGCACGGGTCGTGTTCTCGAACACTGGCATTCCGGATCCATGACGCGGCGTGTTCCTGAATTGCATCGCTCCTTCCCGCTTGCGGTCGTTTACATGCATCCGGTAGACGCCGAAGCACGCGGCTTGCGAAACGGACAGGAAATCATGGTGTCCACGCGCCGCGGCCAGGTGCGCAGCAAGCTGGCAACCCGGGGCCGCAACAAGGTCCCGGAAGGACTGGTGTTCATGCCGTGGTTCGACGAGGGCCAGCTGACAAACAAGCTGACACTGGACGCAACATGTCCGCTGTCCAAGGAAACCGACTTCAAGAAATGCGCCTGCAAGGTGGAGCGCGCTTAAGCGCTCTTTCCGGGGAAACGTGCCATGGCAATGCCACAGCTCACACAATCAAGACGCCGGTTCCTGACCGACACGGCCCGCATGGCAGGCGGGTGTGCGGTCGCGGGGCTCGGGCTTGCTTATGTGGCACGCGATGCGCGGGCGTTGCCGGCGGACGCCTTGCGCCCGCCCGGTGCGCTTGCGGAAGACGATTTCCTGAGCGCCTGCATCCGCTGCGGATTGTGCGTCCGCGATTGCCCATTCGACACGCTGAAGCTCGCTGATCTGGGAGCCGACGGACCGGCAACCGGAACACCCTATTTCACGGCGCGCGATGTCCCCTGTGAAATGTGCGATGACATCCCTTGTGTTGCAGCTTGCCCCACTGGGGCGCTCGATCCTTCATTGGACGACATTGACGATGCTCGTATGGGCACCGCTGTCCTGGTGGACCAGGAAAACTGCCTGAACTTCGACGGACTGCGCTGCGACGTCTGCTACCGCGTCTGCCCGTCGATCGACAAGGCGATAACGCTGGAGGCCTCGCACGACAAGAGGTCCGGCCATCACGCCATTTTCGCACCGACGGTCCATGCTGATCACTGCACCGGATGCGGACTGTGCGAAAAGAGCTGTGTCCTGCCGGAATCCGCCATCAAGGTATTGCCTGTCCGTCTTGCCCGTGGAGCGTCCGCCGATCATTACCGCCGCGGCTGGGAAGAAAAGGAAAAGCACGGAGCACCCCTTGTTGACGGCTTGATCGACCTGCCCGACCGCCTGCCTGGCCCGGGAACGGACAATCTTGCAGCGCCGGGTGGCTTCGAACCGTCCTTCAAAATACCGGGGAGCGGGCAATGAGTGCCAACACACATGCCCCCGTCGGCTTCGAAGCCCTGGAAACAAAGGGCTGGCTCGGATCGAGACGCTATCTGTTGCTCAGAAGAGCGAGCCAGCTGTTCTTCCTTATGCTTTTTCTGACAGGCCCTCTGTTTGGCTTGTGGATCGTGAAGGGCACACTTGCCGGTTCCCTGACACTCGATGTTCTGCCTTTGACCGATCCGTTCGTGGCACTTCAAAGCGTTTTTGCAGGTCATTGGCCGTCCGCCGTTGCGCTGACAGGAGCCTTGATCGTGCTCGCCGTGTACCTGCTTGTCGGTGGCCGGGTCTATTGCTCCTGGGTTTGCCCTATTAATCCGGTTACGGATGCCGCCCACTGGCTTCATCGCCGCTTCGACCTTCCCAAAGGCTGGCAACCCAAACGCTCCGCAAGACTATGGGTGCTCGCAACTGTACTGGCGGTCTCGTTTGGCACGGGAACGATCGCCTGGGAAACCGTCAACCCCATAACCATGGTGCATCGCGCTCTTGTTTTCGGACTGGGAACTGCATGGATCATCGTGGCCGCCGTCTTTCTCTTTGACCTCTTCGTTTCCCGGCGGGGATGGTGCGGCCACCTCTGTCCCGTTGGAGCATTCTACGGGTTCATAGGAAAGACCGCATTCCTGAGGGTGAGCGCTGCGAAGCGCTCGGCATGCGACAATTGCATGGACTGTTATGCAGTCTGCCCGGAAATGCAGGTAATTTCGCCCGCGCTGAAAGGCGCACCGGGCAGCTCGCCGATCATTCTTGCGGGCGACTGTACCAACTGCGGTGCCTGCATCGATGTCTGCGCCCAGAACGTTTTCACCTTCACACACCGGTTCGACCAAAGCGTCGTTGAACCGCCACTGAAATCTGCGCCTGAACAGAGCGCTGCAAATATGATGCACAAGGAGTGACCTCGATGAAGAAGCCGGTTCTCGCGGGTATCGCCGCTCTCGCCATTGTCATGGGCATCGGTGGGCTCGGCATTGCCCAGCAGCAGGAAGTCAAGGCCATGCGCTCCGATCCGGTCGACGAGCTGAACAGGCTCGGGCCCGATTTTAAATGGGAAGGCAAAGAAGGACGTATGCAGCGGAACTATCGGCAGCAACCACCGCTTATTCCGCACTCGATTTCTCAGTACCAGATCGATATCCGCACCAATCAGTGTTTGACCTGCCACGACTGGACAAATGCTGGTGAACGCGGCGCGCCAACGCTGTCTATGACCCACTATCTGGACCGCGAGGGTAACGAGCTCGATCGCATCGCCGGGACACGATATTTCTGTACACAGTGCCACGTCTCGCAGGCTGACGTTCCCGCTCTGGTCGACAACCAGTTTAAACCCTCCTCCCCCATCAATTCCCGCTGACGCGAAAGACCGCTAGAAGGAGCCTTCAAACATGTCTGAAAACTCCGAAAACGGGAAGCGGGGCAATCCGATTCGCCGTGCCTGGAACTGGTTCTGGACCCCAACCGCCGTGCTGAGCGCCGGCTTCGTTTTGATCGCCGGATTCCTCGGAGGAATCCTGTTTTGGGGTGGTTTCCACTGGACTTTGGAACTTACCAACACGGAAGAATTTTGCACCAGCTGCCACACCATGGAGACAAATCTGGCGGAATATCGAACAACCATTCACTATTCGAACCATTCCGGTGTGCGCGCGATCTGCTCCGATTGCCACGTCCCGCATGAGTGGCAGCATAAGCTCAAAGCCAAGATCATGGCGGTGAAGGACGTTTATCACGAGATTGCCGGCACGATCAGTACGCCTGAGAAATATGAAGCTCACCGGTCCGAAATGGCGGCCGTGGTCTGGCGCAAGATGAAACTCTCCGACAGCCGTGAATGCCGTAATTGCCACAACTTCAAATACATGGATTTCACGATCCAGGAAACACGCGCGGCTTCAGAACACCAGCGTGCGATCGACAACAACATGACGTGCATCGACTGCCACCAGGGCATCGCGCACGATCTGGCTCCCGGTTATCAGGAGCGCTATCGCCAGGTCATAGAAGAACTGCAGGCAAGCAATGCGATACCGGCTGAGCCGCCAAACGAAGTCGCTGCGATTCGGTCCTATGTCGCTGACATTGCCGAAAAGTGACCTTCACTCCTTCCGGGGCATCTCGCCCTGGTACCCAAACGCTGCCCCGTCAAAGAAAAGGCGATCATATGCTCGGGATTCTTGATCTACTTGGAACCATCGGTGGAAACGTTCTGAGCCTTCCGGGGATTCTCGGTCTGGCGCTTGGTATGATGACCCGGAATTGGATATTGGCGGGCATCTTGGGGGCCCTGGTAGGCATCGCAGAAACCTTCATCTTCGCTGGCTTCAACATGGCGGAGGTCCGCATGTTCGACCTTTCCATAGCCATCATCGTCGGTGTACTGGCTGCAAGCCTCGGGTGCGTCATCCGCCACAAGGGAGCGACTGTCTAGGCAAATCCGCTGCCGGAAAAACAACGGGCATCCGGTCCGAAACCGACCGGGTGGCTCAAGCGTCCGTTTGCGGCAATGTGGGACAAATAAAAACGCCCAGACGACGCTTGTCGCCCGGGCCGAAAACACCGCCTCCAGGTGAACGGGGCTGGTTATCTGCAGTCCAACCCGGCCTTCCAGGTCGCGCGTCAGGTCATGGAGATGTAATTGCGCATCTGCTCTGCTTCGAGCTCAACTTGCGCAATCTTGTGCTTCACGACATCTCCGATTGAAATCACACCGGTCAGTTTCCCGTCTTTGACAACAGGCATGTGACGAAAACGCCCCTGGGTCATGCGTGCCATGACCTCGTTTACGCTGTGGTGTTCTTCACAGGTCATGACCTCTTTCGTCATGACACTCGAAACCGGCAAATTGAGAGAGGATGTTCCCTGGGTTCCAATGGCCCTGACCACATCACGCTCAGACACGATCCCTTCGATGGACTTGTCACCTGCACATACGACAACGGCACCGATCTTGTTCTTTGCCAAGGTTTCGCAGATATCACTCAGTGGCGTTTCACTGCTTGCTGTGATCGTTTCGTGGCCCTTCCCACTCAGGATTGCGGCAACGGTCATCTGATAATACCTCCCTAAGCGCCAGAAATACCCGCAGGTATTAGACTTAGGCATCTTGGCAAAAAAATGCGACCCCGCAAACCATTAACGGTGCGTCCGATCGACTGGTTTTTAAAATCTGCGTTGAGGAACCGGGTCAAGGAACGGAAACAGCGCCAGTCCTGCAACAAATCCACCAATGTGCGCCTGCCATGCGACGCTTGCCGGCTGTCCGGCAGCCGGCCCGCTCATGATGCCGAAAAACAGGTTTAGCCCGAACCATACGGCGACGAAGACAAGCACCTGCTGGTTCCGGAAACAATCGGCAAGTGGCTGCGCCGGGACGAAATAGGCTGCCCGATCGGTGCGACGGAAAGCTCCCAGCGGGCCGCCCAACTCAAACACAAAACGAATGGCAGCCGCCATCTGTCCGGAAATAGCCGCAGATGCACCCACCATCGGAACCGTTTCTCCCCAATGTGTCGCCAGATGCGCAAGCGCGCCGCCAACTGAACAAAGGGCGGAAAAAATCAGAAATCGCCCTGCTCCAAAGCGGCGTGCGACAGCGCTGCCGAAGATCGCCATCCAGAGAAGATTGAAAATGATATGCGTCGCACCGCCATGGAGCAGTGAATAAGTGACAAACGCCCAAAGGCTTGAGGCCAGATCAATCGCGGACATGTTGGCCAAGACGGAGTATTTGACGGGCCAGAACGCAAACAGCACGACGACCAGATTGTCCCAGGCAACAGGAAGAACGAACATGCGCACGAGATGGATGGCAATCAGTATCCCGGCGAGCCACACAATGATGTCCGGAAGGTTCAGGGCTGGAGGGCCGCTGGGTTTTCGCGGCTGTTGTTCCCTTTCGGCCTGCTCGCGCCGGCTTCGCTCTTCGTCGAATTTATAAACGTTCATGGAATCTCGGCCTTTCTCTTCCTTCTTCTAAGCAAGATCACCGACAAAACAAGGGTGGCCGCGTGTGCAAGGCATCGTTTCTGTCAATTAAGTGAACGAAAAGAGCACAGAGGACCTTCGCACCCGCTTACGAAAAAAGCGCCGGCAGTTTCCGCGCCAGCGCTCCTTTCTTCCCTTACCGGTCGCGTCCCCACACGTCCGCCTCGAGCAAATGATCTGGTGTCCTTGCAGGCTGAAGAGTTCTCCCCTGGCCGCCCTCCCGTTTCAATCTGACGCGTGTCGCTTCAGCTGGCCGGGGACAGCCACTTCGCCCTGAACAGATCGTTAAACTGCCAGCAACCGCGCAG
This sequence comes from Roseibium sp. HPY-6, assembly GCF_040530035.1. Classification (NCBI taxonomy): domain Bacteria; kingdom Pseudomonadati; phylum Pseudomonadota; class Alphaproteobacteria; order Hyphomicrobiales; family Stappiaceae; genus Roseibium; species Roseibium sp. HPY-6. The sequence goes on from NZ_JBEWCD010000001.1 coordinate 363,826, forward strand.
CCAGACAAGCGTCAGCCACCATTAACCCTAACACTCCGGCGCAATTGGTTGTCTCAAGACCTTCAATCACTTGGCACGCCATCTGCTTAGTAGTGCTCAAACAAAAACAGAATTGGATGAACGCCCCATTTTGAAACAACACCTGTCTTGAGACGGCACACGGGGCGCATTTTGGCGATGAGGCGAAGCAAGATGAAACATGGCGTAACGCAAACTCTGTATTCTTATTGGGACAACCTGCGCGGCGCCCGTCCTGCCCCCAACCGTAGCGAAGTGGATCCCAGCGAGATCCGCGGTTTGCTGGGGGACACTTTCATATTGGAAACCAAAGGTCCTCAGGACGTTCGATACCGGCTTGCCGGGACGCGACTGTGCTCAGCCCATTGCAGAGAACTGAAGGGCAGGAACTTCCTGCGCGGCTGGAGCACCAAGGATCGTGAAGCATTGGAAAGCCTTGTTGCAGCCATCACGGAAGACGCAGCCGCCGCAGTTATCGGCGTGAGCGGCCACACGGAACGCGACCAGGTCTTGCATATGGAAATGCTGCTCGTGCCTCTGAATGTTCCTGGCGAAGGACGCATTCGAATTCTGGGCAGCTGCACCCCGATGGAAAAACCGTACTGGATCGGTCTGCATCCGATTCTGAATCAGTCCATTACCAGCCTGCGTCTCGTTTGGCCTGACGAGCGCCCTTTCTTTACCGAAACGCAGAATGCCGTTAATCCTATTTTACCGCGGTTTACGGCAGAGGGTATGAACATGCCGGCTCCGCCGTTGCCTCAGGGCGCGGAACGCAAAGTGGGTCATTTGACGGTGTATAGCGGTGGTAAGTCCTGACACCGCACCTTGGTGGCTCTCGCCACGCTTGACCCGTTAAATCCATGAAAATCCGGAACTTTCCGGATTTTCTCTTTGTTCGACACCTCTCCTTGGCCGGATTGAGAAAAGTCTTTTGTTCAAAGCCGGAAACAACCCCTTTAAGTAGCGGAAAAGACTAAAGCAATTTAAGCGCGTCCAGGCAGTTGCTCTGTCATGCTGGAGGACAAACAAAGTTTTTAAGCTCGAAACGCACGCTTATCTCCATATTCTTACACATCGTTAACCCCAGCTGCCTAAAGTGTGTATGAGACGTTTGGGGATTCGGTTTCGGCCAGAATGGTGCGAGACACACTGTTTGGAAGAGCAGGTATGGACGCCGGATTGGCAACAGCACCAGAAGGAAGCAAAACGCTTCAAGTTACGGACCGCCGGCGGCACCAGCGTGTTCAGGTCGATATACTTGGCCGTTTCATGCTGGAAGACAGACGGGAATACCCCTGCCAGATCATAGACATGTCACCTGGCGGAATGGCCATGATTACGCCTGTTGAAGGGCGCGTCGGTGAACGTGTGATTGCCTATCTTGATCATCTCAGCCGCGTTGAAGGCCGCATCTCTCGTGTCATCGACGGTGGCTTTGCGGTAGAGCTTCGTAATACGGCCCGCAAGCGCGACAAGATCGCAAATGTCCTGACCTGGCTTGCCAACAGGGACGAACTCAACTTGCCGGAAGACCGGCGTCATGACCGTTTCGTTCCGAAAAATCCAATGACCAAGATGATCCTGCCTGATGGCTCGGAGCATGTCTGCCGCATTATCGACGTGTCACTGTCCGGTGCCGCAATCGCAACCGACAGCACACCTGAAATGGGCGACCCGATCACGCTCGGAAAAATGCAAGCGCGCGTCATTCGCCGCATCGAAGGTGGTATTGCGGTTGAGTTCGCTGCCGTGCAGAACCGCGAGCTTCTGGAACACCACATTTCAGCTCCGGACTAAACCTTTCACGAATTGAAATTCTCACACGCCCGCTCTTTTCGCAGAGTGTGCTTTCGACTGCTCGAAACAATAGTCTTTGCGAACAAAACATGTGGGCAGCGTTTCCTGAGACATCGGCATCAGGTCGCCGGTCGTCTGACCAAATCTTTGGTCCAGAGACGACCGTAAGCAACAGCTCTGTGCCACTTCTTAAGCCGAAATTGGCAACAGTCGAGCGTGCCGCGCTATCGCCTTGGAGCTGGAACCACAAGGTCTGACAAGCTCGGGTCTCCTGATTTGCGTGCGCGCACAGTTACTGAAATGCCGGTCAAGAAACCCGGAGATCGGATTGCTGGGCTGGTCACCTTGATCGGAGTCAGAAAGACGCGAATCCGAAAATGAACTTGAAGCTTTACTGCGCGACTTATCAGCCACCTCTCGGTCGCGGAAAACGTGCCACTATGAAACCCTGCAACACCGCGAATGAATGTGATCACAAATGACGAATTGCGAGTGACACGCGACACGGGTGCGTTCTGGCAATCTGACTACTTTCTGCCTCCCAATAAGAGATAAACAATGCTCGGATAAGAGGTAGTCATCTGATGCGCGTGCAAATTAAAAGGCCTGAAAACCCCATCCCCAAAGAATTCTTTCCCCACAACCGTGAGCATCAGAAGCGCAACGGTGTCTGGGTAAAGTGCGGAACCGTCATCAAAGTCGATACCGGTGACAGCTGGGAGACGATCGGCAAACTCTGCGACGGTATCCCCGCAGAAGAGGTGGCCTATGCCAACTTCGAGACTTACGATCCTGCGGAGATCAACTGGTATCTGAAAGAATATGTCGGCTGCCACAAACCTGGTCCCCACGGCTTCAACTTCATGTTTGATGGCGCTACGCCTGGGCTCATTCTGGCCCCGTTTAGAGACGCCTTGATCAACCACGTGGTGGAACGCGCCCACAAGGACGAGGAGCGCCGTCGCAGGCGTACGATCCTCGATAAGCGGTGGGACAAGCGCAACATCGACATTCCGGAAGGGGAGAAACTCGTCGTGGAAGCACGAGAGTTCATTTACCGCCGCGTTCAGGATCATGTCCCGAACTCACAGGACTTCAATTTCCAGAAGGAATTGACCGACTTTATCGTGGGCGAAGCATTCGGTGGTGGCAAAGATCTCCTTTCGCCGCACGAAATTCTGGCAAAAAGTTTGCTCAAGCCACTCAAGGAACTGCATCCGGAAAACGATCGGGTTCGTCAACTGCGCATGAAATATTATGAAGCATTCGCGAATGGCGTGGCGGCGGAACTCTTCGACGGGCACACCTACCCCCTTCACGACAAGCTGCCGGGTGCAAAGGAGTTTTATGACGCCGGTCTGTTACGCGCTCGCCAGATGAGCGGGCTGCAGCGATATCAGTTCGTGATGGGCCTGATGGAACGTGCACGTCGTTATGGCCTCCAGGGCGTAAACCCGGTCTATCAACAGAAGGCCAATTTCTCGAAGGGATTCGGCGGACAGGCGGTTGCGTACTATCTCTCACGCGAGCTGTCCTCGTCCCGCTTGCTGGAGCGCAACATTCACGAGACACCGCTCAAAGATGACGTAAAGGACGCGATCGTGGAAAACATTGAAGAAAAATTGAAGGAAGCGATCGGTTTCTGAGACCTCTGAAAAAGCGATTGAGCGGGAGCAAAGCGCCCGCTCAGCGCTAAGAAATGCGACTTCATTCCTGCAAAGTGCCCCCAATGCCTCAATCAACTTACGCTAGCTGGTAGCAGAATTCAGCCTGGTATAAGTCGTCATTTGTCCTACGGTTTGTTGGAAGGTAATTTGCTTTCCCTTCAAAATATCGAACACGCCGTTTTCTTTGCCGGAAGCCGCATTTGCCTAGTACTCATGGCCCAACAGGCGTCTGAAAGTCGCAATACGGGCAAGAAGGAAGGTCATGCTGGTTCCAAAGTGGAGGCGAGAAACCAGCCAGATAACCGGAGGGCCTAAGCCTTAGAGGTCACCACCACCACCTCCTCCGCCATCAATGTGTATTTCGGATGCGTTGTCCTCGACTGAGCTCTTTGAATTATAAGAAAAGTCCAAAAGGAACGCAGACACGAAGACACCGCCAATAGAAGAGTGGCTTCTGGCCCCCGCGGTTCTCGATCTTGACACCGATGCATCCGACCAGATTACGCCTAGAATGAGCAAGGCGCCGATCACCGGCAGACACCAGATGGCCAAAAGCTGATACCTCTTTTGCTCTTTTGTATAGGCCGCTGACCGCTTAAGCCTGTGGCTCGCAATGAGATTGAGCCAGACAAGAAATACGGCGGGTATGAGATAAAAAACAAAATCCAACTGATCCCTCTCCGTCTCAATTTTCTCGCAAAGTAAAAACTGTAATGCGTTCCGTATCGGTTCGAGGTATGCAAGCGCTCGCTCTTTTCTACCATCGGCCAAACGCAGCTTGTTGTTTCTTATGAACGACATCCGCTTTTGCAGTGCGTTCCTCGCTCCTGGTACAAACCGAAACCGTTCTTTCCGCAAAAAATCACGTTCACGGAAACATTTTTGTCAGCGCAAAATACCAGCAAATGTGTCTGGCTTGGCATTGGTAGAAAGCGTCTTGGCGCCAGGAAAACACTCGGTCGTTTTGATACAAAAAGCCCAATTCTCTAATAGTACCAATCACTTCCAGAAGATCGATACAATTTTAGTAAACTTAGATTCAAACACGCTTAAAAAGCATATTTTATTTTATTCAAATTAAAATCAAAGTTGATTAAAGTATAAATTAGCTTTTACTTCGATCATTTTCGCGAAATAAAAAGCAATAGGTCATCGTACGTCAGCCTTGGGGAGGGCGTTACGATGAAATTACTTGGAAAAGCACTGTTTGCATTCACGATAGCTTTCACCGGGATCGTTGCGGGAACACCGGCGCTCGCGGACCCTGGACGGTTCATGGATATGAAAGCCGCTGTGAAGGCGCCGATCGGTCACAAACAGTTTTGCCGCGACAACCGTTCGGCTTGCCCGCAGGAACAGTATGAGCCCGTTGTCGTCAAACTGGATGAAGCACGCTGGAACCAGTTGATTGCGATCAACGCAGAGGTCAACCGCCGCATCCGGCCGATGACGGACGACGATCTTTTCGGCACGGTTGAGCACTGGTCCTATCCGGTAAACGGGTATGGCGATTGCGAGGAATACGTCCTGGAAAAGCAACGTGTGCTGATCGAAGCCGGTTGGCCGAAAAGCGCGCTGCTGATCACTGTTGCCAAGGATGTGTCCAATTCCGGCCATGCGGTGCTGACAGTCCGGACGGACCACGGCGATATGATCCTGGACAACCAGATCGAGGCCGTTCTGCCCTGGTATTCGACGCCTTATCGCTACATCAAGCGTCAGTCAGCAAGTTCGCCCGTCAAGTGGACAGGCATTTCCGATACACGCGTGACCACAGTCAGCAGCGTATCTCGATAAGGATAGGGATCGGCCCCTCATAAGGCCGTCAGGACGATCCGGTCGCGTCCCCACCCTCCCCATCCCTACCACGACCGGATCCAGGGAACCGGCCCGCCCCCGCAGGCCGGTTCCCGTCTTTTCCAGTCGCGCAGATTGGTGCCGTAGATTTATCTTTCCGACAAACCCGCCTTGTAACGCTTCCAGTTCCGCACGTATCCGGCAGCTGACAAGCGAATGTTTTCCGCTGCATCCTCCGCCAAGGTCTTCACCACTTTGCCTGGTACGCCGACAACAAGCGAATTGTCCGGAATGACCTTGCCCTCGCTGACAAGTGCGTTCGCGCCAATGATGCAGTTAGAGCCGATAACAGCGCCGTTCAGGATCGTCGCTCCCATACCGACCAACGCGTTGTCGTGGATTGTGCAGCCGTGAAGAATCGCATTGTGGCCAATGGTGCAGTCGGCACCGATTGTGAGCGGAAAACCCATGTCGGTATGGAACACGCATCCGTCCTGCACGTTAGAACGCGCTCCGATCGTCACCGGTTCATTGTCTCCCCGCAACACAGCACCGAACCAGACACTGGCTTCTTCGCTCAGTCTGATGTCGCCGATGAGCGTCGCGGTCGGAGCGACCCAACAAGCGTCGCTTGCAGGAAAGGAAGGTGACCGGTCGTCCAGTGTATAGATCGGCATTGGACCTCAGGTGTATCCGGCAACGATAAGCGCGACATTCATGACCATGATGCCCGAGCACATGCTCCACATTCCGGCGATTGTGGACGAGGCAACCAGCCAGCCAAGCGGCCGTTTCTCAATTCTACGCCCGCGAATAGCGTTGCGCATGATGATGAAGGGACCCGCAAAGACGCACAGGAACACCTCAACCAGAAAGGCGAATACGTTTTCACCGGAGAACGAAAATTTCGGAGGTTGCTTGGTGACGAGTTGATAAAGAGTCCCGAGAACTCCCGCCGCGACAAAGCCCGCGCTCGCTATATATCCAACGAGAAGTAGATCGAAGAACACGCCCGTTAACCTCTTATTAACTCAGCACTTGGAAAGTGATTAACAATCTCTAAACGGTCAACAGCAAAGACTGTGCCGGACGGGCAAATGGGCAAAAATCCGCATTTCGGACCACATGGGGCGACCTCAAGGATATCCTTAATCGGGACAGATGTTCCGTTTCGGTACAGTGTGTGCCATCGATGGGCACTCGGTGATCAGGAGATTTTCCGGTGATCCCGATGTCTCTCCCGGTCGCAAGCGGCATCAAGCCCCGCCGGTTCACGGCATTGGTTCTTGCAATTGTTCTCCTGAGCGCCGCCTACATTGCAGACCGGGTTGCTTACTGGACCCGGAACTGGAATGCACAGGATGCTTTTTCAACGGCGACAGGTCCGGTTTCCATCCAGGTCGGGCAGGCAGGTTTCAATCTGCCCGCGGAGTACATTGCGATGCGCAGGCAGCGCGTCGCGGCACAAGCTGGCGGCAGTAGTGTGTCCGCTTTGAAACTCTCCATGACATGGCCAGACCTTGAACCGGCACATTCGGGCAGCCTCGCGCATTACGGTCTGCACGATCAGGTATTGGTCGTTGAGCTTGAATTCAATCCGGGTCGCGAAAGCATGCGGGCCCGGTTGGACCCGTTCTACCGCCGGCTGGCACGCGGGGGTGAACTAAACGGGCCGAACGGTCTCAAGATCCTGCGCTTGTCTGCAAGGGGTGCAGCCGGAAGAGACCTCATTGCATATGACCCTGAAAAGCCCGGCGGGTTTATCGCCCGCTGTCAGAAAACCGGATCGGGCCGGGACGCAACGTGCCACCGCGCGATCGTGCTATCGTCCGGTCTGGAACTGAGATATCGCTTTGATCAGTACTTACTTCGGGAATGGCGGCACATTGACAGCGCCATCATTGAAAAAGTGACGGCGTTTCGATCAGGCTAGGCAGGACAAACAAAAAAGGCGCCTTTTCTTCGGAAAAGCCGCCTTTTTTGTAATCGCACTTGGCAGATCAGACTTCGTCCAGATCAATTTCCAGAATAGCCATCTGGAAATTCCAGCTGAGGTCTTCGTCTTCGTCGTCGCGGAAAATGACGCCGATGAACTCTTCGCCGATATAGACTTCTGCAGAATCGTCCTTGCGCGGACGAGCCCGCACCTGAATGCTCGGCAGCTCGAACTTCATACGCAGGTAAGCTTCGATCTTGCGGATTTCATCGGGTTTCACGGCGCTCTCCTTGTCAATGCCGTCTGCTATTTAGTCGCGTGGACCGTATAAGACCAGCCCTAAATGCCAAACCCTTTCCGCAATTTTTCCCCCGCTTCCTTTTTGCCTGACCGTGACCTAATTGTCGCCGAGCAGCTGGTTCATGCTGCGCGCGGGTTCAGGACAACCCGCCTTGCCGACAATCCTGGCCGGAACTCCTGCAACAGTCGTGTTTTCCGGAACATCCGACAAGACAACAGAGCCGGCAGCGATCCGGGAGCAATGGCCAATCTCCAGATTTCCCAGCACCTTAGCGCCAGCGCCGATCAAAACACCGTGACGGATTTTCGGATGGCGGTCACCACCCTCCTTGCCGGTTCCACCGAGCGTCACACCCTGCAAGATCGAGACGTCATCACCGATCGCGGCAGTGCCACCCACAACGATGCCTGTTCCGTGGTCGATAAAGATACCGCGGCCGACGGGAACTGCCGGATGGATGTCGATTTGAAACACTTCGGACGCCCGGCTCTGAAGATAAAGCGCAAAATCCCTGCGGCCCTTGCGCCACAGCCAGTTTGCAAGGCGATGTGTCTGAAGCCCGTGAAAGCCCTTGAAATAGAGAACCGGCTCAAGGTAGCGGAAGCATGCCGGGTCGCGGTCGAACACGGCAACAATGTCGACACGGAAGATCTTCGCAAGCTCGGGCTCGTCGGCCAGTGCCTCCAGATAAGTCTGGCGGATGAGCGAAGCCGAAACGACATCCCGCCCCAGGCGATCTCCAAGCCGGTGGAGCACCGCTTCTTCGAGACTGTCATGATTGAGTACGGTTTCGTACACGAACGAAGAAAGGGCAGGCTCCGAAGCAACCATCTGCTGCGCTTCTTCGCGCAATTGCTGCCAGACCGGGTCATGTGTCGGAACGCGCTTCACGTCGGACTTAGGTATCGGTGCCGACATTGGCTGTCTCCTTTTCAAGCCGTCACAACGGTCCACTAAGATAGGACTGTCGACTGATATTCCAAAATGAAACTTGGTGATATCAGATATGAAGCCTTTTTATGAAACCCGAAACGTTAAGTTTCCGGATACCGGCTCTCCTGAGAAATGGCATAGAGGAAAAGAATGGCCGAAAGTGAACGAAATCAGGGAAAGGGCGAGAACCCCTTCGTGAAATTCAATGGCCGGATCGCCGAAATCATACTGAATGCACCGGAGCGCAAAAACGCGCTGTCACTTGCTGCCTGGGCACGCATTCCAGATCTGATAGACCAGATAAGGGAAGCTGAAGACATCCGGGTGTGTGTGTTGAAAGGCGCAGGCAACAAAAGCTTCTGTGCAGGAGCGGACATCTCGGAGTTTGAAGAAACTCGCTCAACGCCCGCTGCTGCCATGCGCTACGACGAAATCAATGTCGCCGCCTTCAAGGCGCTCAAGTCGTTTCCCGTCCCGACCGTCGCCGAAATAGAGGGACCTTGCCTGGGAGGCGGTCTCGGACTGGCGCTTTCCTGCGACCTGCGGATTGCGTCCAAAACCGCATTCTTCGGGATCCCCGCCGCCAAACTCGGTTTGGCCTATCCTCCAGATGCATTGGGCGCTCTCTTGAGTGCAGTGTCCGCCTCTGACGCAAAGTGGATCCTTTACACAGGTGACCGCTTTACTGCTGACGCGGCACTCGGCATGGGATTGATCAACGAGGTAACGGAACCGGAAGACCTAAGAGATCGTGTCGACACGCTCTGCGCCACCATTTGCGCAAATGCACCATTGTCCATCGCTGCTGCGAAACGCGCTATCGACCAGATTTCCGGGCAATCAGTCCATATGGAACTTGAACAACACAGACTGATTGCAGAGCGCTGCATCGAAAGCGCGGATTACCGCGAAGGGTGTCGCGCCTTTTTGGAAAAACGAAAGCCGCATTTCAAAGGCTTCTGAGAGCCGGACCCTCAAAACTGCTCAAGCGCCTTTCGGTGTCACACTTATTTAAATCAAAACCAAAAGACATTGAGGTAAAACATTGCAAGTGAACAATTTTAGGCAACCTGAGAATTTGTCTTGAGATCAATCAGAAAGTCCTCGACAGCTGCGGCAAAGACGTCGTTTTTGTCGCCGGCAACCATGTGCCCTGCATCTTGGATATCCGTGAATTTCGCATGCGGGACATGGTCGAGAAACTCCTGGACGTGGTCCATGGAAACAAGCTCCGAATTCCGTCCGCGGATCAGCAAAACCGGCAGCGACAGATTGCCGGCGGCCGCCAGCATGTTGGCCTGGATCTTTTCGGCCAGCGCAGGGTCACGGTGCTGCCGGGACTTCAGGAACGCCGGATCCCAGTGCCAGCGGTAGCGGCCGTCTTCGTGGAGACGCAAGTTCTTGGAAAGCCCGGAAAGATCTTTCGGTTTCGCGCGATCCGGCAGATAGCGGGCAATCGCATCAGCCGCTTCCGCGACGTCGGCAAAACCTTCATCGACCCGGTCTCCCATGAAGCCGATGATCTTGCTGACCCCACCCATGTCGATGCGAGGTGTAATGTCAACAAGGACGAGCGCCGACAGTCCACCGGGATTTTCCTGCCCTTCTGCAAGCATACCGGCAAATCCGCCGAGCGAAGCGCCGACAACAACCGGTTTTGCCCGATGCATGGCAAAAACCTGGCGGGTGACTGCCACAAGATCCCTGGCGAAATCTATGAAGCCATATTGTTCTGAGGAAACCCACTCACTCTCGCCGTGACCACGCTGATCCAGCGAGTAGACCGGGTGCCCGAGCGTTGCAATCCGTGTTGCCGCGGCATTCCAGGAATGGCGCGTTTGCCCACCGCCGTGCAACAGAACAACAGGCTGCTCGCCCTCGCCGTAGCGGTCCGCGATCAGGCTGTTCTTTTCCGCTCCCTGAAACTCGACACGTTTCGGTCCCATAGATCCTCCAGGTAAACCACTGCAGCTTTCGCCCACCCGTGTGTCGCGAGCCGTCAGGCCTCCACGTTGTTCAGGAAGGCCAGAACGCCCTGCTTGTGCACCTTGTCGCCCACCGCGACCATGTGATCACGTCCGGGAATTTCCAGTACTTCGGCATGCGGGATCAGGTCGGCGAGTTTGTGTGGCGACCCGGCGATTTCGTCTTTTGTCCCGACAGCGACCAGAACCGGTCTGTCGATGTTTGCAACGTCTTCTTCGCTGATTTTCTGCCGCGATGAACGCATGCAGGCCGCAAGCGCCAGCCGGTCGGACCCGGTTTGATCGGCAAATGCACGAAAGGCCCGGCCGGTGCGGTCGTTGATGTCCTGGATGCGGTCCGTTTCAAGAGCGGATGCGATCGGTTCCGGATCCCCGACACCTGCGACCATTCCATAGCCAAGGCCGCTGAAAATTGCTCTGCGGACGCGGTCAGGGTGATTGAGCGTCAAAAAGGCCGATATCCGGGCGCCCATGGAATAGCCCATGACATCGGCTGTCTCGATTTCCAGGTGATCCAGGACACCCTTTGCGTCTTCCGCCATCAGAGGGGCACCGTAGTCCGCCGGATCATAGAGTTTTTCACTCTCTCCGTGCCCGCGATTGTCGATTGCGATCACGCGACGGTCATTCTGGACCAGGATGTCGACCCAGCCCGGATACTGCCAGTTCACCTGTTTGTTCGAAGCAAATCCGTGAATGAGCAGGATCGGATCCCCCTCACCTTCGTCAAGATAGGCAATCTTGACTCCCCCAACCTCAACATGCGCCATCGTGCATGACCTTTACGTAAACGGAAAACATACTTGATCCAATCGTAGGTGGATATTCCCCGTTTGCAAAGAAGAAATGCAGTGTGCTTAACAAATGTCGGAATGCGGCAGTTAAGCCTCTACCCTTTCCATATTCGAATGGGTATGGTCACCGAAATTCCGTGTCGGGGCACAGCCCCGCGAATGAAGAGGTTTGTGGCAATGGCGGATCAGGTTGTCCCGCACTTTCAAAACACCAGCGGACACGATTCAATTGCGATCGGCGCGCGTCAATTCATGTGCATCGGCGCAAGACCGCCGTTTGATCACCCTCATATCTTTCTCGATATGGGCACAGAAAACGAAATCGTCTGCCCCTATTGCTCCACGCTCTACAAGTTTGATCCGACGCTTGGGGCCGATGAATCGTCCCCGAACGACTGCAACTGGACGCCGGAAGCCGCCTGAGACGAGAGCGTCCGATGACCGACACAGACGACGCGCATCCGATTGTCATTGCAGGCGGCGGCATAGGAGGCCTGACGGCGGCCTTGGCGTTGCAGCGCCAGGGACATGAAATTGTGATTCTGGAACGCGCCAGGGAAATATCCGAAGTGGGCGCAGGTCTTCAGCTCTCGCCGAATGCATGTTCCGTGCTGTCTGGGCTTGGTATCCTCGAGGATCTTGAGCCCTTTGCCTATGCGCCCGACGGGCTCCGGATCTGGTCGGCGAATTCGGGACACCAACTTGCCCGTGTTGAGCTCGGAAAATTCATACACGAACGCCATGGCAACCCGTTCTGGGTGATCCATCGCGCAGATCTGCAGCGGGTCCTGCTCGAGCGGGTAAAGGAGACACACGGGATTTCGTTGCGTCTTTCGTGTGAAGTCCGGGATTTGACAGCATCGCCCTACGACCACCTGGTCTGCATTTACCGCGAGAACGACGAAACCGGTAATCTGAGCTGCAAGGCGCTGATTGGGGCCGATGGTGTCTGGTCCAAGACGAGGCGTCATGTTCCCGGTCACAGGAACGCCCGTTTCAGCGGCCAGGTCGCCTATCGTGCGACCGTTCCAATGGATCAGGTCGACCCGAAATTCGCCCGCGACACCGGACTTTGGCTGCACAAGGATTCGCATCTCGTGCACTATCCGATACGCGGTGGACGTGAGCTCAATATCGTTGCCCTGGCCAAAGAAGACTGGAGTGATGAAACCTGGTCGGCAGAAGCGGACAAGGACGCGGTCTTGCGGGTCTTCAAGGATTGGCCTGCAGAAACGCGAAACCTGCTCAATACCCCGAACCAGTGGCTTAAATGGGCCTTGTGCAGCGTAGATGCGTCCGGGCCCTGGACACACGGCCATATTGCACTGATGGGCGATGCCGCCCACGCCATGTTGCCATTCATGGCTCAAGGAGCGGCGATGGCAATCGAAGACGCTGCAATTCTTGCCAAACACTTGCCGCAGGATGTTGCAAATATCTCGTCTGCACTCAGATCTTTCGAACGGGATCGCAAACCACGTGCCGCCCATGTACAGGGCATTTCGCACGGCAACGCCAAAACGTTCCACTTCTCCGGACCCATGGCGCTCGCTCGCGACACCGTGCTGCGCCTCACGAAGCCGAAACGCCTCGCGGAGCGTTTCGACCGGATTTATGGCTGGACCCCTGATCAATAGATCTTGTTTCGCTTGAGCCGCGTTAAAAGCTGAGATAAAGCCAAACCCAATCCAGGTTTCAGGGAGAGCGACAATGACCGGACAGAAGGCAGATGACGTTGTAACGGCTGCGTTTCTGGTTATTGGAGACGAGATCCTGAGCGGCCGCACCAAAGACAAGAACATCGGTTTCGTCGCAGATTACATGACTTCTCTTGGGATCGACCTGAAAGAAGTCCGGGTTGTTCCGGACGAGCGTGACGAGATCGTTCTGGCTGTAAACGCTTTGCGCTCGAAATACACTTATGTCTTTACCTCCGGTGGCATCGGCCCTACCCACGACGACATCACCGCCGAAAGTGTCGCAGCCGCCTTTGATGTTCCGCTCAACCTCGACCCGCGCGCCGTGACGCTTCTTGAGACGCATTATGCGCCCGGTCAGTTTACGCCGGCGCGTCAGCGGATGGCACGGATCCCGGAGGGCGCGGACCTTATCGAGAACAAGGTGTCGAAAGCACCCGGTTTCAGGATTGAAAACGTGCATGTCATGGCGGGCGTTCCTTCAATCATGCAGGCGATGATGGATGCCATTTCGCCTACCTTGAAAACCGGCAAGAAGATGCTCTCCGAGACAGTTGCCGCCGATATGCCGGAAAGCCGGATAGCCGACCGGCTGGCCGCGATCCAGGAAGCGCATCCCGATACGCTGATCGGCTCCTATCCGAACGCTTCCGACGGCAAGTTCACGACCCAGATCGTCATCCGGTCTCGCGACGAAGACATTTTGCATGCCGCCAAAAGAGATGTTGCTCAAGCAGTTGCGGAAATCCTGGGATCATAAAAAGCGAGTTGAAAATGGAAAATTCCACCCAAAACAAGGCCTTCCCCGTTTCCTGGGATATGTTTCACCGCGACTCCCGCGCTCTCGCATGGCGGCTGTCGAGCGAAGGCGAATGGAAAGCGATTGTTTGCATCACACGTGGTGGCCTGGTTCCTGCCGGCATCGTGGCGCGAGAACTTGGCATCAGGACAATTGAAACGGTTTGCATCGCCTCCTATCACGACTACGACAATCAGGGACAATTGAAGGTCATCAAGCCGATTGACCCGAAAGTCATCGACCTCGAAGACGGGGAAGGCAGCGGGGTTCTCGTCATTGACGATCTCGTGGACACCGGAAAGACCCTCAAGGTGGTGCGCGGAATGCTGCCGAAGGCCCACTATGCGACGGTCTATGCAAAACCGGTCGGCGTTCCCATGGTCGACACGTTCATCACAGAGGTCTCGCAGGACACCTGGATCTATTTCCCCTGGGACATGGGCTGGCAGTTCCAGCCGCCGCTGTCAAAAGACACAGCTGGATAAATCGCACGCAGGAATTTTACCGGTTGTGGTGACTGCCCACAGCTATCACGACCCGCGGAGTTGACTGTCACGCGTCTGCCTGAACAATCCTGCTATTGAGTGATTTGCTTTCCGCCCATGCGGATCGGTGAAACTGAAATTCTTTGGCAGGATCGTGAATGCTGAACAGACGTCTGTTCCTTGCGTGCTTTGCAGCGGGCCTTGCCGCCGGTTGCCAGTCCGGAAGCAGCGCGGGGCGTTTGCCGCCGCGCCCAGGCTCACGTGCCGTTGCCAGGGCACCTGCGGCCAAAGATTCCATTTCTCCGGACTTTGTTCAAATGTACCGGGCAATGCCCGAAGAGCCCTTCCCTGTTCCGGCGGTCGACATCAGCAAGATCGACCCGGTCTACTATCGCCGCCAGGTCGATTATTCATCTTCAGAACCCGCCGGTACAATCGTCGTCGATACGCCGAACCGGTTTCTCTATCTGACGATGGAGAATGGCAAAGCTATGCGCTATGGCGTTGGCATCGGCCGCGCCGGATTTGCCTGGGGCGGCCGCGCGCGCATTGCTGCCAAAAGGCCCTGGCCGAAATGGTTTCCACCTGCGGAAATGATAGAGCGGGAACCGAAGCTGGAAAAATATCGCGGCGGCATGGAACCGGGTCTGGAAAACCCCCTTGGTGCGCGCGCCCTTTACATCTACGAGGGCAACAAGGACACGCTCTACCGTCTGCACGGCACCTCGGCGACCTGGTCGATCGGCAAGGCTGTCTCCTCGGGGTGCGTACGTATGCTGCACCAGGACGTCATAGACCTTTACAATCGGGTTCCGAACGGCACACCGATTGTCGTGCGCCAAGTGTAATCGGACAATAAACTTCAGCAATACAGGTGCGAGCTTGCGGCCTTGACCATTGAGGGCCAAGGCGCAAGTTTTTCAGAGAGTAGATCCGTGAATGGATATCAGCGCGTGCTGGTACGCTTCACTTTGAGACCCTTTGAACCGGAACCGTTCGGCTTGACTTTCGATGCCTTGAAAGGTGTCTGCTTGATGCCACCGTGGTTGGCACAGGCAACTTCGGCGCTGATCGCGTCATCCGGACCAAAATCGTAAACAGTTCCGTCCGCACAGTGGACAACGTGGTTTGCAGCATTTGCCGCGGTCGGCAGGCTCGAGAACGCAAGCGTTGCGATAGCGAAGGCGGACAAGATTTTGACAGTCAGTTTCATTTCAATCTCCTTGGTTTAGGTCAGCTTCGTTGCTGACAACCGGAAGATGGAAATCTGAGGTTTCAATCGTGCTTCGCGTCCGGATTCAATTGTATCAGCGTCAGGGCTGTCTGATACTTTGAATACAAAGGATGGGCGCCGGCGCGCCAACTAACACATTGGCCCGGGAAGATGACGTCGTTTGACCTAGACGTTGATGGCGACCGGCTTCACTGCGTCGATTCCGTCCTGCCGGACATCGCAGCCGATGGCATAGGCAGCAACACCAACATCTTTTGCCTGCTGAAACGCGGATGCATAGTTCGGGTCGATGTCCGCTGCCAGGCTGAGCGTGGAACAGTCAGGCCGCTGAACGAGAAACACCATCACGGCGCTGTGTCCTTCGGCAACCATGTCGGCAAGTTCCTGCAGGTGTTTTGCGCCCCGCGCGGTCACGCTGTCCGGGAACTCGGCAAGACCGGCCTGCCGCATCAGATGCACATTCTTGACCTCTACATAGGTTTTGTGTCCATCCGCACTTTCAAGCAGGATATCGATGCGGGAGTTCTTGCCGTATTTGACCTCCCGCCGCAGCGACGCGTAGCCGCTCAGCGCCTCAATACGTCCTGCTTCGATCGCCTCTTCTACAAGCTTGTTGGGGTGCGCCGTGTTGATGCCGACAAGTGCGCCATCCGCCTCGATGATTTCCCAGGAGTATTTGAGCTTCCGTTTCGGATTGTCCGAGTGGGAAAGCCAAACGCGCGATCCCGGCTCTTTCAAACCCAGCATCGAACCGGGATTGGCACAATGAGCCGTTACTTCCCGACCGTCGGCATCCAGGATGACGTCCGCCAGGAAACGCTTGTAGCGCTTGACGAGGCGGCCGCTTACCAGCGGTGCTGCGAATTTCATATCGTTCCCCTAAACGTCAGAAGATGGAGGCTATGGGCTTATTTGGACCAGAAATCAGGATCCAGTAGGACAAGAACCGTAAAAAGTTCCAGGCGCCCTACCAGCATGGCAAAAGACAGCAGCCACTTGGCGCCATCCGGGAGTGGCGCGAAGTGACCGGCAGGACCAATGACCGGCCCGAGGCCCGGCCCGACGTTGCCGACAGACGTCGCCGCGGCGGATATCGCGGTCACCAGATCCAGATCAAAAAAGGAAAGCGCCACGGTAATGATACCGACGGACCCCAAATAGACGACAAGGAAGGCCAGGACCGAGAATGACAATTCAGGCGTCAGCCGCGTTCCGGCATACTCTTCCGACATGATCCGGTGCGGACGCACCATCCTGCGAAGATGCGCGCGAACGGTTCCAAAGAAGACCAGGAAACGGAAAATCTTGATGCCGCCGGTCGTCGACCCGGTGCATCCACCCACGAACATGAGCAACAGCGTGATCCCGACCACCGGTGCGCCCCATTGCGAGAAATCGCCGAGGGCATATCCCGTACCCGTTACGATGGACACCACGTTGAACGTGGCACGCAACAGGGCTTCTTCAAATGGAAAGCGCATGTTGATGCCGAGATAGACCGTGAGCGTGAGCGAGACGAGAGCGAGAAATCCGAGCAAGGCCCGCACCTGAGGATCGCGCCAGAGCTGCAGTGGATGGCCGCGAAGGGCCTGGATAATTAGGACGAACGGCAGGGCACCGATAATCATGAAGACAATCGCAACCCAGCCGGACGCCGGGTTCTTGAAGTAACCGAAAGATTCATCGTGCGTTGAATAGCCCCCGGTCGCGATCGTCGTCAGCGCATGGTTGAACGCGTCGAAGAGCTCCATGCCCGTTGCCAGATAGGCCGCGATGCAGAGCACGGTCAGAAACAGATAGGCCAGTCCGATCAGACGGATCAGCTCCACGGATCGGCTCACTATTTTTTCAGACCGGTCCGAACTCTCACTCTGGAAAAGCTGCATACCGCCGATCCTCAGAAACGGCAGCAGGACGATGGCCATGACGATGATCCCGACCCCACCCATCCATTGCAGCATGGACCGCCAGACAAGAAGGCCCGGAGGCAGACCGTCAAGGCCTGTCAGCACAGTCGACCCTGTGGTCGTGAAGCCCGAAACAGCCTCAAAAACCGCGTCCGCATAACCGATCCCAAGCCACAGGAACGGCAAGGCACCAAAGGCAGGCAGTGTTGCCCAGGACAATGTGGTCAGGATAAAGGTCTGGCGGGTATCCAGACCTTCGCGCAAGGAGCCGCCAACAGCAATCGACAGCAGCATTCCGATCATGCCCGTCAAAAGGGCTGAAAAGACAAAGGCCTGCCAGTCGGCATTTTTCTGGGCGACATCGACGATTGCCGGAATAAGCATGGCGGTTGCAAGGCCGACATACAAGAACCCGAGAACGTTCAAAACTGGTCTGATTGAAATCAAGCAGAACTCATCCCGAAAACCGTTGCATCCCCTCGCACGGATCCCCGTTTTGAGGGTCCAGTTCACCGTCCTAACGCTTTTCCGCAAGAATTCCAATGCTATCCGTAAGCCTTCCCCCGGAAGATCGATGTCGACGGACCGGCAGCGCCGACAGAGCGCCGCCTTTACCGCACACAGTCTCCCGAGGAGAAAAGCAGTGTGGATGCTGGTGGGGGTTTAACTCAGGAACCGGTCCGCTCTGCAATCATGTGCCAATGCCACGAACCTGGCTTGCTGTGTTCCTTGTCGTCAAGGCTCATAAGTTCGAACGCATTGAAAAGTTGAACCAATTCACTGGCGTTGCAGTAGAAATGCGGGTGATCCTTGTCGTCGTCACCCTCCCTCACCCAGGTATCGGGCGCGATCTCCGTACCGACGCCGAAATTGACGTTGCGCTTGGAAAGCATTGTGCCCTGGTAATGCCCACCCGGTTTCAACACGCGCGCAATTTCTGAGATTGCCTTTTTCACGATCGCCGGGTCGCCGTGATAAATAACATTGAAGGAGAGTACATAGTCGAAGGACTGGTCCGCAAACGGCAGCTCGGTCATGGGAGCAAGGTGCGTTGAAACCTCCAGGCCGTTTGCCTCCGCGCTCGCGTTGAGCTGGTCGAGGCCTGACTGAGACAAATCCATCGCATGTGTGTCGAAACCGGCCCGGGCAAAGGCCAGCGCGTGCCGGCCGACACCACATCCCAAATCCAGTGCCTTCAATGGGGCTTTCCGCTGTAGTTTGGAAATCAGCACCGAAACATCTTCACTCGGCTGCAGCCAGTCCGCCCGGCCTTCTTCGGTTCGCCAACGCTTGTCCCAGGCGAAATGTGCCGTGTCGGTCCTGTCGGCAGGGTAGCTTGTGCTCATCGTGGCGATCCTTCCAATATCGTTTTGCGGGCAAAATTGCCCAATCTCTCCACACACAGCACCAGGACGAAGATCATCAGAATGATTGTCATGGCGAGCTGGTAGTCAAAAAAGTCCATGGCGACTTTCAGTTCGATGCCGATCCCCCCTGCTCCGACCAGGCCGAGCACGACCGAGGAGCGCGTCGCCTTTTCAAGTGCAAACAAGGAAGTGGTGATGAAAGACGGCATCGCGGCTGGAACGACCGCGCAGAAGACCGTATCAAGCTTGCTGGCGCCCGCCGCCGTAAGTGCCTCGCTCGGACCCTTTTCGGCATCTTCCATGGATTCAGCAAAGAACCTGCCGCAAAAGCCGACCGTATCGACGGCGATCGCAAGCGTTCCGGCAAATGGACCCAACCCGACCGTGATTACGAAAACCAGGGCCCACACCAGATCAGGAACCGTTCGGAAGAGCGCAATCAACAAACGTGAACCGGAGTAGAGGCAACGGCTGATGATGCCCGGACCCGTCAGGCCCTTGGCCGCGACAATGGCAAGCGGCAGGCTGACGACGATACCGATGATGGTGCCCGCGAGCGCCATCTGAAACGTCTCAAGCAGTGCTTCGCCGAGCTGAGGAAGCCTTTCCGCCGAAGGTGGCCAGGCTCTTGAAAGAAAGTCGACAAGCGCCGGTCCGCCGGAAACAAGTGCCGAGAACGACCAGCCCGCCCCCTGAAACGACCACAGCACGAAAGCTGCCAGGGCGACATAAAAGGTGAACCGCAATGCTCCGGGGCGCTCGAAGCGCTGAGGCAGACCGCGCTCTGGTCTGTAGCCGATGTCAGCCATAGTGTTTCCCCAGATCTGCGGAAGACAGTGTGTTGCTGGCGGCGTCAAGAACGATTTCACCCTGCTTGATGGCCAATACGCGATCGGAATAGCTGAGGGCCTGCTCGACATTGTGGGAAGTGAAAAGCAGCGTGATGCCTTCGTCCCGTGTCAGCTTGTGGAACAGTTCCATCACCTCATGCCCGGCGACCGGATCGAGACTGGCAACAGGTTCGTCGGCGACGATCATCCTGGGGTCCTGCATCAGGGCCCTGGCAATGGCGACGCGCTGCGACTGGCCGCCGGAAAGCTGATCGGCGCGCTGGAGCGCCTTGTCCGCAAGTCCGACGCGCTCAAGGCAGTGCATGGCGCGTTCGCGGAGCGATACGGGCGCAAAGAACTGCGACCAGCCTCTGATGCCGCCGGACCGGCCGAGATTTCCATGAATGACGTTGGTCAGCGCTGAGACTCGCGGAACGAGGTTGTGTTTCTGAAAGACAAATCCGACGTCCGCGCGCAATTTGCGCAGCCGATGCTGGCGCGCGCTGGTAACGTCCTCGTTGAACAGCCGAGTGGCACCTTGATCTGGCTCGATCAGACGTAAAGCACATCGGAGGGCGGTCGATTTTCCCGCCCCGTTGGACCCAATCAGAGCAACGGCCTCCTGACCGCGTACCGAGAAAGAAACACCGCGCAGCACCATATGGTCAGCGCCGAAAGACTTCGACAGTCCCTCAACGATAAGATCACAGGTCCCCGCCTCGCTCACCGGTGCCGGAAACCTTGCCGGCGCTTGCGCGCCGACGAAGTCTGCTTGGGCCTGGGCCATTATTCGCCGATGAACTTGTCATACTGCGGAAAACCCGCAGTCGAGTACATCGAGCGAACCAGATCGTAGGCGCCATCTTCGATCGCGACCAGATCCATGCCGTTATACTTGTCGTTTTCCTCGTGCTGCAGGATCGCTGTGACAATGGCATCCTTGTTATCGAGGATTGCCTTGCGAACGCCCTCGGCAGCCGTCGCGTCGATATGCGATCCGACCATGAGCATGTCATTCGGCAAGTCGCCTGACCGCGCGATGACGCGGAAGAAGCCGTTCGGGACACTTTCGTCCTTGTTCCGCACGCGGACCCAGGAGTTATGGTTTGTTCCCATGCCTTCGATTTCGCCCTTTTTCAGGGCTTCATGGGCAATGTTGCGGGAGGTGTGCAGCTTGTCGACATCCTTGACCGGATCGATGCCGTAATCGGCCATAAGCTGCATCGGGCAAAGCATGTTGGATGTGGATCCGATATCGCCGAAGGCGACTTTCTTACCCTTCAGATCCGCCGGGCGGGTGATCCCGCTGTCGGCGCGCACGACGATGGCGCAGTAGTAATCCGGACGTCCGAGGCCAATCAAAGGCGTCGCGTCCGTTAGCTTGTTGATGACGATATACTCGGCCGGACCGGTGACCACGAAGTCGACCCGCTTTGCACGCAGCGCTTCGGCAGCGGCGGTGCGGCTGGTGACAGGAAAGAACTCGAACGTATGGTCGGTCGCATTTTCCAGGGCTTCCTTGAACGGGCCCCACTCGAGCTGCAAACGCTCAAGACCTTCGACATCCGTAACGGCCAATTTGTAGGTGTCTGCAAGGGAAGATGTGACGGAAAGCGCAAGCGCTGCAACCGCATATGCGGCGGATTTCAGAAATCGCATGATAGGAACTCCAAACGAGCCAAGAGCAAGCCAGTAAAGCGGAGCGACCCTAGCGACTACCGGAGCGCCGAATGTGAAGCAAATATGTAGTTTTTACGAATTTTGACACCGGAGAACATCTCTTTTTTCTTCCTTTTCGTTACTCAGTACGGCTTTTTCTATATTTTTCTTTCAGTTATTCATTAAACGGCAAATAAAAATCACCGACATGTCATAAAAAATCATAAAAGTATAATCGTATAGACATCTCCCCACCGCAGATTTTTGGTAGTTGCCTCTCCGGCTTCACGGAGGGTGCGATGCTGGTCGTCGAACAATTGTCGAAAGTTTTTGGAGACTTGACCGCGGTGGACAGTGTTTCGCTGGCCATTCCGGAAGGGCAGATGGTGGGCATTATCGGCCGCTCGGGTGCCGGTAAATCCACCTTGCTCAGAATGATCAACCGGCTCTCCGATCCATCGCATGGCTCGATTGTCAACGAGGGCCGGGACATAACCGCACTGAAGGGTCGGGACCTGCGCCTGTGGCGTGCCTCCTGCGCGATGATTTTCCAACAATTCAATCTGGTCGAGCGCATGGACGTTCTCACCAACGTCATGGTCGGACGCATTGCGCACACGGGATTTGCACGATCGATGCTCAAGTCCTTCACCGACGAAGACAGAGCACTTGCGATCCACGCGCTGGACCGTCTCGATCTGGTTCCGCAGGCACTGCAACGAGCCGGAACGCTGTCCGGCGGACAGCAGCAAAGGGTTGCGATTGCCAAGGCGCTTGTACAGAACCCGCGCATCATGCTTGCAGACGAGCCGATCGCTTCGCTCGATCCTGCCAACGCAACGCGGGTTATGGAAGCCCTCAGGCAGATTAACAAAGCCGACGGTCTGACTGTGTTGGTCAACCTGCACACGCTTGATACGGCACGCACATATTGCGACCGGATTGTCGCGATGCGTGCCGGCAAGGTGCATTTCGACGGAACACCGGAGGCTCTCACGACCGACAAGGTCCGGGCGATCTATGGGACCGACACCCTGGGCGACGACATAGATGAAGCCGTCACCTCCACATCCCTGTCACCAGTCTCGTCACGGCAGCCAAAGCAGGCTGTCGGAGCGTAACGCGCAGCGGTGCACAGCCACACCTGCGTTTATTGCGGCTGCGGCCGCATGAACCAGCCGTTCAACACGGCGAATATGGAGCACTACGATGAAGGCTATTTTCGCAGCAGCAGTTTCGGCTGTCGTTCTCGCAGCCTCTCCGGCCATGGCGGAAGGCTGGAAGGACAATTACAAAACCCTGAAGTTCGGCATCCTTTCCGGCGAAAACGAAAAAGACCGGATCGCGCGCTACACGCCGTTCGAAGAATATCTGGAGAAAGAACTGGGCGTCGAAGTCGAAATCTTCACCGCCGGTTCTTATGACGGGGTGATCCAGGCCATCGCAGCCGATCAGATCGAATTCGCCTTCTTCGGCTCTTCCTCTTACGCCGCGGCCTACACAGAGACAAACGGCGGTGTCGTTCCGCTTCTGACCCGTCTCAACAAGGATGGCTCGAGCGGCTACTATTCGGTGGTGATGGTCCGTTGCGACAGCGGCTACAAGTCTCTCGACGACCTGAAGGGCAAGGTGCACGCCTTTGCCGACCCCGATTCCACGTCCGGCTTCGCGGTACCTTATTTCAATATGGTGCAGCAGGGCTACAATCCTAAGGAGCACTTTTCGGCAATTCCGTTCTCTGGTGGACATGAGACGGGCGTGCTTGGCGTCGTCAACAAGCAATACGACGCTGCTGCAACCTGGCAGAACAACGAAACCGACGGCCGTTGGCAACGCATGATCACCAAGGGGATGATCGAAGAAGGTGTTGTCTGCCCGATCTGGGAAAGCCCTGAAATCACCAGCGGACCGTTCTCTGCCCGCGTCAATCTGCCGGCGGACCTGATCGCCGACATGACCGCCGCCGTTGAGGCCATCCCGGAAAAAGACTTTGACGCTTTCAACGCAATGCGCGGCGGCGATGACAGCCCGCAAGCCGGATGGAAACGCGTCGATCATGAGCGCTACCAGTGGATTGTCGACATGCGCGACTGGCTGAAGAAAGAGCGCCGCGGCTGACACTTGACCTGAAAGGGAGGTGCCCGGGCACCTCCCTTTTTCATTCGGATCGACGGTGCCCTAAATGACGGCTTATTCCCCCGCAGTCGACCAGTTCGAACTGGACTACGCGGCAGCACGCAAATCAGCGCTGCGCGTCAACACGATCACGACGTTTCTCTTTGCGGTTTGTTTCTTTTCGGCGGCTTGGATCGGCGGATTCTTCGACATGACCGACGTGACGCTTGCCAATGGCGAACGGGTGTCGATGTGGAAGATCTGGGCCGGCCTGCCGAGACTGGGTGAGTATCTTTTTAAGACCCTGCCCGTTCTGCACTGGGACACGCTCGGCGCGGATATCGCGAACTGGTTCTGGCGATGGCAAGTCTGGCTCGAACTCCTGGTCGAGACGATCCTGATCGCCTACCTTGCGACGCTGCTTGGTGTGGTCGGAGCCTTTCTGCTGAGCTTTCCCGCATCGCGCAATCTGGCTCCCAATGCCTTCATCCTCAACCTGACGCGCCGCTATCTGGAAATCGTGCGCACCGTTCCCGAACTGGTCTGGGCGCTGATTTTCGTATTCTGTTTCGGTGTAGGTCCTCTCGCCGGCGTTCTCGCGATCGGTCTTCACGCAACCGGAGCGCTCGGCAAGCTTTATTCAGAAGCCAACGAAAATGCCGACATGCGTCCGGTGGAGGGCATCAAGGCCTCCGGCGGCTCCTGGTTCGACCAGATCCGCTATGGCATCGTTCCGCAGGTTGTCCCGAACATCATCAGCTACACCCTGCTGCGCTTTGAAATCAATGTGCGTGCGTCTTCAATCATCGGCTTCGTCGGTGCCGGCGGCCTCGGTCAGGAAATTCGCGTCGCCATGTCGCTGCAGGAATATACGGATTTGTCCGCACTATTCGTGATCATTTTCGTCACCGTCATTCTCATCGACATGATCAGCGAGAAGGTCCGACACAAGATCATCGGCCTGACCGGCAAAGGAGTGTGACAATGGACAGCACATCAGAAGAAAACGCGGCAAGACAACTGGTCCCGGGCGCTTTCCAAACGCCCTTGAAGACCAGACTGCAGCGCCTTGCCGGCTGGTCTGCCTTTGTCCTTTTGACCGGTTGGTGCTTGTGGGATTTCGGCTTTTCACCAGGCCGTATTCTGGAAGGATTGACGCGCTTCGGCAGCGTGCTCTCCTTCATGTTTCCGCCCTACATCTGGCAAACCTGGAAGGAATGGAGCGAGATCCTGAAAGGACTTGGCGAAACAGTCGCCATGGCTTTCATGGGCACGCTTCTGGGCGCAATCGTTGCTTTTCCGCTTGCCTTTCTCGGCGCCAAAAACATCATGCCGTTCAGTTGGTTGCGCTTAAGCGCCCGGCGCGGGTTCGACGCGCTGCGCGCCGTTGAACAGATCATCCTTGCACTGATCTTTATTCGTGCCTTTGGGCTTGGTCCGCTCGCCGGGATCCTCGCTATTGCCGTGTCGGAAGTCGGAACCCTGTCAAAACTCTTTTCCGAGGCGATCGAGAATACGTCGAAGAAACCTGTTGACGGCCTGAAGGCGTCCGGCAGTGGAAACCTGCAGACCATTCGCTTTGCGATCCTGCCGCAGGCCCTGCCGGTTATCCTGTCTGTCATTCTCTACAATTTCGAATCCAACACCCGCTCCGGCACGATCCTGGGCATCGTCGGCGCTGGCGGCATCGGCTTTCTGCTGGCCGACCGGATCAGTGCCTACAAATGGCCGGAAGCCTGGTCGATCATCTTCCTGATCATCCTGACGGTCTACCTGATCGACGGGCTTTCCGGCTTTCTGCGCAAGCGGATCATCGGTCAGGACGACCGAAAACAGAACTAACTGCTGGAACAAAAAGTCTATCCGTCGTTTCTGGCCGAGAAGACTTCTCGGCCAGCCTGAAAACTTTGGTCAAGCAATTGCGCCCGGCGCTCGGGCGAGCCCTCGGAACCACACAGCAGTTCAAGCCTTCGCGGCGAAAACCCAAAGTAGCCGAACGTGCCTTGTATCCACGCCGTCTCAAGTGCGGCGAGATACCCTCTTTCTTCCATTTCATCAGAACGGGCTCCGGCCGGTATCAAGAGAACCCCGGGCCGCTTTCGTTGCAGGGAAAGCTCCGGATCGTCAAGCTGATCATATGCCCAGCCCCAGCTCCAGACACGGTCCACCCAGCCTTTGGTCATCGCAGGCATCCCCCACCAGAAGAGTGGAAACACAAGGCAAATCGCATCCGACCGGCCAATTCTGGCGTGCTCGCGCCCGACATCGGCCAGCGCGCTTGCGTTTCCATCTGCTTTTACATCCGCCATCGTCCAGCGCGGGTCGAACCCCTCCGCGTGCAGATCCACAAGTTCTGCTGAATGACCCGCTGATGCAACGCCATCCATGAACTTCCGGGCAGCAGCCGCAGAAAAGGACGTTGGGTCAGGATGGTCCAGAACGGTCAAAACATGCATGCGAATGCTCCAGTCTAAATCACACTCAATGAGTGTCAGGATCACGAAACGACAACACCGGGATCCTGCTCACGACCGAAGCTTCTAGGGCCTCAAGTTAACTGGAGATCAAGCGAAAAATTTGCACACGGGAAGACGTCCCGCACGATTTTCATGCGGCATCTCTCTTTTACACGCTTGTCAGATTTCTGACTACAGAACGCGCGTTCCAGCGACCCAGGCCCGCTTCACGAACGGATGACCGCCATGCAGGCCAATATGAAGCAGATCGGCCCGGCGTCCCGTGGCAATCTCACCGCGATCACTGAGGCCCGCGACTTCTGCCGGCGTTTTGGTCACCAGGCGCATCGCTGCGGCAAGGTCCTCCTGGAAGGATGTTTCGCTCGCAATCATGAACGCACTGTCGAGCATGGAACGCGGTACGTAGTCCGATGCCAGGATGTCGACGAGTTGCTCCTGCATCAGGTCGCTGACCGCCACATTTCCGGATTGCGAACCGCCTCTCAAGACGTTCGGCGCGCCGCCGACCACATGCATCCCGTGCTGCTTCGCCTTGCGCGCTGCTTCAAGCGTACAGGGAAACTCGGAAATCGTGATGTCTTCAGCAACTGCCTCGTCAATGTGATGAAGTTCCGTATCGTCATGGCTGAGCAGCGGCAGAGCATGCGCGTGCGCCAGAGCCACCACGGCAGGGCGGACTTTTTCGCTGATCGCGTCGGAATGGTTCTGGAGTTCCAGAACATCCCTTTCAACGGCTGCACGGGATTCGCCGCTGTCGGCCATCCGCCGCTGGATGTAACCTTCGACATCCCTGCTTTGGCGGCGCCCTGGAAGATGCTCCATGACCGACACCATCCGCACGATTTCCTTGCCGATGTTTTCTTCCGTCAACCGCGTCGTTTCCGCGTCGGTGATCTCGCAGCGCAGGTGCACCAGATGCTCGGCACGCAACATGCCGGCAGATTGCGCGGTTTCCAGGGCGTCGACCATGGGTGACAGGATTTCACGGCGCTCGGGGTTCTTGATCGTCGCGCCGACACAAAGACTGTCGAAGACGGTTGTAATGCCGCTGCCGATGATCTGCGCGTCATGTGCCAGTGCAGCCCGCAGCGGGTCCCACCTGACATGCGCGCGCGGGAAAACATGCTTTTCGAAATGATCGGTGTGAATGTCGACAAGGCCGGGGATCAGGTAGTCATTTTCCAGATCCACGCCGGTCTGCGGCGCGATACCGGCATCGACGGACACGATGCGGCCTTCTGAAAAAGCCAGATGACCAAGGACGACTTCGTTTGCCAGCACCAGTCTGGCGTTTTTGAGAACGGTCACTTCACTTCCCGTCGGCAATTTCTTGTCGGCAAACGTCATATCACGCTCCAGCATGGCAACGCTCCGCATCGAATCGGAACGGACGCACTGAGTGTCAGGAAAGTGGCCTTCTACCCCCAAACGCCGTGCAATTTGTGACAGTTTCAGGAACAGACCATGACAAAGCGGCCTTGGCGACGGACGGACCCCTTACCGGTAAGGAATTTGAGGTGATCTTCACCTGACCATGGTCAACCGATTCCAGTCAGCATAGTCAGGGGATCCTTCGCGCCGTATCTCGCCCTGATAGCCGAATTCGACCATGTGAACCATCACGGACGCTTCGTCGGCCAGGATGACTGCGTAGCTTTCGTAGAGGTCCGACGCGCTCAGGTTTCCCCCGTTTCCGAAATCCGGCCATCCGGCGTGGTTGGTTCCGCGCGGTGCACTGAAGGGCACCCCGTGGAGCGACCCGCACAGCGGCAGATGACAATGTCCGTGGAAGATATGCCGGATCCTCGACTTATGCTTCCTCACCACGGCACCGAATGCGTTGGCATCTTGCAGCATGATCTTGTCCATCGGCGCAATGCCAATCGGGACAGGGTTATGGTGCATGAAAAGGAAGACCTGGTCCGGCGAAGCGCTCAGTTCCGCGTCAAGCCAGCGCAGACGTTTGTCGCAGTAGTATCCTGCATGCGAATTCGGGCCCCAGGTGTCGAGAAGGAGTGCGCGGCCTCCCGGAAGATCCAGCGCCGACTGGACAAAGCCGTTTTCATCAACGCGGTCCGGAAAAACCGAAACGAACACGTCGCGTTCGTCGTGATTGCCGATACAAAGCTGCACCGGGACCGGTGAAGTGGCGATGAGTTCCTTGAGCCTCAAGTAATCGTCACGGTCACCCCAGTCGGACAGGTCGCCGGTGATGACAAGCGCATCCGCATCCGGATGATGGGTGATGGCATGATGGAGTGCTTTTTTGAAATTGTCGTTCGGCTCACGTCCGCCAATGGTTTCGCCGGGCGTCGTCAGATGAATATCGGTGAGCTGCAGAAGCTTCACGTCTTCCTCCGGAAGTAGTTGGGATTGATCCACCGCCCGGCATACCGGGCGGCGACAAGTCTTTTCATGTAGAGGTACGATCAGTTGGACGGCAGCAGGTCCTGAACTTCTTCGGTCAGCTCTTCCTGCAGTTCGCCCATGTCCTCGAATTCACCTGTGACGATGCCCTCGATGCCGTCATAGATCACCTGCGTGATCGCAAGGCCGTTGTCGCCAGGGTAAGCCTGCCAGTCGCGCAGCAGCGGCAGCTGACGCACAGCCGTTTCCTTGTTCGGGTTCTGTTTGTAGAAGTCGGCAAGGATCACTTCGTTGGCAGCCTTGTTCGGCGGCATGTAACCGGTGGTGCGAGCAACATCGGCAGCACCTTCACCCGAGGTAATGAATTTCAGCCATTTCCAGGACGCGTCCAGAACCTTCGGATCGTCGCTTGAGGAAACCAGCATGGCAGCATTGCCACCGGCCGGCAGACCCATCGGGCCACTGGCAACAAGACCGGGGTATTCGTTGGTTTTCAGTTCAAAGTCGCCCTTGGCGCGCTCGACTGCACCAAGCGCAGAGGTCGACCAGAACATCATGCCGATCTCGCCGGCAGAGAAAGAAGCAAGGGCTGCCTTCCATTCAATGTTCTGCATGTCGCAGCCACGAAACAGGCCCTTCATGGTCTCAAGGGCCTTCAGGCCTTCCGCGGAGGAGAGCTGAAGCTCATTGCCTTCCATTGTTGCCTTGTCCTGCGACCACATCAGCGCCTGCAGGAACCAGTTACCGGTAATGTTCCAACCCCAGAACATCGGGTTCTTCACACCGGCTTCGCGTAGCGTTCCGCACACCTCAACAACTTCGTCCCAGGTCTTCGGCAGCTGATCGGCGGAGGTGATGCCCGCTTTCGCCATGACATCCATGTTGTAGTAGCCGACCGGTAGCGAGACGGAGAACGGCAGGCCGTAAATGTCATCATTGAACGTGCCGAGTGTCAGCATCGCATCGTGATAGCCATCCTTGGCGAAGTCTTCCTCTTTGAGGATGAACGGCTCGAGCGACTTGGCGATGCCTTTTTCAACCAGGATCGCCTGGCGGTTGAGGCCCTGCATGGTGACATCGGGGAGCGTCCCGGCGACAGCCTCGCGCAGGATGGTATTGGTGCCGTCCTCGTAGGATTCGTAGGTCGCCCGGATCTTCACGTCGATATTCGGATGCTGCTCCTTGAACTTGGGCAGGATCTTTTCATAGGTAACATCGAACAAGTGGCTGTAAGGATAAGCAAATTCGATGGTAATCGTGTCTTCTGCATGAGCAGCGGAAGCAGCCAGCAGCATTGCTATTGCGGTGAGGGTCTTTTTCATGGAACTCTCCGTCTGTTGCCGTGGGAACGGCAGGTCGCCAAACTCGCCCGTTCCCTAGTGATCCCCAAAACGGGATTTCGGTGATGGGACCGCCTCTGGGCGGTCCCGCAAATCGGCCGGATCATTTCATCCCCGACAAAGTGATTCCTTCGATGAAGCGCCGCTGCGCAATCATGAAGGCTATGATCAGTGGTGCGACAATGATGGTTGCAGTGGCCATCATCGGCCCGAAATTGTCGCCATCCGCATCGCCCTTGAATTCGCGAAGACCCAGCGGTGGCGTGAACAGGGACCGGTCGCCGGTCACCACGATGCGTGGCCAGAAATAGTCATTCCAGTGCGCAACGACCGAGAAGATTGCAAAGGCCAGAAGCGCCGGGATCGCCGTCGGCAGCATTACGTTCCAGATGATCGAAAACTCGCTCATGCCATCCATGCGCGCCGCGTCGATCAGATCGTCGGGTACCGTCATGAAGAACTGCCGCATAAGGAAGATGCCGAAGACCGAAATCGTCCACGGAATGACCAGTGCTGCGTAAGTATTGGTGAGCCCAAGCTTTGCCAGCATGATGTAGAGCGGAAGTGCGATGGCATGCACCGGGATGAGCAGGCAGAAGAGAACAAGACCGAAGACGGCTTCCCGGCCCCAAAAGCGCAGCTTTGCAAGCGCGTAAGCGCAAGGCAGCGCGACGAGCACCTGAATGAAGAAGATCGATGCGGTGACCACCACGCCGTTGAAGAGGTAGCGAACGAGCGGGGCTTTCTCAAAAGCCGTGGTGTAGTTGTAGATGAACGGCGTCACCATACAGTCAGCGGCATCCCGCCCGAGCTTGATGCAATAGTCGTCCCGGAAAAGTTCCTGTGTTCCGAAGAACCCGCCGGTGTTCTGCATGATCTCTGCCGGGCTTTTGAAGCTGTAGCTCAGCATCACGTAAAACGGCAGCAGCACGATAAGGCTTCCAAGGATCAGGACGACATGCTTGATCGTCTCGGATGCCGAAAACCGGAACGTTGGGAGGGATACGGCGCTTGAGGCCGGAAGGCTCGCCTCGCTCATGTGTAATGCACCCTTCTTTCAACGAGCCAGCGCTGCATCAGCGTGAGGAACATGACAAAGCCGAGGAAAACCACCGTAATAGCGGCTCCGATGCCCATGAGGTTCTGCTGGATCGCCTTTTCATAGATTGCGAACATCATCACGTAGACCGATTTCGACGGCCCTCCGCCCTGCGGGTAGAACGCCTCGACCGTGTCGAAGACCTGGAACGATCGGATGAAGGAGATCGTGACAACAAAAACGGTTGTCGGGCCGAGCATGGGCCACGTGACCAGCCGGAAGCGGTCCCAGGCGGTTTCGGCCCCATCCATCTCTGCGGCGTGATAAAGCTCGCGCGGCACAGACGTCAGCCCGGCAAGGTAGAGCACCATGTTGAAGCCGAAGCCCTGCCAGACACCAATGAACGCCACCGTCCAGATCGCGTAGTCGCGGTCGGTCAGCCAGAGCGGGAAGCCTCGCTCGCAACCGGTCGCGTACCACGACCAGGCCTCGAGGAAGGATCCGCAGCCCCGTTCAAGCGTTGAATTGACAATCCCGATTGTCGGATGGAAGGCGAATTCCCAAACGATCGCCATTGCAATAAGCGCCGCCATGACGGGCAAAAAATAAATCGTCTTGTAAAGATCACCGAAGCGCCGGGTGGAGTTGATCAGAAGCGCCGCCCCAAGGCCAAGTCCGACGGACAACGGCACCACAACGAAGACGTACCGGAAAGTCGCCCCGAACATCTTCTCATAAGTGGATCGTGTGAAGATCTTCTCGTAATTCTCCAGCCCGACAAATTCTGCGCCCGGATTTCCGAGGCTGTAGCTTGTAAAGCTAAGCGCACCGGCGATAGCGATCGGCATCAGCAGGATCACGACCATCAAAAACAGGGCGGGGCCGACAAACCACCAGTGCGCATTGGTGGTCTGCATCACGCCACCTCGGCGACGTTGCCGCTGTCGATGGTTTTAAGATCAAGTCTTTTGCCATCCTTGCCAAAGACAAGCGCTTGGCCGTGTTCGCGGACAACCTGGACCGACTGACCGAAGGAAACACTTTGCCCTTCATGTGGCGACACCCTCACGACAAGCCTTTGTGACCCGTTCAGAACCGACACATGCAAATAAATGTCTGCACCCAGATTCTCCTTGTGCACGACCTGGCCCGTTAGCGCCTCCGGCGTTCCCTTGTCGCACAAAGACAGATGCTCGGGCCTCAAACCGATAGAAACAGATCCGACAACACCCTTTGCGGCTGCGCGCGACAGAACGATCTCGCCGCAGCGCGCATAGCCGTTATTGTCGAGGGAACCTGGCAGCAGATTGATCTTGGGTGCGCCGACAAATTCTGCGACGCGCAGATCCTGCGGATCGTTGTAGACGTCGTGCGGTGCGCCGAGCTGCAGAATTTCGCCATCCATCATGACGGCCATCCGGTCCGACATGGTCAGTGCTTCCGCCTGATCATGGGTCACGTAGACGAAGGTTGTCTTCAACGACCGGTGCAATTCGGCAAGCTCGGAGCGCATGTGGATGCGCAGGGCGGCATCAAGGTTGGAAAGAGGCTCGTCCATCAAGAACGCAACGGGTTTGCGAACCATTGCACGGCCAAGCGCCGCTCTTTGCCGCTGCCCGCCTGACAACTGTCCCGGCTTACGTTCCAGCAGATGGTCAATCTTCAGGATCTGCGCCGTTTCGCGGACCTGCTCGATGATCGCCCTGTATTGACCGCGGGCAAGGACAGGCCCCAAGAGCGGCAATCGGCCCGCGAGCGAAAGATCGCGCAGCTTCAACGGGGTCATCATGTTCTGAAGCACGGTCAGATGCGGATAAAGCGCATAGGACTGAAAAACCATAGCCAGGTTCCGTCTGGCCGGGCGGACGGCATTCACCGTCTGACCACCGATCACAACCTTGCCGGAAGACGGCGCCTCCAACCCGGCAAGAATGCGCAGAAGAGTGGACTTGCCGCATCCCGAGGGTCCAACCAACGTAAGAAACTCGCCATCGGCGATGTTCAGGTTGATTCCATTCAGAACAGAGGTCGTCCCAAAGCTTTTTTCAATCGCCGATAACGAAATCGAGGTCATTGAAGGCTCCCGTTTGCGACGTGAACCTAGGCAGGCAGATTGAAACGGATGTGACGTAATATTAGTGTTTCTAATACGAGTTAAGGTTTGGCAGCGCTGTTAACACGGAACTGTCATGAACACCCCTCCCAGCCCCTATCAAATCAAGGCTTTCACCTATGTTGCCCGGGAGGGCAGCTTTTCTCTGGCTGCCAAGGCCCTTGGTGTCACGCAATCCTCGATCACACAGCACATTGGCAAACTGGAAGCATTGATGGGCACGCAATTGTTTGTCCGCCGCCGCAGCGGACTTGAATTGACGCGCGCAGGTTCTGAGCTGTTTGCCATTTCCGACCGACTTGCGACGATGGAACAACTCGTCAATGAAAAAGTGAGCGACTTCAGCGCCCTCACCGACGGTCACATTAGACTGATCGCCAATGCTCCTCGCCCCGCCATGCCGATCATTGCGCAATACGGCAAACTCTATCCCCAGGTGCAAATCGATTTCACGCTGTACAACTGGACCACGGCAATGACCATGCTCGCTGAGCGTAGGATCGATATCGCGATCATCACTGAACCTGAGGAAAACACTGCCCTGTTTACCCATGAACTCCGCAGGTCCCGATACAAGGCGCATATGCGCAAGGATCATCCGCTCGCCTCCCGCACAAGCATTTCACTGCGTGACTTGCAGTCTGAAACGCTTGTCCTGCCGGAAGACGGTTCCCTGACACAGAAGATCGCGCGCGCCAAGATGCATGAATACAAGCTGGACTTTTTCCGGATTCTTCGAACCACGACGTTTCCAATGGTCAAGGAAGCGGTGCTTCACAATCTCGGAATTGGTCTTCTGCTTGAACGGAGTCTCTTTCCGTCTGACAAACTCGCCGCGGTCGATGTGGTGGAGATGCCGGAAGAGTACCGCGACTGCATCGCAATACCGGCGGACAAGCGCGAACTTCGCCTGATACAGAGTTTTCTCGATGTCGCCGTTGAAGTTCGTGCGGGTGGCGGCTTCTAGGTCTTACGCTCGTTGCGGAATTTTGATCCACAAATATATTCGGAAAAGTTACTAGCCGAATTTGCTCAAAAGCACTTGTGAACGACGGTTTCCTGACCGGCCTTGGCAGTTTCAACTTGCGATGCACTTTTTAGTTGTTTCTAAAACTTCTGACTATAGTTAACAAATGGTTAGAAAACTGACTTAAATCCGGACTTTACATTGAATTCGTTGCGCGATAGCAACACCGGAAACGATTACACGCCCTGCAGAACAAACTAGGCATGGGCATGCGGGCGAAGGTATAATAGTGTGCTCCCGAACAAAAACAAAAAAGTGGCACTGTGGTCTATGCGTACAATAGCGGCCCTCCTTTTGAGCGTTTGCCTGGTTGAAGGATCCTATGCGGCGGATCTCCGGCAAATCGTTCAGGAAGCTGTTTCAACGAACCCGGACGTCTTGGAGTCTGCGGCCAACAGGCGCGCACGCGACTATGAATATCGCCGTTCCCAGGGTGCTTTCCTTCCTACGCTGGACCTTTCAGCCGAGCTGGGTCCCGAACGTCTGGATCGGCCCAACTCATTCAGTGCCGAAGAAAACGACAAGTGGCGGTTTTCAAAAGAATTCACAGTGACCGTGCAGCAGCTGCTCTTTGACGGCTTCACTTCCGTGAACGAGATTTATCGTCAAAGCGCACGGGTCGATGGCGCTGCCTTACGAGTAATGGAGCGATCTGAGGCAATCGCGCTCGATGCAGTGGAATCCTATATCGACGTCCTCAGAAGCACAGCCATCCTCGCCAAGGCAAGGATGAACGTTCAAAAACACCGCCGCATCTTCTCCGATGTCCGGCTTCGTTTCGAGGGTGGCGAGACCGGTGCTGCGGACTTGGCGCAAGCACGCGAGCGCGTCGCAGCCGCCGAGGTCATCGTTTCGGAAGTGCAGCAGTCTCTCCTGGATACTATCGCGAAGTTTGAGCGCGTTGTTGGGAAGAAGCCGGCTTCACTTGCACCGGCAAAGCCTGCAAGTCTTCCCGGCGGATCCGTCAACCAGCTTGTTGATTCCGCTGTTCAGACGCATCCGACCGTTCGCGCCGCATTGGCTGACGCAGACGCCGCGAAGTTCGAGTTTGAAGCCAGCAAAGGCAACTTCTTGCCGGAGGTCGCGCTGCAGGGACAGGCGACCGTTGGGGATGACGTTGGCGGTATCGAAGGCCGGAACAACGAATATTCAGGTAAGCTTGTGTTCTCCTGGAACCTTTATAATGGCGGCCGTGATACGGCGCTGTCACAGGAATACAGCGAGCGCTTGACCGAAGCCCAAATTCGCGTCGACCGGGTACGGCGGGAGTTGAAGGAAGGCATCCAGCGCTCCTTTGCAGCTGTCAGCACAACGACCAACCGGATCCAGTCACTGCGCGAACAGCTTGCTGCAAACAGACAAGTGGTAGAGGGCTATCGGCAGGAATACGACATCGGACAACGCACCCTGCTTGATGTCCTGAACGCCGAGAATGCGCTTTTCAACAGCGAGATCGAGTTGATTTCGGTTCGTGCCGTTTATGCGTTTTCCACGTATCAGCTCAGAGCGACATCTGGTGACCTTCTGGCCTATCTGAGCGTTTCGCCTCCACCTGAGGCGGCAGACGGCCAGCGCGAGGCGGCGACAATCCTGCCAAGGAATCCGCTCAACCTCGAGCCGTTACGTAAATTCTAACGTTTCAACCGCATATTTGGTTTGCCGGAGCACCGGCAAGGCAATAATTTACGTTGAAGACCGCAGGAAGGAACTTTCCGGAAAGCGTCTGCCTTATTCGGGCACCACGTTGTGTTGCATAGACCGGATGTCTCAGGCCGACCCGCTCATGGAAAACCTGGACGGTGACAAAGCCCGTGGCCCGCATCCAATATGCTGCAAAAAAGCACCGAAGAAACTTCAGAAAAAAACACCGCACCGCAGGAGTCTGCTGACAAGGACTCGCTTGCGGGCGCGTTGAAATATATTGCGCGCGTGCACGGGTTCCATGTAACCGATTCTGTCATTTGGAACGGTTTGCCGAAGAC
Organism: Roseibium sp. HPY-6; assembly: GCF_040530035.1. Lineage (NCBI taxonomy): Bacteria > Pseudomonadati > Pseudomonadota > Alphaproteobacteria > Hyphomicrobiales > Stappiaceae > Roseibium > Roseibium sp. HPY-6. The sequence goes on from NZ_JBEWCD010000001.1 coordinate 399,495, forward strand.
AGGGAGCCGGCTCTCCGTCGGCATACTCGGCCGGGCAGCCGCCAATTGCGGCCTGAATGTCCTTCCGGACAAGAAGGACCTTGACTCAATACCCTTAGCGGCACTCCCCTGCATCATCGCGATGAAAAACTCCGACATGCTTGTGCTCACTGGCATGAACAAGGATGCCGGAACTGTCGAACTCGTCGACACATCGCGTTCACCGGACAAGCGTCAACATGCGTTGGATGAAATCCGCGACAGCTACAGCGGCTACGCAATTTTCTTTCAGCTTGTGAACGATACATCCGGTTTGAGCGAGCGCGCACTCGGACCAAGTGGACACTGGTTCTGGAGCACAATCTCTGCCTTTTGGCGAGACTACATCCATGTCGCCGTCGCAGCCCTCCTGATCAACCTTCTGGCCCTCGCCTCGCCCTTGTTCACGATGAATGTCTATGACCGCGTGGTGCCGAATTTTGCGATCCCGACACTCTGGGCCCTGGCGATCGGTGTCATCCTCACGCTGATTTTCGATTTTATTTTGAAGATCGCTCGCGGACAGATCATCAACGTTGCAGGCAAGCAGGCGGACAATGCACTTGCCAGCAAGATATTCGCCCACGCACTTGCAATCGACTTCGAAAAGCGCCCTGTCAGCTCAGGCCAGTTCGCCAACCACATCCGCGAGTTTGAAAACGTTCGCGAATTCATCACATCCTCATCTCTGGTTTCGATCATCGATGTCTTTTTCATCGGTATCTTCGTTGCGGTTCTGTTTTTGCTGGTCGGACCGATTGCGATCGTTCCGCTGATCGCGGTGCCGGTCGTGCTCGCCATCAGCCTGTTTGTGCAGGCCCCGCTTTCGGGTGCCATTGAGCAATCGCACAGGGAAAGTGCGATCAGGCATTCCATTCTGGTTGAGAGCGTTGCCAACCTCGATACGGTTCGCGCTTTGAATGCCGAAGGCCGGATGCAGACCAAGTGGGAACGCTCTGTTGCGGCGAGCAGCGCAGCCATCATGAAGGGGCGGTTCTGGGCGCTGATCGCGCAATCCGGCACAGGGCTGGTTCAGGCTTCGGTCTCAATTGCCATCATTGTCTGGGGTGTCTACCTCATCCAGAGCGGCGACATAACAATGGGCGCATTGATTGCCGCGATGATGCTCTCTGGTCGGGTCCTCGCGCCGCTTGCCAATGTTGCCAACACGCTCACACGCCTGCGCCAGACGCTGCACTCTTACAAGATCCTCGACGAGGTGATGTCGACGGATACCGAGCGCAAGCCGGGACGTACTTATGTCAACAAACGCATTGCGTCCGGTTCGGTTGAGTTCAAGGGTGTGAATTTCCGGTATCCGGGCGCCGAGGATGACAGTCTGAAAAACATCTCCTTCAAGATCACACCAGGAGAAACTGTTGGATTGATCGGGCGCGTCGGCTCCGGCAAAAGCACGATTGGCCGCTTGGTATCCGGACTTTACTACCCCTCAAACGGTACTGTTCTGATCGATGGGACCGACACCCGTCAATTCGACCCCGCGGATTTGCGGTCAAATGTCGGATTTCTGTCACAGGACAATGTGCTCTTCAGCGGCACAGTTCGCGAAAATATCAGCGCCGGAGACCCGTTCGCCGACGATGATGCGCTCGTTGAAGCAGCCCGGATTGCCGGTGTTGAGGAATTTGTGGCGCAAAGCCCGCTTGGTTACGACCTGCAGGTCGGCGAAGGTGGCCGTTTCCTGTCCGGTGGTCAAAAACAAGCAGTTGCGCTGGCGCGTATTTTGTTGAGAAAACCGCGCGTTCTCTTTCTGGACGAGCCTTCCAGTCATCTCGACCTGGCATCCGAACGCCGTTTGATCACACGACTGATGGACTTCAACTCACCTGATACAACCGTCATTATCAGCACGCACCGCATGAGCCTCGTTGAACTGACGGATCGCCTCATCACGCTCGATTTCGGCAAGCTTGCCCTTGATGGGCCACGCCAGGAGGTCTTGAAAAAGCTTCAGGAACTCGGTGCGGTCAACGCCGCCAATCAGCAAGGCACACAAGGCGGTGCGTCATGAAATCGGGCGACTGGAACTACGCACACGATATACGCGACATCATCCAGACACGGCCGCCACGCTACACCACAAACGTCATCCGGATTGGTTTGGTGTTGTTTGTCGTGATGCTTGCGTGGGCGTATTTTGCGACGCTTGAGGAAGTCACGCGAGGAGACGGACGCGTTGTACCCTCGCGCCAGATCCAGGTTGTCCAGGCGCCGGAACGGGGCATTGTCGAGAAGATATTCGTCCAAGAAGGTGACATCGTCGACGAAGGTCAGCCGTTGATCGAAATCGACGATACGACTTTCTCCTCTCAACTCGGCGAAATCCGCCAGCGCCGTTGGGCGTTGATGGCGCGCGTTGCGCGGCTCGATTCCGAAGCCGACCAGCAGCCGTTGGTGTTTGCAGAAGAACTGGCGCAGGAAGCCCCGGGCATCATTCGGGAAGAGGAAAACGTGTATCAGGACAAGAAGGCCAGCCTCGACAACGAACTTCGCGTTCTTCAGAACCAGTCCTCGCAGCGCGAGCAGGAGTACCAGGAACTTCTTGCCAAGCAGGCGAAACTCGAGACCGTTACGGAGATCATGGAACGGGAAGTTGAAATCAAGCAGAGCCTTTATGAGCGAAAGGTGCTGCCTGAGATTGAGTTTCTGCAGCTGCAACGCCAGCTGAAAGAAAGCGAAGGCGAGCTGGCCATCACCAGGGCATCCGTGAAGAGAGCTCTGGCGGCACGCGAGGAAGCAAATGAACGCTCCAGCAGCGCCGTTGCCACGTTCGTTTCCGAAGCAAGCCAAGAGCTCGCCGAAGCCCGAGGTGAGCTCGCAGTCATCAACGAGACGTTGAAGGGGGCAGCGGACAGGGTGCGAAGGACCGAGCTTGTTTCACCGGTCAAGGGCATTATTAACAAGCTGAACATCACGACAATTGGTGCGGTGGTTCAGCCCGCGGCGGATCTGGTTGAGATCGTACCGCTTGAAGACACGCTTCTGATCGAAGCACGGATCCGCCCAAAGGACGTTGCGTTTCTTCACCCGGGCCAAAAAGCACAAGTAAAAATAACAGCTTATGACTCTTCAATATATGGCGGACTTGAGGGCAATCTGGAGAGGATCAGTGCAGACACCACCGAAGACGAGGAAGGCAACCGCTTCTTCCGCGTCATGATAAGAACAGATAAAAACTACCTCGGCCCGGACACTGAACCTTTACCAATAATACCAGGAATGGTTGCTTCGATAGATATATTAACCGGGGAGAAAACGGTCCTGGACTACATCTTGAAGCCGATCAAGAAAGTTCGGGACGAAGCACTCAGGGAGCGCTGACGTCTCGGCAATAAACGAGGCGATCGGCAGATGGAACACGGAGCGACCGCGCCGGCACTACCGGCTGCGAAAAGGACGGTATTGCGTCCGTTTTGGCAGGTATGCATTTTGGGCCTGTCTTTGAACCTGTTGTCTGCCACTTCATCTGCTGAAGATACCCCTCGCCTTTCATCTGACAGAACAGACACAACGGTCTTCAGTGAAAATTCCATCGAGACCGCCTCTTCCACAGCGCCTCACGCTGTGCCAGGCCAGGTCAAAACTGCGACCCGGATTGCGCTGTCGGAAACGCGCAGCGATCTGATTGGCAAGCCACGGTCCAAGCCGGAACGCACAAACCCAAAGCTCGCACGAAGCGCCTCCGCTGACCAACGTTCTGCCCTTAGCCCAACAAGGCTGTTCGGGTCGCGCGGCAAACCTGTCTCGATTTCACCCGTTTCGCAACGCTGGCAACGCGCGCTTTCGGAACTGGAAAGTGCGGCACAAGGCACCGATCAAACAAGGCACGGATTTCGTGCCTATTCGGCGATCCTGGAACAGGTTCGCCCGTTGCGGCGCGGTCTGCAGATCCCGAAAGTCAACTACATGGTCAACCGCCTGCTGGCCTATCGGGAAGACAGTTTTCTCTACAAGAAAGGTGAGTACTGGGCGAGCCCGGTAGAGACGCTCAGCCGGCGTGCAGGCGACTGTGAAGACTATGCCATCTTAAAATACACATTGCTTCGCGACCTGGGCATCAAGGATGAGGACATGCGCATCGTCGTTTTGCGCGACACTGCGGCTCGCCAATATCACGCGGTTCTGTCTGTTCGCCACAATGGCAAGTGGCTTATCCTGGATAATCGTTTCTCGCGCGTCCGTTTCGAGCGTGATCTTCCGCATTACCAGGCGCTCTATTCGGTGAATGCTGCCGGCGAATGGAGCCATACGCCCAACAAGGGCAAGCCGGTCAATCTGGCCGCACGGCTCAAGTCCGCAACACGCTGAGTGGAAAGCCGTCACATTCTGGCGCTTCTGCGGCACATCACGATGAAATAGACTTCGGCACCTGCCCTATGCAGACAGGCGTGTTATACGCTGCTTATGAAAAAGCAAAATCAATCCGGATTGATTCGCAGCTCCCTCATGCTCACGCCAGCGCTTTGCCTGGCATTAGTAAGCTGTGTGTTGTCGGCTTGTGTCGTTGCCGGCGGATATCTGTTGGCGGATCGGCAAAGGTCCACCCTCGTGTCAGAGGAAAAGGCCGCGTTAGAGCAGCGCGAGAAACTCGTCAGCGCGCTTGAGGACGCGAGTCTGATCCGTCCGCGTCTTCGTTTGGAAGAATTGGCGACTTTGCCGCTCGTCCCAGAATTTGTCGCGCTCGCAATCGCGCAGCCGGAAAGCCTGGAAACCCGCGAGTTGGAAACGTATCTGCTGACCGTGCTTGAAGCCGCAGGCCGGGAAACCGGTCTCGCACGCATCGCGCTTGTGGATGCCCAGGGAGCGGAAATCCTGAGCACAGGAGGGGCCGCTTCCAAACCTGAAGCAGGTCCGGAAAAAATGGTCGAAGCGGTGGTTGAAGATTTTGAGAATCCGGGAACGCCGGCTGGAAAAATCAAAGGCTACATTTCGCGCGAAACCGAAACCATTTTGCTGGCCCAGGATGGGAATGCGCCGTCGACAACATCGAGCATTCCGGGCGGCGCGTCCCTGCTTTCGGGGGGCAAGGCTTTGGTTGAAATTCCGAACACGACCCGCTCACTCGCGATCATTGCAGGCTTGTCAGTCTTGGGTACCGGATTTGCAGGCGCATTTCTCCTGCGCCGCCGCAGACACCGCGAAGCTTGAAATCACCTTTTGGCTGACTTCGCACTACCAGCGTAACCGCTTTAATCATTACGTCAGAAAAAAGCGGGCTAAAGCCCGCTTTTCAGTCTTAAATTCAGTTCCTTAGGCAACGTTTACCGGAATCTGCGCTTCGCTTCCTTCAACATCGAGCACGACACGAATTGTTTCGCCCATCGAGCTATGATTTTGAAGCGTCGCTGCATCTTGCCAGTCGTGCGCTGTGCCTTGACCGTCAAGGTCAACTTCCAGCCTGACTGCGCCGTCCGCCTGTTTTTCAGCGCGGACAAATTCACCGGCATTCGCAGCCGTTGCAAACGCTCCGTCGAGAAGTTCTCCAAGATCGATTTTGTCGCCGTCTGCGAATGCATAATCCGTAATGATATCGGCCTCGGCAAGCGAGTTGAGGACAAACGTGTCTGCGCCGCCGCCACCGGTCAAAGTGTCGGTACCGAGACCACCTATCAGAACGTCATCCCCATCAGTCCCGACAAGGATGTTGTCGCCGTCGTCGCCTTTGATGACAGATCCCGTAACCAGAGTACCCAACTCGGCAACATCAGCTGAAGCCGCAAGACTTTCCGTCTGTGTCTCATTGTCAACGGTGGTGTTCGTCTGTTCTGCCGCTGCAACCGGTTCGGACGACGAGGTGGTTTCGTCTGCTCGAACTTCAATCTCGACGGCTCGGGTCACAACAGAACCGTCGGCATGGACGAGTTCAAGCTCGACTGAGTCTCCACCCTCATACCCTGCAGCGGGAGTGAACGTCACCGTGAAGTCATCAGAGACGGAAACTTCACCGTGTTCTGGAGCGCCGGTAACCGCGATCTGAGACAATCCCGCCTCGACTTCTTGTGACGATGCGGAATAAAGCACCAGCGCAATTCCGGCTGCGATTGCCGTTGATTGACGCACGGTTTCTTCAACGTCCTGTCCATCTTCGGATGCGACAGAGAAAGAAACACCGGCATAGCTGCCTGTGCTGCCGTCGGCTTTCGAAAAAGAGCCTTCAGCGTAGATGGAATTGCCTTCCTCATCCCGATAGACACTCTCAGCCTCAAGGCTGATTGCCTCTATTCCAAGCGCTTCCAAAGACTGCAATTCACCTTCTTGCGTCACGCCGTCGGAATTCGCATCCTGCCAGACTTTGATGGTGTCAAATGCAGCATCATTCTTATCGATCACACCGTCGGAGTTGGCGTCAAGTGAGGCAAGCGCTTCGAGTGAATCCGCATAAGAACCACCATTGAAGATCTCCGAGAACACTTCCGTGCCATTTTCGATTGCACCGGAACCGTCGAGATCAGCGACCAGCAGGCCATCGTCTTTTCCAACCCATCCGGACTGCTCGACCTCACCGTCATTGTTATGATCAAAACCGACACCCGCCGCTGCCGACACCAGCTCGATCCCGTCACCGTCCAGATCAAGCACAATCGGGTCTGATCCAAAACTGAAATCTGAGGCATCAAGGTCTGTCGAAGAGACACCTTCGATCACCGCCACAAACTGATTGTTGACGTTGTCGAAAATGGTTGCATTGCCCGAACCGTCGTCTCCGACCGAAATATCGGCGTAGGTCAGCCCCCCAGTGATTACAATCGTGTCGATACCGTCCTGGAAGTCGGTAACGCGATCAGCGCCGGAAAGCAAAGCACTGCCCTCTCCGGCTGCAAACACGAACCCATCTGCACCAGCACCACCGGTCAGCGTGTCTTGATCCGCACCGCCTGCAAGCTTGTCGGCACCGGAACCACCAATCAGCCTATCGTTACCCGCCTCACCAAACAGAGCATTTTCACCACCCGCTCCTGCGATCAAATCATCGCCGCCACGGCCCCAGATCGTATTGTCGCCCGCATCGCCAACGATGATGTCCAGTGAATTTGAACCAATCAGGTTTTCAATGCTCACCAGATCATCGTGTTCGATTGTATTGTTGGCGATGCCTTGCGTCAGTGCAGTCCAGCCCAGGCTTCTGTTGGCGATCGACGTGACCCAGGATTGATCCATTCGCGCAAAAATCCCAGCAGAATCGCCAGAATAGTCTGCGACATCAACACCTTCACCACCATCAAGAAGGTCAAAGCCGGAACCGCCGGCGAGGCGGTCGTTGCCGTCTTCACCGAACAGCTGGTCATTGCCGGCAAGGCCGCCGATAAAGTCTCGGCCATCCCCACCCTCTATGACATTGGCTTCATCGCTTCCGATGATGAGATCGTTGAAGTCGGTCCCAATGATACTCTCAACATCAACGAGATCATCGTGCGCAATGGTACCATCGGCAATTCCCTGGGTCAGAGCGGTCCATCCAAGCGACCGGTTGGCCGCAACTGTCGCCCAAGGCTGATCAAGACGCACATAGACCGCTTCGGAAGTAGCAGAATAGTCAGCCGTATCGATTCCGGCACCACCGTTAAACGTATTGATGCCGATCCCGGCAAGGAGCAGATCTTCGCCGCCATTGCCGTTGAAGACAACGCGGTGATCGCTGCTTACACCGGTCGTATCGACGGTATCGGTTTCGTCTCCACCGGTAAACGTAATTGCCGTTGCATCGAGATCCGTACCGCTGAAGTCGCCAGAGACGATGAGATTGTCGGCCCCGCCCATACCATTGATGTCGATATGATCGATATTGTCGAGTTGCGCCACAATCGTGGAGGCACCATTTCCGACGGCGCGTGACACGACCACTTCGGTATTCGGGTCAAGCGTTTGTGCGGCCCCACCAAGTCGCGCGTTGTAGTCGGCAACCGTTTCGACATAGAAAGTTTCGTCAGTGGTATCGCCGTTTACGACAAACGTATCCGTTTCCGTATCACCGGTCCCGCCGAGCGTACTTCCCTGAACCTGATCCTGGCCGTCTCCAACGTTCCAGACGAGCGTATCGTCCCCGCCGCCGCCAATGGCCACATCGTCCCCGGCGCCGCCGACGATTAGATCGTCGCCGTCATTTCCAGAGAGTGTATTTGCCTGATCATTTCCGACAAGAATGTCATTGCCTGTGCCGCCGGTAGCGTCATCAAGACCAGCGACACTGTCCAGGCCGATGACTGCCGGATCAACACCATCGCGATCAGTCGCCGTCTCTGCGGAAACCGTCTGACCAAGATAGGTTTGTTCCTGATCACTCAGGTTGACGAAGACACCAGACGACAGGTTCGAATAATCGATAGGCGTCAATGTGCCTGCCGCATCGATACGCACGGTGAAAGTTCCGTCGTCTGTCGTATCGTCGTCGGAATCCGTCGCGTTATACGTGATGCTCAAATCAATGAACTGTTCCGATCCGTCCGGCGCCGTGTGATCGAGCGGCTGCACGAGCAAGAAATCGTAGCTACCGGTTCCTTCTGCAGAAAGCACAGCGATCAGGACGACGTTGCTGTCCGTTGTGTTTCCAGGAGCTGCGCCGGTATATCCGACGAGAACACCGTTTATATAGGTGAAATTGACAAGCTCACCACCGGAATACAACGCGTCCAGACTTCCGTTGTGGTCTGAGAAAGAAATAGTGTCGGCGGCAATGGGTTCTGCGAAATCAACCGAGCGTTCAACCGGCGATCCGTTCTCACCATTTGCGTCGTCTTCCCCCCAGTCGATCGCAAGATCCGCGTCGGCGATGGCGCGAATGCCGTCTTCTTCAACAAGACCATCTTCGGCAACGCCGATCTCCGGTCCGGAATCTCTCACCCGGAAGACGGCGGTCGCCGTATCCGTGTCACCATCTCCATCCGTTACGGTAAACCGCATCCGGAACGTCAGCTGATCGGCCCGGCCGTCTTCATTCGCATCCGGGTGATCAAAGCCGACGAATTGCTGGTAGGTATAGCTGCCGTCAGGATTGACAATGATTTCAAAGGCCTCGGTCGTCGTGCCTTCAAGGACACCCGTAACGGTGATGACGCCGTTAACGTCTGTCGTATCCGACCAGACGATGGGAAGGCCTTCCGCCGACAGAATGCCCTGCCGTGCGGGGCCGCTCGCGTCCGTGTCGATTGCACGAATGTAGTCTCCGTCGGAAACAAAGGTGATCCCGGTGACCGTGGCGCCGTCTGCACCGCCGTCAAACTGAAGTTGGCCTTCTAGTGTGGTATCAGAGCTGCCCTCGTTCCGCGTGATACCGGATCCGCGCCTGAAGGCTTCGGGACCGTCATCGTCGAAGGTGACGTCTGCGCCGATCGAAACTTCATTTGTGGCAGTGTCGCCATCGGCGTCTGTCACTGTCAGCACCGCTGACAACTTGCCATCCAGCGAAATAAATTCGTCGGAGGTCGTTGTATCTGGATGCGACAAGGACTGGAACTGAACGATGCTAACGTCGCCGTTTTCAGCCAGATGAACAGCAAAAACAGCGTCTCCGTTCCCATCGATGCGTCCCACGACAAGACCGTCTTCCAGGGAAAGCGTGATCGCTTTGCCTTCGGTGGTCGTCAGACCTGAATTGGGATCGTCAATACGCAGGGAAAGATCAATGTCCGGATCATCATCTGCGCCACCGACAATGTCGAACCCGACAACGCCAAAACTGGCATAGATCGGTCCGGGCAAATCATTGTCCGAACCCGGGCGTTCAACATCTTCGAAGAGTTCAACGACGTCCGGATCAAATTCTCCGGTTGACGGATCGAAGACATTGTCGCTGTGCAGACCATATGTTTCATCAATGCGAACATAGTCTTCAACCCAGATATCCACTCCCGGAATATCGTCGGTCACCCGAACGAGCAGCTGTCCGGACAGGTTGACAGTATCGCCGTCTCCATCAGACACCTCGATCACGGCGCCGAAATTGATCTGCTCGAGCGTGCCGGACACGGTGCTCAGCGTCGTGTTTTCTCCGTTGCCGGCGACATGATCGAGCTGGTCGTGCAGACGGAGTATGTAATCACCGGTTTCTTCCAGCTCCAGGCTGATCACCGGCCGGTCATCGAAGGAATCGAAGCTGCCGCTGCCATCATCGACAAACCCGATAAGGAAGGACGCGCCGGCGGCATCCACAACATCGAACGTGAGAGCCGCGCCCTGGGACTGCAGACCCAAGGCTTCCATTTGCGATATGGCATCGGAGGAAAATCCGAATCCACCCGTCGCGCCCGGCCCGTCCGCGCCGAAGTCGGCAATTGATGCAAATGAGCCCTGCGCCAAAGCCGGTCCGATGAAATCGAACAAACCGGTCGTCGAACCATCCGCATTGCCGTCGCCCGGCTCCGATCCAAACGAAAACGGATTGACAATATCGTCTTCGTCGAGCGTGACAGTTTCGACAGTGTCTCCAACGACGAGCATGTCGTCATCAACGGCAACGGAGAATGTGGACGTACCCGTGTCACCGTCACTATCCGTGGCAACAAAAAGGAAATTCAGGATAACGTCGTTTTCGGCTTCTCCGGCAGGATGATCCAGAGCGTCTTGAAGATCGAACTTGAATGAGCCGGTGTCTGTATCAAAGAGTTCGACTGTGAAAACAACGCGTCCACCCGCCGTTGCGGTCAATATGTCGGCTGTCGCGTTGAGGCTATAGGTGAGAGCGTCCCCGCTTGAGGTCAAACCAAGTGCCTCAAGGCTCTCGATCGTGCCTCCGGTACCTTCAACGAACGTGACGGCACGGTCGCCTATACCCGCGCTTGTGCCACCATTTTCGACGCTGTTCTCGTTGTCAGCCCCCCAAAGGACGCCGAGATTTCCGAAAACAGTCGTCGGATCGCTGTCACTGTCCAGCAGAGCGTTGGTGATCGTAGCGTTGTCGCCGGTTGCCTGATCGTTATTGCCGTCGACATTGTCGTCGATACCGCCCCCGCGCTGCGTCGACAAATCGTCTTCGTCAACCACAGCCGAGACCCCGGTCTGAATGTCGAGCGTCCACGAGACGAGTTGACCGGTGTCGCCGTTCAAGGTGTCGGTTACCTGTAGCGTCCAAACTCCAAGTTGATCGCGGCCCTCAAAAAAATCAAGGTTGAGCGTGCTGTCAGGTCGCCACGTGCCCACGATGTTCGTATTATCGGTTCCAATGGTGTTCGCAGCATCGTCGTCAAACGAAACGACACCGTCTACCGGTTGTATTCGCGCAGTGGAATCCTGTATGAGCCTGATTTCCGTGCCGTCCGGATGCACCAGGAAAACGAGCAAATCGCCGCTGAAACTGTGTTGAAGTTCCAACGACACGTTAACGTCGAAAATGGTACCCGGTGTCGTTACCTCGATCTCGGAAAAAATCGTGCCGCTTGTGTCGACTTCCGGAATGCGCAGCTCCGCCGTTTCGGTAAAGGAAGTTAGCGCTAAACCATCGACTATATGAATGTCGTCGGTCCGGAACAGCGGACCGTCGTCGATTGCCAGAACTTCGAAACTGCCGAGCGCGCGATCGCCATCGCTGTCTTCCGCCAGATAGTTGAAGCTCAAGGAAAGCGCATCCTCGTCGAACGGCGTCGTGTCCTGAATGGGATGATCCAGAACGTCGTCGAGAATGAATGTATAGGATCCACTGTCATCGTCAGAAAGAGCCACGCGGAACACACTGCGTTCCCCAGCTTGGCCATACTCCGCGTAAGCAGTTAGTTGGGTTCCGTCGCCGGACAAAACATAACTCAGCGCATCTCCGCGGGATGTCAGCGAAGTAAGATCGATGCTGTCGCCGTTTCCGTCGAGGACAGAAACGATGCTGGCAGGATCTGCGATCAGACCGTCCGCGGCATCCGAGAAAATGACGGACCGCTGGTCTGCACCTGCTGCATCATCCTGTACTGGTAATCCGTTCAAATCGCTATCAGCAATGTCGTTGTCGTCAGCACCCCAGACAATGTTGAGCGATCCGGAAAATCTATCGGTAAGCGGCGCACCCGCCTGACTGGCAGCACCGTCAAGTGGAAACGGATAAGGATCGTCGAGCCCTCCCTCCAGCTCCTCCTCTTCCACAACGCCAAGCTCAGCTTCACCTGTTATCGGCGCGTCGTCTGCAACCGTTACCCGGAAATCACCTTCCACTATGTCGCCGTCGCTATCGCTGGCAACGAAGGTAAAGTCCAGATCCCAGGCCTCGGTCTGCCCGCTCGTGTGGTCGATATTGCCAAATAGTTCGAATGTGTAGGACCCGGTCCCGTCATCGGACAGCGAAACTTCGAACACCTTGTCTGCGTCCAGTCGGCCTGCCCCTTTGTAGGCTGTCAGAACCGTATCGTTTTCCGAAAGGACGTATTCAAGCGCAACAGTGTCCGATGTGGTTGCCTGTGTTGGCTGGTCCGCGATCGGCGCGAAGGTAATAGATCGGTTGCCGGCAATGCCGGGCGTGTCCTGTACACCGCCGGCATCATCGGTATCGGCATCATCGGCGCCCCAAATGACATTTAGCTCGCCCGATTGCACAAGCGCGTCGGCATCGGGATCCGTACCTGATGGCAGATCACTTTCCTCAACCGTGCCCTGCTCAGCCGTACCGGCGAGTGGTTCATCGTCGACGACAGTCACACGGAAGTCGCCCAAGACCGCGTCGCCGTCACCGTCCACGGCGAGAAAAGCAAAGTCCAGGTTCCACGCCACTATCTGGCCAATGGAGTTTGGTGGATTGTGATCGATGTTGCCGAGAAGCTCGAAGGTATAAGAGCCGGTACCATCGTCGGAAAGCGAGACCTCGAACACTCTGTCCGCTTCCAAGCGGCCTGCGCCACTATAGGCGGTCAGAACAGTGCCGCCCTGCGAAAGAACATATTCCAGGGCTTCACCACCTGAGGTGGTCGGCTGGGTCGGCTGATCTGTGATTGCCGCAAACACGACCGAGCGGTTTCCGGTACCGCCTGGGGAGTCCTGGAATTCGCCATCGTCGGCGGCATCCGCATCATCCGCTCCCCAAACGATATTCAGGTCGCCTGTTTTTGTAAGCGCGCCCGGGTCAGGATCCGTTCCGTTCGCAAGATCATGCTCCTGCACCGTACGTTGAACGGCATCCCCTGCTTCCGGCTGGTCGTCAATGATCGCTACGGAAAAACTGCCGACGACTGAATCACCATCTCCGTCACTCGCAATATAGTTGGCCGTCAGGTTCAAAGATGACGAGTCCACACCCACTGCAGGAGCTGGATGATCAAGATTACCGAAGAGTTCGAAAGTGTAAGAACCGGTGTCGTCGTCGAAAAGCGTCACTTCGAACACTTTGTCTGCATCCAGACGGCCGTCGCCTTTGTACGCCGTCAAAACCGTATCGTTTTCCGACAACTCATATGTCAGCGCTACGCCATCGGAGGTCAGGCCCGGGTCTTGTGTAAACGGTGAAAAGACGACGGACCGGTTGCCGGTACCGCCAGGGGCATCCTGGGTGGCGCCGTCTGCCGCGCCGTCCGCGTCGTCAGCACCCCACTGGATATTCAGCGCGCCGCTCGCCACCAGCGCCGATGATCCCGGGTCGGTCCCATTGCTCAAAGCCTGTTCGTCAAACGATGCCAGCTCGGAGTCGCCCGCTTCAGGCTGGTCATCGATGATGTTGACCGTGAAGGTGTCGCCGTCGGCGTCTCCGTCGGTATCGATCGCGTTGAAACCAAATACCAGCGGAATGCTGTCGCCCTGCCCCGCAGCAACGTGATCCAAATTGCCGAAGAGGTCGAACGTGTACTGACCGCCCAAGGATGCGCCGGCACCGACAACGTTTAACGCAACTGTGAAAACGAGTTCGCCTGATACCGATTTGGTTGCAGAAAGTGTCTCTCCGCCGTCAGCGTTGGTCACCACATTGAAGATCAATGTCTCGCCATCAGATGTCAGGCCGCTTGGCAGTCCATCGAATTCAAGCCTGACGTCGCTGCCTGCATTGTCTCCGAAAAAGACATCCAGACTCGCAGTGGCAGAGACCGGATTGTTCGGATCGGTGCCTTCGGGGAGGTTTTGTTCGTCCAGCGTGCTGTCGACTGGCGTGCCGATTTCCGGAGATGTGTTCTCTTCACCGTCTGAAAAATCGTCGACAATGAAATTACGTTCCGTGGGGCCTTCCCCAACGAGCAGGTCGGCCACGTTGAGACCGTCACCCAGGGCACCGATATCGGTCGGCTCAAACGTCTGTCCGGAACTTTGCACACCGCCAAGAGCCGTCGCCAGATTGCTGGTGTCTCCCGCCGCGGTCTGGATTTCATCTGCCAGTTGAACGCTTGCAAGAGAGACGAAGTCATCGAGCGACAGAAACTCCTCATCACCGACAATGAGGAAGTCGGCAACACTGTCTCCGACAAAAAAGTCCTGGATGATGACCATGCCGCCGTCGGCGAAAATCATCTGCAAATCACCGTCGATGCGGAAGAACGAAATCGTCTCATCTAGGATTTGCCGCAGGTCGACAAACTGGTCTGTTCCCTTGAGCATCACGATGCTCTGTTGGGCAAGCGGACGTTCAACCACCAAAGGACCGGTACTTTCAGCAATAGCCGAAGCGCTCTCTGTTGTTGCCGGAGGGGTCGCTTGCGCTATGCGGACAAACTCGTTCATCGCCAAACACTCTGCACTTTGTGATCAGTTTTTCTAAAATCAGGCTTCAAACATTTACAATTTTTTCACCAAACAGGAAAGACACGCACACATTAACTTTAGAAAAGGTAAACACTCATGATGGGATTTGATCAAAATCGTAGCCCCGTATAGAATAAATTCAAAAAATTATTCAAAATAAAAAGTATTTATTGTATAATATACAAGATTTTTTGTTAACTAATACAAACAAATGAACATGTTGTGAGAAATAATATTTCTGTACGCAGCAAAAATGCCAAAAAAATGAAACTTTTTATCGAAATACCTTCAACCACCTAACTTCTTCATCGCGAGGCTCACGTAAGTTGGCAAGGTGGAGTATTCAATTGGCATTAAACCGATTTCGCGAGATTGAAATTCATTTGGCAAACATTGCAATACCACCAAACTAAATCCCACTCTGAATTAAAGAGCTAGGGAATCACTTAGCGCCGCATTTCTACTTTTCTTTGTGAAATTATGGCCAAACAAAATTAAAAATCCCAGAATTCAGAAGCAAAAAAACGGAAATAAGATTTAAAATCAGACACATCTGATTTCGAATTCACCTAAAACGCGGCGATAATAATTACTTTTAGCTCAACGAATACACGGATTTCTGGAATTGAACACCATCAATTGTTCAATCCTGTTGCCTTACAGTGCAATCATGAGCGCAATGCCTGTGGAAATCGACTTTCAACAGGATGGGTTTCGCGCCCGATTTAGGGCGAAAATGCGGCATATCTCCGGGTAAGCGGGTTTCAAATCACAAAATGCCAAGACTGCATTCACGAACGCAAGACATTCAACTTTAAGGAGAAGCCCGTAGTCCTCAGCTCTCAGATATGTTCGAACGCGTCCGCATCCTCGCCCATCGCTTTATGCAGAGCGGCGGAAACCTGGCCACAAAGACCGGCATATTCCACAGAGGTTCGAAACGCCTCATTGCGCTGAAGGTGTGTATCGATCGCAATGTCTGCTGCAATGCGCCCCGGTCGAGCCCGCATGACGGCAATCCGCTCGGAAAGGTAGACGGACTCGAAAACGGAATGTGTGACAAAAACGATCGTCAGATCAAATCGCTGCCAAAGCCGCAGCAGATCGTTGTTCAACTTGAAACGGGTGATCTCATCCAAAGCGGCAAAGGGTTCGTCCATCAGCAAAACCCTTGGCTGCGTCACGAGGGCACGCGCTATCGACACCCTCATCTTCATACCGCCTGACAATTCGCGCGGATAACTTTGTGCGAACTGGCTCAACCCGACCATTTCAAGGGCTTCGAGGATCCGTGGACGTGCGGTTCTTTCCACGACGCCTTTCAGTCGCAAGGGCAACCGGACATTTTCATAAACCGTTGCCCAGGGCATCAGCGTCGGCTCCTGAAAAACGAAGCTTAGATCGTGCTCAAGTCGGTTTGCCGGTTCTTGTGGCCAGGTCACTTGACCACCTGATGGATCTGCAAGACCGGCAACGATGCGCAGCACCGTCGACTTACCGCATCCGGAAGGTCCGAGCAGCGAAAGGAATTCTCTCGGCCGGATAGTGAGGGTGAAATCTTCAAGAGCGACAGTGCCATTCTGAAAGCTCTTTGAAACGCCCTTCAGGGAGACGATGGCGGGATTTTCGGCAGGCTGACGCTTCATTTTCCGGTCACAAGTCACAATCAGACCCGGCAATGCTTAAAGTGCCCGAAGCGCTGCATCAATGGCGAAAATGCTTGCTCACGTCAAAGCTGCTCATGGGTAATGGATATTCTGTACAGGGAAGTCCTGATATGCCCGTGTTGCCGAAACGGAGGCCCACAGCGCACAAAGGTTTTTGTCTCGACAAAGGCAGGCGTTTCGCGCCAGCGCGCGGGCCTCTGACAGAAGAAAAGACGGCCCCGAAAGACCGCCTCGTTTTTTGCTGTATCAGGCTTCGGAACGATTCCGGCGCCATCCCATGAAGCCAAGGGCGCCAAGGCCGGCCATCAGGAAAGGAAGGGCCGCAGGGACCGGTACAGCCTGTATTTCGGCCACCAAAAACTCAGCGGTGTTCCCGCCCCTTAGCGGCGATTGCACGGAAAAGTCCAGCTGCGCGTAAAACGAATTGGCAGGCAGCACTCCAAGCGCTATCGAAATTGCCTGAATGTCATTGTCGCCCGAAACACCCGGGTCGTTGACATCGGTGAAAGCTCCAAGCAAGTCCCCGCCACCATTGAAAACGGAGACCTGTTCCAGAAGCCGCGAGGGATCGTTCACTCCCACAAGGTCCAGATCCTGGAAAGTAAGGTTCAAGACCGACGCGGACGTCGTGCTCACGGCATCAAACCCCAAGAACAGCGACTTCGTGTCTCCGTTCAGGGGGATGAGAAAGCCGACACAGTCCGGTCCAAGTGTACAGGCATCGGTATCCACGGCGGTTCCTGAAAACGGCGTACCGAAAACATCATTCACCTGGAAACCGACCGAACCGGCATTTGCTGATGTTATGAGACCAAGACTGAGCAGTCCGGCCGCAAGTATTTTTTTGTACATGATTGCACCTTCTAAAATAGGCGTTAGTTTTAGTATGCCGCTACCCAGAAGATGCTCACGACGGTGACTTGTCTCAATTGAACACTGATAGAATTATTTTCAAAAACGCGTGAAAATTTCCAGTTATCAGGTGAAGCAC
The DNA here is from genome assembly GCF_040530035.1 of Roseibium sp. HPY-6. Taxonomy (NCBI): domain Bacteria; kingdom Pseudomonadati; phylum Pseudomonadota; class Alphaproteobacteria; order Hyphomicrobiales; family Stappiaceae; genus Roseibium; species Roseibium sp. HPY-6. The sequence continues at coordinate 416,823 of NZ_JBEWCD010000001.1, forward strand.
AAAGGTATCACGCAATATTTACTCACACTCTGCTTCTTTACTGGCTGAATTTATTCAATTTCTCGTGTGCAGCGACGCGTCTGTTACCCCGCTCAAAAAAGCGAACTAGCAAGCAGGCAGTTCAGCATGCCCAAGGCGGTTCGAACAGTCGCAAGACGTCCAAGCGGAATGTGCATGAAAAGACGCACGCCTGCGAGGCAGCTGTTTCGAAGATGGTGCGGGCGACGGGACTCGAACCCGTACAGCCTAGGGCCGAGGGATTTTAAGTCCCTTGTGTCTACCAGTTCCACCACGCCCGCGTATCCCTCACCTATCCGGCCTTGCGGAAATTCGCAAGCGACGGCGTGTGGTTTTGGTGAATTCGGCAGGAAGTATCCACGGCGGCCTCGATTTGGCGAAACCGCATCTGGAAATTGTCGCCGCCGGACGGTATGTGAACACACAGGCAAAAGAAAAGCGTGCCCGAGGCAATACCTATTCTTATATTGCTCTGATGGCACCAATTGTGAGACATGAAACCCCATGGTGAGCTACATTGACGCTGCGGAAGCTCCGCTGAAAAACACCGGTCAGGTAAGGCTGTACGGGCCGGATGATTTCAAAGGCATGATGCGCGCCGGACAGTTGACGGCGGCGTGTCTCGATGAGCTCGCGGCAATCGTCAAGCCTGGTACTACCACGCAGGAAATAGATGATTTCGTCTACCAGTACGGTGCCGATCACAACGCCCTGCCGGCTACACTCAACTACCGGGGTTACACAAAGTCCTGCTGTACCTCCATCAATCACGTCGTCTGCCACGGCATCCCGAACAACAAGGCCTTGCGCGAGGGCGACATCGTCAACATCGACGTCACATTCATTCTCGACGGGTGGCATGGTGACTCCAGCCGGATGTATCCGGTCGGACAGCTCAAGCGCGCCTCAGAGCGCCTGATCGACGTGACTTATGAATCCCTGATGCGCGGGATCGCGGCCGCCAAGCCGGGAAACACGACCGGCGACATCGGCGCCGCCATCCAGACCTATGTCGAGGCGCAGCGTTGCTCGGTCGTTCGCGATTTCTGCGGTCACGGGCTTGGGCTCCTGTTTCATGATACGCCCAACATCCTGCATTACGGTCGTCCGGGAGAAGGTGTGGAACTGAAGCCCGGCATGATTTTCACGATCGAACCGATGGTCAATCTCGGCCGCCCTCACGTAAAGGTCTTGAGCGACGGGTGGACCGCTGTCACCAGAGACAGGTCCCTGTCTGCGCAGTTCGAACACTCCATCGGCATCACACCTGAAGGCTGTGAGATTTTCACCACGTCGCCTGGTGGCATTCATAAGCCCGGACGGCCGAACGACTAAACGCAGCAAGAGGCCAACAGGTGGCGGATAATCCGGATGCTTCCACGCCGGCGCAGCATCATAAAGGGCATCGCCAAAGACTGCGGGAGCGATTCCGGAAGTCGGGTGAGGACAGCCTCGCTGATTATGAGTTGCTGGAGTTTCTGTTGTTCGCAGCGCTGCCACGCCGTGACACCAAACCGATAGCCAAAGCGATGCTTCAGCGGTTTGGATCTTTCTCCGCCGTTCTTGCAGCACCGCGCGAAAGGCTGCGCGAGATATCGGGCCTATCCGACGTCAGCATCGACACCATTAAGGCCGTTCATGCCGCAATCGCCAGATACCATCGCGCCGAACTGAGCGATCGCCAGCTGCTCGATTCCTGGTCCAAAGTCATTGCCTATCTCCAGGCTTCAATGGAACTCAGCCCCGTTGAACAGTTTCGTATTCTGTTCCTTGACAGGAAAAACGGATTGATCGCGGACGAGGTTCAGCAAACCGGAACCGTAGATCACACACCCGTCTACCCGCGCGAAGTTATCCGCCGCGCGCTCGAACACTCCGCGACGGCGCTCATACTCGTCCACAATCATCCTTCGGGCGATCCGACGCCGTCACGCGCGGATATCCAGATGACCAAGAAGATCGTCGAAATTGCAAAGCCATTGGGAATTGAAGTGCACGACCACATCATTATCGGCTTGAGGGACAACGTAAGTCTTCGCGCTCTTCAACTGATTTGAAACCAAAACTACAATTTTACTTTTCGCTATTTTCAAAGAAAAGTCTGCGCTTTAGCTGCCAATATTCACCCGCCTCCACGTTTGTTACAATTTTACCGGTTTTTTACTAATATCTTGGGAGCATTCTTTAACCTGCCTGTCTGATACTCAGCCCACATCAACTGGGCCTTTGCATGAACAGATCAATCAAAAACTCCGGTGGGCACATCGCAAGCGCGATCATTTTCCCAATGCTGATCGTAGTGATGACGTCCGTGGCAACCATCTTCGGACTGATGAGCTGGTCGGCACGACTGTCTGACGAAGCAGCCGAGGAGTCGCAGCACAAGCTTCTCGCCGGCGCCGTGCAACTCACGCAAAACTACATCTCCAAAAAGCAAACCGGTGTGGTCATCTGGGATGAAGCTTTTCACGCCGTGAATGATCCGGTTCCCAACAGGAACTGGATCCGCAACAACATGATGAACTGGTTGTCCAGAAATCATGGCTTTACGAGATCGGTCCTTGTCGACTCCGATTTTGAAGTCGCTTCCGTTTACGCACATGACGAAAACAGCGACTGGATGTCCCCAAAGGTGCTCGACGAATTGCGGCCGGCAATCGCCAAGGTCCGCGCGCGCTACATCACTTCATTCAAAAAGACACCATCAGGCCTCTTCCGATTCATGCCGCAAAACGGCGACACGCACCTGTCGATTGCCGAGACCGGTGTGGTGCCACTGACCGGCGAGCCCTTCATGTTCACAGCCGCAGCTGTGGTTCCTCAGATCCAGTCTGTCTTCGCCGAGCGGCAGCCACCGGCGGTGCTGGTGAGCATGATCCCGCTGCGCGGCCAGAAGCTCGCCAAGATCTCTGACATGTCCCGCCTCGACGGTTTTGTCCTGGCGAATGAGCAGACGGACCGAAGCGGCGTCGGTACCTACCAACTGGAGTCTCCCAGAGGCGAGAATATCGGTGTAATCGCCTGGCAGGCGAGCCGCCCGGGCACACAGATGCTCGAGCGCATCAACCCGTTTCTTGCAGTCGCAGCTTTTCTGATTGCCGCTGTCGTGATTGCAGTGACCCTGTTCACGCGTCAGATGACCAAGCGACTTGCACGAAGTGAAGCCAAGGCCGTTCATGCCGCGAGCCACGATGCGCTTTCAGGTCTGCCCAACAGGTCCAGCTTCCAGGCCCTTTTGACGAGCGCGCTTGAAACTGGCGAGCAGAACGGCACAAACACGGCCGTCGTTTATATTGACCTGGACCACTTCAAGGATATCAACGACACGCTTGGCCACTCCGCAGGCGATCGGGTCATCGTTGCCGTTGCCAACCGACTGAAACAGGTTCTTCCGAGAAACGGCATCGTTTCGCGTATCAGTGGCGATGAGTTCGCCATGGTCATCAGCAAGTGCGAAAACGACGAGTGGCTGGAGTACATCCTGGATCAGGTGCAGGATGAGATTGCGAGGCCGGTCAAGGTCGGCAGCCGTGAAATCTTCGCCAGTCTTTCCATGGGCGCGGCCATTGCACCCAAGGATGGCAAGAACCCGGACGAATTGCTGCGCAAGGCGGATATTGCGCTCTATGACGCAAAGGCGAACGGCAGAAACCGCCGGTCTTTCTTCGAACCGACCATGGAACATCACGTTCAATCCAAGGACGAGATGTCCCGCGAACTCCGGCTTGCGCTTCGAAATGACCAATTGGATCTGGCCTACCAGCCACAGTCGGATACGGATGCAAAGAAGATCGTTTCCGTAGAGGCACTGGCTCGCTGGACTAAGGAAGACGGCACTGTCGTGCCACCGTCCCAGTTCATTCCTGTCGCGGAGGAAACGGGGCTGATCAATGATCTTGGCATCTGGGTTTTGAACAAGGCTTGCGCACGTGCGCATGACTGGCCCGGTGTCGTTGTTTCGGTCAATGTGTCTCCGAACCAGTTCAAGCATCCCCGCTTCGTTGAAAAGGTCATGGCCATCCTGGCGGCAAATGATCTGCCGCCGCAAAGGCTCGAAATCGAGGTCACTGAAAGCGTGTTCGCCGGGCGCGACGATTCCGTTCTGAACGCCCTGAGACGGCTGAAAGGCCTGGGGGTCAAGGTTGCTCTGGACGACTTCGGCTCGGGTTACTCAAGTCTGAGCTATCTTCGCCGCTTCCCCTTCGACACGCTGAAGATCGATCGTGACTTTGTGTCCGATATGAACGGCAATCCGGAAGCGGAGGCGATTCTCGTCTCGATCATCCAGCTCGGTAAAGCACTTGGAATGACGATCGTTGCCGAAGGCATCGAGACGATCGATCAGATCCGCTTCCTCCAGGTGCATGATTGCCACCGGATGCAGGGTTACTTCATTTCAAGGCCGCTCACCAGCGTCGCGCTGAGCAAGTTCCTGAAGGACTTCCACAATGAAAACTCGGAAGACCTTGCGGGGAGCTTCGATGCGAGGCCGCGCGCTGCAAAAGGCTGACGGCTTAGTTTGTTGACCGCCTGAAGCCTGCGGCAAAACCGGCAAAACTCTGAAAAGGCTTGTCCCGTGCCTGGACCAGCCAGCCCGAAGCGTCAGCAGATGCCGACCTTAGCCCTTCCCTGCCGTAGTCGGTTCGCACCATGTCCTTGAACCACGCAACGTGCTGAAGCTGACGCCGTTCAGACAAATCACCCTTTGAAAGATGTGCATGATGGGAACGCGCATGCGCGACCAATTCCGGAATTCCGGCCCCCGTTTGCGCCGAAACCTGCACAACCGGCACAGTCCAATCGGTGTCGGATTGCCGGCTGAGCGACAGAGCGCCCGAGACATCTGAAGCTGCCCGCCTCGCCATGGCTCCAAGATCGGATTTCGTGACAGCGACCAGATCCGGCAGCTCCATGATCCCCGCCTTCATGAATTGAAGACTGTCTCCGGAGCCCGGCTGAATACACAACAATACGGTGTCTGCGACCTGTTTCAGATCGCCTTCCGATTGACCGATACCGACGGTCTCAACGATGACCAGGTCGCAAACCGCCCTCAGGACGGAAATTGCGGCAACCGATTGATCCGAAAGACCGCCCAGGCGACTACGCGCAGCCATTGAGCGAACAAATACGGCGTCGTCGGACGGATCCGTCTTGAGCCGCGTGCGATCGCCCAGCAATGCACCGCCCGTAATCGCGGATGACGGGTCAACCGCGAGCACCGCAACACGTTTTCCCTCAGATCTGAAGGCCTTGATCAACGCGTCGGTCAGGCTCGACTTGCCGACGCCAGGTGGTCCGGTCAGTCCCAGAACGTGTCCCACTGCGCCTGTGCAGGCATTATCCAGGAACAACGCCGTATCGCTCTCTTGCGCGTGGGTTTCCAGCCGGGTCAGCACACGAGCGAGCAGCCTTTTGTTGCCTGCGCGCAATTCCGCCAGTGATGGAAACCCGCTCAAGAGATTACCTCGCAAGTTGCCGGGAATAGCGACTGATCAGGCCGGTTTGCCATGTTTCAGGGCTGATTGTGCCGCGGCCAGCTTGGCGATCGGAACCCGGAACGGCGAACAGGACACATAATGAAGGCCAACACTTTCGCAGAACGAAATGGACGCCGGATCACCGCCATGCTCTCCGCAGATGCCGAGTTTGATGTCGGCGCGGGTTGATCGACCCCTCTCAACACCCAGTTTGATCAATTCTCCGACGCCGTCCGGATCGAGCGAGACGAACGGGTCCTGTTCCATAATCCCCCGGCTTTGATACGTGCCCAGGAACGAGGCTGCATCATCGCGCGAAATTCCAAAGGTCGTTTGGGTGAGGTCATTGGTCCCGAAGGAGAAAAACTCGGCAGATTCAGCTATTTCAGCAGCCTTCAGCGCCGCACGGGGAAGCTCCACCATCGTGCCGACCTGATAGGTCAGTTCCGTACCCGTTTCTTTGGCGACAGCCTTGGCCATGGCTTCAATGCTCTGCCGGACATGGTCCAGTTCGCCCTTGAGACCGACCAGCGGAACCATGATTTCCGGCACCACCGATGCACCTGTCGTTTTGGCAGCCTCAACGGCCGCTTCAAAGATCGCCCTTGCCTGCATTTCGGCAATCTCGGGATAGGAAACAAGCAGGCGGCATCCGCGATGGCCTAGCATCGGGTTGAATTCCTCAAGTGCAAGTGCACGGTCCCTCAAACGTTCCGGATCGGCTCCCATTGCTCTTGCAACCTCGCTGAGCTCCTCCTCTGACTTTGGCAGGAATTCATGTAAGGGCGGATCGAGCAGCCGGATCGTGACCGGCAGCCCGTGCATGATTTCAAACAGATCCTTGAAATCCTGACGCTGCATCGGCAACAGTTTTGCGAGCGCGCCGCGCCGGCCCTCTTCCGTCTCGGCGAGGATCATTTCGCGTACAGACACGATCCGTTCGCCCTCAAAAAACATGTGCTCCGTCCGGCAAAGCCCGATGCCTTCCGCGCCGAATTCACGCGCCACTTTCGCGTCCTGCGGCGTTTCGGCATTGGTGCGCACGTTCATGCGGCGAAAGGTGTCCGCCCAGCCCATCAGGGTGCCGAAGTCGCCCGAAAGCGTGGGTTGCAGCATTTTGACTTCACCGGAAAGCACCTGTCCGGTCGCACCGTCAATCGTAATGATATCGCCTTCCTTCAACTGGCGCCCGCCCGCATTAATGACGCCGTTGCGATAGTCGATCCGCAACATTCCGGCGCCGGAAACGCAAGGTTTACCCATGCCGCGAGCGACAACGGCCGCATGGCTTGTCATACCGCCGCGGCTGGTCAGAATGCCTTCAGCAGCATGCATGCCGTGAATGTCCTCAGGGCTGGTTTCAACACGGACCAGGATCGTCTTCCGTCCTTCAGCCTTTGCCTTTTCCGCTTCATCGGACGTGAACACGATGGCTCCGGACGCAGCCCCTGGCGACGCCGGCAGACCGGTCGACACGATGTCGCGTTCAGCCGACGGATCGATCGTGGGATGAAGCAACTGGTCGAGAGCACCAGGCTCGACGCGGCCGACGGCCTCCGTTTCGCTCAGCACACCTTCTTCGACAAGATCGACCGCAATCTTGAGCGCTGCCTTCGCCGTTCGCTTGCCGGCGCGCGTTTGCAGCATCCACAACTTGCCTTTTTCGATCGTGAACTCAAGGTCCTGCATGTCCTTGTAATGCGCTTCGAGCTTCGAACAGATCGTCTGGAATTCTCCGAAGGCTTCCGGCATCAGGGCTTCCAGCGACGGGCTGGAAGAGCCCGCCTCGATCCGGGCTTTCTCCGTGATATCCTGAGGGGTACGAATGCCGGCAACGACGTCCTCGCCCTGCGCATTGACCAGGAACTCGCCGTAAAGCGCATTCTCGCCGGTCGACGGGTTCCGCGTGAACGCAACGCCTGTCGCCGAGCTGTCACCCATGTTCCCAAATACCATCGCCTGCACATTCACGGCTGTGCCCCAGCTGCTTGGAATGTCATGGAGACGCCGATAGGTCACAGCACGCGGCACCATCCAGGAACTGAAGACGGCGCCGATCGCACCCCAAAGCTGTTCTTGCGGATCCTGCGGAAATGGCTTGCCCAGTTCTTCTTCAACCAGAGCCTTGAACCTCTCGATGATGCCCAGCCAAGCGTCGGCATCTATTTCCGTATCGAGCGAGAGCTCATTCCGCTCCTTGTAATCCTCCAGAATTTCCTCGAACTCGTGATGGTCGAGGCCAAGCACGACATCGGAGTACATCTGAATGAAGCGGCGGTAGCTGTCGTAAGCAAACCTGCGGTCGTCGGCTTCCCTGGCGATCGCCTCGACGGTTTCATCATTCAGCCCAAGGTTAAGCACAGTGTCCATCATGCCGGGCATCGAAACCCGCGCGCCCGAGCGCACCGAAACAAGCAACGGGCGGTCAAGGTCGCCAAACTTGCGGCTTGTGGCGGAACCGATCTGATCGAGCGCTGACGTGACCTGCGCCTTGAGCTCCTCCGGATAGGTTTTATCGTGCTCATAGTACCAGGTGCAGACTTCCGTGGTGATGGTGAAACCGGGCGGAACCGGCAGGCCAAGGCTGCTCATTTCAGCAAGGTTGGCGCCTTTTCCTCCAAGCAGATTGCGCATCTCCGCTGCACCTTCTGCTGCACCATTGCCGAAACTGAAGACCCACTTGGCCATTTGATATACTCCTCGCGTGGCTCCGGAGACGACACGTCCCCGTCATTTTTTGCGCCGCACATTCCTGCTACGGCAAAGAATTGTCTTCAAGTCCTTTTTGGTCCAAAGCCGCATTGTTTCCGCCCGTTACGAAAGATTTCCAACGGCGGGCAAAATCAAAAGGATTTAAACCCTCAGAAAGTTTCGTGGATGCCTTGCCGCACAGCCTTAAAGACGCCATTCTCAAGGGCAATAAGCGAATTACTTCTGCCCATCGATCGAATTGTGCGAGGAATAATGACAAACTTGGCCAGCGCCGTTTCCCGGATGGACTCCAAGAATTCCAGGTTGAAGGCTCTAGCCCTGGTAAGCGCCATCGCGCTGATGCCCGTTTCCGCGTTCGCCGAGACAGATGCAAAATCACAGGTCTTCGGCACCCCGTCCAATCTGCCGCTGACACTCTCCGGCAGCTATCTGTCGGGACGATTGGCAGGTTTCCAGAAAGACTACGGACACGCGGCCGCTTTTTACGAAGAGACCCTCGCCGCCGACCCGACCAACACGATGCTTCTCGAGCGAACATTTCTCTTGAAACTCGCCAATGGGGATGTCGAGGACGCGGTCCATTATGCGGGCGAACTGGAAAAAGCCGGTCTGAAGAACTTCCTTGCGCAGCTGGCGCTTGGCGGACAGCGCATTGTCGAAGGCAGCTATACGGAAGCGGATGAAACCCTCGCAGCTGGCCGGAATGGCCCGCTAGCTCAGTTGTCGGTGGGCATTTCCCGAGCGTGGTCGCTCTATGGCAGCGGCAAGATCGATGAAGCGCTCGTCATCATCGACAATCTTCAGGGACCGGACTGGTTCGGGGTCTTCAAGGCAACACATAAGGCTCACCTTCAATTTGCAGCAGGGCGAAACGAAGACGCCTTGAGAACCATCGAGGGCGCTTACGCGCTCGATCAGGCAGCAATCCGTGTTGTGGACGCTTACGCTCGGATCCTCGCGGCGAATGACAGGAAACAAGACGCGATCGCTGTCCTTGACCAATACGACGAACAGTTTCGCGGCCACCCAAAGATCGAGCAAACAAGGGCGTTTCTGGAAAGCGGAGAAGTCATTCCGCCGATGGTGAGCGACCCAGCGGAGGGCATGTCGGAAATTCTCTACGGTCTGGGCGCCGTCATCGGGCGCGACGGTGGAGAGGAACTGTCGACATCCTACCTGCAACTTGCGCTTCACATGGATCCAAATGCCGAGTTCGCCGCAATCGCGCTTGGAAGTGTGTTTGAGCGGATGGAGCAGCCTGCCAGGGCGATTGACGCGTTCATGCGCGTGCCCGACGACAGCGTCCTGAAACGCGAAGCCGAAATCCAGGTCGGCCTGAACTACAACGCATTGGAAAAGGTCGAAGAGGCACGCGAGCATCTGGAAGCCTTGATCACCGCGGATCCGTCGGATCTTGAAGCTGTCATCGCCCTCGGCAACATCCTCCGGTCCCACGAAATCTACGAAGAAGCGGAAGTCGTTTATACGCAAGGCATTGACACGATCGCCGAATTGGAACCGCAGCATTGGCTCCTCATGTATTTCCGCGGTATCACTCGGGAACGGCTTGGAAAGTGGGATATCGCAGAAGCCGATTTCCGCAAAGCGCTTGAGCTAAATGAAAATCAGCCGCTTGTGCTCAACTATCTCGGATATTCGCTCGTCGACCAGGGCCTGAAGCTCGACGAAGCCCTTGAGATGATAAAAACAGCCGTCGAGCTGCGCCCGACGGACGGGTACATCGTCGACAGTCTGGGATGGGTTTATTACAGGCTCGGCCGCTTTGAAGAAGCGGTGAAGGAGCTCGAACGAGCCATTGAGCTTCGCCCTGCCGACCCCGTCATCAATGATCACCTCGGAGATGCTTACTGGATGGTTGGCCGCCGAAACGAGGCACGGTTCCAGTGGAACCACGCACGTGATCTCGGTCCAACGGAAAAGGATCTTCCGAAAATTCTCGACAAGATCGCGAACGGACTGCAGGAGACGCCGGCTACAGACGCTGCGAAGGCGGATAGCGACCAGAACGGCGGGTGATCCCGGACACCATGACCACTCGAAAGGGAATGCAAACCCGGGCAGAACTTGCCCGGGCCAAGGTGAACTTGGCGCTGCATGTCACGGGTGTGCGCAAAGACGGATATCACCTTCTGGAGTCGCTGGTGGTTTTCCCCCAGATCGGCGACAGACTCGCAGCAGAGCCATCTGACAAGCTCGAATGCGTGGTAGAAGGCCCGTTTGCGAACGATCTTGAAGGTCCGCCTGCAAGCAACCTGGTGCTGAAGGCAGCGAAACTCTTTGCTGAAATTACCGGACAGTCCGACCTCGCCGTCAAGCTGACACTCAGCAAACGCCTGCCAGTCGCCTCTGGCATTGGCGGAGGGTCAAGCGATGCCGCGACCACGTTGCGTTTGCTGGAGGACTTTACGGGAGCTTATCTTGCGGATGACCAACTCCATCACCTCGCCCTGTCGCTTGGAGCAGATGTGCCTGTCTGCCTGAACGCAGAACCCCGCATCATGCGCGGTATAGGGGGCGATTTGTCGCCGGCGCCACGATTGCCGAAAGGCGGGATCGTTCTCGTCAATCCCAAGGTAGGTGTCTCAACACCTGAAGTTTTCAAGGCATTGACAAAAAAAGACAATCCACCGATGAGCAGACTGCCGGACAGCTTCGAATCCCTTGAGACGATGGTTGCGTTCCTCAAAGAGTGCAGGAACGACCTTCAGAAGCCGGCAACCGATCTTTGCTCTGTCATCGGCGAAACAATATCCGCTTTGCAATCCGATGAGCGTGTCCTGTTGACGAGAATGTCCGGATCAGGTGCCACGGTGTTTGGATTGTGCGACGCGGAAGTGTCCATGAACATTGAGCGCACCTTGCGCGCTGCACATCCGCAGTGGTGGATCGCATCCGGTGCATTGTCCTGAAAAGCCAGAAAACACTCCCGAATAGCACTCAAGCGTTACACTGAGATCCAGGCGATCCGGTTTGGCACAGGCACGCGGTGCCTTTAGCTTACACGCGAAATGCAGAACGCAACGGCATCCGCAAGGGCATCATTGTGTCGGCCCGGCGGGAGCGTGTCCAGCGCCCTCAAAGCCTTGTCGCCATAGGCGCGTGCACGGCTCACTGTGTCGCTGAGCGCGTCATATTTCTTCAGCAGTTCAATGGCCTGCTCAAGATCGCCCTCGCCGACTTCCTCGCCTTCCATGCATCGTTTCCAGAACGCCCGGTCCGCGTCGGAACCGCGTTCGACAGCGAAAACGACAGGCAAGGTAATCTTTCCTTCGCGGAAATCGTCACCGACATCCTTGCCAAGCTCGGCGGATGACCCGCCGTAGTCCAGTGCATCATCGACCAACTGGAAGGCATAGCCAAGCTCCAGGCCGTAGGTACGGGCAGCCTGTTTCATTGCCGCGTTTTGCGCAGCGATCACGGGACCGACCTCGGCAGCAGCTGCAAAAAGCGCGGCTGTCTTGGCTTCGATGACCCGAAGATAGTCGGCTTCGGACGTCGTGATATTCTTCGCAGCGCCCAGTTGGAGCACTTCGCCCTCGGCAATGACAGCAGATGCAGACGAAAGAATATGGAGAGCCTCAAGCGAGCCCACATCGACCATCATCTTGAATGCTTGTCCGAGAAGATAGTCGCCAACAAGAACGCTCGCCTGATTACCCCAGAGCTTGCGTGCGGCAAGTTTCCCGCGGCGCATGTCGCTTTCATCAACGACATCGTCGTGCAGTAAGGTCGCCGTGTGCATGAATTCGACGCTTGCGGCCAGGGTGACATGTCCGCTGCCCTGATATCCGAAGATATCCGCAAACGCGAGCGTAAGCATGGGGCGTAGCCGTTTGCCACCGGACGAAATGAGGTGCTTGGCGATTTCCGGAATCAACTCCACGTTGGAGCCGGCCTTTGAAAGAATCAGCTCGTTCACTTCGGCCATGCCCGGGGACACAAGGTCCACAAGCGCCTGGATGCTTGGACGGCGAGACTGGCTGTCAGAATATGTTGCGACAACGGCCACTTATGGCACTCCCTGAATATTTGTGCGGACAATATGGTGCGAACGCGTCCGGGGCAAGACGCCAGTCAGTTGACAAACTGTTGAAATGCCACAATCAGCTGATTTTGCTGTAAACCAGCTTGACGGGGCGTTTATGGCAAGCGCCCGCCTTTAAGCCGCTAAGCCCGGAAAACAAATGGAAGAACTACTCCGAACCAACGATCCAGTCCTCATTTCCTTTCTGGAATCCATCCTCGACGAAGCTGGCATCAAGCATTTTGTCGCAGACGGAAATATGAGCATCATGGAGGGCTCACTTGCGATGATTCCGAGACGCATTCTGGTCGATGCGGATCAGATCCAAAAGGCGCGCAATCTTGTCCGGGATGCAGGACTGGAACATGAATTGCGGCCCGCGAGAGATAGTTGCTGACATGAGCGGGACGCAATCCGGCGGACAGGATGAAATAACGCGCGACGCGTTTCTGGGTGGACAGGTTCATGTCTATCAACCGAAGAAAGGAAGACATCGCGCAGGTCTTGATGCAGTCTATCTGGCTGCCGCTCTACCCGATGGCACGTCCGGACACATCGTCGATCTCGGCGCGGGTGTCGGAACAGCGGGGTTTTGTGCTGCCACCCGCCTGCCCGGCGCGACCGTAACGCTGGTTGAAATCGATGAAATGGTCCTGGCACTGGCGCAAAAAGCACTCGACGATCCCGAGAATATCAACTTCAGAGACCGTGTCAGTCTGTTGCATGCCGATGTCACGGCAAAGGGTCGCGTTCGTCATGCAAACGGCCTGATGCCGTCGATGGCGGATCATGCGATCATGAACCCGCCCTACTATGAAGCCGAAAGATTTCGCGCGTCGCCAAACACGGCGCGGGCCGGCGCGCATATGCTCGATGAGCGTGGCCTTGAACCCTGGGTGAAAACCGCCACAGATATCGTCAAGGAAGGCGGCAGCCTCACGATCATTTTCCGGGCTGATGGCCTGCAGGAACTCCTGAGCGTTCTTCGGGGCCGTTTCGGGTCGATCGACGTTATCCCATTGCGTCCGCGCCCCGATGCTGCGGCGACGCGCGTCCTTGTCCGCGGCATTCGGGCAAGCAAGGCCCCCATGAGGCTGATGCCCGGGTTTGTCCTTCACGAAGGTGCGGGTTCAAACTTTACCGACCAGTCGAGAAGTGTCATGCGCGACGGCAAAGGCCTGGATCTTTTGACGCGCTGAAACCGGCTCTTGTCAGTGAACCAGGATTTCCCCGTCGACATATCTGAAATCGACCGGGTCGATCAGATTCTGATGTGCCACCCGCACTGAGTGAATCCGCCCCTCGATTTCCCGTTCCCAGAATTCAAGAAACTTGGTCAGTTCGGGAAATTGTGGTGCCAGGTCTTCCGTCTGCCAGAGAAAGCTCTGCAGAAACTTTGGATGATCGGGCAGTCTGTAGAGAATCTCCGCCGTCAACAAACCATACCCAAAGAAGCGTTTTTCAAAGCCTGAGCTGGTGTTCATGCCAATCCTTTCTTTGCCGCAAGAAAAGAGTGTCACGGATCACCGGTTAACCAAATCCGACTTTTTGATAATTCCTGTTTACAAACAGAACTTTAGCAGCACTCTCAGGTGGCTGCTAATACCACGTCCGCATTCGAAATAGAAGACTTACTGCGTCTGGATAGTGGTCAGGTATCCCAAAAAGGCGTCGATGTCATCTGGTTCGAAGGCAAATTCCGGCATGTTTTCATGCGCGGTTACGATCCCTTCCGCCAATGGCTCCTCGAGACTTTCCAAAGGATATAATTTCGAAAGTTCGCGAAACGCGGGCGCTCCCTCCTGTGCGCTGGAATCCGAGGCCCCGACCGCGTGACACATTGCGCAATGAATCTGCGCCAGTTCAAGACCTGTCGCCACGCTCGCCGGATCGGTTGGATAAGCGCCGTCAGATGCGTTGGCCGAACCTGTCCAAACGGCGAGTAGTGCGATCGCGAGTCCTTTTTTGAGATTCGCCAAGGCTTTATGTCTCCCTTGAATCATGATCCCGCTTTATAGATGGTTGACGCGCTCATTCCCATTAGGGCTATCACGTGGGTCCAGCCCCCGGTCTACTTTGGTCCGGGCTGACCTGACCGCCGAGCTGCCTATATTATATGCGGACTGCTGAACGCCTGGAGGATATATGACATCGCCCCCCCTTCCCGCATCGATCGACGATACGCTTCATCTCATGGATCAGGCGGGATATGTCGCGGACAGGTCGCTGGCGACTGTCCTCCACCTGGCACTCAAAATGAAACGGCCGCTGTTTCTCGAGGGCGAGGCCGGTGTCGGAAAGACCGAGATTGCCAAGGTATTGTCCGAAACACTCGGACGCGACTTGATCCGCCTGCAATGCTACGAAGGACTGGACATCGCCTCAGCGGTCTACGAGTGGAATTACCAGGCACAAATGGTTGAAATCCGGGTTGCAGAAGCAGCTGGCGAAACAGAACATGCCGATTTGTCGAAGTCGATCTTCGATGAGCGGTTCCTGATCAAGCGCCCTGTTCTTCAAGCTCTGGAACCATCCCTGAACGGCGCACCAGTGTTCCTCATTGATGAACTTGACCGGGCCGACGAAGCGTTTGAAGCCTTTCTCCTTGAGGTTCTTGCGGACAGCCAGGTGTCCATCCCCGAACTCGGCACCGTCAAGGCGCAAGAGCCCCCGATCGTTATCATCACCACGAACCGCACGCGAGAGATACACGACGCCCTGAAGCGGCGCTGCCTTTACCATTGGGTTGATTATCCGGACGCAGCACGCGAATTGGAAATCGTCAGACGAAAAGTTCCTGGCGCTTCGGAACGGCTGGCACACGAGGTCGTTGCTTTCGTGCAGAAGCTCCGGGCCGATGAGGACTTGTTCAAGCAGCCCGGCGTTGCCGAAACACTTGATTGGGCAACCGCTCTTTCCGAGCTGAACGAAATAGCGCTCGACCCCGATCTCGCGTCGGACACGCTTGGAGTTCTCTTGAAATATCAGGATGACATCGAACGTGTGCGCGGCTCGAAAGTGAGGCACATGATCGACGAAATCCGAAAAGACGTTCCCCAGGCCCAGCCCATGCCGGCGGTCTGAGGACGTGATCGTCTCGATGCGGATGTTCTGCACCAGCTCCCTGACATGGACAGACGGAGGAAGCCCCCGGCATTTGCCCCGGTCTCCCGTCAGTCGGGTAACGTTGGCGTTACGGGTAGGCCATTGGCCGTCGTCCGAACCGCACCCGGGAGGTACCTTTGCAGCCTCCTGCTGAAGTTCGCTCCAGGATAACCGACAACATTGTCTATTTCGCTCGGACGCTGCGCAAGGCCGGTGTGCCTGTCGGACCCGCGTCCGTGGTCGACGCGGTGAATGCGGTCGAGGTGTCAGGAATAGAGAACCGCGACGACCTTTACTGGACGCTCCATGCGGTTTTTGTCCGCAAGCGCGAGCACAAGATCCTGTTCGACGAGGCGTTCCGGGTTTACTGGCAAAGCCGGGGTTTGATCGAAAAGATGCTCTCCATACTCTCGCCGGTTGCCCCGCCCAGAGGCGCACCGGAGAAGCCGAAAGCCGGACAGACCCGAGTTTCCCAGGCGTTTCAGGCAGCCAAGGAACGGGTTGCGGAAGAGACCGTTCCGGAAATTGAAATCGACGCAAAGTTCACGGTCTCCGGCAAGGAGCTGTTGCAAAGCAAGGACTTTGCGCAGATGACAGCAGAAGAAATCACAGAAGCAAAGCTGGCGCTGCGGACAATGGCCCTGCCCATGGACAAGATTCGGCTCCGGCGTCTTACCCATGCACCGCGTGGCCGGATTGACCCGCGCAGAACCTTACGCGCTTCGATGCGCGCTGGTGGTGACATAATCGACCTCAAATTCCGCAAACCGGCTGAAAAGCGCCCGCCTCTGGTTGCCCTCTGCGACATTTCAGGCTCCATGAGCCAGTACTCGCGCCTGCTTTTGCATTTCCTTCACGGCCTTATCGCCGAGCGCCGCGACGTGCACACTTTCCTGTTCGGAACACGACTTACAAATGTTACACGGCAATTGCGCATGAAGGATCCGGACGAAGCGCTCGAAGCCTGTTCTTCAGGCGTCGAAGACTGGTCCGGAGGGACACGGATTGCGACGGCACTTCACGAATTCAACAAACGCTGGTCGCGGCGCGTTCTTTCCGGGAAGCCGACGGTTCTCCTGATCACCGACGGGCTGGAACGCGACACCGACGAGGATCTGGAGCGGGAGATCGACCGTCTCCACAGATCCTGCCGGCACCTGATCTGGCTCAATCCCCTACTCCGTTTCGAAGGTTTTGAGGCAAAGGCCAAGGGCATTCGGGCAATGCTGCCGCATGTTGACGAATTTCGCGCCGCGCATTCTCTGGACGCGGTCGCTGATCTGGCTGCCGCTCTTGCCGGCCAGCGCTCGAAATCGCCGGCCAATGATCCGCGAAAGTGGATCTGAAGTCGCTTCAGCCTTCTTTCCTGAAGAGAATTGTGCCGCGCTGATTGATCAGCATCACCTCACCCGACACGGGGTCAAGATAGACTTCAACGCGCTGGCCTTCCGGCGTTGTGCCGTAAACTTCCCAACAGCCGCCATCTTCTTTCATTCGGCGCACCTGCCAGCCTTCTCCAACCAGTTTTTCAGTCACCTCCCGCTGGGTGAGCCAGGACGATCTTTCCGTTGGCGCACACTCATAAAGCCCGGTGGCGCAGGCCGGTAGCGTGAAGACGCACATCAGCAAAGACATTGCAGTATGAAGTGTGAGGTTCATGACGTCGTCCTTTCGTGGTGATGGCGTATCTCTTAGGCAGCAGCCGATGGAGATTCGGTCAGGTAAACCCGTTGGATCCGATAAGCTTCCAGAAGCAACAATGGGACGAAATGCACGAGGGCCGGCCCAAACTCGTTATGTACGAACATCCAGTGAAGCAGCGTCGCGACAGCGGCCAGATAGACAAGACGCTGCAAGGGCTTCCAGCGACGGCCGAGCAGCCTCATGGACGCATCGTTTGACGTAAGCGCCATCGGAACGAAGATGAAAAAGGCGAGCCATCCCGTCCAGATGCCCAGCGCCCAGAATTCTCCGAGTATCGCCTGCAGCGAGCCCATGTCGAAAAGATAAAGAACGGTATGGGCGGCGGCGTAGGCAAAGGCGGCAACGCCAAAATAACGCCGGCGTCGAAGCATCCAGAACCAGAATTTGTTCTTCGGAAACATCAGCCGGAACGGTGAGATGATCATGGATATGATCATGAACCTTGCGGCGAACTCGCCGGTCGGATGGAGCAGGAATTCGGTTGCCGGGCGTCCGTCTTCCGAAGCTGTTCCACTGGTTAGCGCCAACATCATCGGTATCGACGGCAACGCCAGAAGCGCCCAGATGAAAGCCCTGGAATTCACTAAATTCAAGATACCCATTGCCCAATCCCGCCGTCCGTTGACTCTACCCTAAGTCAACTGAACGATACCGGGCATCTGTCGCAAACCTATCCCTGGGAGGGGCCTGATTTGTCGCAAGATGTAACAGGGTGCGCACGGAAGAAGCAAAAATCCCACCGGCGCCGCGTTGGGGCACGCGAAACCGGCGGGATCTTTCGCTGGGCCGGAGAGGACCCGTCATTCATACTAGTTTCAAACTTTCGAAACTAAATGCGGCATGCTGTCTCTGGACCTGATTGGCAGCATCTATGGCAGCGCCACGACCTGCGTCCTGATGCCGACCCTTTGAAACAGGTCCTTGATGTCGTTATTGGCCATGCGGATGCAGCCGTAGGAAACGGCGCGCCCGATGGACCCCGGCCTGTTGGTGCCGTGGATGGCAAAATTGCCGTTGGAGAGCGTCATCGCGGCCGCTCCCATCGGATTGTTGGGGGCTCCACCCGCGATAACATCCGGCAGATGCGGAAAATCCCGTCGCACTTCAGGTGACGGCGACCAGGCGGGACTGATATATTTCGCGGTGATCTGCGCGTGCCCCGTCCAGGCCTTGCGTGACTTGCCCACCGCAACCTTGTAGCGAATTGCGCGATTTCCACGCAGAACCAGATAGAGCCGTTTTTCCGAATTTCTGATGACAATTGTGCCCGGGCGAAACCTGTGGTCGGAGAAGCCGACAAGTTCAGCCGCCGAAGCCGGGGTTTGAACGCTGAGAGCAAAGCCAAGCGCGAGCAGCAAAGAGACAATTGTGAAACGGGATCCTGAACGCATGAAACTTCCCCGGTTTTGCGGGGAAAATACCGCGTGAGCTCCCTTGAAAGAAGGCTGCGGCCACTATTTTCTTACCGAAAGGTTAACACGCGAAACAGCTCATCACACTGGATCACATTCACTGCAGGTGGAGAGCTAAGGGACCTCGCGCGCCGTAGAGCAAATGCATCTGGCACTTTTCCTGTGACGGTCGTCACTGTGGTTCAGAGCCTCAAGCACCGATACTTCGGAAGGTCCACGGCCATCGGAACAACGCCGACCAGTTAAATCGAGCGTTTCCATCAGCCGGGTGTCCCTGAGATCTTTAAGAGGAATTTTGAAATGCTATCCATTCGATCCAAACTCTCCGGCCTGTTGGCAGCGTGTGCTGGCCTCGGCATGTTGTTCTCGTTGACGGTTCCTGCGGCCGCCGGCTCCATTTCCGGCACCTATACGCTTTCGCCGTCCAACATCGACACCGGTTTTTCCGTTCGCGTCCTTGGTGGCCGCCCGGTCACGGGCGCTTTCAACAAGGTTTCCGGAAAGATGATCCTTGACCAGAACCGGCCGGACAAAAGCCGTGTCAACGTTACGATCGATCTTGGCAGCGTGAGCACCAACAACGACAAGGTCACCGGCTTTCTGAAAAGCTCCGCCATGTTCAATGTCGCCAAATACCCGACTGCGAAGTTCCAGAGCACCCGGATCCGCATTACCGGCAAGTATTCGGCCGAAGTCGAGGGCGTTCTGTCCCTGCGCGGTAAAAAACAACGCACCAAACTGGCCGTAACCATTACCGGCAATCAGGGCAATGGCCGCGTCGGTTTCGAGGTTTCAGGTGGCTTCTTCCGCTCCCTTTACGGCATGGATGCCGGACTGCCGATCTATGCCGACAAGGTGAACATCAAAATCAGCGGATCAGGCCGTCGCGGCTGATCGTCCCCAACTGATTGCAAAGAGTGCACGCACACCGCTGGGTGGCGTGCTCTTTGTTTTTTGGCCTTTGAGAAAGCGGACGCTGTTCACTTCAATCTCGGAGCCCCATCGCGCCATTCGTAAATCACAAAACCCGGCAGATTGCTGTCACCGTTTTCGTTGAATTCAAGAGCTCCCAGAACTGTCTCGAATGTCCCCGTCGAAAGAGCATCTGCAACCGCCTCAGGCGAGGTACTTCCGGCAACGCGCGCAGCCTGGGCCCAGGCTTGAACGGCAGCATAGGTCGCAAGCGCGTATCGGTCAGCAGGTTTCTCTGCCTCTTCAAGCTGCTTGATCACCGCTGCGCTCTGAGCGATATCGCGCGGGTCGATCGGATAAGTCAACAAAGTGCCGTTGCCGGCGGGACCAGCGACGGAAATATATTCGTCGGTCATGAGCGCATCGCCCGATACAAGCACCGCATCGAGCCTCTGGCGATCCATCTCAAGCTTGATCAAACCTGCCTCCGGGTGATAGCCGCCGAGATAGACAACACCGACATTCTCCAAACCCAGTTGCGAAACCAGGTAACGGTAGTCGCCCTCACCGGCGTCGAAGCCCAGCGATATGCTCTCGGTTTTGCCGAGACCGTTCAGGACCGTTTTGACGGCGTCGGTCAGTCCTTTTCCATAAGCTGTCTTGTCGTGCAGGATTGCAATCCTGTCTCCTGCATGGTTTTCGGCCAGAAACTCACCGGCCACCCGGGCTTGCTGGTCATCCCGCGGCGCAAGCCGGAAGACGCCCGGTCCCGGGCGCTCGTCGGTGTATTTCGGCAATGTGGTTGCCGGCGAAATCTGGACGATCCCTGCATCTGCGTAGACTTCGCTTGCAGGGATAGATGCGTTGAAGCAGAAATGCCCGGCGACGAAAACAACATTCTTGCCTATGAGCTGGTTCGCGACCGCGACGGCTCTGTCGGCATCGCAACCGTCATCTGCGACCTCGAGTTTGAGCATTTCGCCGTTGACACCGCCCGCGGCATTGACATCCGCAACCGCCAGTTCCGCACCGGCGAGCATTTGCGCACCCAGATCCCGAAACTGCCCCTCCATCGGCCCCGCGATGGCGATCGGAATGTCCGCCTGTGCCGGGCACGCAAAAAGACCGCCGGCGCATAGCGCAACGCCGACTGTAAAATGGCGAAAGGTCATAGGGCACTCCACGGCATCCAAAAACACATGCCCATCCCTATCGTTCAACGGCGGAAATCTCAATCCGGGCAAACAAATTGAGCGCCGGCAGACGCCTGTCCGTCGGATATTCATGGCCTATTTTCTGTAGGCAAGGCATAGGCAGGTGTCTAAACTCCCGCCACATACAGGATGTCATTTGATTCCGCCGCCCGCGCAAGGAGCAGAAGCCATGTCACAACCCGTTTCTGAGCAGGGCCGGCTGCCGCTCGAACCGCAGAGTTTCCGTGAGGCGATGAGCCGCATCGCGGCGGCGGTGCATGTGGTCACGACCGACGGTAAGGCAGGCAAGCTGGGGGCAACGGTTTCCGCTGCATGTTCCGTAAGCGACGACCCCGCAAGCATCCTGATCTGTCTCAACCGGCAAACGCGCATGCATGACGCGGTTCTGCAAAACAGGTGTTTTTGTCTGAACACGTTGAGCGATGATCACCAGGAGATCTCGGACACCTTTGCCGGGCGGGACAAGCTGGAAATGGCGGAGCGCTTTAACAAAAGCGCGTGGACCAATCTCGCGACCGGCTGTCCGGCACTCGACAGTGCCCGGCTGAGTGTCGATTGTGAAATCTTCTCCGTGACGGAAATGGGCACACACTCGATCATCGTTGGAACGGTTGTCGACCTGCGCATGACGGACCCTGGCAAATCGCTTCTTTATGTCCGGCGCGGCTACAAAAGCCTCGACACCTGAGAAGCTAAAGCCCAAACTGGCAATGCGCGTCTTTCCCGGAATCTTACCATATGTCCAGTGCCCGCAATCTCATCACGGATGTCCCAGGTCTCAAGATCGGCAATGCATCTGACAAAGACCTGAAATCGGGCGCAACCGTTCTTCTTCCGGAAGAGCCCGCGGTCGCATCGGTGGCCATACATGGCGGCGCGCCGGGAACGCGGGAAATTGCGCTTCTGGAACCCGAACAAACCGTCGAAAAGATTGACGCCATCGTGCTGGCCGGCGGTTCGGCGTTTGGCCTGGATGCAGGCGCAGGTGTTCAAGGACGCCTCGCCGATCTGGGATACGGCTTCGCAGTTGGTCCCGTGCGCGTCCCGATCGTTCCGACCGCGATCCTGTTCGATCTTCTGAATGGTGGCGACAAGAGCTGGGGCCAGGCTGCCCCTTACCGGGATCTCGGCCGTTCTGCCCTGGATGCGGTCGCGTACGATTTCGCGCTTGGGTCTGTTGGTGCCGGCACAGGCGCAACAACGGCAAATCTGAAAGGCGGCCTTGGCTCCGCCTCACAAAAACTCGACAACGGCATAACCGTCGGCGCGATTGTCGCGGTAAACGCACTCGGCCGTGCCACTATTGGGGACAGTGCCCACTTTTGGGCAGCCCCCTTTGAGGTCGGGGACGAATTCGGCGGGCGCGGAATGGCCGTCCCCTTCCCCCAGGATGCTGTTGATGTGCGCACCAAACTCGACGCGTTGAAGGCCGGGGCAAATACGACGATTGCCGCCGTAGCAACCGATGCAGTTTTGACCAAAGGCGAAGCCAAAAGGCTGGCCGTCATGGCGCATGACGGGTTGGCCCGGGCCCTGTGGCCCGCCCACACCCCGCTGGATGGCGATCTGGTTTTTGCACTCTCCACGGGACAACGCAATCTGGAAAACGGCCTGGAGGACATGGTGCGCCTGGGCGCTGCCTCTGCGTCCTGCCTGGCCCGCGCAATCGCGCGGGGAATCTACAATGCCACGCCCGCCGAGGAGGATCCCGTTCCGACCTGGCAACAGAAATTCGGGCCTTAGGCAGATCTGAAGCCGACGTGAAACCGTATTCGGGTCAGATCAACCGGCTGAAGGTTTCTCGCAAATGCAGCGCTTCCGAATAGCTTTCATCATAACCCTCCTCGTGCTTGGCCTGTCCCCTGCAACCGCTGCTGCCAAGCAGCTGGTGCTTGAGGAATTCTTCCGTGGCAAAACGGTTGGAAAGGGCGTTTTTGAAAGCAAGATCGCGGGTGTCTATCGCCCGTTTACAGTCTATCTGACCGGCACATGGAACGCGCGCACATTCACGTTGCGCCTGCGCGAAGACTTCGTCTATGAGGACGGCGAAAAGGACACCAAAACCTGGTTCTTCCAAAAGGTTGCTGACGGCCGCTATATCGGCCAGAGAGCCGACGTGATCGCGCCGACCAATGTGAAAACCGACAGCAACGGCGCTCTCAGATTTTCCTACGTCGCCGAGCTGGAGACGGAAAACGGTCCTTTGTTGCTCAAATTCGACGACACGTTGACCCAGGTTGACAAAAGAACGGTCCGCAACACGGCCAGGGTCATGAAAGCCGGATTCACCATCGGGACCGTGGATCTGACTTTCACGAAATAACTCTACGGAATGAATTAAACATCCGAGTGCTTGAACAAGAAAGTCACTTCCGCCTAAATTGAAGCTGATATTTTCATCTTCAGAGGCGAACATGAAGGTAGATATTTCTGACTACAAAAACCTTTTTCTTTGTTTTTTTATCGGGATTTGCTGCATCTTTCAGCTGGACAGCGGCAGCCTTCGGGCAGATGAAACGCAAGATAAACTGGCAAACACTCTCGAAGATACATTAACCCGCCCATTCCAAGGTGACTTCGATGCGATCCTGGAGCGCGGGTTTTTGCGGGTACTGATCCCATTTTCGAAGACAGGCTATTTCATAGACAAAGGTGTTCAACGAGGTGTTTCAGTCGACCTTGCAATGGAACTGGAGAAGCATCTCGCAAAAACCCAAAAAAAGACGATAGACTTCGAAGTCGTGCTGATCCCGACCCCGCGCGAGAAACTCTTCACCCGTCTTGCTGAGTCCCGCGGAGACATAGCGCTCGGCAACCTTACGATCACGGATGAGCGCAAAAAACTGGTTGGTTTCTCCGCACCACTCCTGAAGGACGTGCACGAAGTTCCTGTTACCACGAACGATGTGCCTCAAATGAAGTCGCCATTGGACCTTTCCGGGCACAAGGTCTACGTCCGCAAATCGGCCTCCTACTATCAGAGCCTGGAAAACCTGAACCGAAAACTGGCACGCGCGGGCAAGAAAACCATCGAAATTGAGCTCGCCGATGCCTGGATGGAAGATGAAGATATTCTGGAGCTGGTATCCGCGGGCAAAGTGCCGATGACAATCGTGGATCAGCACAAGGCAGAACTCTGGCAGGATGTCTTGAGCGGTCTGATGTTGCACCCGGCTGCAGCCGTGCGCACAGACGGGCAAATGGCAGTCGCCGTGCGCCCCAACGCACCCGACCTTCTCAAGGAAATCGACGCTTTTGCCAAGACCGTCAAGAAGGGCACGCTGATCGGCAATCTGGTGTTCAAGAAATATCTCCAGGAAGCCGACTATCTGCGGAACATGCGCGACGACGACTACGAGGCGGAACTTCAGAAATTCACCAGTTTGTTTCGCAAATACGCCGATGAATATGATTTCGACTGGCTGCTGATCGCCGCACAAAGCTTTCAGGAATCGAAATTTGACCCAACGGCGCGCAGCGGGGCCGGCGCGGTCGGTCTCATGCAGATCAAACCTTCGACCGCGGAGGGAAATCCGATCAACATCACGGGCATCGCCGCAGACCCGGATAAGAACGTGCATGCAGGCGTCAAATATCTTCGTTTCATTGCCAATCAGTATTTCGCTGACCTCGACAAAGACCAGGCCGATCAGACCTTCTTTGCGCTGGCTGCTTACAACGCAGGCCCAAGCCGTTTCGAGAGGCTGCGCGACCAAGCCAAAAAGCAGGGGTACGATCCGGACAAGTGGTTTGGAAATGTGGAATGGATCGTCGCAGCGCAGATCGGGCGCCAGCCGATCGAATATGTCGGCAACATCTACCAGTATTATGTGGTGTTTCATAACGACCGGAAACACCAGAAAGCCGGGGCCGCCGCCAAAGAAGCAGCGGGAACCGATTGATCTGCAACGTCAGGCGGCCTTAAGAGCGAGCTGCCCTGCCCTCGTCAGCATTTGCTCACGATCGGTATCGTTGGAACCGTGAATGGGCGAGAACACATGATACCCCTTCGGCTTGAAGCCGCAAAAGGCAAGGATCTGTTTTTCCGTCTGCTTTCTGATGCCTGATCCGTAGATCCAGCGAAAAATCCAGCCTGGAGTATCCGCGGTCACAAGAACCTGTGCACTACGGCCCTTGAGCAGTTTTTCCGGAATGGTCTTTCCAGGCACGTACTTGAAGGCCTTTCCGGAAAGCAGCACCCGATCAAACAGCCCCTTCAGCTTGGCAGGGTGTCCGCCCCACCAGAGCGGATGCACGATCACGATATGCTCGCACCAGACAATATCGTGCCAGATATTTTCAAGGTCCGGCTCAAGCTGCGGACCGCCGTCGAAATCAGACGTGCCGTAGTCCGGATTAAAGTCCATTTCGGAAAGGTGCCGGCTGCGCACCTCATGCCCCGCTCGCTCTGCCTCACGCAAATACCGCTCCGCCAGCGCACTGCAAAAGGAACCCTTCGCGGGATGTCCATCAAGTATGAGTATTCGTGTCATGGGTCTGTTCGCCTGTGAAATAGAAAACTGCCAAATAAAATTGACCACGGTCACTTTTTTGCTCAAGTATGCTCGGAAGTCAAGAATTATTGACCATGGTCAATTTTTATGAGGGTACATGTCGCGAAAACCCCAGCAACGCAGCATCGAGACACGCGCAAGGGTCCTGAAAGCAGCGCGGGACCTAAGCAAGAAACACGGATTGGAGCTGGTCACGGCCGAAGCGGTGGCGGCAGAAGCCGGCGTCGCGAAGGGAACCGTTTTCTCGCACTATGGAGACATGGACGGCCTGCTGTCCCACGTGCTTCTGGATCGACTGAACGCACTGCGCACGATCGCGGCAGAAGATGCCCCACCAGTCGCAGGTCTTGAGGATCCGGTCGGACAGCTGCTCCGGAACATGATGGCGCTGATTGACGTGATTACAGACAGCCCGACAATTTTACGGCTGTTTCTCGACAATATCGGCGTCACCAAGCCGAATTGTGCAACTGAATTCGTCGAAACGCTGGACGCGCTCGATGCAGATCTCGCGGGCTTTCTTGATCTCTGGCAGAGTTCAGACGTGATAACACCGGCACTGCGCCGCGACCGCACGCCGGTGGAGATGGTCGACGGATTAATCGCTTTCATGATCCACGGCGCAATTCTGTTGAAGAGCCACCAACTGACCGATCGCAATGCGCTTGAAACCAGGCTTCGCCGTCACGTTGAGGCGTTTGTACTCGCCCCGGGGGCGCTAACTGCCTAGCTCTCTTCAGGCGCTTCGCCCGGCCACATCACCACGTGCTGTTCATAGTCTTCCAGCGGCATGCCGTCTTCAGGAACCGTCCGTCCCCGAACCGAAATCCCGGCCTGATGCACGGTTTCGCTGTCACCTGACACCAGTGGATGCCACCAGTAAAGATCCTGCCCTTCCCGCACCAGGCGATAGGCGCAGGTTGGCGGTAGCCAGGTGAGTGTCCGGACTTCTGCAGGTGTGAGCTGAATACAGTCGGGCACAGTCGCCGCCCTGTTGTCATAGTCCTTGCAGCGGCAACTTTGATCGTCCAGCAATGTGCAGGCGACCCTGGTCCAGACGATTTCGCCCGTATCCCAGTCTTCCAGCTTGTTCAAACAACAGCGTGCGCAGCCGTCACAGAGCGATTCCCACTCTGACGGCGACATCTCTTCCAGCGACTTTGTCTTCCAGAACGGACGCTCGTCCATTTGCATACCTGTTGCCGGTTTTGTGCCTCTTGGCACCCGTTTCTGTCCGGAATGAGCGCGTACCACGGAGACGTCTGCGCGGCAACCAGCGTCGTGTGATCGCTCGGTTTCAGCTTTCCCGCGGCATATCAATAAATTGGGAGGAACCAGCAAAGCCGGCAACGGCCTGTTTTCAGTTGATGCAAATCGGGTTAATTTGAATGAAATAGACCGCATCCGGAGACGCTGTAAGCGTGACAAAAGGGCCAAAATCGAACCGAAACGCTGGTGACGAAGCGCCACGCAAAACCCATCGTATCCGGCGCTTCTTTCTGTCGGCGGACGCCTTTGTCGACACGGCTCTTTGGAAGACCGGATCGGCACTGCGCCGGACGATCGAAGGCTACGACGCTTTTTTGCGCCGATTTCGGGCAAAAGGCATTTGGCGCGGACTGAGCGAATTGTCCTCAGATGGACTGACATTCGGTCTTTTGGGCTTCATTGTCGTGCTCGCCTTTGCACAGCCGGCGTTCGAGGCGACCCGATATGCGGACTGGAAAACCACTGATGACTTCGCCGTCACCTTCCAGGACAGGTTTGGCAAGGAAATTGGTCGAAGAGGGATCGTGCTCAACGACAGCGTTCCTTTGGAGGAAATTCCCGACTCGCTCATAAAAGCAACGCTGGCAACAGAAGACCGCCGTTTCTTCTTTCACTTCGGCATCGATGCCGTCGGGACTTTCCGTGCCATGGTTGAAAACGCCCGTGCCGGAGGCGTCGTCCAGGGCGGCTCGTCCATAACGCAGCAGCTTGCCAAGAACCTGTTCCTCACCAACGAGCGCAGCCTCAGCCGCAAGATCAAGGAGGCGTACCTGGCGCTCTGGCTTGAAGCCAATCTCACCAAGCAGGAAATCCTGAAACTCTATCTCGACCGTGCCTATATGGGCGGCGGCGTGTTCGGGGTGACGGCAGCGTCGGAGTTTTATTTCAACAAGAACGTGCGTGAGTTGACGCTTGCAGAAAGCGCCATGCTCGCCGGCCTCTACAAGGCACCTGGAAAATATGCCCCGCACATCAACCTGCCGGCGGCCCGCGCAAGAGCGAACGAAGTGCTCACGAACATGGTTCAGGCGGAACTCCTGACCGAGGGCCAGGTAATTGGTGCGCGGCGCAATCCGGCACTTGCCGTGGACAGGTCCCAGGAGCAGTTACCCGAGTATTTTCTTGATTGGGCTCTTGATGAGGTCAAGAAGCTTGCGAGACGCAATCCTGCCCTTGCACGCGACCGTATCGTGACGGTGCGCACGACGCTCGACCCTGCTCTGCAGCGTCAGGCTGATCTCGCTGTTGAAACCATTCTGCGCGACAACGGCAAGCTGCGCGACGCCAGTGAGGCTGCGCTTGTCTCGATGATCCCGGACGGTGGTGTGGTGGCCATGGTGGGCGGGCGCTCTTACGGCGCAAGCCAATTCAACAGAGCCGTCAACGCACTCCGCCAACCCGGTTCGTCGTTCAAGCCGTTCGTCTACATGACGGCGTTTCTCAACGGCTACACGCCTGAGAGCATTGTTCCCGATCGTCCGGTCTGGATCGGTGACTGGTCCCCGAAAAACTATACCCGCAGCTACCGTGGACCGGTGACGCTCAGGACGGCATTGACCAAATCCATCAACACCATCCCGGTCCGCCTTTCGCTCGATTTCGGGCGCCAGAAAATCATTGATACCGCGTACGCGATGGGCCTGACCCACGAACTTGAAAACTCGATCTCTCTGCCGATCGGATCGTCGGAAGTCACGGCGATAGACATGGCGTCTTCCTATGCAACCTTCGCAAACGGCGGGTTTTCTGCACCCGCCTATGCGATACTGGAAGTGCGCAACAGCGATGGCAAACTGCTCTACAGGCGTGAGCGGGACGAAGCTTCCACACCAAAGCGGGTACTGCCTGAAGAGCAGGTCCACATGATGAACGGGATCCTCGTCAATGTAGTGGAGGCCGGGACCGCCAGGCGCGCCAGAATTGACGGTGTCGTTGCTGCCGGAAAGACAGGAACGACCAACGCCTATCGCGACGCCTGGTTCGTTGGCTATACCGGAAACTTTTCGACGGCCGTCTGGGTTGGCAACGACGATTTCACCTCGACACGCCGCGTCACGGGCGGAAGTCTGCCTGCAATGACATGGCAGCTCTATATGAATTATGCCCATAACGGCATTGAGCTCGCCGGCATGCCAGGGGTCGATCCCGAGACGCTGCCGCGTCTGTCAAAGCCATCGACAACAAAGGTTGCCGAAAAAACAACCGTTTTCTCCCAGCCACGGGTTTTGAAACGCCGGACCCAAGGGTTGCTGCTGCGGATCGGCAGAGACCTGCGGCAGTTGATCGAGAAGGAAAACGCAAAGCTGGACACGTCTGACGATCCCGCGCAGACCGACTTTGCGGCCGCCCAATGACCGGATCACCCGGACAGCCGGCCGAGATACGATATGGCGAGGCAGATTGGCACGTTCAGGACTTGCCCCTGGCCATTCGCCCGCACAAAACCCGACCTTTCAGAACCCTGGTTTTCCTGTCAATCATAGTCGGTCTCGCATCGCTTCTCGGCATTAGTTCCGCATATGTAATGATCGAACGCGAACAACCGCTCAATGCGGTCACGATCGGCCCGTGGCAAGCCTACCCGAAAGCAGGAACCGCCGAAGCAGATCCCTATTCAGTGGCGATTTACACCCGTGGAGCGGTCGTGCCGCTGGCTTCCGGAGAAGGACTGGCGCTCGTCGCGCGAGAGGACAGCGCCGGGCACCTTCTGGACCCGACATGTGTCTACAGGATTTCAGGGCAGACCCCTGCTGCACGGCTGTGGACGCTGACCGTGACGGACGGTGATGGCCGCCTTGTCCAAACAATGCCAGGCCGCGTTCATCTTGACAGCCAGAGCCTGCTTCGAAATCCGGATGGAAGCTTTGCAATCAGCGCTGCCAGCAAACCACATTCTGGAAACTGGCTCCCCCTGGCGTCAGCAGCGAATGCAAGCGATGGGCTGCGTTTCGTATTGCGTCTTTACGATGCGCCCGTGACCACAGGCGCCGCGCTTGACGGTATCCAGCTGCCCGGCATTGAAAGACAGGGATGCCCATGACGCTGTCTCCGCGTTTCTCGATGACACTTGGCGCCTGTGCAACCGTCTTTCTCGCGGTCATTATCCATGTGCTTGTGGTCTTCGGTGTCCCGCTGAACGTGCAGCACAGCGCCTACGACAACATCTCCGAATATGGGCCAGACAGGCAATTCAACCTGTTACCGGATGTAAGGCCGCAGCAGGAGGCCCTGCCGGATCTCGATCCGTCAATGAAACACGCGGCCTGCAGGTTTCAGCTTGTCGACGGCCCCGTCCTGTTTGACGCGGGCATTCCGACGTCCTTCTGGTCCATCGGCCTGTTCAATTCAGCCGGCGAAACCCTCTACAGCCTGAACAACCGCACGGCGGGTGCCGATCGCTTGTCCATGCTGGTCCTGACGCCATCGCAACTGTCGATCCTTAGAGAGAATCCGCCGGAAAACCTGGAAGATCTCATTGTCATCGAAACCGAAGAGATAAGTGGCTTTGCCCTTTTGAGGGCACATGTTCCCCACCCTTCAAAGGCAAATGCCATCGATCTCGCACTCAAGTCGGCGACCTGCGGAACCATCGGCTGACATTCACGAGTTCTGAGCTCTGGCCCCTTTGTCAGGCCTGAGGCGCGAAGGGGCCGAGCGCGTCAAACAGATCCTGATAATGCGCTTCCTTGCCCTGCCAGCGTCCGAGCGAAGAACGGAATATCGGGCGGCGGACCTGCGTATTGGAGAACGTCGTGACGGGGCTTTCGCTTTTGTAAAACTCAAGACAGGCGTCTTCCCACGCAAGGCCCGCATGTGACAGCAGCGTTTCGCTTTCAGCACGCTGATTGTCGACTAAAGCTTCATAGGTCAGCGTGTGAATATCGACCGGAGCCACCTTTTGCCAATGCTCCATCAACGAAGCATATGTCCGGTAGTACCTGCCGACCGTGTCTTGCGTCAGGGCGTAGTTATGCGCCGGGGAAAGAGGATGCGACAGCAAAGATATGCACGTGTCGGCAGCTGATCTGGAACAGTGAATGAATGTCGCCTTCGGAAAAAGAAGGCTCATCAGCCAGACCATCTCGTAATTGTGCGGCATCTTGTCCGTTACACGGTCGGCGCGTCGGTCAACGTTGTCCAGAACCGACAGGTATTTACGGGCAATCCGTTTGAACTCCTTCGGTTCTATGTTCTTGAGACGGCTTTCAAGCGCCGCGCTCGGTTGCCCTTTCAGGCCCATTTCTTCCTGCAGATGCCTGAAAAACTGAACCTCGCCGCCGCTTGCCGCCCGTGAATGGCAGCTCACAATCTGTTCGATCAGGGTTGTGCCGGATCTCGGCAGGCCGAAGATGAAAACCGGCTTTTCGGACGTGTCCGCGACGTCCTTGTGACTTGCGAAGAAGTCTTCGTTGAAAACTTCCTTCGTAAAGGCAATGCGCTCCTCATAGGCACTCGGATCAAACGGCGGATAGTGCAGCTTTCGCGCTGCCTGGTAATGGTCGAGCCCGCGCGGCGTATCGCCAATATCGTTATAAATCTTTCCGGCTGCCCAATGCAGATTGGCCTGATCCGGCCCCGGACGCGGCGTGCCGTCGCTTATGAGAGCTTCGATCTGGTCAAGTTCAGCAGGCTTTTCCTTGAAAGAACGGGCAAGGCTCAGGCATTGAAATGCTGTCGGCATCTCTTTCTTGCATTCAATGGCCTTTTCGAACCAGCCAATCGCCTCGTCGATATTACCGACCGTAATCTCGAGCTGGCCCATTCCAACAAGTCCGTACCCGTTTTCCGGATCGAGTTTCAGCGCCCTTTGGTAGCTTTGACGCGACATAACGGCTTGCCGCTTTATGCGATACAAATCACCGAGCTGCGCATGAAAATCGGCCTCTTTCGGCGCAAGTGACACCGCTTTTTTCAAAGAGGCCTGCGCACCATCAACATCGCCGGCATTCATGAGCGCTATGCCGAGAAGCTGATGGACCTGCGGATGCTTGCCTGCCTTGCGAGCGGCTATCTGCAGCCGTTCAATAGCAAGTCCGATGTTGCCTTCCTGATATGCCGCGATGCCGAGCGAAAAGTTGGCCTGTGGGTTGCGCGGATCAAGCCGCAGCACTTGTTCGAACAAATCCAGTGCGATTGGAATGCGCCCTGCGTGCTGATGACTGAGCGCTTCCTGTACAAGCTGCGTCACACCCGGGTTCATGTAGGCTCCTGACAAATTGGCATAGGCTCGGACCAGATTGCTGTTCTCAAACTGTTGATGGTCTTCGAAACCGTCCGTGTCCGTTTTCCCTGCAATAATGCCGTGCCGGCAAAAGTGCAATGGAATTGCTCGCCAGACGCTAAGCCAGTGAGACCACGTTTTCTACGATGGCTATTTCTTCACCGGAGGCCGTTCAATGCTCCAGCCCGTGTAGATCCTGGACCTTTTGGCGGGCTTTTCCTGACCGTAGCGACTGTTGGCCTCACAGCTGGCCTCCGCTAGCCGCACCTGTCCCTCAAGTTCGCGGATGGCGTTGTTGACCTTCCACACTCTGTCCTGGCTCGGGGTCTCGATCTCCAGTCCCTTCAGCGCCTTCTTGTAGGCGATGATCCGGTACCGCAGCGCCTGTCCAACCCATTTGACCATGACTCGGTTTTCCCAAACACGCGCTTTCGCCCCATCGTAGGTTTCCTGCGTCGTCACGGGTTGATTGCGAAGAACCCTCAGCCGCTCATCATCAGCCTTCTGGACTCGCAGAGCGACCTCACAGAAAGGCATGACCAGTTCCGCATCACCGGTTGCGTCCGCGGCAATCTTGTCATAGCGCGCATCGGAAGAGCGAAATCTGTCGGACCGCAGGTAAATGAGATAAAGGTCGGGCGGAACCCGCCCTTCCGTTTCCGGCAGGACGCGCGTGCGCGAAAGCTCGACGATCGTCCCGCCGATCCAATCCTTGGCCCAGGGCGGACGGATAAGTGTCCAGCCACGATCGCGAAGCAGCTTTTCATCGTTCGTGTAGTTGAATTTGGAAACCGGATCACCGCGCAGGCGCGCGGCATTCTCTCCAACCGCGGGCATAAGGTCGTCGTGAATGACAGATGGCCTGGCCCGATCGAAATCGCCTGTCGGACGAACGCAGGCCGAAAGAGCGAGACAAGCGGCCATCAAAACGGCAAGCGAAAGACTTCGCTTCGTCTGTGCGCCCCACCTCCTGTGCGAGGATGCCCGCCCCTTTACCGCATTGTCATTGCCCATCGGGCGTGTCTCCAGACCGCATACTCTGGTTCAAAACCGGAGGATCGGACCCGTCCGGTGCGGCTGGAGGGCTTGGACCGTCAGTCCTTGTCGGAACCAGCGGGTCCAGCAGCTCTTCCGATGGTGTTGATTCGCGCGGCAAGATCAAGGTCATGCCGCTCATAACGGACACCTGGGAAGAGGATAACTTCCCCAAAACTGTCTGTGCTTGACTGTTCGTGCGATTTTGAGCGCTGGCTCACACGTGCACTGGGCCGTGGTGCGGACGAAAAATCCAACAAAGTGCCCATCGTCTCCTCCTTCGGTTCCAGTTTCCTGAACGGCGTATTACCAAGCGGAAACGGTCAAACGGGCGACGCATTACTTCCTACAGGTTCATTAAGAAGCCGTCAGGGTTAACAGCATGCTAACGCTTTTGCTGCAATTTGAAGGAAACAACTTTCGACGGTCGATCTGTGTTTCGTGTCTTGTAGTCGGGTGTCATGCAACAGAGCCAAAAATTTAAACTAAAAAAGCCTCAAACGACGAACGCTTCTCGTACGCGCCCAAGTTCTGCTTCGGCGCGGCATGTGTTGTTGTCCGCGTCCGAGATTTTCGTCGGGCGTCAGAAGCATGACATTGAAGAAACAGGCATTTTTTTGGAACTCGCGCGCAATCTGCTCCAAAGCACCCCAGCGGAGGATCGCCGCCAGATATCCAGGTTGCTCGCCGGACATCCCAAAATACCGGATGATCTGCACGAACAGCTGGCGCGCGATGAAGACCCTCTGACAGCGGCTCCGGCCCTTCGTAACAGTCCCCGCCTTTCTGTGGATCTCCAGCTTGAGATTGCCGAGCGTGGTCCGGAGATTTCCAGAAAGGCGGTTGCAAGCCGTCCTTCCCTTCGCGAATCGGTCATCAGTGCCTTGTGCGACCACGGTGAAGCAAGTGCAGTCAAAATACTGCTCGAACGCGAGGACATCAGCCTCAACAAGACCCATCAGGCCAAACTCAGCCGGAGAAGCGACATCATCGCCTCTCTCGGCCTGGAACTTGCCGGCCGGGATGCCCTTAATCCCGACGGCCTGATGGGACAGTTTCTGCATTTGCCGGCGCCTTTGAAAAAGCAGGCAATCGCTGCCGCGGAAATGACCAGCCTCGTCAAACAGGCGCAGACACCAGGTGGAAACATGTCTCAAAGACCCGAAGCAAACCGTCTCCGTATCCAGGAAGCCCTGGTCGAAGAGGCAATGAGCCAGAACGAACACCGCTTTGCGACATTGCTCAGCCAGGGGCTCGGCCTTTCAAGATCGACCTGCAACCTTTTGCTACGGAAAGATCAGGGGGAAGGCCTCACAATTGCCCTCAAAGCACTGGGGATGCCGGAATTTCAAACCACGACGATCCTGATCCGTCTCCTGGGCGAGGATACGCCTTTGACCGACCTGCGCGGTCTCTTGCGAATGCACCGCACGCTCAGCAACGGCGCAGCCGAAGCACTGGTCGGGCAATGGCTCCTGCACGATCAGGGCGCACAGAAATCCGCGCCGCGGTATTCCTCGCAGTATCAGGAAGCAGCCGGCAGAAAGACACAAGCCAAGAAGACCTTCGCAAAACGTGGAGTGGATCAGCGGCAAAAAGCCCGTTCATAAAACGGGTGATCGAAACGCATCAAGTTCGAAACAGATCGCTTCCGGGCACTTCCTTGGGGCCGTCTTGCGCGAGCGGCAAACCCGCATCCCCTTCCCGTGCCTCGATCTCGACCAGCCAATAGTCGGGATCCATCCGGGCTTCGTTTTGCAGTCGTTGGCTTATGTCAGTGGTATCCACAGAAGACAGTATTTTCTCGAACAAGCGTCCAAGGGGCTGATCGCTGAACATCGCCTGCGGAGCCGGGCCATAGAGGTCGAACGATCCGTCCAAACGGTCGATCGACACAAAAACAGCGCCAGCTTCTTCAGCTCCGCGTCTTGAAATGGCAGCGAAGCCTCCTTCAGTGAAAATCCGGCGCACAAGCGCCGAGACAAAAAACTCGGAAGTGACTCTCATTTCAGCTTTCCAATAGTGCCGCTTCCGGCCCTAACGCCGGATTGCCATTGTCCGCCGGAATAAGGCAGACCGAAAGCCTCATCAATCAACCGGACAACCGTCTCCCGCTGATCATTTCAAGACGCTCAACAGTTTTTGCTCCTGGCTCACCTGTCAGCGGCAGTCCCCTGTCGAGCTCGAAGCGCCTGATTGCCGCCGTCGTATTGGCTCCCATCACGCCATCGGCTTTCAAGGGTCCGTAGCCGAGTTCGGACAGAGCTTTTTGAATTTTCATGAGCCGTGGATCGGCATCAACACTATTGACGAGCTGCGGCGGCGGCGCCACAGAAAGTGAGCTGCGCGCTCCCGGTTTTGCCCGCGGCACAGGGACGAAAGAACTCTGCGGTTCATCGCCATGCAAAAGGATCAATGCCAGAAGGGCTTCATTCGCCTTTCCGGTCTCCACCTGTCCGGCACGCCGTTCAAAAGCCCGGATGGCACGTTCCGTCGCCGGTCCACTCAGCCCGTCTAGCGGACCTTCATAAAATCCGATTTTCCGAAGGGATATCTGAAGATCCAGCACAAGTGTCGAGATCTCCTGAACCTGCAATCCGCTTCGCCGACCGTCCGGTTCGGGTATCTGCAATGCTTCCGGGCGATCCCGCGTGGCAAACAACGGTGCCGGATGCCGTCCTGGCTGTAAACCGATTGCGTTGGCAATAATCAGACAAGCGGTCAGACCCATGACAACCGTACCACCGGCTGCAACCGGATTATCAAGCGCAAGGTGACCGGCCCTCGCCATCAGGGTCTCTTGTGTTTTCGGCGGACTGCTTTTTTCTTTTGCTCGTGCCATGCCTTTGCCTACGCCGTTTTCGCAAAAGACCGGGGTGACGCTTCGACATCGGACACCGTTTTTGATGGGTACCTGTCAAAGCGCGCCGGAACGAGCACGGCGATTGTCTCACCGTGACCAAGCGCCGACTGGACAGTCAAACTGGATCCGGTTTCCGTTAGCAACCCGGCCGCGTGATCGAATACGGCCCTGGAGGCCTCAGAACTCCATGACACGCTGGCCTGGCGATTTATAGCTGTCAGTTCCAGGGTCACCCCCGACGTCGCGGGTCGAATAAATACCCGGACTTCTGCGCCTGCTCCCGCGGTTTCCACCATCTCTGACAGGATGATATGGAGCGATTGGCGAAACTTTTTCTTGTTGACCATAACGTCAACAAGATCTGCAGCAACCTCCAACTCAAGCAAAACATTCAAGCGATCCGCAAGCGGGCGAATGAGATTGCAGCTGTGCTTGAGGCAATCCGCAACATCCAAACGGCAGAAGTTGTCATCCGCACCATCCGGTTTCTCCGGAACCAGATCCAACAATGCGTTTAAGGATTGCGCACTTTGATCGCCTGCAGACCTTATGCGCCTTGCCGTTTGGCTGAGACTGCCCGCCGACAGCGATTTCCCCTGGTTTTCAACCAGCTTGGCCAGATCGACAATCTCCGTAACCTGCGCCTTGACTGACGCCCCCGCTTCCTCGATCACGTTCCAATGAACATTGCCGCCTCGCAATTGTTCAGCCCTTTGCGCCACGTGACCTTCAAGTTCATTCGCATCTTGTGACGGTCGAATTGCAAGGATCACCGGTTTGGCGGAGGCATTGGTTTGCCCGGCCTGCCCCGGCTTGAAGTCAATATCAAACACCTGATAGGCCGCTTCTCCGCGCTCGCCCGGCTGGTTCGCACCCGTCCTCAGGCGCACGCTGATGCCGGCTGGTTTTTCGCTTGCTCTGACATCCGCAAGACTTGTCAGATATTGCGGGCGATCTGCCACATGCAGCCTTTGAAACAACCAGTCGTCTTCAGATCCGGAAGGCGCAAAACCCAGGACTTCCCGCAAAGGTCCTGCCAGAATGCTCAGCCGCCCAGTCGCACCAATTTCCAAAAGCACCTCGGAAACACTAGTGCGAATGCGATCTCGGCTCTCTAGCGCCGCAGACACCGCATCTCGTGCCCGGCTGCGATCAAGAGCAATCCTGGCAGCCAGCATTCCGGTATAGATCAGCGCAGCAACGGAGGCGGCGATGCGCGCGGCTGGCGGCAGATTGACGATCTGGGAAACATGTCCGGCAAAGAGTTGGACGAGCGCAAACAGCCCGCAGCAGTAAAGCGTTATGCCGACAGTGATCTTTCGCCGAGTCGCAAAGGCAGCTTCAACCGGCGGAATGAGTAGCCAAAGCAAAGCAAAGGACGCATCGCCGCCGGTCATCACGCAGATAACGGCAACAAAGCTTGCAAAGAGCCCGGACGAAAACGCGATCGCCGTGTTCAGGTTTCCCGCACGTGACAAGAAACTGGCAATGGGCCACTGGCTGAGCATCCATGCCAGCACCACGATCGTCGCTGCATGTGGCGCGCCGACCAAAGCCAAGTGTAACGGCAGGATTATCAGCGCGACAGACCCGCTCAGGAAACAGCTGGTCAGCAGTGACCGGTGCAAGGGCGCGAGAAATTTATCTGCAGCGGCCATTGGATGAATCATCCCGTTGACTCGGTCCGCCAGAAGGTCTCTCAAAAATTTCAATTTTTTCAGAGGGTTACGCAAACTACATTACCACACGAATTCCACGGACACATACGCTCACTGCTTCTTGCAGGACATTGTCGGCGGCAGCGCTTAATGAACGATAAAGGATAATCCAAACCGGGAAAAAATCTGCAATTGCAGACCGATTTCAAGCGCTTGTGCGGAGATAGATAAAATTTGAATCAATTTCTCAGAAAACTTTCTTCAAATACCTGATTTATTTTATGAAAATTGCGCCGACCCATGCAACCGGACATTTTCAAGTCTTCGCTATCGTTCGACCATAACCAGTGAGCCGGCACGTCATCGGCCCGCGACTTCGAACAGACTATGGGTAGCATCATGTTGTTTCTTCTAAGGACGGCCTTCTGGCTCACCTTGGTGCTCGCACTGATTCCGCTTGGCTCAGGCGAAAAAAGCACCCCTGAACAGACTGTGGCCGTTGATCCTGTTTCGGCGTTCCTGGCCGCCCAGGCGACCGTTTCCGACATCGGCAGCTTTTGCAGCCGCAATCCTCAAGCCTGCGAAACCGGTGGCAACGCCTTGACGGCGATAGGCAGCCGTGCACGCGATGGCGCGCTTATTGTCTACGACTATTTCGGAACCCGGATAGCAGACAACACCGCCGAAGATGGCATGGTTACAGGTTCGACCGATCCCGTTCGTGCTGAGCTGAAGGGCAATGAAGACGTGCGGCCGGTTGCCGTTGTTCCGATTAAGAATCCAGGCTCCGTTTTGGAGACTGCCGGCGGGCCGGTTCCGCGGCCCAAGCCACGCTCAGGTCGCAGCACCTGAGCAAAAAAGCCGCTGGACGGAAACGCTGCCACCCGGCCAATGGCAATTTGCGCCCCGCTAGAGCGCTGCTGCACAAACGCGGCAACGACGGCTAAACTTCAGCGGCACGTACCGCTGCGCCGCAGATGGAAAGCTGCCCATTTCATCTGCGGCGTATTTTTCTTTTGAAGCTGTTTGGCAGATTTCCTGCGCTCCTTCCCTTTCTTTGATCCCGGATTTGCACTTTGCGCCATGCGGGCTATATGAAGGCAGATCCGACCTTCAAAGACAGGCGCCATGACCACCGATATCAGCGAAATCCTGGAGACATTCGAGTTTCTGGACGACTGGGAAGACCGTTACAAATACCTGATCGATCTGGGCAAAGAACTGCCGGAACTCAGTGATGCCGAGCGCTCGGACGAGCACAAGGTGCGTGGCTGCGTGTCGCAGGTCTGGCTGATCACGACAATCCGCCCCGGCCAGGACGGACAACCCGTGTTAAGCTTCAAGGGCGACAGCGACGCATTGATCGTCCAGGGCCTTGTAGCCATCGTGACGTCGCTTTTCAGCGGCAAGTCCGCGCAGGAAATTCTCGACACCGACGTTGAGAGCGTGTTCTCGCAGCTCGGGCTGCAGGACCACCTCACCCCGCAGCGCTCCAATGGTCTGAGGTCGATGGTCGGGCGCATTCGCACGGACGCCCAAGGCGCGCTCGCGGCAGCCTGAGCGCAGCTCAGACAAAAAAAGAGCTGCCATATGGCAGCTCTTGTAATCCGGATAAGAATTAACTTCTTATTTCGACCGCTTACGCTGCTGGCCGAGGCCCATTTTCTTGGCAAGCTCTGACCGCGCGGCCGCGTAGTTCGGAGCGACCATCGGATAGTCAGCGCCAAGATCCCACTTCTCGCGGTATTCTTCGGGCGTCATGTTGTAGTGCGTGCGCAGGTGCCGCTTGAGCGACTTGAACTTCTTGCCGTCTTCGAGGCAGATGATGTAGTCGGGCATGACCGACTTCTTAACCGGCACAGCAGGTTTCAGCGGCTCCGGCTCCGGCTCGCTGGACGCGGAAGCGGTTTTCTGCAGCGCTGTGTGGACTTCGTTAATCAGGCTCGGCAGATCCGTGGAAGCAACTGTATTGTTGCTCACATATGCAGAGACGATGTCCGCAGTAAGATCAATCAGGTTAGCATCCACCGGATTATCAGTCATTTTTCACCCGTTCTCTTCCAATTTCGAATTAAGCTTCTTTGTAAACCTGCAAACAATTTGTTCCGAAAACGCCTAAAAAATCACGTTACTTACGGAATTTAAAATCTAAAGCGATTCTACTTTGCAGGTGATTGTCACAGCCTTATATCGCCGCGAACCTTCTTATACAACCCCGAAAATCAAATAAAAAACAAAACTCGTCAATAAAAATCAAATTCTATAAATACCTACTATTTCGAAAAGATCGAAATAGACAATGGACCGATAGTATTCCCTTACGCCAGTCTTCGGGTTTCGCATAGCTGCTATGCTCACAAGCTCACTCCTTTGGTCGAATGGTTTCGGCCAAAGCATCGATTTTCGTATCAGCACAGGGACGATATCCCGCCGCGTATGCAGCTTTTGCCAATAAATGGGCCGAAATTGGGGCCGTGAGCAAGAAGAAGACAACACCGGCGATCGCTCGTGTGACGACGGAAAGGTCTCCAGCCTCTACAGCAAGTGCCAAAAGCATCAGTCCGGAACCGAGTGTCCCCGCCTTGGACGCCGCATGCGTGCGCATGTAGACGTCCTTCAGCCTGACGAGGCCAAGCGAGGCGACAAAGGCAAAGGATGCTCCGATGATCAGCATGCAGCCGGTTACAATATCGACGACAGCGCTCATTGCCCCGCCTCCCTGCGTTTGATGCTCTCTTCCACTTCTTCCATAATCGTGTCGTCGCCGGCCTTGCCGCGATTGA
Organism: Roseibium sp. HPY-6; assembly: GCF_040530035.1. Lineage (NCBI taxonomy): Bacteria > Pseudomonadati > Pseudomonadota > Alphaproteobacteria > Hyphomicrobiales > Stappiaceae > Roseibium > Roseibium sp. HPY-6. The sequence continues at coordinate 456,768 of NZ_JBEWCD010000001.1, forward strand.
GAATAAATCGCGCGAACGCGACCGTTGCCAGGAACCCGACGAGCCCCAGCGTGATCGCAATATCAATGTAAAGATAAATCCGGGTCGACACGCCGATCGCGGCGATAAAGCCGATGCCGACGGCAACGAGCATGTCGAGCGCGACCACGCGGTCCGGAAGGCTTGGTCCCTTGACCGTCCTGTAAACAATGACGACGAACGCGACCGACAGGATGCCGAGCGAAATGTTCACAGCAACGTCGAGAAACTGGGACGCAAACAGATCAAAGGATGTCATCTGAACGCCTCCATGATCTTGCGTTCAAATCCATTCTTGATTTCGTCGATTGTCGCCTGGGGATCGGGCACATCGATACAGTGGATGTAGAGCGTCTTGCGATCATCCGATACGTCCACCGACAACGTGCCGGGGGTCAAGGTGATCAGGTTGGCGAGCATCGTGATTTCAAAATCCGTATCGACTGTCAAGGGAAGCGCTATGATGCCCGGCTGCAGTTCGATCTTCGGCCTGAGCACGATCATCGCCACCCGCCAGGCCGAAAGCACCAGCTCGCGCACAAAGGTCAGCGCCAGGCCGATCGCTTTGCCAAAACGGCTGAAATACTCAGCCGTACCGACCTGCTCCCGGATCAGATAGAGAGCGCCCGATCCGAGTACGAAGCCGAAGGCAAGATTGACCTCGGAAAAACTGCCCGTGACAGCTCCCCATGCGAGAGCCATGAGTATGTTGATGAGAAAGAGGCTCGTCATCCCTGCTCTCCAAGCACCGACCGGATGTAACCAAGCGGATCGACAACTCCGCTGGCACCCCGTGTCGAGAGTTCAATCATCCACTCCGGCTGCAGGCCGAAATAGACGACCAGCGCGGTAAGAATTCCTAGCGGCAGCCAGACGGCACCGCCAGACAGCTGTGCCTGTGACGAACCGCTCACCACAACGCTTTGCCCGTCCGGTGTTCCTTCCGGTCCACCACGCCAGAACGCGTAGATCCACACGCGTCCCATCGCCAATGTCGTCAAGAAGCCGCTGGCCAGGATCGCGGCTCCCAACCAGAACCTATTGTCGCCGAAGGCGGCGTCAACAAGCATCACCTTCGGCCAGAAGCCTGAAAACGGCGGCAATCCCGACACCGCAAACGCCAACACCAGAAACACGCCGGCAAAGGCAGCGCTCTTGTGATAGAGCCCCCCGAGCTGTCTGAGGTTGAAAGAGCCACCCATCATGCTGATGATGCCCGCGGCCATATAAAGCGCGGTCATGACGATGATTGAATGAACGGCGTAAAAGATTGCGCCTGAGATCGCCAGGACCGCTTTCTCGTCATTGGCCGCCACCGCCAGACCGGCCAGCATAGACCCGATGCCGGCAATGACCAGATATCCCAGCAGCCGCCTGATTTCGGTCTGCGCCAGTGCACCCAGAGCACCTGTCATGAGGGTCACGATCGCAACAAGACCGATAACGTCTGCCATAAAGTCGAGTGACGCTGGCAGGATGAGAACAAAAATCCGGATCAGTGCATAGACCCCGACTTTGGTCAGGAGCCCTGCAAACACGGCCGAAACAACGATATTCGGCGTGTGGTAGGACGCGGGCAGCCAGAAATTGACCGGAAAGGCCGCAGCCTTCATCGCAAATGCGAGAAAATAGAGCGCGGCGACGGTTGCCAGCGTCCCGGAAGCCGGGTTCTCCATTGCCGCAACCTTGACGGCGATATCGGCCATGTTCAGCGTGCCGAATATTCCGTAGACCAGGCCAGTGGCGATCAGGAAAAGGTTCGTTCCAACGAGATTGAGGACCCCGTATTTCACCGCTCCATCCAGCTGGATCCGGTCATTGCCAAGAATGAGCAACCCGTAGGACGAAATCAGAAGAACTTCAAACCAGACATACAGGTTGAAGATGTCAGCAGTCAGGAACGATCCGCAGACACCGGTCATCAGCAGAAGCAGGAAGGGATAAAACCCGTAGCGGCGGCCTGAGCTGTCGACGGTCTTCATTCCGAAGAGCCCGGCACAAAAGGCAACCACCGAGCCGATGAAAGTGAGCGTCGCACCGAGCGCGTCCGCAGTTACCGCAATACCGAACGGTGGCAGCCAGTTGCCCATCACCATGGTGATGACGCCATGATCCAGAACACGGATCAGCAGGGCGAGACTCGCAACGACAAGCGCTCCGAGCAGAACCATGCCGACCTTGGGCTGCAAGTCGGTGTTCTTGCGCAGCATCAGACACAGGGCGCCGCCGACCATGGTGATCAGCGATGGCGCCACAATCAGCCAGTCGCCCGCCGGGATCGGCGTCATGATCATGGCGTCGGCATAGTCGACGGAAACAGAAGAACCGGCCATTCAGTTTAATACCCTTGCGGCGGAGTTTGATCGTTTTCAGGCTCGGCGACGCGCATCTTGTTGACCTCGTCGGTATCGAGTTCCTGATAAGCCCGAAAGGCCAGAACGAGCAGGAAGGCAAAGAACGAGAAGGAGATCACGATGGCTGTCAGAACCAGCGCCTGAGGCAGCGGGTTGGCCGTCAACGTCTCGGGTGTGTAAAGGTGGGGCGGGATGAGCGGCGGAATCTCGCGTGTGAGCCGCCCATTTGTGAAAATGAGCATGTTCACCGAGTTTCCGAGGATCGCAATCCCCAGCAATATGCGCACGAGATGCTTTGAAAGCATCAGGTAGACGGCCACCATAAAAAACAGGCCGATCAGGATCGAAACGCCGGTTTCCATCAATCCGCCTCCCTTTCTTCAAGCGCAAGGGCGATGGATCCGATAGCACCGACCACAACGAGATAAACGCCGATGTCGAACACCAAGGGCGTCGACAATGCGACCTCGACACCGGAGAAATCGAAGATGAGCCACTGGCTGGTCATGAAGGCCTGCCCCTTGAATAAGGAAAGCACCCCGGCCAACGCCCCGATGAACAGGCCAAATCCGGATATTCCCATCGGATGGAACACAATGGCCCGCCGCACCGACGCGACACCGCAGGCGATCCCGTAAATCGCCAGTGCTGAAGCTGCAATCAGGCCACCGATGAATCCGCCGCCTGGTTCATTGTGTCCGCGCAGCAGCACGAAAATCGAAAACAGAACCATGAGAGCGGCCAGATATGGCGCAATCGTTCGGAAAATAACCGTACGCATCAGCGAGCCTCCGCCGTTTGTTTCGCGGCCGTCTGCGCGTTCTGCGGTTCAGGCTCCTCGTCCTGATCGGGTCTGGTCCGGATCCTGATCAGCGCCAGCACACACAACCCGGCAAGTACGACGACCGCGATCTCGCCGAGCGTATCAAAGCCGCGGAAGTCGACGAGAATGACGTTCACGATATTGCGTCCATGCGCGATGGACCGGCTGAACTCCGTGAAGAAGTCCGAAAGCGTCCGGTCAAATGGCTGCTGAGTGATCGCCAGTAGCGTGAGCGTCAATCCAAGACCCACGGCCACAGCAACAACCCCGGTGACAAGTCTCGCCGGCAGCGAGCGATGATCTCGCGGAGAAAGGTTCAGGCGCGTCATAACCAAGGCAAGAATGACAACGGACAGCGTCTCGACCATGAATTGCGTGAAGGAGAGATCGGGTGCGCCGAACATCATGAAGATCAGCGCAACCGCAAAGCCCTGAATACCCAGCGAAACAATCGCCGTCAGGCGTGTCCGGGCGATCAGAACGGCGATCAGACCAAGCACCGCGATCAGCAAGATGCCCCACTCATAGAACCGGTAGTCCGGCAGCTTCGGCATCGCCGGAAAACTGCTGGTCAGGAAGCCCGGCAGCAGGACGGCGATAGCTGTGAACACGAATGTCAGCAGCATGTAGGTCTGCATCTTCCCGGTCTGAACGAGGCGTGTCAGCCACGCGGCGAATGACACGATGCCACTGATAAACTGGTCGAACCCCTTGTCCGGGCCCCATCCGATCGCCCTGAGCACGCCGGCGATCATTTCGCGCAACCTGTCGATCTGCGTAAAGAGCGCGATGCCAAGACCGACGGTGATGAAAGACAGGATCACCGGGGCATTGAACTTTGTCGGGATCAGATGAAGATCGAGCTGCGTGAATTCACCCAGGAGCGACGACAGCGTCGGGCCCACGAAAAGCACGCCCGTCGTATGGGCGGTAAGTCCCATAATAATGCCGATCACTGAGAGCATCACCGGCCCTGCAATCAGGAGAACCGGCCCTTCATGCGCATGTTTGGACGTTTCGACCTGAGGACCAAAGAACGGCTTTATCGCAACTGCTGCAGCGATGACCAGCATCAGCGCGTTGCCGATGACCGCGACAATCGTGATCATCACGCCAAGCTGGCCCAGGTCCTGGATATTCGACGTGCCGTAGTAGAGAATTTCCTTGGCTATGAAGCCGATAAAGGGCGGCAGTCCGGCCATGGACAATCCGGCCAGGCATGCAGCGGCGAAGGTAAGCGGCATTGCTCCTCTGAGCCCACCGAGTTTGGTGATATCCCGGGTTCCGGCTTCGTGGTCGATCGTTCCGGCGACCATGAAGAGCGCACCCTTGAAGAGTGAATGGGCCAGCAGATAAAGAACCGCACCTTCGAGTGCCTTTTCGTGGCTTGTGCCGGTCAGCATGACAAGCAGACCGAGCGAGGCCACGGTTGTGTAGGCAAGCATCAGCTTCAAGTCTGTCTGGCGGACAGCCAGAATTGTCCCGACCAGGAGCGTCACGCCGCCAAACAACGGCAGTACCGTCGTCCAGAGTTCGGTACCTCCAAGAAGCGGATGCATGCGCATCAAAAGATATACACCCGCTTTGACCATGGTTGCTGAGTGCAGATAGGCCGAAACGGGCGTCGGAGCTTCCATGGCGTTCGGAAGCCAGAAGTGAAACGGAAACTGCGCCGATTTCGTAAACGCGCCGCCAAGTACCAGCAGGAAAATCGGCAGATAGAGGCCGCTGTCCTTGATGATGTCCGGCGACGACAGAAGAACAGACATCTCGATTTCGCCTGTCGTGGCGATGATCAGGATAAACCCGGCCAGCAGCACCAGCCCACCACCGCCGGTCACGACAAGCGCCTGAATGGCAGCGCGTCTCGATGCGGCGCGCAGATGGTCGAACCCGATCAGCAGGAAGGACGTGATCGACGTCAACTCCCAGAAAATAAACAGCGAAATCAGGTTGTTGCCGAGCACAAGCCCCAGCATCGCGCCCATAAAGAGGAAGAGGAACGAAAAGAACCGCCCCTGTTGCGGATGTCCCTTGAGATAGCCACCCGCATACAGAATGATGAATGTGCCGATCCCGGAAATTAAAAGCCCGAAGAGCGTTGACAGGCCGTCGACATAGACCGAAAAATTCACGCCGTAGCTCGGAGCCCACGCCTTTGCCGCGACGAATGTCTGGCCTTCGGAGACGGGACCGATGAACCCTGCGAAATGCGCGAAAATCAGGGCCGGAACAAGGGCAAGCGGCCATGCGGCGTTGTGCTTGAACCAACGCGTCAGAAACGGCGCGACCACTGCTGCGGCAAAGGGTGCCAGTACGGCGTATAAAGTAGTGTCGTCGATCACTGCGGGCGTCATACTGATCTTTCGTCACGTTTTGCGTAAAACGACCGGTGCCAAGTCGCTCGAATCAACACCTTTTCGCAGAATAATAGCGGGCCGGAAGATTTATGACATGTCTTAGGGACATGAGTGACCGTCTTCAAGGATTACCGGCATGTTTTTTCGCAAGTTATACCGTTAGCGTATGCGTAAAAGCGCTTTCACGAGAAACTTGCCCTTCACCACTGCAAAAAGTCTCAAATTCAATGATTACCGAGTGGCTTCAAGACGGGCTCCGATGTGCCGAGAATATTCAAATTGACGGGCATCAGCGCTCTAATCCGGTTTTGCAGGGCCAGGTTCTGCCGCAAGCCACTTGATTTCAAAGTCCAAATACCGTTCAGTTTTGGTATGGCGTAGCTCTGGACGTGGCGTTGTGACCGGAATGCCGAGCGAGGCAAGTATGGCGTTGGAAAGCAAAAATAAAAATTCATCCGAAATTCCTCAGCAGAAAACGCCCGAAATCGACTTTGAAGCTATCGTAAAACTAAGCAGGGACGCAGTGATACAACTGTCCCTCGACGGAACACCCCTGTTTATTTCTCCAGCTGCGGAAAAACTGTTTGGCTGGTCTGCTGAAGATCTCAAGGGTCATCTGAGTGACCTTGTTTATATCGATACGCCGGACAAAGATGCCCATGCCCTCCACCGCATACTTTCCGGGAGCGGAAATCCGGAAGACTGCCCGTCAAACGCAGAGCTGCAATTGAGATCCGCGTATGGGCCGCTCATTTGGCTCGACGTCTCGGTGCATCTGCAGCAAGACAGCAACGGCGCACCTTGCAATTTCACGATTTTTTGCCGGAGCATTGCAAAGCAGCGCGAGCTGGAAAGCTTGCTTGAGGCGGCTTCACAGAGCGACCCGTTGACAGGGCTCTACAATCGTCGCGCCTTCGAAGACAATCTGAAACGCGAATGGGCCATCGCACTTCGGGAGAAGACGCACACCAGCCTGATTAAGGTCACGTTGGACCGTTTTGAAGCGTTGACGGAAAACTTCGGACCGGGCGCCGCGGAGGACTGCCTCACCAAAGTTGCCGCCATGCTGAAGGAAACCGCCAGGCGACCGGCGGATATCGCCGCCAGAACCGCTTCGTCCGAGTTTTCGCTTCTACTGCCAAGGACCCACGAGATGGGAGCTGAAACCATCAGCGCCTATATCCATATCGCCATTCAGGATCTTGGGATCCCGAACCCCGACAACGCGTCAGGCGGCGACGGCATTGTCACTGCTTCGGTCGGGGCGGTCTGCGCGGTTGCTGAACAAACCGGCGTATCGGAGAGTTCTGAGTTTTTGCTGTCTGCCGCCGAGAGCTGCGTTTTCCAGGCCCGGCAGGAAGGTGGCAACAGGGTGAAAACGGTTATGAAGACCCTGACGCGCTGACACACTGGTGATCAACCCCAGCTTGAGCTTGTACCGAAACACTCTATCTTTTCGCGGGAAAAAGAAATCAGGAAGTTCACGATGAGCGATCAAATCACCCAAATGGACGACGAAACGCCCAAGGTGAAAAAGACAACAGCCGAGTGGATGAGCCAGCTGACGGCTGAGCAATTCTATGTCACCCGTCAGTCCGGTACGGAGCGCCCCTTTACTGGCCCGCATTGGGACAACAAGCTCGTCGGCCGATATGACTGCGTCTGCTGTGATGCGCCGCTCTTCATGTCGGACACGAAGTTTGACGCCGGGTGTGGCTGGCCGAGCTTCTTTGAATCGGTCCATCCAAACGCAATCCGGGAGCTGGAGGACAAGTCTCACGGCATGATCCGCACTGAAATCCGGTGCCGTCAATGTGATGCTCATCTTGGCCATGTGTTCCCGGACGGCCCGGCTCCCACGGGATTGCGCTACTGCCTGAACGGTCATGCGATGAATTTCGTTCATGGAGGCCGGCCACCGGCAAAGCAGAACGAAAACAGCTGATCGGGAGCCATCGGGATTCTCGGTTCGGCCAGATGCCTTCCGGCCGGAAAATCAAGCTCAGTCCGAAAGCGATAGCGGCGGCTCACCCGGTAAAAAGGGCTGCAACAATCATCAGGTTGCCGGCAAGTCCGGCGCCATAAGCGATTGATCGTGGTCCGGGAATACCGGACATATAGGACGGGATATACGCCAGACGCGCCCAGAAAAAGACTTGAGCACCGAGGATGGCCAGACCCGCATTCGCGTTGGGCACCACATAGACAAGAAGCGCCGGCACCAGAAACAGCGGCATGTTTTCCTTGAGATTTAGGAGCGCCCGATCTGCCCGAGCCGAGAGTTTTCCTTTTTCGGGCAGTCCATCTCTGCCGCCCGCCAAACGCAGCAGCCCAACGCTTGGAACGTACAAAATTGCAGTGAAGTAGATCTGGCACAGATAAAGGACCAGAACGGCGAGGATCCATGTAGTCATCGATTGCTCCAGCGTTCGTGTGTTGAATGAACGTCACCGGCAGCCTAAGTTTTTCGGCAACAGCAGCAATTCCCTTGCAGGGAATAGAAAATCAGCACGGATCGCCCATGAACGCATACGGCTCGGCATTCGGAAAATCTTTGAAATCACTTCGAGCCGAGCGCGGGCTTAGTCAGGCGGACCTGGCTGGTCGCATCGGGTCGACCCAACGCCATATTTCCTTCCTTGAAACCGGCAGGGCGCAACCCAGCCGTTTTATGCTGCAACGGATTGAACGGGAACTGGCGCTGCCCGTCAGCAGAAGTCAGGTGCTTTATGAGACGGCCGGTTTTGCTGGCCCCTACAAATACCGGGCGGAGGACTCGCGTGACGTTCAGGACGCATTGAACCTTATTGAAACGCGTCTTCTGGCCAACTGGCCCTTCCCGGCTTTCGTGCTCGACAAACGCTGGACGATCCTGCGCAGCAATGGTCCGGGACGGATATTCGTGGCAGGCATCATCGGTCCGCAAAACGAACCTGCGAACCTGTTTCGGATCTTTCTGTCACAGGCGTTCCGTGAGCGCATCCTCAACTGGAAGGAAGCAGCTCCAATCTTCGCTGCCAGGCTCTACCGGGAAGCGGCGCACGATCCGGACCTCGCCGACCTGCTCGAACAGGCCCATAGCAGTGGAATACTCGACGGATTGGACGAAACCTTCCGTGAGGACGTACCCGTCTTTGTCCCTGTCGAGGTCCTCGGGCCGGACGGAAAGCGGTTGAGGCTCACTTCATTGCTTGGACAGCTCGCTTCCGTTCAAGATGCGGTTGTTGAAGGAATGACCATCGAACTCATGGTGCCAATGGACGCTGAAACCGAAGACTGCCTTCACGCAGCTTCCAGATTGTCTCCCGATATGAACGCTGCGGAATAGGAAACAGCCTTGCAAGCACAATCAGTCTTTCACGTTTGCCTCGTTTTAGTGTTTGCGCTGCTTGCACCTCCGGCAGCGGCGGCAGACGTGCCCGACAAAGTTTGGGCCGGTGGTCGCGCGCAGCCCGACGGCGGTCTGCCTGACGGAAGTTTTGCTGTTTACAAGCCAGGCAAGCCTGACGCGGTGGCTGCCTGGTACGGCTCACCGACCCGAAGATATGGGCACGGTATTCTGGGTGACGCGATTGAAGCGGGATCCCTTCATGTCGCGACCCGCAATGGCGACACCTACACACTGACATTGCCGGACAGCGAAGTTTTTGAAGACCGGACACCGCGGATCGTTGACCTCGACAACGATGGCCGTTTCGAAGTGGTCACAATCCGTGCGTATTTGAACGCCGGCGCGAGTGTTGCGCTTTTCGGACTTCGAGGTGGTAAACTGGTTGAGCTCGCCTCAACGCCAGCGATCGGAACCCCGAACCGATGGCTCAATATTGCCGGTATTGCCGACTACGCTGGCCGCGGCAAACCGCAAATAGCTTACGTGGAAACGCCCCATATCGGCGGAACGCTGCACTTCGTTGAATGGCGCGGAAACAGACTTGCGCCAGTAGCCTCGATCCGGGGATTTTCAAATCACAGGATCGGCGCGCGCGAACAGGAACTGACAGCCGATATCGACTATGACGGTAACGGACGCCCCGACATCGCTGTCCCGGCAAACAATCGCGCTAAGCTTCGGATCATCGGTATTCGAGAGGGTCGCGCTGTCGAGTTACATGCGGAAACATTCCCTGCCGCGATCAAGACAAGTAAACGGCCTGCTCCCGGCTCGAATGCGAAGTGTGTTCAAATGGTCCTTGAGACCGGCAAGTCAGTCGAGGTCTGCGCCGGAACCTGATCCTGGCTCGTGGCCGGGGTCAATTTTTCATGGGCGCGTCGGAATCTTTCCTTGAAGCGAGAATGCGCCCGATATTCACTTCGATCCAATCGGCGATTTGCCGGACCTGAAGGGCAACCTCACGCCCAATAGGTGTCAGGCTGTAGTCCACATGCGGTGGCACGACCGGACGCGAAAACCGGCTGACAAATCCGTCTGCCTCCAGTGTTTGCAGGGTTTGCGACAGCATCTTTTCGCTGACGCCTCCTACCGTTCGCCGAAGTTCGGAAAACCGGTGGTCGCGATCCAGCAGCGCGATGAGAACCAGCACGCCCCAGCGGCTCGTCAAATGTTTCAGGATTTCGCGTGAAGGGCAATTCTGATTGAAGAGCTCACCACGCCGCATCATCTCCGACAGTGCAACACCCTGCCCGGCTGCGGCATCTCGTGATTGCGAGCAGCTAGTCGTCCGGCCGGACTCACTTTTTTCACTCATGACCGTCAAATCCCAAAACTAACCTTTTTGTATGTACTAACAAAAAGTAAGTTACGGGTCTACATGGACTGCATTCGAGCACGATATCCCGAGACGAAATGAGGAGAATTGTCATGATTGCAGTTACGGGCGCCAACGGTCAGTTGGGACGGCTGGTTTTGGAACACCTGTCGAACATCACTGACATGCCGGTCAGGGCACTGGTGCGCTCACCGGAAAAGGCACAGGATCTTGCTTCCGATAAGGTCACACTTGCCAGGTTCGACTATGATGACCCGGAGAGCCTTCCGGCCGCGCTGGAAGGCGTGTCCCGGTTGTTGCTGATATCTGGTTCTGAGGTCGGCAAGCGTGTCGCGCAGCACAACGCCGTCATTGAGGCTGCGAAGAGTGCGGGCGTTAGCTTCATAACATACACAAGCCTCTTGAATGTCCCGCATTCGACTCTCGTACTGGGCGCCGAACACATCGAGACAGAAAAAATGCTCTCCGAGAGCGGCATCCCGCACGCCATTCTGCGAAACGGGTGGTACGTGGAAAACTATGCCGGAACTGTTGCCGCCGCACTTGAACATGGTGCCGTGGTCGGGGCAAGCGGTGACGGCAAAACGTCCATAGCCGGTCGTGACGATTACGCAGAAGCGGCCGCCCGCATTGTCTCCGGCGACGACCTTTCGACCCGAGCACTGGAACTTGCAGGCGACCAGGCGATCAGCCTCGCCGATATTGCCGAGGAGATCTCGCGGCAAGCCGGCAGACACATCCCTTCTCAGAACCTGGCAGAGGAAGACTACGCGGGCGTGCTGACCGGGGCAGGATTGCCCGAAGGGATTGCAAAGGCGATAGCGGACGCCGACCGCGGCGCCGCTCAAGGCGAACTCTTCAACAGCTCGTCAGCACTGAACGGCATCATCAGCCGCCCGACAAGAACACTGGCGGATCTTGTCAGTGAAATCCTGGGCGGCTCCAAAGCCACCGGCTGAGCATAGCCGTAAACGGGTTTCGGAGGCGCTCCTTCCGGAACCCATTCAAGAAACTGCTTAATCACTTCAAGGATATTTGTTGGCCCGGATTTGCTGAACCTGATAGGCAGAATTCAGCACTCCGACCGAAAGCCGACCATGTCCCAAACGGATACTCCCGATCTTTACGCTCAGGATGGCCCCTACGCCTGGTTCCGGCTGGCAATTTCAATCCTGCTCAGCACCATCGGCGGTGCGGGTATGTGGGTGGTCGTCATCGTGCTGCCGGATGTACAGACGGATTTCGGCGTCGACAGGGCCGGCGCTTCCCTGCCCTACACAGCAACAATGGCGGGCTTTGCCATCGGCAATTTCATCCTGGGTCGCTTTGTCGACAGATACGGCATTGTCCCGCCGGTCATTGCCTCCGCGCTTTTCCTGGCAGCAGGATTTTCGCTCGCCGCACTTAGCCAGAACATTTTGCTCTTCACGGTCGCACAGGGACTGTTGATCGGTCTGGGTACGTCCGCAACGTTCGGTCCGCTTGTGGCCGACATTTCGCATTGGTTCCTGAAACGCCGCGGTCTCGCAGTCGCGTGTGCCGCATCCGGCAACTATCTTGCAGGTGTGCTGTGGCCGTCCTTCATTCAGTGGAACCTTCAGAGCGCGGACTGGCGGGAAACCTATTTTGTCATTGCCGCCGTTTGCTTGGTCACGATGGTTCCGCTTGCATTGCTGCTCCGGCGGCGCCCACCTGAAGCAGCATTGGCGATCGATACGGCATCGCAGAGGTTCGGACAACACACAACCGGGTTGTCACCAACAGCGCTTCAGGCCCTGCTGATCATTGCCGGACTGAGTTGTTGCGTGGCGATGTCGATGCCGCAGGTTCATATCGTGGCGTATTGCGTCGACCTTGGATACGGCGTCGCACCAGGGGCGGACATGATCGCTCTGATGACCGGAATGGGCGTGATCAGCCGCCTCGTCTCCGGCGTCCTGGCCGACAAGATTGGCGGGGTGAGAACACTCCTGATTGGATCCGTACTGCAGTGCGCAGCGCTGTTTCTCTATATTCCGTTCAACGGCCTTGCCTCGCTTTATCTGGTTTCCCTGATTTTCGGCCTGTCGCAGGGCGGCATCGTTCCGAGCTATGCGGTTATCGTGCGGGAATATCTTCCTGCGCGCGAAGCCGGACAGCGCGTTGGCCTCGTGATGATGTCGACAATCCTCGGAATGGCACTCGGCGGCTGGATGTCCGGCCTGATCTACGATCTGACAGGGTCCTACCAGGCTGCCTTCTTGAACGGAATTGCCTGGAACTTCCTCAACATGGCGATCATGCTATTCATTCTGTTCAGAGGCCGCGCGCGGCTCGCCATGTCCTGACTGGGCAATCCTCTGCCTGAAAAGCTCGGCCTGAAAATGCGCACTATCTGCACATGACCTCCACCGGGAACGCAGGCATTCAGGATCTTCTCCACGTGTCGATCAGGCACTGAGGATATTCATGGCCCTTGCAGTCGCAATCGCGATTGCTGCACTTATCGCAATGCTTCTCCCGATGAAATGGTCTTGCGTACTGTGTGCTTTTTTGGTGGTGGACTATTTCTATGTCTTGGCGTCAATCCCCGAAGGTAGCCTGGAGACGGATCTGCAAAGAGCCGCGACGATTTCGCTGACGGTCTATTCTGCAATTGCCCTGCTCGTCCGGCTGTGCGTGTCTTGGACCGTGTTTGTCTACATGAACACGCCGCGATCATCGAACTAGCGGTTTTGCGCCCGTGATCTCAGCAGGAAGATGAAGAACACACCGCCGATAAAACCGGTCAATATGCCGATCGGCATGTCTTCCGGCGCCATCACCGTTCGCGCCAGCGTATCGGCCCAGATCAGGAAAATCGCTCCCAGCAGCAGGCTGGCCGGCAAAACCCTGGTGTAACTGCCACCGACGATAAAGCGGGCAATATGAGGGATCATGAGGCCGACAAATCCAATCATGCCTGAAAAGGCGACCATCACGCCCGTAATCAGTGCGCAGACCACGAAAACGACCAATCTGAACCTGGCAACAGGAATTCCAAGCGTCGACGCCGTCTCGTCGCCGATTGTCATGGCATTGAGGTCGGCGGCTTTCGCCAGAAGGTAAGGCACTGTCAAGCAAAGAACCCCGAGCGGGAACAACAGATGTGACCACTGCGCGAGCCCCAGGCCGCCGAGCATCCAGAATACAACGGTATGCGCGGCACGCGGATCCCCCACGAAAATCAGGAAATTCGCGAAGGACATTATTATGAAGGACACGGCAACACCGGCCAGTACAAGCCTGTCCGCGCTGGTCGCGGATGCAAAATGCGTAACGCCCAGGACAATGAGCGTTGCCAGCAACGCCCCGCTAAATGCCAGCAGTGGCACGGTCAGCAGCCCCAGAAACAAACCCGTGTGCAAGAGGGCAAAAATCGCACCCGCCGCGCCGCCCGACGAGATGCCGAGAAGATGTGGATCCGCGAGTGGGTTGCGCGTCACCGATTGAAGAGCGGCACCAACGATCGCCAGACCGGCTCCGACGAAGCCGGCAAGCAATGTGCGCGGAAGGCGAATGTCCCAGACAATCGCCTCCCTGCCCTTCGACCAGTCAACTTCCAAGAGCCCTGGAACAAGTTTGTTTGCAACGACGCCGAAGACCGTCCCGGCAGGGACTGAAACAGCTCCGAGGGCGACGGCCACAACCATGGAGACAAGAAGAACCACGCCGCCGGTTGCCAGTACCAAACTGAACTTCCAGTTCGATGTCTCTACTGCTCTCTTGTGATCCGTTTCAACGGCTTTCTCGGCCGGTCGCTGCAACAAGGCTTATTCTCCCCAGAAGGCTTCCGCGAGTTTCTTGACAGCCTTGATGTTGCGCGGACCAGGGGTCGCCTCGACATATTCGAGGGTCACGAACCGGTCGTTCTTGACCGCATCGATATTCGCGAGCGCCGGGTTCTGTTTCATGAAGTCACGCTTTTGCTCCGCGGTGACATTGCCGTAGTTCACGATCACGACGAACTCCGGATCCTTTTCAACGACGGTTTCCCAGTCGACTTTGGCCCAGCTCTTTTCAAAATCGTCCAGCACATTGACGCCGCCCGCGGCCTCGATCAGCGCCGTAGGCATTGCGAAGCGACCAGCCGTAAAGGGCCTGTCTTCACCGCTGTCGTAGACAAATACTCTCAGAGGCTTATCGCTAGTTTTTAAAGTAGACTTGTAATTTTCCAGATCAGCCTTGTAGCCGGCAACCAGGTCGAGAGCAGTGTCTTCGACCCCGAAGATTTTTCCAAGATTGGTCAGGTCATTGTACATGTCCGCCATCGAAACCTTGGGCTTGTCGCCGATATGGATGCACGACTCTGTCAGCTCGTAGACTTTGATGCCGAAGGGTTCAAGGGTTTCCGGTGTGACTTCACCACCCACCTTCATGCCATAGTTCCAACCGGCAAAATAGAAATCAGCGTCAGCTCCGATCAGAACTTCCTTGGTCGGATATTTTGCGGATAGCTCCGGAAGTTCCGCAACACCTTCACGCATTTCCTCATCAAGCGTTTTCCAGCCGGAGATACCCGTGTATCCGACCATGTGGTCCCGCAGCCCGAGCACGAGCATCATTTCGGTGAGGTTGACGTCATTCGAAATCGCGGCCTTTGGGGGAGCGTCGAATGTCACTTCGCGGTCGCAGCTTTGAACGGTTGTTTCCGCCATAGCACCGGTGGATAGGAAAATGGTGGCCAGACTGAGTGCCAAGCGTTTCATGGGAGTCTCCGAAGTTTACAGATGAAAGGTGAGATGCGGCTGGTCGCTCGAAGCGAATTGTTCAAGCCGCGCCTTAACGGAATAGGCCTTTTCGATATGATCCGGCGTCAGGACGTCCTCGGGAACACCGAACGCAACAGCCCTTCCACGGTGCAACAGCAAGGCACGGTCGCAGACGCGCCCTGCAAGATTGAGGTCGTGCAGGCTTGTCACGATTGTGATGTTCAAGCTGCTGATAAGCGCAACAATCTCGAGCTGATGACGGATGTCTAGGTGGTTCGTCGGCTCGTCCAGGATCAGCAGCTCAGGCTCTTGAGCCAAAGCCCGGGCAACCATGACGCGCTGTCTTTCACCGCCCGACAAAGTGCCAAAGGAACGTGATGCCAACGGCAAAAGCCCCATCCTGTCCAGTGAGCTTTCCACGACCTCCGCGTCTCTGTCCCCGTTTCCGGAAAAACCGGTGCCATGCGGACGTCGTCCAAGAGCGACGATTTCCCCGACGCTCAAAGCGAAGTCGGTTGGTTGCTCCTGCAGAACGGCAGCAACTTTTCTCGCCGCAGACCTTGCAGACATCTTCCAGATATCGACACCGTCCAGAAATACGGCGCCTGTGCTCGGTCGGTGAAAGCGATATAGCAGACGCAACAATGTGGATTTTCCTGCACCGTTCGCACCTGCAAGCCCCAGAACCTGGCCGGCAGCAAGGTCGAAGCTGACCGGATGCAGGATGGTCTCGCCCTGCCCGGCACGCCAGCCGGCGTCTCTGACGGAAAGAGCCGCGCCGCTCACGAAACGCCTGCCTTGTTGAGTTCGGTAACAATCATCGCTGCTGGAATACGGGCAAGTGCCGTGTGCGCAAGCTTGCCGGGCCTTTCCCCGGAATTGCACCACCCGTCTTCAAGATCCCGGTATTGCTGAGCGAAGGCAACGAGGTCGTCAATGTCCGTATCCGGATCTATGTCACCGAACAGGTAGGTTGCCTTTTCGCTGGCACGATAAGCCACCGTGCAGGGACGCGAACATCCGGCCATACAGGCTATTCCGGATACCTCGAACTCGGGACCCGTCAACGGCAGTGCCTTTTGCAAAGCGTCCCGCAGGTTGCTGATCAGTTCAAATCCCGGCCGGCAATCCGTACCCTTGTGACGACAGGAGGTGCAAACGAAGATCTTGTGGGTCTCACCACTCATTTGCTGTCCCCCGAGGTCTTGAGATGTCCTTGCGAAGTCGCTGAGGATGCTCTTCCTGCTCCGCCTGCAAACGCCTCCGACGCAGCCTCACATGGGGAACATAATTCCAACATATGTAATGTTATTACATTACAATCATTTTGCAATGCAATAGGCAACCTCGATCCATTCGGACACATCGCTCTGGCGGCGCGTCCACTCAGGCTTGTCCTGGCAAGAGAAGTTGGATGGAATTCAGAAGGTTCGTTCTGTGTCCGGTTCATGTCGCCCTCCGCGAATGCACGGGGCTTTGAAGAACCGAATGTCAAACTTTGTCAGCTGTCGCTGTATCGCCATGTCACCCGCTCCTCCGGAACACCCCGTCCGGGTTGAAGTTGAAGATGAAATGGCAGGTCTCCTGACTTGCGGGTCAAAGCTGGCCTGATCCTTCCCGGGAGATCCCAGTGGTGTTTTCAGGTTCGCTCGCCGCTCACAGTTGCGGGGGCAGTCACGGATTTGGTGCCTTCTGGCTACGCCGCACCGTGTTCCCTTTTAATCCCGATCCGGCTTCGAATACGGGAACCATGTAATCTGTGTGACGAAATTCGCCGGATCTGTCAACGAGGAAACTCGCATGCGGCAACCAGCCCGTCTCACGCGTTCTTAAGCAGGAGACCAATCAAATTTATCTAAAATTTATGCATCCAAAGAAAAAGCAAATGGTCATTGATGCCAAGCAAAAGGCAAATATGATTGTTTGAAAAAGCTCGCAAATAAAGACGAGCCTGACCAAAGAAAAATAACAGTGAGGCATCAGGTTGATCTTTCGATTGGTACTACTTGCGATACTCATCGCGATACCGGGAGCTGCACGAACTGAGGAAGCTGCCAAGGCCATTGTGATGATTACATGGCGCGGCCTGACACCGGCCGAATACAGTTTCGCCGAAAAGCTGGACGAACTCGGCATTAACGCGAAAATTGAATACTTCGATGCCGAGCGCGATCAGACAAAACTGGCGGGGTTCTTGCGCGAAAGGCGGGAAGACCTGCAATCGAAGGATCTGATCTACACCTTCGGCACCACGGCCACCCTGACCGTTCAGAACTTCGAGCTGGAGACGGTGCCTCGCGTCTTTAACATTGTCACCGACCCTGTGGGCGTTGGCCTGGTGCCTTCGCTTGATGCACCGCCTCCTGGTCTGACCGGTGCGAAAATGTCCCTGTCGCCGGAAGTTATTCTCGACTTGCTGGGAAACATCCACGACCTCAATACGCTGGCGATCCTGTTTGACCCGCGGGAGAGCAATGCAGTCGCGGAAGCTGACCGCCTCATGCTCGCGGCAGAAAAGCGCGGGATTGTGCCAAAGCTTTTGAGGTTCGCCCCCGATGCGGATGAAAAGGATCTCCAGATAGCCTCTTTCCAACCCGAATTGGCGTCTTCAGACGCGGTTTACGTGACCTCTTCATCGTCCTACGTCGCCCATCACAGCGTATTGAGGGAGATCATCCCGGAAGATCTTGTCAGTGTCTCGTCCTCCACGGCCTACAGCGAGGAAGACGTCACGCTGGTTTTCGGAACAGAGTATCGTGAGCGCGGAGAAGCTGCAGCCACGCTGGCGGCCAAGATCCTGTTGGAAAAAGTTCCCGCGCATTCCCTGCCGATCAACGAGATTGCTGCATCCGACGCGACACTTTTCGTCAACAGGAACAGCAAGGCGGCGGCGGCCCTCCAACTGGAAAATGCGACAAATCCCGTGGTCTACAGGTAGAGACAGGGCCCAGTTGGTCTATGACAAGGGTCAAGACCGGTAAAGAGCGCACCCGTTGCATCAAGCCGCCCAGCCTGATCGATGTGTTGGTGCGGCGCCAATCGTATGGCCGGCCTCGATGCGCCGTAACGAGACTGGTGATCAAGCCCGGAGCCGCTCTCCCGCCAACGGTGTCTCAAATACGGATGACAGGACCTCGACCTGGCTCTTCCCCAATCTCCCATAAGCCTCCCCGGCCTCTCCGAAAAGCCAGATCAGCCGTTCGCAAAGGTTCATCGCATTCAGCACGTTGATCTTCTGCTGGCCCGACAGAAGCTGTTCGTTCTGCAGATAAGCAACTTTGATCGCATTGATGCCGTTCCCTTTTTTGGACGTCAGTCTGGCCAGCACGTCAAGGGCATCGCTGTTTCTGTCACGAGCAACTGAAATCAGCACATTCAGAATGGCATCAAGTCCCTCAACGGCTGAGTCCGCAAACCACAGGTCCGGGCTCTTTTTACGCAGACAATAGACTTCCGCACCAAAGTCGTGCAGGGCGCTGCGCATCTCTTGCGTGAGATACAAAATGCGTACCAGCAAATCGACATGCTTGTGTTCGTCCGGTGACAGCGAACGATTTGACGCCAGGTCCTGGAGGGCCTCGGCTATGATCTTGTGCAGGGCTCCGGCTGCCTCCAGATTCGCATGAAGCTTTTTGGCTCCGCGATCACACCGCATGCTGTCAAATGCTTCGGAACTCAGCTGCAGAAGCCGAACAGTTTCCAGTTCAATAAGTCTTTGGACAATCGGCGGAGGCTCCTGACACGGCAATGCGAGGTGCTTCGGCTTGGCACCATGCTCTGCGCGTGTCTCTGGACTGAGCTTTTGAAGCAGCTCCGCAGTTGGACCACACAGCAACAGGAGAAACGGTGCAGGCAACACGTTGAACAAGACATAAGCAAGCGCAACCTGCGTGCCCGGATCATTGCTCAGATGCGACAACAAATGGACCACAAGCGGAAATCCGGTTACGGCCTCGATATACATCAGCGGCAAGAGGATCGAAGCCGAAATCGCGTTGAAACCCAGTTTGTAAAGCGCGACCTGCCTCTGCACGCCAGTCAGATTGGCCGAAAGCAGCACCATGAGCACCGAACTGCCGATATTGGTCCCAAAAACAAACATGATGCCGTCTTGCAGCTGAAAAAGTCCGGACTGCAGGAACACAATCATGACCGCTGAAACGGCAATCGATGACTGGGCGAAAACGGTCAGGACCATCCCGGCAAGAAAGGCCAGCACAGGCGCTCCTGCCGTCGCTTCGACGAACTGTATGAACCAGGCTTGCGTTTCAAGCTGCGATGCCGCATCGCGCATGATCTGAAAACCCAGAAACAGGAGACCGACGCCAATTGCAGCGCCTGATACCTGTTCCTTGTGCCGCGAGCCAAAGGCGTAGAAAATTCCGGAGACGCCGATGAGCAGCAATACGGCCACCCGAATGTCCAGGGTGAGGAAGAGCACAATAAGCCCGGCGCCCAGATTGAGGCCGAGAATCACCGGCTGAACCTGCCGGAGTGTCATCATGCCCGCGCGCACCAGCCCGACGAGGAGAAACACGGCTGCAGTGCCGCTTTGGGTCAGTACGATCATGACCATACCAACCGACAGCCCCGCAGGTGCCGTGGACGTCAGTCTTGCAATTCGGCGTTTCAGTTTCTGATCGGCAAGCCGTTTGAGATTGACGCAAAGAAAATGCATCGCGAAGAAAAACAGACCCAGCCCCGCAAACATGGTTGCGGCGATCTCCACATGGTTCGAAATCAGTGGACCTCTCCCCGCGCGCTCAGCTCATCGGCATGGACATTGAGGACCGATCCGAAACCGGAAACCTCAAACACTTCGCGCACACGTCCGGAGACACCGAAAATGCCCATGTGACTGGCCTGACCACGCAGGTATGTGGCCGTCGCCAGAAGAACGCCAAGCCCGGCGCCTGCCAGATAGGTGACCTTTCCCATGTCTATGAGCAGCTTCGGCGGAGCGGTTTCGATCAACTCGCGTAAGGAGCTTTCGAACTCGGCAAGTGTTGCCAGATCTATGCGCCCCGACGGGCGAACGATACAAAGAGCATTTTCTCGATAAATTTCTATTTTCACGGCAATATTTCTCCGGATTATTCTTGTAATTAACCAGGAGGGTCATTCAGTATTTTTTGGATTGCGCTCAACGAAGCCCTTCAAATTGCCTTCGCGTGCGAACCGGTTTCTGTAATTAAAGTCTTAGTCCAACAAAAATCATCAAATCGAGTGCGCGCCGAAAAATTTAGGCGTGCAACCTCTCCTAAGGTAAGATCTGTTCCATCGATTGTCACCCCCTCAATTTTATCAGGTGCTTGAGTGCCTTGAAAAAGGCGTCCTGAGACAAGCTAGCGTAGTTCTCCAGGGAGAGAGGCCTGTCATCGGAATTTCGTTTCGTGTCCCGTTCGTTTCGGGGCAGCGAAGTGACCTGTTTTATGAATTGGATGCTTGACACCGAGGGATTACATTTTGCTTGTGAACCGTTAAGCAATGAGGAGTCTTAGGAAACGCGCTTCTTTTCCGCGAACGTTCAGCTGAATCTTAAAGATCCTGACTATCAAGGACGAAGCGCGCTTAGTTTAAACCTTGTGTCGCGACGTATTCTTGCCCCGATAGTTACAGCACCATGACAGCGCTCATCACGACATCCTCCAGGGCATTTTTGTATGTCTCAGTATCGTCAGGCATCAGTTTTTGACCGCTAGAGATTGTGTGACACATGTCGAACACAAAAGAACTTGTGTTACATTTTTCGGTGACTTTGATCCACAAAATGGCGCTTCAGCACCCTTTGATTAGAAAGATCTTAGTTTTGCTATCACATATATTACCGTTATAAAAAAAATCGTCATACCTAATACAATTCCTATTGTTTCAGGCAAATAAAGTACTACCAATCCTCCAAGAACTAAACCCACCAGAAAAAGAAAGAATAATTCTATTAATTTAAATATTTTTTCGTCCATATTGATTTCGGCTCCTCGACTTTGCTCGCACAAACGCAAATATTGATGCAATGACCATCACCAAGAACGAAACAATCACATTCAAGGGAGAAGCTAAAAAATAATTCACTAATATTATCAAAATAAAATCGACACCGATGTATGCGATCGGCCTCAGAATCGATAAATATTCTTTCCCAATTTTCATCGAATGCGTCTTGGCTCCTTATGAATCTTGGCTCAATTTTCGGAAATTTGCGTCCTTAGCTGCCAAGGCCTACGCTTCCAGTGCGGCAACTTCGACAATTCTTGTGCAGTTTCTCGGTTTTGATCTTGCAGCCAATCCGGCGTCTCCGCCCCTTCTCTAAAGCTTCAATTTGCGCATGAATTCCTGCTTGCCGCCTTTCGTGGCGGGCCCCGCTGCAAACACCCGGAAGAGCACATACAAAAGCGTAAGAACCAATGCGCAAAGCAGACCGATTCCAGCCCCGACCAGGGACCAGATCGACAGTGAATCAGGCGAATAGAAAGCTGCCCCAAGAAACGCGAAAACGATCCACATGCTCCAAATGTAATGTTTCTTTTTCATTCGATGGCTCCTGATAAGTCACAGATGGTTTCCTGAGCTGAACAACCAGCTAGAACCTGCACCCCTGACGGCTGGTGGCTAGTCCAAGCCTGCTCCGGCAAGGACATCTCGGTGCATCGTTCAGTGCCGGAAGCTTAACCTGCGACTGACCGTTAACTCCCAATTCGAACGTGTGCTGTGCAACGGTCGTCGCAAGCACCACGCATGAGTAGTATCCTTCAAGATAGCTTTGTTCCGAGGACGATTTCTCTGAACGAAGGTTCAAATCGATGGCCAAGGCGCTTTGATAAGCTGCAATGCTCTCATGTATCTGAGAACTCAATTGGATGAATTCCGCCTTGTCGTGTGAAGTCTCCTCTGACTGATCTATGCGCGCTTCTGCTTTCTCTATCGAAGCATACAGCTGGACGGCCAGCTTGAGCGCTTCGGCCTCCGAAGTCGGATGATCGGCATATGCCTTTACAGCAAGCAAAAGAAACAGAATTATCGTCCGTAAGATCATGCATCAGCTCCCTAGCTGTAACGACCCATTTTCACTCTAATCGCCCACAAAGGAAGCCAAAAACAGGCAATGGTGCGATGACGGCGAAGATGATTTCCACGGGTCAGGCTCCTTACTGATCTTGGCGAATTTTCGAAAGAATTTGATCGATTGCTCCGCCTAGTTTCCCCATGTCACGCAAACCATCTTGTATTTCAACCTTCTTTTGTTCGTCTGCGGTTAAGTACACGTAAGATAGTTGTCCAAAAAACAAAGTAATAAATAAAGTCAATACAACAAAAACAAAAGTTGAAAACTTTACTGACCACGCGAAATACTCTTTCGAAAAAAATACCAGCTCGCCAGAATTGTCTCATGCTGTACAACGTTTCGAACAAAACAATCAGCACAAGAACATCAAATATTGCTCCCACAGCATCAGTTCCTTTATGGCCTTCGGCTCCATATGTATAAGCTTTTGGCAATTGATATTTTTACCAAGTCTGTTGCCGTATATTTTTGTTTACCTGATTTCCGCGTCGGTTTGGAACCATGGGGGCAGAATCGGAACAACGCAATCATGTGGTGTACGTGACGTTTATGGAGACGTCGTGTCGCCCGGATAGGAAACACCTAATGTCAAATGAAACCGAAGTGTTCGCGCGCCGGCTGCAATTTGCGCACATTGATGATGAGGTTGTGGCCGACCTCCGGTCACTTTGGCCTGTGATTGAAAAAAACATCGATGGAATACTGTCCGGGTTTTACGATCACTTGCGGCAATACCCGGAAGTGTCCGAGATGGTCGGGGATCAACAGAACCGCCTGGAAAGTGCACAGAAGGCACATTGGGAAAAACTCTTCAACCAGGGGTTCGACCGGGATTACGTTGAAAGCATCAACCGCATCGGGCGCGTTCACAGCCGGATAGGTCTGGAACCCAAGTGGTACATCGCCGGTTATCAATTCGTACTCGTCAGACTGCAGGATCTGTTTGTCAGAAAATTCCGGTTTTCACCCGCCAGGCTGTCCCGTTCCCTGCGGCACGTCACGAGCGCAGTCATGCTGGATCTGGACATGGCGATTTCGACATATCAGGCGCTTCTTATGGAGGCCCAGGAACAGAGGACAAAAGATCTCAACGCAGCAATCGAGGCCTTCCAGCGTTCCGTTGAAGAGCCGCTTCAGCACATCGGGACAAAGGCAGGCACCGTCGCCGGTGATGCGGCCCAACTCCAGGACGTCTGCGGATCGGCCAAAGCGGAAACGGGCTCCGCAAACGCAATCTCCCAGGAAACCGGTCTCAACGTCCAGACAGTCGCCTCAGCGACCGAAGAACTGTCAGCATCAATCCTGGAGATCTCGAAGCAGGTGACCAGCGCCTCACAGATTGCCAACCAGGCCCGCACAAACGCCGAAAGCACAAGCGGTCAGGTTGAGAGCCTTTCCGGGGCAGCACAAAAGATCGGTGATGTAATTGGCCTCATCCAGGCGATCGCCGAGCAGACAAACCTCCTGGCGCTGAATGCAACCATTGAGGCCGCTCGAGCAGGAGACGCAGGCAAGGGATTTGCAGTCGTCGCGGCAGAGGTGAAAGAACTGGCAACACAAACGTCCAAGGCCACCGAGGAAATCAGCAATCAGGTGGCCGAAATCCAAGGGGCAACAACAAATGCGGTCGATTCGATCGAAACCATTGCGGAGGTCGTGCGCCAGCTCGACGAAATGACTGCATCGATCGCCGCTGCGGTCGAGGAGCAAGGTGCTGCCACTGGCGAAATATCGGCGAGTGTGCAGACCGTCGCGGATGGCGCCACCGTGCTTTCCGGAAACATTTCCAGCGTTCAACAGGCGATTGATTCCGCAGACACGACCAGCACGACCTTCCTGTCCGCCGCAACGGAGATGGAGCATTGCGTGGAGACTGTCTCAAGCGAAATCAGCGGTTTTTTCGACAAAGTCAGGCAGATAAGCTGACGTAACGCGCAGATGGGTGGTTGTATGAGCCTTTAGAGACTGACACCGTCACGAACTCAAACAACACCGGTTGACCTGCCTGACCTGTTGATCTCGTTCTCAGATTCCGTCGAAAACAGTTATCATCGCTCGCGTTCTATTGGCCGCTTCGCATTTTTCGAATTTTGAACAACAACCAAGCAATACCGAAGATACAGAAGAGAAACCCGAAAACGCTGTGCGCTAAAAATATGGCTGCGAATGTATCGGGTTCTCCTTGATTTCTTTGCAACTCGAAAAATAGATAAGGCAAAATAATGAGCTGCCCCAAAAGAGACACAGTGAGAAATGCAAGCAATATTTCGTAGAAAGATCGCTTAAACTTCAATACCGGTTCCGTACGATTCACGCGAAAGACTTCAGCTAAAGTATGTTCTCTCGACCCACTGGAGCTAAAACTGATTGTAGCTTACACAGTTGCAGTCAAAACCGGGGCTTGAGCATTCTTGCATACTGTATTTGAACGATTTACCGCGTTCGAAATGCTCGACAAAAAAGTAGTCCGTCCGAGCCGCTCGGTTAAATGACTTACAGTGCAGTACATCTTCATTTCGTGCGCTTAATTCCTTTTCGCAAATCTGCTTTCCGTTTACGAACCATTCGTTCACTCGCCAATCCGGGTTGTCTCCCTCGAAAACAAAAGTACCCAAATCGAACCGCGGGTGTTTTGTGTAAAGCACTCGATGATCTGGCTTGAATTCAACTCTTACAATACCGTTCGAAGAGCAATTCAGAAATTTTTTGCCGAGTATTTGAATGAGATCTTCCTCTGCACTCAGGTCTAGTTCAACCTTGGAAATGACAGTTGCTCGCGCCTGAACGATAGAAAGCGTCATCAAAAACACGATTGTTGTCAGTGTCTTGAGCATTCAACAGCTCCTCGAGAGGCTCAGCTTCGTTCAGTCACGCTACTGGTGGCCTCATTGATCTTTCGGTTACAAGAGGCACTTCATGGCCTCAGAACGTCGCCCCCCTTCGAACTCCTGTCGTGACCGGCTCCCTATGAGTCACTGTCGGGAGTGCTGTTCTTAACCGTCCAGCCCCTCAATCCTCGATCAGGGTTGAGATGCCTTGTGGGAAGGTCACAGCTTCGAACTCCGGATAAGCCAGGCGCAGTGTCTGCAGAGGCGGCCCTTCGGCCACACGCGACAGATACCATGTGCCATTTTCCTGAAACGCCAGCGTGAAAGATTTCAGTTGGTAGGTCTTGTCCTGAAACCTCACCACCGTCTCCGTGGGGATCAACAGATACGCCAGACCCGTTTTTGTCTCGGCGAATTGCGCTGCGGACAGATCAAGTTCATTGCTCTTGAACTCTTGCTGGGCATATGCCTGCCTGATCGCGTTCTCGACCATCGCACGAACGTCCGGAGCCGTGGAGCCGGTCTGACGCACGATGGCCGGGATGACTTTGGGTGGCATTTCAGACATCAGGACACGAATATCGCCTTCGACCCGGGCGACCTCATGCGCATCGATACGGGCCTGCAAAGCCGCTATTTCGGCGGCGCTCAGGGTGTCGGCAAGTGCTGCTGACAGCGGCAACAGTATGACCAGTATGGCAGCAAGAAGCGGGTGCATCATCATGTCTTCCGTCCCTCTAGCTCTGAACCGACGGATAAGCTCCAAGCGATGTCGAATGGACGCCAGTCTGGCGGCATTGGCGCCCGCTTTCAAGTTTGCTTGCGGTGACGGAAGTTGAAATACTGAGTTTGAAGGTCATTTCCGGCGGTGGCACCAACGAGGCAGACCAGGGTCGCGGAGGATGTTTCGTCGCTTCTTATGAAGCACGCCTTTTTATTCAATAAACAGCTTTCTCTATTGCTCGCTTGTATGCGCTGGCTGCGACAACAGCGTTCTGAAGGTCAACCGTTCCCGTTACAACGCTATCGTTCAAAATTTCCACGTTTACTAGATAGCCTTCGGATAATTTTTTCTGCAGTTTTGTAGCAATTTTTGAGTTACCAACATCGACGCTAAGAGTTATTTTTATAGCTTCGGATGTTTCGCTTGTTCTAATTAATTCTTTATACTGAAGTGGTTTTACATAAAGCATTTCCTATAACACTTGATGGACGATCCACGAAACAGCCAAGGTTCCAAGTAAACTTGTAAATGCCATAACAACGATAGGAGTTGTTATCGACGAGCAAATTTCTCTTTGCGCACAAGATTCATGAAAAGAAAAATACAGTGTGATCAATGCGTATGAAGAAAGGCAAGCAAGTCCCAAAAATGTTCCAAGCGTAATGCGGTTTCGATTTTTCTTGGTCAAATCTTGGATCCTTGTGAGTCATTCTTATTTCTCGTATGACCGTCAAAAGATGGACAACCAAAAAAAGCGGTCCCGAAGGACCGCCTCAATCTTATATTCTGAATTTGCTACTAGTTACGCAGTTGTTCGCTTTCTGCGCCAACCCATTAGTCCTAGCGCACCTAGCCCACCAGCGAGAAGAGGTAAGGCCGCTGGAAGGGGCACGACTTGCGCGTCGGACTCAGTGAAGCCAGCGTACGTAATGTTATTTTGACTAAAGTTGTAGAATCCGAATCGACCTGCCTCGAAACTACTCACGCCTGCAACGTCAGCCGGACTAATGTCAAAGATGACCTCGAGTGCGTCGCTTAAGGGACTACCGCCACCAACTTCGATCAATATTCGGTTGCTTTGATATGTGAGCTTAAAGTTGTAATCTACAAACGAATCCCAACCTCGTTCATTACCAACATCGTCCACATCAGAGGCAATCACATCGTATCCAGGTGCATCGTCTTGGTGATTGCCAAACGGAATCGAGTCCAACCCCCCGGTCACACGCGCAAGGGTGAAACCGTCCTGGCTCCCCAATTGATCCCCTTGCTTCCAGTCGAACAAATAAAACGGAGAGCTGTCATCGGCACCAAATCCGAAGACAAATCCCATGTAGTCGTCATCAAAAGTTCCATTCGACCGAAAATTACCTTCAAACGAACTATCAATGAAAATGTTGGCACTCACGAACGCGCCTGGATCCGCGTTCTGCGTTTGCGTGACGCTTAGATTGTCTCCGGCGACATCCCAGTTGCCAGCCCCAAATTGCGTAAAGCCTGAGAGGTCCAACGCGGCGGCGTTAGCGCCGACGATTGATGCAATAGTGAATGCCACCCCTAAGCTTACTGATTTTATACTCATAATGTGCTTCCCAAAACGTTCATATTAATTTCCAACCTGGAAACTCTAACGATGATAAATCAACCACGCAACCTCGGAAAACTTGTAAGTTTCATATATTCACCCAAATTAGTTGCAACGCAGCTACGTAAACTGTAGTTGGAACATCTTTTCGCGAACCTGCGCACTTGTCCAGTCAAGTATTGTCGACTGCCGGACCGTGCAAGATACCTGGCCCACGGCTCCTTATGAGTCACTTTTCATTTCCGTTGACTTTTTCCTAGGCCCTGAAAATAACTAAGTTCTCGCAAAAGAAAAAAACCTGAAAAAAACAAAACAACCAACGCCGAGAGGATACTAAATGGCATCGGAATGAGATAAAAACCAAGCCCTACGAAACAAATAGCTCCTAAGAAGTATAGAAAATACACAATCAACTTTTCAATTTTTGGATGCATTTTACACGCTCCTTTACTTACTCTTAGCCTTTCCAGCTTTCCGGCCAGAACCGCCCAGCTTGTATTTGCTCATCAGATGACGGGCGGCTGACAAAACAGCCAATGTTCCGCAAGTTGCCAATTGCTCTGCCTCCTAGCGCAGATTAACCAGAGCTGCGATCCCCATGAACAGCGTTGTCCCAACGACCGGGATGAGACCTATGAAGATGATTTGCAACGACCAGAAACGCAGCCCTTCGACGGAGTATCCGATTTTTTCGGAAAAACGCTTTCGAAAAAAATAGACCGCGACAAACATGGGAAGAAAAGCCGAAGCGATCTTGAAACCCATGTTTACGAGCGACCAGGCAAAGTGCCAGAAGATGCTCGATGGAGCCGGTACGGCGAAATAGCTCACGGTGAACAACAGGACCAATGCTATTCTGATGGCCCAGATCACCTGTCCCTTCCTCGTTGAGAGACCGCTCAGTTTTGCTGAAGTGTCAACGGGCATCGAAGCTGCTTCCACCTTGAATCAAAACCAACCGCTGCCGGGTGACACTCTATTCCGGAACAGCCGTCTTGTGAACAATCGAGGCAAAGCAGGTGACTAAGGCCGCGGGCTGCGCGAAAGCCCCAATACGGATCCATGGTTCAGATGCTGTAGCTTATCGAACACGTTATCCAAGAGTAAGAGCTTGATTGTCTATGTGTGTTTCGCCGGAGACGACGAGGACCACTCCTTTTTCACGCACCCTGCGGACGTTGAACACGCGCAGCAAAGAAAGCCCTACTGCCCCCGTCCAACCAATCGCACGGTCTCTACAAAGTACGATTGCCTCGGAGCCATCCTATATCCAAAAACAGGCTCCCCCGACATTTCTGAAAACAATGTCACTTGCCAACAAAACGCAAAAATCCTACCTCCTTGGCCATGAAACAAGATGCCTTTCCCCCACGCGCCGAGGCGCGCCCGCAAAGCTTTGAAACTCACGGCATTTCGCGTCAGGACGACTATGGTTGGCTGCGCGCGGACAACTGGCAGGAGGTCATGCGTGACCCGTCTGTGCTGGATGCCGACATCAGGGCCTATCTGGAAGCTGAAAACGCTTACCAGGATGCTCTTATGGAACCGACAAAAGAGCTTCAGGAAAAGCTCTTTTCGGAGATGCGCGGCCGCATCAAGGAAGACGACAGCTCCGTGCCGTCCCCCGATGGTCCCTTCGCCTATGGCATGAAGTTCGAAACCGGCGGCCAGCAGCCGATCTTCTTCCGCACGCCGCGCGACGGCGGTGAGGAAACAATTCTCTTGCACGGCGACACCGAGGCCGAAGGAAAGGCCTATTTCCGGATCGGTGGCGCAAGCCAGTCACCGGACCACAAGCTGCTTGCCTGGGCCTATGACGACAAGGGTTCGGAGTATTATTCCCTGCAGCTGCGCGATATGGCATCCGGCAAGGATATGGACTACAGCATCGCCGATACCGGCGGCGGCGGGGTCTTCTCCGCCGACAGCTCGTTCGTGTTCTATGTTCGCCTGGACGACAATCACCGCCCCTCAAAGCTGTTTCGCCACAAGATAGGCACTGACCCGGCGGAAGACGTGCTCGTGCACGAAGAGGAAGACGCCGGATTTTTCATGGGCGTCGGCAAAACCCAGTCCGGCGATACGATCCTGATCGACATTCACGATCACGAGACGTCTGAAGTCTGGATGATCCCGGCCGATCAGCCGGAAGCGCCGCCCGTCCTGATCGCTCCGCGTGACACCGGCGTGGAATATTCGGTCGACGACCATGGCGACACGCTCTACATCCTGACCAACCTGGGTGATGCGGAAGATTTCAAGATCGTCACCGCCCCCAAGGCAACGCCTGGACGCGAATTCTGGACCGATTTCGTGGATCACAAGCCCGGCTGCCTGATCCTTGCGCACAGCGTGTTCAAGACCTTCATGACCCGTCTGGAGCGTGAAGACGGCCTGCCCCGCATCGTCATCCGCCGGCTTACCGACAATGTCGAACACTCGGTGGAATTTGACGAGGAAGCGTATTCGCTGGGTCTGGGCGGGGGCTATGAGTTCGACACGACCTCTATCCGCTTCAGCTATTCCTCCATGACCACGCCGTCGCAGACCTTCGATTATGATGTCGAAACCCGCGAACGGGTTCTGCGCAAGGAACAGGAAGTGCCATCCGGTCACGACGTTTCCGATTATGTGACGCGCCGCCTCATGGCACCTGCGGCAGATGGCGAAACCGTCCCCGTATCCATTCTCTATCACAAGGATACCAAGCTGGACGGATCAGCGCCGCTCCTGCTTTACGGCTACGGATCCTACGGCATCACGATACCGGCGAGCTTCAATACCAATGCGTTGTCCCTCGTCGATCGGGGTTTTGTCTATGCGATCGCCCATATCCGCGGTGGCAAGGACAAGGGCTTCAGGTGGTACAAGGACGGGCGCCGCGAAAACAAGAAGAACACCTTCACCGATTTCATCGCAGCCGCCGATCATCTGGTTGCCGAAAAGCTGTCGTCCCATGACCGGATCGTCGCACAGGGCGGATCAGCCGGAGGCATGCTGATGGGCGCGATCACCAACATGGCGCCGGAAAAATTTGGCGGCATCATCGCGGAAGTGCCCTTTGTCGATGTTCTGACGACAATGCTGGACGATACGCTGCCGCTGACCCCGCCCGAGTGGCCGGAGTGGGGTAACCCGATCACCGAGAAGACGGCCTATGAATACATCGCTTCCTATTCGCCATACGACAACGTCGAAGCCAAGGACTACCCTGCTCTCCTCGCGGTTGCCGGATTGACGGATCCGCGTGTGACCTATTGGGAACCCGCCAAATGGGTCGCCAAACTCCGAGCGACGAAAACAGGCGACAGCCTGCTCATGCTCAAAACAAACATGGAGGCCGGTCACGGCGGCGCATCCGGGCGTTTCGATCGTCTGAAGGAAGTTGCGCTGGTTCAGGCCTTCGCTCTGATGGTGACCGGTAAGGTCTAGGACAGCTTTAAAGAATCACATTTTTTTGAGACTTGGACCGGTCCCGCACGCGGGTCCGGTATTCCTTTTGTGCGGAAATAGCTTAGGTTGTTTTCAAAACACCGTTACAACAACGCACAAAGGGGATGTCATGACCAAGTCATTGCGCCGGGGCTGTTTCACCGCAACCGGTTTTACTCTCGCTGCCGCCCTGCTTTCCTCCGTCTCGTTTGCAAGTGCCGCTGAGCTTCGCTGGTCCTCGCCGACAGATCCACAGACAATGGACCCTCACGCGGTGAACTCAGCACCGGTTCTCGGCTTTCTGAACAACGTTTATGAAGGTCTTGTTCGCCGCGACAAGGACATGCAGATCGAAGGCTCTCTTGCGGAGAGCTGGGAACCTCTCGGCGGCGACGGCTGGCGCTTCAAGCTGCGCGAAGGGGTAAAGTTCCACGATGGCGCTGACCTGACGGCGGAAGACGTGCTGTTCTCCTACGAACGCGCCTCTTCGGAAGAAGCCGACACAAGCTCCTGGTTCGCGCCTGTGAAAGAGGTCAAGATCGTTGATGACTACACGGTCGATTTCCTGACCCACGCGCCCAATCCGATCTTTCCCGATTCAATCGCCAACTTCATGATCATGGACAAGGGCTGGGCAGAGGCTAACGGCGCAGTACGGCCCGCCAAGGAAGAAGAGACCTACGCGACGCTGAATGCAAACGGCACCGGCCCGTTTGTGCTCGCCTCCCGCGAGCCTGGCGTTCAGACTGTTCTGGAGCCGTTCGACGGCTGGTGGGATGAAAAACAGCACAATCTGACCAAGGCGACTTTCCTGCCAATCGCCAATCCGGCAACCGCGGTTTCCGGGTTGTTGAGCGGACAGGTCGACCTGATCAACCCGGTGCCGGTACAGGACGTCTCGCGGATCGAGAACCAGGATGGGCTGACATTGCATCAGGGCATTGAGGCACGCGTGATCATGCTGGGTTTCGCCCATGGACACGACGCCCTGAAATACTCGGACGAAACGAGTGACAAGAACCCGTTCAAGGACGTGAAGGTGCGTGAGGCTGTCCAGAAGGCCATCAACGCGGAAGCTCTCGTCGACAAGATCATGCGCGGCAATGCCGAAGTCGCCACGCAACTGGTGAGCGCCCAGATGAAAGGGCACAGCGACGCGGCGACGGACCGTATCGACTACGACCCCGAAGGCGCAAAAGCGCTCCTGGCAGAGGCAGGTTATCCGGACGGTTTTTCCTTCGGCCTTATGTGCCCGAATGACCGCTATATCAACGACGAGGCACTCTGCAAGGCGATGTCCGCCATGCTGACCCAGGCCGGTATGAAAGCTGACCTCAACGCCATGCCGGTGCGCAATTACTGGCCGGAGCTGCGCGCCGGCAATTTCGACATGTATCTCCTGGGCTGGTCTCCTGGCACATTCGATGCCGAACACCCCGTCCGCTTCCTGGTCACGACCAAGAATGACGAAAAGAAACTCGGCAGCTGGAATTTCGGCGGATACTCGAACGCGCGCGTTGATGAGCTGCTGCCTTTGATCCAGAAGGAAATCGACGCCGAAAAGCGTCAGGAAATGCTGGATGAAGTCGCCAAGATCATTCGCGACGACGTCGTCTATGTGCCGCTGCACATTCAGCCGCTCCTGTGGGGCTCGAAGTCGAATGTCGATCTGACACAACGGGCTGACAACTTCCTGATGCTCCGCTGGATCAATGTGAACTGACATCCCCTCTCGGCATTGGCAAGGAACCAAACGGCGCTTTCGGGCGCCGTTTTTTGTCAGAGGGCTTCATACACTCGTGTCTTGATTTTGCCCTGCTCTTCCGCTCAAGTGATTCATATTGGATTTCAGTCTCTTGAATTGAAATCCACGTGAAGGTGCAATCTCAAATGGAGCAGAAGATGCAACGTCAAACTCGAAAGAGCGCAAAGCAGAATACCACTACCGGGTCTTTGCTGCGTGCGTCATTCGTTGCAGTCTCGGCATTTGTGTTGGTTGCCTGTCAGCAGCAGTTTCAAACTCCGTCGGACCTCTTGTTCGCACCGACATTCAACAAGACCCGGCAAAACCTGCCCTACACCCAGAACACGCAGTATGACTGCCGCAACTTTTCAGGATCCGGCTGGAAAGGCATTGCAAGCGGTGTGGTCTATGACTTCAGCAACAGGTACCAGATTTCACAAGCCGGTTGTTTCAGGACGCAACAGGAATGCCTGGCATGGCTCTCGGCAATGCGCTCCTATATCGACGTTCCCCGCTTCATAAGGTGCAATCCGCACACCGCGTAACAATGGGTCAGATCGGCAACCCGCCCTGAAGCACCTTTCTGGACGCCATAAACTCTTCGATGAAGTCGCAGAGCGATTTTGCGCGCGCACTCAACAAGCGGCCTGTCGGCCAGACCAGATAGGCATTGCGGACCTGCCCCGTCCAGGATGGGAGCACAATCTCCAACCTTCCAGCTTCCAGATCCGTTGCGGCCTCGGTCACCGGCAAAAGAGCAATGCCGTGACCATCCGCCACGATCTGGCGCGCCAGAGTGATGTCATCGACCGCAATATCCGCGCTGAGATAAATGGTTTCTTCAGCACCGGTGTCCCGGTTCCTGAGATGCCAGCTCGGCAACGACGAAACCCAGATAAGTCTGTGCTGATGCAGATCTTCAAGACTTTGCGGCGCGCTCTCACGCGCAATGTATTCCGGCGATGCCACCATCATGGTTGCCACGCTGCCGATTCGCTTCTGGTAGAGCGAGACGTCCGTCTGCGGACCGAACCTGAGCGCCAGATCGAAGCGATTGTCCTGAAGGTCCTTGTTGTCATTGCTCAGGTTCAATGTGAGGCGGATCTCCGGATAGGTTTTCAGAAAACCGGACCACATCGGTGCCAGAACCCCGATGGAGGCGTTGGTCGGTGCTGCCACTCTCAAGGGCCCGCGGATCTGATGGAGATCCGACTTAAGGTTCTGAAGTGTTTCTTCGGCATGGACCATTAGGTCGGCAAGAGAAGCGTAGTAAGCCTCCCCTTCGCTGGTCAGCGCGAATTTTCGCGCGGATCTGTGAATGAGCCGAGCCCCGAGCGTTTCTTCAAGCCGCCTCAATCGCCGCGTCACCGTCGCGGCCGGCAGGTCCAGTTTGCTCGCCGCCGCAGCCAGGCTTCGGCATTGGGTGATATGAATGAACAAAGAGATGTCGTCGAGCATGATTTCATTTTTGGAATTTTAAATCTCATTTTCAAATATAGATTGATATAAAAGAAATCAATAAATCTTCCTTGTCAGCCAAAGACGAGGAGTTACACATGTCGAACTATTTCATCAGCGCTGGAATTGAACTCAAATCGGGTGCCGACCTCAAAGAAGCACAAGAGGGACTGCGGCGTCTGGTGGAGCAGACCCGGAGCGAACCGGGATGTCTCCTGTTTGAAATTCGTCAGAATCTGGAGAACCCTGGCAGATTTACGCTTTGGGAATGCTGGACCGACAAGCAGGCACTTGCGGATCATTTCGAAGCCGAACACACGAAAGCTTACCTCGCACGCGACCTGACCGAGGTGAATTACATCGAAGAGCTTTCCGAAATCGGACAGGTGCGTGAAGAGGCTAACAGGTGAAATCGCTATGAAGCATAGACTGTTTGCCGCCTCCTTCATCTCATTGGGACTATCATTTCTGATGTTGTCCTGCGTGACGTTTTCAATCTGGGCTGCAGCGACACATTTGCCGGACACTGGTTGGCATCGCTTTGTCTGGTCCGGCCTGCAGCTTCCGGCATCGCCTTTTGTGTCAGCCCCGGTGTTGAACGCGTCAATGGCAACATTGAACAACGACAGCCCTACCCCCCGGAGAAACAACATGCCGATTTTGCGACAGAATTTTGAAGAACTGGGACTTCCGGTCGGGCCTTATACGCACGCTGTTTCGCAGGGCACGATGCTGTTCACATCCGGTTTCACGGCTTTCGGGACAGATGCACAGTCGGGATCTGCGGCTGAGCAGACCGATGCGATCCTGAAGCAACTCGATTTCATCGCCCGCGAGCATGGAAAGAGCCTTGAGGATCTTGTGAAAGTCACCGTGTTCTTCACCGATCCGGATGATATTCCGGGTATCCGGGAAGCACTCACCAACGGGTATGGCGACGCTGTTCCGGCGAGTTCTCTGGTCCTGGTCGCGGGACTGTTTTCTCCCGAGCTGCGTGTCGAGATAGAGGGTGTTTTCGCCTTGTGAGAACTTCCGCCTGTGGGGCAGTTCGCGACAGGCTGCCGGGCTCTAC
Source organism: Roseibium sp. HPY-6 (assembly GCF_040530035.1). Classification (NCBI taxonomy): domain Bacteria; kingdom Pseudomonadati; phylum Pseudomonadota; class Alphaproteobacteria; order Hyphomicrobiales; family Stappiaceae; genus Roseibium; species Roseibium sp. HPY-6. The sequence continues at coordinate 491,686 of NZ_JBEWCD010000001.1, forward strand.
ACCTGCTGGAGCAGCTTTCGGAAGAAAACAGTCTCTTTTATCGGTGTGTCGTAATAGGCGGATATCTGTTCAAATCCGGCGGCCGTGTAGAGCTTCACGGCCCCGGTCATCGTCGGCAGCGTATCAAGCAGCATTTGACGATAACCCGCCGCCACCGCCGCTTCCAGCACACGGGCAACGAGCGCGCCGCCCACGCCTTTTCCGCGCCCTTCCGGCAAAACATAAAGCCGCTTCATTTCGCAGCTGCCATCATCGTCGAACTGTCGCAGTCCGACACATCCAAGAATGGATCCGTCCGCGTCTGTTGCAACGAACAAAGCACCTTTTGGCGGGGCGTATTTCCCCGGCATTCCGGCGAGTTCCTCTTCAAAACCCTGATAGGTCAGATCGATCCCGAGCCAGTCGACATAAGCTCGAAACAGGGATTTAACCGCAGCGAGTTCGGCGTCGGTTTCAACCGCGGTAATTGAAATCGTGTTTTCAAAGGTCATCCAGCTTCGATAGTCAGATGCCGATGCGGTGTCAATTTGCGACTTCAATGACGGGTGGAATTGCCTTCAGGTAGGCAGCGATTGCCTCCCGATCCCCCGCAGGCAGTCTCGCCATGTTCTCCTGCACCTTCACCATTTCACCGCCGATGGAATCATATTCAGGCGTAAATCCGCTCTCCAGATAATAGGCAATGTCAGCCGCACTCCAGCTGCCGAACTTACCTTCCACTGGAGTGATATCGGGGATGCGTCCCTCACCCGTCGGCGCTGGCGCACCTCCCAGCCATTCGGCAAGCTTCAACCCGCCCGCAACGTCGCGCGGCGTATGGCATTCACCGCAGTGACCCGGGCCCTCCACGAGATAGCGCCCGCGATCCCAAAGGGCCTGATCCACCGATCCGTCGCCCACCGGCGTTGCAATTACAGGCTCGGGATCAAGGAAGAGGCGCTTCCAAAGACCCAAGCCGCGGCGAATGTTGAACGGGAACCCGAGTTCGTGCGGTCCCGCATCGCCCTCCACGTTCGGAAGCGTTTTCATGAAGGCGTATAGATCACCCAGATCCGTGCCTGTCATGCGTGCATAGGATGTGTATGGAAAAGCAGGGTAATAGTTCCTGCCGTCCGGAGACGTCCCGTGTGTCATCGCATTGGCGAAATCCGTCAGGGACCAGCCGCCGATACCGTCGGTTTCACTGGAGGAAATGTTCGGGGCGACAAAGACACCGAATGGTGTCTCGAGGCGCAAGCCGCCGCCGAGTTTCAGAAGATCCTCGCCCTTGGCATCAGGCGCTGCGTGACACGATGCACACCCGCCTGCCCAGAAAACCAGTTCACCTTTGGCCGGATCGCCTGATTGCAGACTTGCCGCCCGCTGCTCGCTCATACGCGTCGGTGCAGACAACACCCACCCGACACCTGCTGCAACGACAGCAAGTAGAACAAGGACAATCAGTGCCTTTTTCATGGGTCTCTCCGCAGCCGACCAATCCGGCAACAGGGAAATAGCCGGTCAGTTTTTCTTACGGTAAGTTTCGTGACACGATTTGCAAGTGCCGAAAACCGGTCCCATGGCCGCCTTGAAAGCATCAAGATCTGCCGGTCCCGCTTTGCCGGCTGCCTCCATCGCTTTTCCGGTCGCAGCCGAGAATTTCGCCAGCTCAGCCGCAAAGCCGTCCGCGTTTTCCCAGATAGCCGGCAATGCACCGGTGTCACCCTGGTCGGATCCCGCAGGGAAGAAACTGCCGAAAGAGACGGCAGCAGCGTTCATAGCAGCGATCGCAGCCTTGCCCGCGACAGGAGAGTAATCAATTTCACCCTTCATCATTCCACCGCCGAGACCGGCCGCAGCGCCAACCGATGCCATGATGTCCTGGCGTGTTGTGATCGGATCGTCTGCCGCCTGCACAGATCCAGCGAATCCTAAACCGGCCACCATGAAAATGGCAGCGACTTTCCATGCGTTGCGCATGATCCTCTCCCTCTCGATCAGTGCACCGCCGTTGCGGTGCGCACGTCTTCAAGTACAGCCCAAGAATGCCTCGGGAATGAAATCACGCTCCCGTGATCACACCAGTATTTTGTAACAAAGTGTGTTCATTTGTTCCAAACAACAAAAAACCCCGGCCCTTCCGGACCGGGGTTCAGGATCAGGTTTCGAGCTCGAAATTACTTCGTTGCAGCCTCATACAGCTCCAGGACATAGTCCCAGTTGACCATGCTGTCGACAAACGCTTCCAGATACTTCGGCCGCGCATTGCGGTAGTCAATGTAATAGGAATGTTCCCAGACATCACAGCCAAGCACAGGCACAGCACCGTGAACCAGCGGGTTTTCACCGTTCGGTGTTTTCATGATTTCAAGTTTGCCGTCCTTGACAGCCAGCCACGCCCAGCCAGAACCGAACTGCCCGATGCCCGCGGCAATGAAATCTGCACGGAACTTGTCGTAACCGCCGAGGTCGCTATCGATCGCAGAAGCCAGGGCGCCCGGCAATGAGGTTCCACCGCCATCTTTCTTCATCCACTTCCAGAAATGAATGTGGTTGTAGTGCTGACCGGCGTTGTTGAACAAAGGCGCATTGGTGCCGAAGCTGCCCTTGACGATCTCTTCCAGCGATTTGCCTTCAAGGCCACTGCCGGCAAGCAGTTCATTGCCCTTGGTGACGTAGGCCTGATGGTGTTTGTCGTGGTGAAACTCAAGCGTTTCGGCGGACATGTAAGGTGCCAGCGCGTCATAAGCATACGGCAGGTCAGGCAATTCGAAAGACATGACAAACTCCTCAGAAGGGTCGGGGACTGGCGAGCCCGCGCACCACCATGCGCGTGTCGCTTCGAGCGGCAAAATAGGATTCCAAGGGGCACACGGCAAGTTCGGAAGCGGAAAATAAAGTAATTTTTTCTTTTTTTTTGTAGCGGCGCGTGCCGACCGAATTTCGTCGCACACTTTGCAGCTTCTATCGTGGTCTTCCAATTCATAAACGGCCGCCCGGTTTTCCTTTCTAAGCTCCGCTAACCACAAGGTCGGTGTCTTCGCCGGGGTTTGTAACCCGGCTTCATTGGCTGTAGCATCGCGAGTCAGTTGTTACTTCCCTTGAAGCTCCTTACGCCAAAAACCGCTCTTTGCCCGCTCGTTCCTGAGGACCGGATGTCGAGACAAGACCGTTCTCACTTGTTGCTTGCCTTTGGTGGATTGCTTTCACTCGCTGCGGCAATGGGCATTGGCCGGTTTGTCTACACACCAATCCTGCCTTTCATGTCTGAAGGGCTGGGTCTTCCAGCAAATGACGCTGGACTCATCGCGTCCGCGAACTTTCTTGGCTACCTGACGGGAGCGCTTGCGGGCGCAGCGAGATCGCTTCCGGGAAATCCCCGGCATTGGTTCCTTGGCGGTCTGCTGGGCAGCGCAGCTACAAGCATTGCGATGGCGCTGACGACAGATCTGACGGCGTTTTTGGTCCTGCGTTTCCTGAGTGGCATTGCAAGCGCATTCGTTCTCGTTTTTTCAACAACCCTGGTTCTTGAACGGCTGAATGCAAGCGGACGCGCGGGATTGTCGGCGCTTCATTTTGCCGGTGTAGGCTCCGGCATTGCGTTTTCTGCACTGATGATCACCGTTCTGTCGCATTATTCGTCTGACTGGCGCTACCTATGGATTGCAAGCGGCCTCGCGACACTTGCCTTTTTTGCAATTGCAGCACGGCTCGTGCCACCTCCGCCCAGGCAGGCCGCAGTGAACCCCACAGAAAATCGGCGGTCTGAGACCGGGGAACGCAAACTGAGCAGCGGCCTAGTCCGGCTCGTTGCCGCCTATGGTCTGTTCGGTTTTGGATATGTCATCACGGCAACCTTTGTCTCTGCGATTGCACGCTCTGATCCGTTGCTTCAGTCCAGCGAGCAATTCGTGTGGCTGATCGTTGGCCTGACCGCCGCACCTTCGATTTACGCATGGAACAAGGTGGCCTTAAAGACAGGCGCACGAAAGGCGTTCGCACTCGCATGCGTGCTGGAGTCGGCAGGCGTTGCCATGACGGTAGTCAGTTCTCTGCCCGCGCTGTTCCTGCTGGGTGCCGGCCTGCTTGGCGGCACATTCATGGGGATCACGGCGCTCGGTCTCATGGAAGGCCGCCGACAGACACAATCGGGCGGGCCAGCTGCTGTCAGGCAGATGCTTGCTATCCTGACCGCCAGTTTCGGGCTCGGGCAGGTTGCCGGTCCCTGGTTTGCGGGGATACTGCATGCGGCAACCGGATCATTCGAAGCGCCATCGCTTGCCGCAGCCGCGGCATTGCTGGTCGCCGCTGCGCTGATTGTCCGCGAGTGACGATCACCCGCTCACTTGTGCGAGAAGTCCCAATAAAGATCGCGCGCACGCGCGGCGACGGGGCCGGGTTGCAGATCGCGTTTCTCGATACGCTTGACCGGCGTGACCTTGCTGTAATTGCCCGTTGAGAAAATCTCGTCAGCATCGAGAAATTCGTCATAATGCATTGTGCGCTCGAATACGTCGTATCCGTCAGCACGCAGCAATTGGATCACGCGCTGCCGTGTGATGCCGTTTAAAAACGTTCCGTTCGGGCTTGGCGTATGTACCTGGCCGTCCTTTGCCATAAAGATGTTCGCTGATGTCAATTCCGCGACGTTGCCGACCATATCCCGCACGACCGCGTTGTCGAACCCCCGTTCCTTGGCCTCAAGCATTGCCCGCGCATTGTTGGGATAAAGACAGCCTGCCTTGGCATTGACGGGCATGCATTCCATTGTCGGTCGCCTGTAAGGCGAAAGCGTAATGCTCATGGCGGCGTCTTTTGGTGCCATCGGCGCATCAAACAGGCACAGGCAGAAACGGGTGCTTTCGGGATCGCCCGTTATGACACCAGGTCCATCGGACTCCGCCCAGTACATCGGCTTGACGTATATGTGCTGATCGCTGTCGAATTTCGCGCAACCCTCACGCGTTAATTCAACCATTTCTCCGACCTGCATAGTCGGTTTCATACCAAGTGCAAGTGCAGAATCGTTCACGCGTTTGCAGTGAAGGTCGATGTCGGGCATGACGCCTTCGAAGAACCGACCGCCGTCGAATACGCTCGAACCGAGCCAGGAAGCGTGCGTGCGCGGTCCCATAATCGGCGGGTTCCCCTCGTGCCAGGTTCCGTCAATCCAGGTCCACGTATCGCTCCATCCGCTCATCGCCATTCCCTTTTCTTCCGGCCTGTGCGCTCTCGTGTGAGCCAACACCTGCAAACTCCCCAGGTCAATAGCCTACCCGATGGAAGGAGAAATTTGCCGCTTATCTTTCTCACATGGGCGTAACACGGGATAAAACTTAGCGGTAAGCGTGCAATTTCGGGAAATTATTTGCAATCGTGCCTGGTTATGCAATCGCAAACGGAATGCAACCGTGCCGGTGCAGCTTGGCCAGACGAAGTTCAGATATGGCAATCGCTCATTGACAGATCCGTGAATTTGTTCACTATATGTTCCTGTTTTCTCGAAAGGAAGATCAATGGAACAACGTATTTCGATGACAACGTTGGCAGTGCCCGACGTTGCAGAGGCGCGCCGGTTCTTCGAAGACGGACTTGGCTGGCAGGTAAATGCCGCCCCCTCGCCTGACGTCGTCTTTTTTCAGATCATCGGGGCCGTATTTGCGCTTTACAGCCGCGATGCTCTGGAACGGGAGATCGGCCAGGAGGTGACGAAGCAGACCAGCGGTGCCATCACACTTGCCTGGAACGCGCGATCGGAAGAAGAGGTTGATGCCGCGTTCAATCTGGCGGTCACTGCCGGAGGCAAGATCGTAAAGCGCCCCGACAAGGCTTTTTGGGGCGGATACTCATCCTATGTCGAGGTTCCAGGAGGCCATCTTCTCGAGATTGCTTACAATCCCTTTTGGCAGATTGAAGAAGATGGCGCGATAAAGTTGCCCCCTGCGCAATAGGAATTCGTGCGTTAAACTTTTGTCGAACGCGCGCGCGCTTGACGCAATGGCTGTCGCAAGGTTTTCTTCCGGCGATTTGAAACCCTGAAAAGGAATCTGGCCCATGGCGCACGCGGCGTTTGTATTCGATGCATATGGCACTTTGTTCGATGTCCATGCAGCCGTGCGCAAGCACGCGGAAAAACTGGGGCCGGACGCACAAAGACTGTCGTCCATTTGGCGCGAAAAACAGTTGGAGTATTCTTGGGTCCGTGCGCTGATGGGCCAATACAAGGACTTCTGGGAACTCACCCAGGAAGGTCTGGATACGGCATTCGCGCTGGTTCCGAGCGCAGACCGGTCCTTGAAAAGCGATCTGTTAAACGCCTATTGGGAACTGGATTGCTACCCGGAAGTTCCACAAGTGCTGACGGACCTGAAAGCCACAGGCGCGAAGATCGCAATTTTATCAAACGGGTCTCCGGCAATGCTGGATGCGGCTGCCAAGGCGGCCGGCCTGACGGAGCTGTTTGACGAGATTTTTTCAGTCGACGATCTCAGGACCTTCAAAACCGACCCCCAAGTCTACGAAATGGTCACGACACATTTCCGCATTTATCCCGAAGAAGTGTCTTTCCAGTCTTCCAACAGATGGGACGTAGCAGGCGCTACGGCCTTCGGGTTCAGAACTGTCTGGATGAATAGAACAGGCATGCCGGACGAATATCCCGATCTGGCCCCCAAAGCCGTGCTCGCCGACTTGACGGGGCTCGCCGCGCTCGGTTGAAGAACGAATGGCGGCGTGACGGCACGGGCTTACAAGGGGCTTGGGCGCAAACGGTCTTAGCCGAGACAAGCATACGTCGACTGATGTGACCTTGAGGGCAGACTTTTCAGGTCTGCGCTACCCGGCCCGGCAGCTCAGTATACTGGGCTGATACGCTGCTTGGTGTTCCAGGGCCTGTGAAATCTGATCTGTATCTAGCAGAAAAAGCAAAGCGCAGTGTCTCCTTTCGAAGGAAACACTGCTTGGCGCGTATGCTCTGAAATAAGTCAGAACGATCTGGAAATCCCCAACATGAACCTTTGGCTTCCCGACCGCCTGTCAACATCCGTGCCGCCGAAACTCGAGGTGTCGTCGATGATGCCCGTCAGGGTATAATCAGCGCGCACTCGCCATTTCTCCTTCATGGCAACTTCCAGTCCGGCGCCGACCACCGGGCCGATGGATACAGAGGTCTCCTCATTGCCATTTGCTGTAAGACTGTGCTCAGTCGCTGCAATGCCCGCGCTCAGGTAAGGCATGAAGTTTCCGATCGGCAGCCCAGCCCTTGCTTTGGCTGCTGCCGTCCAGCTGGCCCGCGCCTCGATCGGGCCCAGCGTAGGGTGGCCGCCTTTTTCGGTTCCTCCAAGGTAGGACGCTGCAGCTTCCACGCCCAGGACAACGCGCGAAACCTCCCAGTTATAGCCGCCGTAAATGCCAAAGGCAGCATTGACATGAGACAACTCCTCCGTCCTGTTGCTGGCCTTCACATCCGTCACGGTTTGGGCAATGCCCCCCTCAAAGCCGAGATAAGGACCTGCCCAAAGTGCATGCCCGGAGGCGAAGGTTCCCGTTGCGGGTGGTTCGGTGCTGTTAAGATCGGCCCCATGAGCACCGCTCATCAAGATACCAAGGACGGTGCACAGAATTGCCGGCTTCCATAACCAGTGGCAATAGCCGCGCTGCAGTGGTCTTACCTCGCGGACCTGTTGCAGATCCGAAGACAGGGAAAATCCATAATCGACAAAGGAACTTATCATTCATAGTCTCGCTTTGGCTCAGGTGAACCTTTCCGGTTCATTTGATGATTTATTATCGTAAAACGATAAATTTAAAATTGAAGACAATAATTTTTTTGTCAATAGCAATATTTTAAATTGCAATCTTGCCAGTCGTGGCTTAGACACGCTTTCGGGCTGGCAATCGGAGTGTGCAATGAGCGAGCTTGAACAGGTTGAGCGCGAACGACGCCTGTCGCGGATCCGCCGACTGTCCACGGCCATGAAATGGTTCGTGACAGTTGTCTTGGTAATGGTCGCGGTGATCGGCGCACTACTGGTGATCACCGTCATGTTGCCGGCTGTCCTGGACGCGGCAACGGAGACCGTGGACCTGTCAGATATCGAGCGGAACCTCGGTGAGATTCCAATCGCTCAACGGATCGGCATGGGTATCGTTCTTGCGTGCGCTTTTGGATTGCTGCTCGGCATATGCTGGAACACGAGGCAGTTGTTCGATCAATTCCGGAAAGCGGCCTTTTTCGCGCCCGACACCCTGGCACGCATGATCAAAATCGGTATCTGGTTGCTTGCGTATGGCGTCTTCGACATCCTGAGCGACCCGATCCTGTCTGTCCTGTTGACGTGGGACTATCCCGACGGGGAAGGACAAATCGAGGTGGCCCTCGACGGTGGGGAAGCATTTTTCCTCATATTTGGCGCATTAATGCTCGTCTTTGGCTGGATCATGCGCGAGGCAGCCACTATTGCTGAAGAAAACCGCCAGTTTGTCTGAGAGGCTAGAACATTTGACCGAATGGCACCGCTATGCCGATCATCATTGAACTTGATGTGATGCTTGCCCGCCGCAAAATGCGGTCAAAAGAACTGGCAGAGCGTATTGGCATTACCGAGCAGAACGTTTCCTTGCTGAAATCCGGCAAGGTTAAGGGGGTGCGGTTCGACACCCTTGAGAAAATCTGTGAGGCCCTCGACTGTCAGCCCGGTGACATTCTGATTTACAAGACAGACCCAGAAGCGTGACCCCGCAGGAACGTTCGGTCTCGCGTACAATTAAAAGCGCCGGCCAACAGCACCAGCTCACGCGCGCTGATTACTCAGCCGCCTCGGCGGGACCGTATCCGAGTTGTTCGTTCAGTTTTCCGATCAGACCGACGGCAGCATCGGCAATCACTGTTCCTGGCGGGAAAATCGCCGACGCGCCTGACTGGTAGAGTTCGTCATAGTCCTGAGGCGGTACAACACCCCCGACAACAATCATGATGTCCTCCCGCCCCTCAGTGGCAAGCGCTTCTTTCAGCGCCGGAACGAGGGTCAGATGTCCGGCGGCAAGTGACGAGACGCCAACGACATGTACGTCGTTTTCAACGGCTTGTCGCGCGGCTTCTTCCGGCGTTTGAAACAAAGGCCCTATATCGACATCGAAGCCAAGATCGGCGAATGCGGACGCAATGACCTTCTGTCCCCGGTCATGGCCGTCCTGCCCCATTTTGGCAACCAGAATACGCGGCCGGCGCCCGTCATTTTCCTCAAACGTCTCCACCAGCTCTTGTACTTTGTCCATGGTCCCGGACATGGCCCCTGCCTCCCGTTTGTAGACCCCGGCAATCGATTTGATTTCCGCCTTGTGCCGGTCGAACACCTTCTCCATCGCCAACGAGATTTCGCCCACCGTTGCCATGGCACGCGCGGCTTTCACGGAAAGGTCCAGAAGATTCCCCTCACCGCTTTCACAGCATCTTGTCAATGCATCAAGCGCTGCCTGTGTTTCGGTTTCATTGCGCTCCTGCTTCAACCGCTTGAGTTTATCGATCTGAGCAGCGCGGACCTGCGCATTGTCGACTTTGAGAACGTCAATTGCCGCTTCGCTTTCCGGCTTGAATTTGTTGACGCCGACCACCGTTTGAGAGCCGCTGTCGATGCGGGCCTGCGTTTTGGCGGCCGCTTCTTCGATCCTGAGCTTTGGGATTCCCTTTTCGATCGCCTTGGCCATCCCGCCGAGTTGTTCGACTTCCCGGATATGGGTCATCGCTTTTTCAGCAAGGTCGCTTGTGAGTTTTTCGACATAGTAGGACCCGCCCCACGGGTCGATCACTTTTGTCGTTCCGCTTTCCTGCTGCAGGAAAAGCTGCGTATTGCGTGCGATACGTGCTGAAAAATCCGTCGGCAAAGCCAAAGCCTCGTCAAGGGCGTTCGTGTGCAGCGACTGGGTATGCCCCTGCGTTGCAGCCATCGCTTCAACGCACGTGCGGATCACGTTGTTGAAGACGTCCTGTGCAGTCAATGACCACCCGGACGTTTGGGAGTGTGTGCGCAGTGAGAGCGACTTGGCATTTTTCGGCTGGAAGTTCTCCTGCATGAGTGTGGCCCAGATCAGCCGCGCGGCGCGCAGCTTGGCCACTTCCATGAAGAAATTCATGCCAATGGCCCAGAAGAACGAGAGCCGCGGCGCGAACCGGTCGATATCCATGCCTGCCGCGACACCGGCGCGCGCATATTCGATGCCGTCGGCAATCGTATAGGCAAGTTCAAGGTCTGCGGTCGCTCCGGCTTCCTGCATGTGATAGCCGGAGATCGAGATCGAGTTGAACCGTGGCATGTTCTGGGATGTGTATTTGAAAATGTCGGAGATAATCCGCATCGAGTGCCGCGGAGGATAAATGTAGGTGTTCCGGACCATGAACTCCTTCAAAATGTCGTTCTGGATCGTTCCGGACAAATCCTTCTGCTCTACTCCCTGCTCCTCGGCGGCCACGATGTAGAGCGCCAGAACCGGCAGCACCGCGCCGTTCATGGTCATTGAGACGCTCATCTTATCGAGTGGAATGCCCGAAAAGAGCGTGCGCATGTCGTAAATGGAATCAATCGCTACGCCCGCCATCCCGACGTCGCCTGCGACCCTTGGATGGTCGCTGTCATAGCCGCGATGCGTTGCTAGGTCGAACGCGACTGAGAGGCCCTTTTGGCCGGCGGCGAGGTTGCGCCGGTAAAACGCGTTGGAATCCTCGGCGGTCGAAAATCCTGCATATTGGCGCACTGTCCAGGGTTGCTGGACATACATGGTCGGATAAGGCCCACGCAGGAAGGGCGGGAGCCCAGGCCAGGTATCGAGGTGACGAAGCCCTTCAAGGTCGCCGGAACCGTAGACAGGCTGAACCTCGATCTCCTCCGGGGTCAGCCAGTTCTCGTGCGGTCCAGCCTGTGCATTATTAAGGACATTCCGGAAGGGTTTGTCCGAATAATTCGGGATCCTGCTCATGACGGGACCTCCAATGACAAGTCTTCGTTGTACGTCGCCCCGGTCATTCGGGCGTGAGCATCCTGCAAAACGTCCAGAAGGTCACAGCCTGCGTAAATGAATGCGTCGACGCCGCTCTCTTTCAGCTCGGCTTCACGTGCGCCCGGTTTTCCCGCCAAATAAAGATAGTGCGCGCCAGCTTCTTTCAACATCGACGCGGCAGTCACTGCATCGGTTTCATAAACTCCGTCGGACGATACGATGCAGGCGACAGTCGCACCGCTTTGTTTATAGGCTGCCAGCAATTCATCGAATGTCGGATAAACGGCGGGTGCAACGGTACCGATGCCGCCCGCTGCAAATGCATTCGTTATCCATGTTGCGCGCGCGGTGTATTGAGCAAGACTGCCGAGCGTTGCCAGGAAAACCAGTGGCGGCTTCGACGTCTTCTCCGCCACCTGTTCAGCAGCAGTCCTGAGATGCTCGAAAGGTTCGGCAAGGCGCGCTGCGCCGAGTTCGCTCGAAGAGGAATCAGGCCGTTCGACGATCGCTGAGAGCGCAAATCCCTTCATGGCAGCTTCTTTCAGAGCATCTGTCCATTCGCCGGTGCCAGGCTCCGGAAGGCTGCCGCTGGGAGCGCCGGTCTTGGCACTAGATGGCGTTCGTGCCGTTGACATGACCGAGACGGGCTTTTCCGACAGGTTTGGAAATTCACTTACCCCGGTAATGGGCCGTTTTCGTCGCGCGACATTTTTATCGAGTTCATCTTTCGACGTTGCGACATGCTTTTGCACATGCCCCTGCTCTAGCGCTGTTGCCAACCCGCCGGCGGCCTCTATTGTCTGAAAAAATGCCCAGGCAGCACTGCACAGTTTTTCGGTTCTGTCTTCAATGGCTCCGGAGCCGGCCGCAGGGTCTATGACTTTTGCCAGACTGCTCTCTTCAAGCAAAATCGTCTGCGTGTTGCGTGCCAAGCGGCGCGCCAGTTCATCAGGCAGTCCGACGGCAAGCGTATGAGGCAGTACGCAGACGCTGTCTGCACCGCCGATACCAGCCGCAAAGACGGCAACCGTATTGCGCAAGAGATTGACCCAGGGATCACGCCTTGTCAGCATTCTGAAGGAACTGCACATGTGCAGGTTGGTTCGTGATTGCGGCAGCCCGGCACCGTCCAGAACACACGACCAAAGCGCCCGCATGGCCCGTGCCTTGGCGATCGTACCGAATTGATCCGCATCCGCCGCAACAGTAAGGCTCATCAGCGCCGGCCACGTTTCGGGCTGCAAGGTTGTTTCTTCCAGCAAACGCAGTTGGGCTGTCGCAGAGGCAAGGACAAGTCCGAGTTCCTGTGCAGGCGTCGCACCGGCATTGTGCCAAACCTGTCCGTCAGCGTTCAAGGCTCTGAGCGCCGCGCCTGATTTTTCAACTGCAAGCAACAGGTCTGTTGTCTGACGAAGCGCTTTCTGAAGATCAAATGCCCCTGGAGCATGGCTCGCAAGCCAGGCAAAAGGATCGAAGGCGGAGGTGATTTGGACATCGGACACCGCAATGCCCTTGTGTTCCACCAAGGCGAGGAGCAGCGCCAGCGCTTCGGGCGTTCCGGCCCCCGCATTCACGCGGATTTTGATGAGGTCCAGGAGAACGCCTTCAAACAGCGTTTCAAAATCGGCAATATCCGACGCTTCGATACCGTGTCCCTCGGACGCTTCCGCGCCCGCAAAGACAAGTTCGACACCGTCTGCCCCGCCTTGAAGGTCCTCAAGGATCTGAGCGTTCGCTGCTGCCGGATCCGGAATCTCCACGCGCTGCGTGAGGGTCCAGGTTTGCGCGCCGGACCTTAATTCGCGAGCCGTTGTGTCGCTGCGGCGGGAATAGATCGGTGCGATCTCCAGACCATCTTCAGTGGACCCGAAGAGTGTTTCTCTGGACCGTCCCTTCAGGGCCGTGTCAACGGATTCCCACCAGGCTTTTTCATCGACTGAATAGAAACTTTCCGGTCCGGTAAAACTGAGCGGCATTGCAATCGTCTCCCTTGGCCCCGTTTTAATCCGGCGTTCCAAAGCTTGGCAACTCAGCATTAAGGGTAAGGTTCACGCGGGTTTCAGGCCGACTGAGAAAAACCTATCACATTTTTCTAACGGTGGCGTCACACCAGCCGTGTTGTCGATGAAACCCGAAAAACGCGCAAATTGTGCGCCTTTTTATCGCAACCCTGGAAAAAGTAGTAGCAAGATTTTAAATCAGAAGATGCAATTCGCTGTTATTTTGCCAAATTTTTGGCGTATTAAGCAAACTCTCCCGATTTTCCCTATTGGTACGATCATCAATTGTATTGTAGCGTAACTGCGCTGACGCATGGGAATAAATACCTTAGACAACGTGCGCGGCACCCGGCTTGGGCTTGTGCCACGATCGGTTCAGTCAAAGCCATCAACGAACCCATCATCAGCCGTAGGTGGTTGAAACCACTAGGCTGGCAAGCATGCGGTAATTTAGACCGCTAAGGATGTGCACAATGCTTGATCAGACAGAATTGAAAAGCAAACTGAGAGCAATTTCTGAGGCAAACGCGGCTCACCATGTCCTGGACATTCTGGAGTCGAACCTGCGGCGCATGGGGGCGACGCACATACTCATTACCGGCTTGCCCATGCCGAACCGCCCGATTGACAATCTGGTTCAGCGATTCCGCTGGCCGGACCAGCGTAACGACGGCATCGAGAGCACGTCTTTGTCCGCAAACGACAGCGCGCTGATGCTCGGCCTCGGCTCCAATCGCGCCCGCGTATGGACGATTACAGCAGGAGACATGGAGCACTCCGATCTCCTGGCGTCTGCTGGTGAAGGCAGTCAGATCGTTGTCGTACCGGTGACTGAGCTTTATCCGTTCCAGGCATTCGTTTTCGCCAGCGGACCGGCGCTTCAGGTGAACAAATACGATCTTGCAAACCTGGAAGTGCTTTCGGCAGCTGCCTTTTCCCGGCTGCGCGAACTTGGCGTCATCTCCGGCCAGCGTCCGGGCGCCCTTTCCAGTCGTGAACGCAGGGTCCTTGAGCTGACCGCTTACGGTAAAACAGCCGGCGAGATCGCCGACGTCCTCGACATTTCGCAACGCACGGTTCACGCCCATCTGCAGAACGCAAGCGTCAAGCTCAATGCGTCCAACAAGACCCACACGGTCGTGGAAGCGCTTCGCTACGGGCAGATCAGCGTCTGACATCAGCCAATCGCGGCTGTAACGCTGCCGTATTGAGCAATGAATCCAAAAAGGCGCGCCACAGGCGCGCCTTTTCACTTTATCTGCAGGTATTATTGGCCCTCAGCCGGTTCAATAGGTCATCATCGGCGGCAGCTCTTTTGCCTGATCGACCCATTTCGTCACCTGACTCTCGCTTGGTACCTGGCGAACGAGACTCTTCTCGTCGTTCACTTCCTGCATCTTTGCTGCAAGATTGGCCGCATTTCGATGCTTCAGTTCTTTGACGGTATCGACCCCCGCTGCCTCCAGAAGCTCCGAATACTCTTCACCGACACCGCTGATTCGCATCAGGTCGGCCATGTTGGCCCACTTCAGAATGCGTTTGCCTTCGATACCGGTTTCCTCTTCAAGCGCCTTGCGCCCCTTCGGATCCTTCGCACGCTCCAGATATGCTTCCGTCGTCGTAATGCCCACTTCACCCAGTTTCGCAGCATAAGTCGGGCCAATGCCCTCGATTTCTTTGATCGAATATGACATGCGCAATGAACTCCCTCTAAGACCGATGGCAGAACCCTGGGGCAGCTAGACGACTTGGTTCAACCCCGGAATTTGTGAAATCACTTCCTCCACTACGTCGTCCCCTGCTTTTTCCTTAGCATAGGAAACCAGCTCTTTGACAACACTTTGCACGCCGCCCATATCGAGCCCGGCACTGTTCAGTTCGCTAAGGGCACCCATCGCCCCCATGCTGCCACCCATCATGCTTCCCAGACCGCCGAGCAGGCCACCTCCGGAACCGGCGCCCTCGCGACCGGCCACAAGATCAGCAGCTCCCGGAAGGGCATCAAAAATCAGCTGCATCTTGTCTTCCGGACCTTCGCGGTTCAGGAAGTCTAAAATGATGCCGACCGCGTTGGTCGCTAGGTCTTTGTCGATCCCGGCCGCCGCCATGATCCGGTCAATGAGTTCTTCCATACCGTTCTCCAGGTAAGTCTGTTTGTGCGTCGTGTGTTATCAGCCGCGTCGCCGGTGATTTCTATACATGCTTTTCCGGAAGTCCGTCGACACGACATCGCACCTCGTGCGCGCTTTTTTCCAGCGGCTTTGTTAGGTTCGGGGAAGGTCAGTAAGATTCGGGGGTATCCGTGACGGGAAAAGATAGCATTTTTGTCGGTGCCAGCACCAAGGATGAGACGCTGGCGCTGAAACTGGCCAACCGGCACGGATTGATCGCGGGAGCAACCGGGACCGGCAAGACAGTCTCGTTGCAGATCCTGGCAGAGGGGTTTTCAAAGGCGGGTGTTCCCGTTTTCTGTGCCGACATCAAGGGCGATTTGTCCGGACTGGCCGCCGAAGGTGTCTCCAAGGATTTTCTTGAAAAACGGGCCAGGGAAGTCGGCATAGAAGAGAGCTATACATACAAGGAATTTCCAACCGTTTTCTGGGACCTTCTTGGAAAGCAGGGCCACCCCATCCGAACCACCGTTTCCGAAATCGGCCCCCTTCTTCTTTCGCGCTTGCTGGAGCTGAACGACACCCAGGAAGGCGTTCTGAACGTCCTGTTCGAACTGGCCGACGATGAAGGCTTGCTGCTGCTCGATCTGAAAGACCTGCGGGCAATGCTCGCCCATGTGGCTGAGCGGGCCTCTGAACTCTCCACGCTTTACGGCAACGTTTCCAAGTCGTCGATCGGAGCTATTCAGCGCAGATTGCTCGTGCTTGAGCGCCAGGGTGGAGAGAATTTCTTCGGCGAGCCTGCGCTCGACATCAGGGATTTCATCCGCACTGCGCAGGACGGCCGCGGGATCGTGAATATTCTGGCGGCCGACAAACTCATGTCCTCGCCCAGGCTTTACGCCGTTTTTCTGCTCTGGCTTCTTTCCGAACTGTTTGAGGAACTTCCAGAGGTCGGCGATCCGGAGAAGCCAAAACTGGTTTTCTTCTTCGACGAAGCGCATCTTCTCTTCAGCGGCGCGCCCAAAGCACTCATCGAGAAGGTTGAACAGGTTGTCAGGCTGATCCGGTCAAAAGGCGTCGGCGTCTATTTCGTAACCCAGAACCCGCTCGATATTCCGGAGACGATCCTGGCGCAGCTGGGGAACCGTATTCAACATGCGCTGCGGGCCTTCACACCACGAGACCAGAAGGCGGTCAGGGCCGCTGCGGAGACCTTTCGCCCAAATCCCGACCTGAACACGGAACGCGTCATAACCGAGCTCGGCGTCGGCGAGGCACTCGTTTCAACGCTGGAGGGCAAGGGGATCCCCTCAGTCGTGCAACGAACCCTCATCCGGCCACCCTGCTCGCGTCTTGGGCCGATCACCCAGGCAGAGCGACGCACGCTCATCCAATCGAGCGCCATTTTCGGCCTCTACGAACGGGCCAAGGACAGAAAATCCGCTTATGAAATCCTCATGAACCGCGCGGAAGAGGAACAGCGCCAGGAGCAGCGCAGCCGGGACAGGGAAGAAAAGCATGCCCGCAAACACGGCGAACCGCGAAAGTCCCGGTCCGGATTTCAGTTACCTGACTTCGGCCGCGATGATCGTCCACGCAAAGAGAGCATAAAAAGACGGTCCAGCCGCAGAAGCCAGCGTGACAGCGTGCTGGAAGCCGGACTGAAATCGGCGGCTAGGAGCCTGGGGACGTCTCTCGGGCGTGCACTCGTCCGCGGTTTGATGGGATCGTTGAAGCGCGGAAACTGACGCCTATGGCCGACAGCCGGGAGATTGAACGCAAGGCCTTAAATATTGGAAAATGGGCCAATCTGTTCATGGCCTTTGCCGGTATCCTGACAGCCTGGCTGTCGCGCTCGGATGCCATGCTCGTCGACGGTCTCTATTCAGCTGTCAATTTCGTATCCGCCATCGCCGCTGCACGCATCGGCGCCCGTGTCGGTATGCCGCCCACGCGCAAGCGGCCCTGGGGGCATGATTTCGACGAGGTGCTCTACGTCACCTTCCGCAGTCTGATCCTGATCGGCATTCTTGTTTTTGCGGCCATCGTGTCCGGCATCAAGATCTGGACGTTCTTCACCGGCGGCACTGTTCCTGAACTGGTGTTTGGACCGATCGTCATCTACTCGGTCACGATCGTCCTGATTTGTCTGGCCCTCGCCTTCAACTATCATCGTGCCTACAGAAAAAGCGGCAAGCGCTCGCCTTTATTGAAGACCGAAGCCAGAGCGGCAATGATCGATGGTGTACTGAGTGTAGGAGCGGGCGCAGCCCTTTTGTCGCTTCCCTTTCTTGAGGGAACACCCCTTGCTCCCTATGTGCCGATCGGTGACGCGGTCATCGTGATTGTGCTTATCCTGGCCATCATCTGGCAGCCGCTTGCAACGTTTCGAAAGACGCTCGCAGACCTTGCCGGGGTCAGCGCGCCAAAGGGCACGCATTCAAAGGCGGCGCGCGCAGCGCGGGATCTCGCCCTGGAAAAAGGCTACCGATTCCAAAGAGCCGCAGTCCTCCAGGCCGGCCGTATGCACTACGCGGCAATCTATATCGATCCCGGCAAAGCCGTCCTGGCCGAAGAGATCGATGCATTTCAAACGCAGCTGCTGGAGAAACTGGAGACAACAATAGGACCAACGAGAGTTGAGGTTATCGTAACGGCGCGCGGTGCTCTGTCTGCAGCAAAGCCGCTGCTTCCGGAAAAGAGCTAATTCCATTTGCGCTTCGCGCACGCTTGTGGCCTGTTAGGGCCTTCTAAAGGGCCGTGCATTCTTCGGCCAGCCATTCTGTTCCAAATTCAAGGATCCGTTATGAGTTCCATCGATAAGGTCTTGGCGCGCATCGAGACCAATTTCGAAGCCAGCCTCGATCGACTGTTCGACCTTCTCAAAATCAAAAGCATATCGACCGACCCTGAATTCGCAGCACCGTGCCGTGAAGCTGCAGAATGGCTCGCGCGTGAACTGAAATCGATCGGCATTGAGGCATCCGTGCGCGATACGGCCGGTCATCCGATGGTTGTCGGGCACCGCAAATCCGGCAAACAAGGCCCGCATGTACTTTTTTATGGCCATTACGATGTGCAGCCTGTCGATCCCCTGAACCTTTGGGATCAGGACCCGTTTGAACCCAGCATCAAGACACGCGAGGACGGCAGTAAGATCATTGTTGCCCGCGGTGCATCCGACGACAAAGGTCAATTGATGACATTCGTCGAAGCCGCCCGCGCGTTTATTGAGGAAACCGGCGACCTGCCAATCGACGTGAGCATTCTGTTCGAAGGAGAAGAAGAATCCGGTTCTCCGTCGCTTGGCCCGTTTCTGGATGCGCACAAGGATGAACTGTCCTGTGATCTAGCCCTCGTATGCGACACGGGCATGTGGGACGCGCGGACGCCGGCAATCGCGGTCATGCTGCGCGGCATGGTCGGTGACGAAATCATCGTCAAGGCCGCGAGCCGCGACCTCCACTCCGGCATGTATGGCGGATCGGCACAAAACCCCAACCACATTGTCGCCAGCATCATCGCCGGTTTGCACGATGAAAACGGCAAAGTGACCCTGCCCGGCTTTTATGATGGCGTGATCGAACTGCCTGAAGACGTCAGCAGGATGTGGGATGGTCTCGATTTTTCCGTCGAGGATTTTCTCGGCGAGGTTGGGTTGAAGTATCCGCGCGGTGAAAACGACCGCAAGCCACTGGAGCACCTTTGGTCGCGACCGACCGTTGAAGTCAACGGTATGTGGGGCGGTTATCAGGGCGCCGGCTCAAAGACGGTCATACCTTCCGAGGCCCATGCCAAATTCACGTTCCGGCTGGTAGGCGATCAGGATCCGGACAAGATCCAGCAATCCTTCCGTGACTATGTCCGCTCCAAGATACCGGCTGACTGCTCCGTCGAATTCATTGCCAAGGACGGCAGCCCTGCCCTTCGTCTCGATTTCCAGATGCCCGCGCTCGAAAAAGGCGAAGCCGCCCTCAAGAACGAATGGGGCAAGGAGGCGGCTCTCGTCGGAATGGGTGGGTCTATCCCCATTGTCGGCGATTTCAAACGCACCCTGGGCATGGACACCTTGATGATCGGCTTCGGTTTGGAAGACGACCAGATCCATTCGCCGAACGAGAAATATAATCTGACAAGTTTTCACAAGGGCATTCGGTCCTGGGCACGCGTCCTTGACGAATTGTCGAAGAACTGACGGCGGACAGCGGCAAACCGGCATCTCTGCAAGTTGAAAGCGTACGGGATAAAAACATGAAATCCATTTGCGTCTTTTGCGGATCCAGCTTCGGATCGCGTGAAAGTTATAAGGAAGCGGCCCGCTCAACGGGCCGCGTCATTGCCGAAAACGGGTATCGGCTCGTTTATGGCGGCGCCAAGGTCGGTCTGATGGGAACCGTTGCCGACGCTGCTCTTGAAGCCGGCGGTGACGTTATCGGGGTATTGCCGAAGTCGCTTCAGGAAAAGGAAATCGGTCACGAAGGCCTGAATGAACTTCATCTCGTTGGTTCGATGCACGAACGAAAGGCGATGATGGCGGATCTGTCCGACGGCTTTATCGCCTTGCCCGGAGGCGTCGGAACACTGGAGGAAATCTTCGAAGTCTGGACCTGGGGCCAGCTCGGTTATCACGAAAAACCCTGCGGTTTTCTCAATGTCGGCGGCTACTACGATCACCTGATCGCTTTTTTGGATCATCAGACCGAAGAAGCCTTCACGAAGCCGGTGATGCGCAGCATGGTTCAGATCAGCGAATCCGCACAAGGCCTGATTGACCAGTTTAAGTCCTATGAACCACCAAGTACGCCGAAGTGGATAAAGAAAGACGAAACCTGAGGAGGTTCCAGGGAACGCAGCGGGCTGGGCCTGAACTTTCCACAGCACCGTCTCGCTGCAATTGCAAAATAATCCAGAGTTGTTAAACCCTTGTGAGAACTGCGTGCAAAGCGCAGCCCGCAATAACGATGTGTTTGGTCCATGCGCTGCCGATTTTTAAACGCTTTTACAGTCTCATTTGCCCTGGCTGTTGCGGCCTGCTCACCGACAGCCGATTTTGACGGGACTTCAGGCCGGCTTGTTCAGACATCAAACGTCACGCTTGTCCAGATTACCGAAGATAGTGTCGGCGGAATCACGCCCGAGACACGATACGGCTCCAAGTCAATCGAATCGGCTCTGCCCGGCTTCACCACCGAAGGCATTCAAACGGCGGTGGAAAACAAAACCGAATGGGCGCTTGCGGCTTTCAATACCGATGGCTTTCAGGTTCTTCAGGTCTTCAAGGGTCAAAATGGCAAGGTGCGTTCGGTTCACGGCGTTACCCATCATCTGCAGGGGCCCAATGGCGAGCGGATCGGTATGACATTGGGTGACATTGGCACCGCCAAGGCCGATTGCCGCGCCGGCAAGAATCTCTGGCGTGGGATGGCCATCTGCAAATCGCGCGGACACCCGAACGTTGAACTGGTCTACGCGATCCCGGGTTACCAGGGACCATTCGACCGGCTGCCGCCGTCAAAGGAGCTGTTCGACGCCGAGTTGCAGCGCATTTTGTGGACGCCGAAAAGCTGACAAAATCGTCTGCCTGTAGGGCTCTCCCGGACGAATTGTAATCCACATCACAATCCGAAAACGCGTTCCCCGCTAAGCTTTTTCCACGCTAAGGCGAGGAAGCGGTCATGATGAGGTATGGAGACAAACGCAAGCAACATATCCAGATGGTGTGTCCAGCAGTGCGCACGCCGCTGCAAAAGAGCGAAGACCAGCAAGAAAAGGTCAGTGTAAAGCAAAGTTGACCTTGCCGGAGCTTTCTGGCGCCCCGTCAGGATGGACAATTTGCACCAGCACCCGATACTCGATGTGCATTTCATCGAATCGGACAGGGCTGGGGTCCACCATTGAAAAAGGCATTCTTTTGCACGCTAGTAGGCCTTGCATCCCTTTTAGGCCCGGCAATTGATGTCTTTGCATCGCCACCTTCACCGGAAGCAACCAAAATCCTTTTCGTCGGGAACAGCCTGACGCTTGGCAATGATCTGCCTGGACTGGTGAAAAGCATTGCTGCCTCCAAAGGCGTGAGCATCGTCACGCGGACAGCCGCCAAAGGAAGCGCACGCCTGGCACACCACGCCGAAAACCCTCAGTTAAGAGCACTCCTTGACGAAACCGCCTGGGATTTCGTGGTTCTTCAGGAGCACAGCCAGTTGCCGGCGCTGCGCGACGAAGACGTGGCCAAAAAAACGCTCCCCTACGCGAGCTGGCTTGCAGAGCGCGCGCGACTCATGTCGCCTGCAACCCAGGTCGTTTTCTACATGGCAATGGCCCATAGAGACGGTGACCAGTTCAACAAGACCAGTTTTTCGGAGGTAGGAACATACGAAGGCATGCAGCAACGGAGCAACGTCACCTACAATCGAATGGCCAGGGAGAACGAGGCTTCGGTGGTCCCGGTCGGTGTTGTGTGGTCCCATATGCGAACCAGCCATCCGGACGTTGAGCTTTACGTTGATGAGCGCCACCCGACAGTCGCGGGCAGTTACTTGGCTGCGTGCGTCTTTTTCACCACTTTGTTCTCACAAGGCTGCGAAGGGGCATTTCAGCCCGTGACACTCGCTGACGGCACGGGCCTCAAGATCCAGAACCTGTCCGATGACGTGTTGCTTCGCAATGCCGGCATCCAGTGACCTGACCCCTCCTATTCCCCCAAATGGCACCGTGACCTTTGCCGAATCCTGGTTTAAGCCTGGGACATGACATCAAAGGCGAAAACAATCGATCCGCAAATGCTCGCAACGGATCTGAAGGAAGGCAAACGCGCGGCTCTCGCCCGCGCGATTACACTTGTTGAATCGAAAAAGGCTGACCATCGCCATGTCGCGCATCAGTTGATTCAGGACGTGCTGCCGCTGACCGGCAAGGCCTTGCGGATCGGTATTACCGGCGTGCCGGGCGTTGGCAAATCAACGACCATCGACACGCTCGGTTCCAATCTGACGGAAGAAGGCCACAAGGTCGCGGTTTTGGCGGTCGATCCCTCGTCAACCCGCACCGGCGGATCGATCCTGGGCGACAAGACACGCATGGCAAGGCTTGCGACCGATCCGAAAGCGTACATCCGCCCCTCCCCATCCGCCGGAACGCTCGGCGGCGTTGCCGCCAAAACCCGCGAGACCATGCTGTTGTGCGAAGCTGCCGGTTTCGACGTGATCCTGGTGGAGACTGTCGGTATCGGCCAGTCTGAGACGACCGTTGCCGACATGGTTGATTTCTTTCTTGTTCTCATGCTGCCGGGCGCCGGGGATGAACTTCAGGGCATCAAGAAGGGCGTGCTGGAAATTGCCGATATGATTGCGGTCAACAAGGCAGATGGAGATGGTGCAACCCGTGCACGCTCGGCTGCGGCCGACTACCGTGCTGCCCTCCACATTCTCGCGCCGAAATCTCCCAACTGGACACCGCCGGTCATTACCATATCGGGTCTCGTCAATCAGGATCTCGACACGCTTTGGCAGCAGATTGAACAATACAGTCACCGGATGCAGGCCAGCGGCGAATGGCAGGAAAAACGCTCCCGGCAACAGGTTGCCTGGATGTGGGACATGTTGCAGCAGCGCATGAGCGAAGCGCTCAGAACCAACAAAAAAACAGCCGAGCGATTGAAGTCTCTCGAAAGCAGCGTTCACGACGGAACAACTGCGGTTTCGCTTGCCGTTGACGAACTTGCCGACCTGATGGGCCTATCGGAATGACAGGAGCAGCCAAGACAATTCTGGTGACGGGTTTCACGCCGTTTCCGGGGGCGCCGGTCAACCCGACGGAACAGCTGATGAGGCGTTTGAGCAAACGTCTGGGCAAGCATCAGTCCGGCGTTGAGTTCATTTTTGAGGTACTGCCGACAACCTGGGCCGGACGGCAGGAGGTTACTTCGAAGCTGCGCGAAGAACTCCGGCCGGATGCAATTGTGCATTTCGGTGTCGATGGCACACGGCGGACGCTCAATGTCGAAACCCGGGCTGTCAATCGCGCGACCAGAATCCGCACAGACGCTGATGGCAAATCGCCCACGCGCCCTGAACTTGCCCCAGGCAATGAAAGGGCAAGGTCGGCGACGCTTCCCGCACGCGCCCTGCTCGAAGCCGCGAAAACAGCCGGTGTACCGTCATCTCTTTCAACGAATGCCGGAACTTATCTTTGCAACGCCACCTTGTGGGATACCCTGGGGTCCGGTGTGCCCTCCATTTTCATCCACGTCCCGTCCCTGCCGAAAGGCAGGCAAGACATGCGCCCGTCCTATCCGGCCATTGAGGAAGCCGCAGTCAGATTGCTGAAGGAAACCGCAAGACGGCTGCGGTAAACCACTCCCGGCAAGTCGAGCGCTGTCCCGGACTTTATCCAGGACCTTTCTCAACACTTGAATGGGCCTCGGCTCAAAGCCGGGGCGACATCGAAAGCGCGGATGAGGAAAAAGTTACGAATTTCAGTTTAGATTATCGAAGATAAATTCAGTCACGCAAGGCCCCGAAAACGACGACAATGCCGCCTTATGAATTGAGCTTTCCGCTGAAAGTAATATGCACCCTGATCGTAGTCCTTCCGCTAGCCTGGCTCATCTCGGCATTTACAGAGGGTCATTTCCTGACGACAGCCGTTTCACTCATCTGCTTTGTAATTCTTATGGAACTTGTGAAAGCATTTGCACGGTCATTGCGCTGAAAAAGGCTGGCCAGTATTCGAAAAGTCTTGTTTTGACATCAGTTCGACGTATTGGACTTCAGCGCTCAAGAAGCCTCTCTACCTGCCGGACACAGTCCGCAGCCATTTCCGTTGACAGACCTGCACGTCCCAGAACCCTCAGCCCGAAATAGGCGGAAAGCACCCCGCGTGCGGTTTCCCGGTTCCCTGCGTCATCCCGAGGCCGATCGTCTGTCAGAGCCTTGAAAAAGGCATTTTCCAGCCGGTGTACCATCGCCTGAAGCTTGTTTTCCGCTTCGCCACCTTCCGCCGCCTTGTCGATCAGTGCATTACACAAAAAGCAGCCGAGCCGGTCTCCGTCCGCCCTCACCGCCTGTGCCACCTTTTCGAAAAGCCCCAGGATGCGGTCGCGGCCCGTGCCCTGGGCAGTGTCGGACAGATAGGCAACGGTCCCACTGATAACCTTGTCATTGTAGCGATCAAGCGATTCCAGATAGATGGACTGTTTGTCCTGGAATGCCTTGTAGAAAGACCCCTTGGTTATTTCCATCGCCGCAAGAAGCTCCGACAGCGAAGCCTCTTCATAGCCCACGTCCCAGAACAGGGTCATGGCCTTGTCCATCGCCTCTTCGGGGTCAAACTCACGTGGTCTTGCCATGTTCCATCCTCGTCTTCACAAAGACATCAACCGGCACTCACGCTCTTGTGTTTTGTACCGATCGGTTCCCAACCGTATGTTTCTTTCACCGGCATGAACGGTCGACTCTGATCAGTTAGGAACCGAATGGTACCGAAATATGGCGATCAGGGCAATCTCTTCCAAGCCGGCTCAAATCGAACGCCTTTCAAAGGCTGACCCCTGGGAGTCTTTTCAAATGCTCAAGAACCTGATCCGCGGCTCCGTTGCTGCTCTCGTTGTTGTTTCCGGTCTCGTATCCAGCGCCTTTGCTGCCGGTTTTGACGTGAACGCAACCGTCACCGGTCTCGCGCTGCGCGGTGTGGACCCGGTCTCCTACTTCACAAACGGCGCTCCGCTGGACGGCGACTTCTCGATCACTGAAGTTCATAGTGGCGCAACCTACCGTTTCGTTTCTGAAGAAAACCGTGACCTTTTCAAACAGAACCCGGAAAAGTACCTGCCGGCATATGGCGGCTTCTGCGCCTTCGGAACGGCCATGGGCGTCAAGGTGGACGGTGATCCCGACCTGTGGAAGATCGTCGACGGCAAGCTCTACCTGAACCTGTCCGAAAGCATCCAGGAACGCTGGAACAAAGACATTCCGGGCTTCGTCAGTTCCGCAGACGACAACTGGACGCAGATCGAAAACACCGATCCGAGCGAACTCTAATCGATCTTTCTGCCCCCTGAAGATCGATTGCCACCGGCCGGGTGCGTCCCGGCCGGTTTTTTGTTGCTCCTGTGCGGTGTGAAGATCCCGGCTTATGTCCGGACGACGTAAAGCGCACGCCGCTTCCGCGAACCTGAAGCAATTCCTGCCACTCCGGCACGCCCCTTGCTGAGTTCTAAGTCAAAACCTGACTTGCCTCCCAACTTGGGACGCTTCCAGCTAATGGTCTTGCCGATGACACGCGATATTTCAAAACTGAGCCGACGGGCGTTTCTTGCCGGGACAGCAGTGTGCCTTTCCGGGACAACCTCTGTGGCACAAATGAAAGTCGCCGATCTCCGAGGCTCGATCGATTCCGCCGATCTGGGTCTTCTGCCTAATGCGGCGAATGACCAGACCGCCCAGTTTCAGAACGCGGTCAACCGGGCCGTAGAACGTGGGCGGGCGCTCTTTCTTCCGGCAGGAACCTACCCCGTTGCCAACCTACGCCTGCCCTCGGGCACGCTGATTGTCGGTGTTCCGGGCAGAACGCGGCTTGTCTATCAGGGTGGCGGCGGTCAGTTGATCCGGGCCGAAGGCGTCAGCAACATCGGAATCCAGGGCGTCACCTTCGACGGCGCCAACCGGTCGATCGGCGATTTCACCGAAGGGCTTCTTCATTTCGTTGGCGTTCGCAATCTCTCGCTCGACAATTGCGACATCGCCGGCTCCTCGAAGATGGGTGTCGTGCTCGACAGGTGCTCGGGCCGGGTTGAAAACTGCAGGATCTACGGCGCGGCTGAAGCAGGTCTCAGGTCCAACGAGGCAGACGGCCTGTCGATCACGGGAAACACCGTGACGGATTGCGCCAATGGCGGCATCTGGATCCATCGCTGGCGCGACGGCGAAGATGGCACGATCGTCTCGGGCAACCGGATCGAGCGCATCGATGCGCGTTACGGCGGAACCGGTCAGTTCGGCAACGGGATCAACGTTTTCCGAGCACATGGCGTTCTCATCTCGAACAATCGCATCACCGACTGCGCATTTTCGGCTATCCGGTCCAACACCGGCTCGAACGTCCAGATAATCGGCAACTCCTGTCTGCGATCCGGCGAATGCGCGATCTATTCGGAGTTCAACTTCCAGGGCGCGGTCATTTCCAACAACATTGTCGATGGCGGCACCACCGGCATTTCAATCGCCAATTTCATGGATGGCGGCCGCATGTCGGTCTGCTCGGGCAACCTCATTCGGAACATCACCGAAGACGGCCCCTACCCGCCCGAAGTCTCCGGATTTGGAATCGGGATCGCTGCAGAAGCAGACACGACGTTGACCGGCAATGTCATCGAAGGTGCACCGAGGTTCGGCATGCTTCTTGGCTGGGGCCCATACATGCGCAACATCGCGGCCTCGCAGAACATTCTGCGCGACTGCGGCACGGGCATTGCGGTAACCGTCGTTGACGGCGCCGGACCGGCAGCCATCACCAACAACATTGTCCAGGGGTCGAAACTCGGCGCGATCAAGGGGTATCGCTGGCTGGAAGCGGCAACGGATGAACTGAACAATACAACACGTTTTGCCAACCTGACCGTGACAGGCAATCAGGTAAGCGCCTGAGCGTCACTCATCGGAAAGGGCGAAGCGTAACGAAAGGCATGAAAGGCCGCCGTCAACCTTGCGGGCTTCGTGGGTTGGCAGCGCAATGGTCGAAAAACCGGCAGCTTCGATCGCTGCCCGGGTCTTCGGATACGCTTCTGGAACAAGAACGACATCGTTGATCCGGATCACGTTGGCAGCATACTCCTCGCCGTCCGGAACAATGACGACCTTGCGATCCCCGAAGAACCCGCTTCCCGCCATGACACCCGTCGCAAGAACAACGCTGTCACCGAGTGTCGAGCAGGCCGTCTTGAAGTGAAGGACGCCTTCCGGCGTCTCGCAGATTTCGGCCGAATATCCCAATTCTGAGAGAATATCGCGGAAAGCGCGGGCACCCTTTTGATCCGTGCGTGCCGACAGACCGATCAGGATAGTGTCGTCCAGCATAAGCACGTCTCCGCCGTCGACATGCCCGCCCTCGGGCAACTCGATGACTTTGTCAAACCTGGCGGCAAGCGCCGGACGGATGTGCACAGCTTCACCGGCGCGGGTTTCAGCTCCCGGACGGAGCAGGATCGCGCCCTCCGGCAGGCAAAAAGCAGGGTCCTCGACGAAGCAGCTGTCCGGATACTGTTCAAGCGGCGGCAGGACATCCACCGTCAAACCCGCCTCTTGCAGGGCGCTTACATAAAGCGCATGTTCTTCGCGGAATTTGGCACCGATCGGGTCACCGGCATCAAGCGCCCGCAGTCCGTTTGCAACGCTGTCGGACGGCAGCCGCGTGATGGCATGCGTGAAACGAAACGAAAGTCCTGGCCCGTGCGGCATCTGGAAACTCCAATGAAACAATCAGCGCTACGAGCAACCATCCGATTGGCTGTTTTGCAAGACCTTCCGCACCTGAAACAGTGTATCGAACGGGCATACGCACAGGACAAGGCCCGGATCAAAAACCTTCCCGACGTTTCTGCCGGTCTGGAAGAGGCCTTTCACTCAAACACTATCCTTGTCGCGGAAGTCGACGGCAGGCGCGCCGGCTGCGCCATTTTGAGCTTAAAGGGCTCAGAAGCGCATCTGATCAACCTTGCCGTCGACCCCGGCTTCATGGGGCGCGGTCTCGGCAGGCAGCTGGTTGAAGCGGCAGAACGGAAAGCGATTGAACATGGTGCGCTCGACATGCATCTTGCGACCCATCCGGAGATGCCTCGCAACGTTTCGATGTATTCGAAGCTCGGCTGGAATGAAGCTTCAAGAAATGCTCATAAAATCCTGATGCTAAAGAAATTAAGATAATACCTGCTTCAATGCAGACAGGAATCCGTCAGTAGGTTTGATATGGCCCGCCTGAATGCCTCTGCGGGTGAGCACCGGCGGATTGACGAGGCTGTCAAGCAGGACCGATTCGTCTTCATTAAGGTCAAGCATGACCTCCAATATCGCGCCGATCATCACTTCCGACGCCCTCGTTGCGCCATCATCGCATTTCAAGGCGATGCCAAAGCCGAGCTCGGGAACGGCAGCACAGAAGACACCCTCAGCGCCGGTTTTTACGAACACGCGGCCCCGAAAGACGTCCATGACCTGCGTGCAAAAGCGATCGGCACCGGCGACCATGTAGGGTTCGTTGATGCAGGCATCATAGATCTGCCGGGCTGCATCCGCGCGCAGGGGGTCCAGCCCCTCGCCTGTCCCGAAGGCGGCGAAAGCGCCAGCGAAATTCTTCAAAGGTGACGCATAGGTCGGGATCGAACACCCATCCGTGCCGCAGACATCTTCAGAAAGCGTGTCGCCCGTGAGTTGCTCCATGACAAGTCGAATTTCGCGTTGCACGGGATGATCGGGGTTTATGTACCCGCGAGTCTCCACACCCATGCTTTTCGCAAGGCCGAGGAACCCGGCATGCTTGCCCGAACAGTTGTTGTGAAGCCCGCAGGGGACTTCATCGGCAAGGATCAGCTTGGCGGCATCTTCCATGCGTTTTGGCCATTGAGGACCGCATTCCAGATCGTCCTCGCTCAGTCCCGCTTTCATCAGCATCACGCGCGCTGCATTTGCATGGACTTCTTCGCCGTTGTGAGACGCGCATGCGAGGGACAACTCGGCATCCGTCAGATCCAGCGCTTCCGACGCACCGGACTCCACAAGCGGCAAGGCCTGCAGCGCCTTGATCGCGGATCGCGGAAAAACCCTGGCCTCAACATCGCCGATCCCGCAAACGAGCGTACCCTTTGTGTCGACAATCGCAACACTGCCACGATGCTGGCTTTCCGTGAGATTGCCACGCGTGACATTCACCAGAGCCGGATTGTCCATGAGGTTTTTCATCCTGTTAATGCGGTCGTTCCAGGCTAAGCGGATTCGCGGTCGTCTGCAGTCAAAAACGACGAGAGCCGCGCGATCGCCTCATCGATGACCCAGTCCTTCTTGCAAAAGCAAAAGCGAAGATAGCCGGTCGGTGCATCAGACCCGTAGAACGCTGAAACCGGAACGGTCGCAACGCCCGCCTCTTTGACGAACTTTTCGCACACGCCGACATCGTTGTCGCCGAGCCCGAGATCTTCAATGCCGCAGGTCAGGAAATAGGTGGAAGCGCAAGGCAGCACCGAAAACCCTAGCGCGCTGAGACCTTTGGCCATGCGGTCCCGCTTCAAAGTTAGGTCCTGCGCAAGACCCGCATAGTACTCATCGTCCTTTTGCAGACCATAGGCAACGGCGCGCTGAAGGTTCGGGGGCGTCGTAAACGTGACCCACTGATGCGCCTTTCCGATCGGGTCGATCAGGTGCGCCGGACCGGTAACATATCCGACCTTCCAGCCCGTCAATGAAAACGTTTTGCCGGCAGAACCGATGCGAACCGTGCGCTCGCGCATGCCATCAAACGTCATCAGCGGCCGATGCGCAGCGCCGTCGAACACCAGATGTTCGTAGACCTCATCACAGATCGCATAGGCATCATGTTCCTGGCACAGTTGCGAAATCAGCGTGAGTTCGGCTTCAGAAAACACCTTTGCCGTGGGGTTCATCGGGTTGTTGATCAAAATGGCTTTGGTGCGACCCGAAAAGGCGTCGCGGAGCGCCTCTTCGTCGAGGCCCCAATTCGGTGGGCTTACCCTGACCCTGACAGGAATACCGCCCGCGCGCCGTACAAGCGGCAGGTAACAGTCATAAAGCGGCTCAATCAGAACAACCTCATCTCCCGGCGACACCAGCGCCATGATGCAGTCTGCAAGGGCCTCTGTGGCACCTGACGTCACCAGCACCTCGCTCGCAGCATCAACCTCAAGGCCGTAAAACCGTTTGTTAGTCGCTGCAACGGCCTCGCGCAATTCGGGAAGGCCGAGCATCGGCGGATATTGGTTCGGGCCTTCGATCAGCGCTGAAGCAGCGACCTCTCGGATATCCTCCGGTCCGTCCACATCAGGAAAGCCTTGACCGAGATTGACGGCATTATGCGCCATCGCGAGCCGGGACATTGTTTCAAATACGGTTGTTTCTATTCCGGTGAACACCGGATTGCTCGGCTTCATAACTACTCCCAAACCTGTTTTGCCGGTTCTAGTCGTCCCGCGAACGACAGTCGAGCAATTTTGTCCCGTAACAGGCGGAGTATCCTCCCCCGAAATTACCTGAAGAACGCAGAAACTCGGCGCAACTTGGCGTTTCCTGCATGGCAGCTATTCACCGCCGCTCTTGCTGCATTGCAACAAATCTATTAGAAAGCTCTAAATTGATTTAGGTCAGTATATGTGTCCCAGTCCGGCTGGGCGACCGTCTCACCGAATAAAACAGACTGGAGCCCGTCTTGACAGCACGTGCCGGGGCCGTTGCGCCTTTACAATCGACAAAACTGGATGCTTCGCGCATCAAAACCGAATTGCTCGCGGGCTTGACTGTTGCGCTGGCGCTGGTGCCGGAAGCCGTTGCCTTCGCATTTGTGGCGGGCGTCAATCCGCTCGTGGGTCTATACGCTGCCTTTTTCGTTGGCCTGATCACCGCCTGCATCGGTGGTCGTCCCGGCATGATCTCCGGCGCAACCGGTGCCTTGGCCGTTGTCATGGTTTCGCTTGTGGCTCAGCACGGCGTTGAATACCTGTTCGCGACCGTGGTTCTCATGGGCATCTTGCAGATCGGTGTCGGCGTCCTGAAATGGGGCAAGTTCATTCGAATGGTCCCCCACCCGGTGATGCTGGGTTTCGTCAACGGTCTGGCGATCGTCATTTTCCTGGCGCAACTTGGCCAGTTCAAGGTCCCGGACGGTGCCGGCGGCTTGACCTGGATGGCCGGCCCGCAGCTTTTCCTGATGCTTGGACTTATCGCGCTCACCATGGCGGTTATCTGGATACTTCCAAGGTTCACCACCGCGTTTCCGGCACCGCTTGCCGGCATTCTCGTGGTGTCCGGCCTGGTACTGGGGTTCAACCTGGATACGAGATCGGTGGGCGATCTCGCATCGATCGCGGGCGGCCTGCCGGAATTTCATATTCCAATGGTTCCACTGACGCTGGAAACGTTGCAGATCATTCTGCCCTACGCGGTCATCCTCGCGGCTATCGGCCTGATTGAATCCCTGCTGACGCTGAACCTCGTTGCCGACCTAACCAACACCAAGGGCGGCGCTTCCAAAGAATGCGTAGCCCAGGGCACCGCCAACATCGTGACCGGCTTCTTCGGCGGCATGGGCGGCTGCGCGATGATCGGCCAGTCGATGATCAACGTGAAATCCGGTGCGCGCACACGGATATCCGGCATCGCAGCCGCGCTGTTCCTCCTGTCCTTCATCGTAATTGCCTCGCCGCTGATCGAACAGATCCCGGTCGCAGCGCTTGTCGGCGTGATGTTTATGGTTGTCATCGGCACATTCGCCTGGACCAGCCTCAAGATCGTGCACAAGATCCCGCTGACCGACGCACTGGTGATGGTCATCGTGACCGGTGTCACGGTCTATGCGGATCTGGCGGTTGCCGTTGTGGTCGGCGTGATTATCTCCGCCCTCGCCTATGCCTGGAACGCGGCCAGCCGCATCAGCGCGCGCATCGGCACCAGCAAGGAAGGCTGGAAGGTGTACCGTCTCTCAGGTCCGCTGTTTTTCGGTTCCACCACCGGTTTCGCCGACCTGTTCGATCCGCAAAAAGATCCTGAGGACATCGTCGTCGACTTTATCGACAGCCGCGTCGTCGACCACTCAGGTCTCGAAGCCATCGATGCGCTGGCTTCAAAATACGAAGCTGCCGGAAAACGTCTTCACCTGCGGCACCTGTCTCCTGACTGCAAGAGGCTTCTTGCCAAGGCCGGCAACCTTGTCGAAGTCTCCGTGCTCGAGGATCCGGACTACGAAATTGCGGTGGACTACGGACAAACCTTCGAGGCGACTGAAAAAGCATCCTGACGTTCATAAAGCACTCGCAGCAACCAGGCCCCGGCGATCCCAGTCGCCGGAGCCTGATTTTTTTCGGTTTCTTTGAATTTCATCGTGAATGTTCACGGCAATGTGAAATAACGTCTAAAAATACGCTATGAATTCAGTGACACCGCACCTGTTCACTCGGAAAGTGCCGTCTTGCTGCGCAACAAACTCTTCATAACGCCAACCCTGGCGACCGTTATCGGCACTTTTGTTGTTATTACGGCCGCTGCCATCCTGATGATCCAGGCCGTTATTTCAGAAAAGCTGATCCGCCAGCTTGGTGGCGGGCTCGTTGATCTTGGCATGGATACATCTGAAGCCGCCTTTGTAGAGCAGCTTCACGCCGTTACCGAAACCGCCGACTATACCCACGCCGGATGGGAAACGGGAGAGCTGACTTACGACGATCCGGATCACCTCGTCGCCTATATTTACGGTGCCCTGGCCCCTCAGGATCGTGTCTCGTTCATGGTCATGGTCGACGAAACCGGCAAGGGCGTGGACGTCGACCGCGGCGATGCCGATGGCGACATTTATGGCGGCGACGTTGATGTTGCATCGGAAATCCCGAGCCTCATGCCCCTTCTGAAAAGAGCGTCGGAAAAGGCTGGTCCGTTCTGGAGCGAACCGCTCTACATGCCCAGCAGGAAACATACCTATTTCGTTTACACCTACCCGTTTTACAGAGGAGACACCTATCGTGGCAGTTTCCTGATCGGAATGTCTCTGGAGCGCATCTCAGACATTACCTGGTCGATCTCCACAGATGACATCACCGTATTCCTGATGCGGGAGAAGACCCAAGAGATTGTCGCCCACCCATTGCTGGAAGACCACTTCGAAGAGTTGGACCAGGACGATCCCCTGCTTCATGTCAGCCAGATTTCCGATCTTTTCCTGTCTGACTTTTCCACGATGCGGGTTATCGACAACACGGACTACAACATCGCGGACGGTCTGGAACTACGTACCGGCTTTGACACGGAGGGCAACAAACGCTTCATCATCATTGAGCAGGAAAACGCCAACCTGAAGGGTTTGCCCGCGCGCATTGGTGTTCATTTTCCTGCCGAATACCTGGATCAACCGCTGCAGCAGCTTCTCGTCGCCATCGTCGTCGGCCTTGGCCTCCTGATGCTTTCCCTGATCGGCGCTGTTCTCCTGGCGCGCCGCATTGCCAAACCCGTCCGGCGGGCGGCGAGTGCCGCAAAGGATGTTGCCGGACTGAAATTCAGCGACGTGGATCCACTGCCCCCCTCCATCATCAGGGAGCTTGATGATCTTGCGAACGGCTTCAATGCCATGGTTGGCGGTCTGGCAGCGTTCAACCGCTATGTGCCGCGCACGCTCGTTCAAAAACTTCTGAGCGAAGGGCGTGCCGAAGCCGTCCCGGAAGAACGTGAGGTTGCCGTTCTCTTCACTGATATTGCCGGTTTCACATCCGCATCGGAGGGAATGTCGGCGAGCGAAACCGCTGCGTTCGTCAACCATCATCTGTCTCTGTTGGGAGCGGAAATTGCGAAACAGGATGGAACGATCGACAAGTATGTCGGTGACAGCGTCATGGCCTTCTGGGGCGCGCCGGAACACCTGGAAAATCCGGCCGAACCCGCTGCCCGCGCAGCGCTTGGCATGGCGTCAGCGATTCACGCGGATAACGTGGCGCGTGCGAACCGGAACGAAGCGCCTGTCCGGATCCGGGTTGGAATTCACATGGGTCCCCTGGTTGTCGGGGATATCGGAGCGCCGGAAAGGGTCAACTACACGGTGATCGGCGATACCGTAAACGCTGCTGCGCGTCTGGAGAGCCTCGGCAAGGAAATCGACGATACCGCAGAAATCATCATCCTTGCCTCGGTCGATATTGCATCCAGACTGAGCCCCGACATACGTCAGGAACCGATCGGCCCGCAAATGGTGAAAGGCAAGTCGGAACCGGTCGAAGTGGTCCGGCTCCTGCCTGACTAAGACGCATCTAGCGCAAATTGGGGCGGCTCTAGGCGACAGCTCTTGGCCGGGGCGTGTTGGATTGCGCCGGGAAGATATCGCGGTGCAAAGACGGTGTACCGCCGATTGCACTTTCAACAGCGCGCAAAAACGCTCCGAAGGTCCACTCGCCTTCATGCCGGTTGGTTACGCGGAACGAGTCATGCGGAATGCGGCACCCCAGTTCCCTTTCGACCGCCATGATCAGACCGATCGCGTCCAGGCTATCGGCCCCCAGTTTGCTCAGCGTAACATCAGATGTAAGCATCCAGGTGGACACGTCGAGATCTCTCGCCACAATGGCTTTAACTTTCTCAGCAATTTCAGACATTTGAACCTAATGAATAATATGGTGCGTACATTAAATGAACTAACACGCACAAATAGCATCAGGGTTGTATCAAGGCAATCTTCCGATTGGTAAATTTCACGAGACCGGGCAGTTATTTCGCTGTCATAGTAAATTTCCGGTGGAAAGTCTGGACAGGGAAAAGCCTGCGCCGTCTTGCGTGACCGCCCCAGGCAATTCCCGGTAGCGGAATCGATCTTGTCGAAATCACTTTTTGTCTACTGACGCGCCTTGAGACGCAGGCGGTGCTGCTCAAATCTGTTTGCCAGCAGGTAGGCGCCTGCAGCAGCAGCCGCAACCGCCAGAAGTCCGATACCGAGGTCTACCGGAGCCGAAAAAGGCAGTCGGAATGCGAATTCGAAGATCTCGATGTAGCCGGCGGTAAAGACTGCAAACAGGCAACCGGCGACGAGGAACATCACGGCATCTTTAGAAAGAACACCCCGCCTCCGTCTGGCTTGAAACGTTTGAGAAACGAGGAAATAGCCGAAGACCGCCAGGAAAAAGGCCGCAAAGGCGACCAGCAGTAGACCCAGATTGACCAGAAGTGTCATGACGCAAGACCCGCATCGTATCGTTGGAGACTTTGTGGACTTTGAGCGCAGCCGTGACGGGCCACGCAAACAAGAGAGCGGCAGCAGTCTGCTGCGCCTTCCAAGAATGGTGTTTGAAGGCCTGCATATCCAGCTTTGTGACCAACTTTTAATTTGTCCTATGAGGACAGGATCCAGGAAAAGGCGAACAAGCCCCCCACTACGACCTTCCATCCGGTAAAGCGTTTCTCGCCTTCTTGTGACGTTTGCGGAGCTGAATGTGCGTTTCAATGGGGCATCACGCTCCCAATCTAAGGCGAAGGCCAGAAGGCCCGACCGCAGAATTCACCGAACACCATTTGGAAACGACAGGACCCCGAAAATGCAGACCCGCAGACAGTTTTTCGCCCTCAGCACCGGATTGGCAGCCACCGCGATTGCCTCCAGTACATTGCCGTCTTTCGCTGCTGGGAAATCGAGAAAGGGCAATTTTTCAGGCCGCAGCAATCATGTGACGACAGGCCAGACCGTGCTCAACTCCAACAACGTCGTCCTGCAAAGCAACTTCAGTCTCGACGGGGCACCAGACCCCAGGGTCGGGCTCGGCAAGAACGGCAAGTACGACCCGAAAACCGATCTCGGTGCTTTGAAAAAGCTGAACGGCAAGCAAACCTACCGCCTCGGCGGCGGCATTGATGCGTCCGGTTATAACGAGGTCTACATCTGGTGCCGTAAATTCAATGTGCCGCTTGGGGTGGCAAAGCTGGGCAACTGAGCCCTTCGAAATTGCTCAGCCGCCCCGGCCTCAAGCCGGGGCACATGGCTGAATGGAAGTCGGGCATGCGAACCGACTTGGAACTCGGATGGCCCCGCGCGGCGCTCGCATCAACGTTTGACAAGATGATTGGCGATCAGGCTTCCAATGACGATGCCAGTGACAAAGAAGCAAAACAGGGTGGCCGCAGGCAACAGGCCAACTGAAACAACGCTAAAAATCAGGTACCAGTCTGCAAAGGAACCATTCGCTGTCGGTCCTTGCGGGACTGCCAGCATTCGAAAGGCAAAGAACGCGGATACAAGAATGGATGTACCGCCAGTGATCGGCGAATTCGGCCAACGTTTGCGCTTTGGCGGGAAAATGGACCAGGCAAAGACGGCAAACAAAAGTGCGGCGACATGAACTGCGAGCAGCAGATTGTTCAGGCCTATACCGTCGACGAAACTATCCAAATCAAAACCTTAGTCAAAAGGACCTGAAGCTGCTGAAACTTAACTCAGCCGCCCCGGCCTCGAGCCGGGGCCAATTGTCGGAAAAGGTCCCGGATCAAGTCCGAGACTTCGCAGAATTATGCGACGTAATCACCGCACCAGGATGTTCCTGAACTGCCAGGGGTCCTTCTTGTCGAGGTCTTCTTTGAAAAAGCCCGGGCGCCCGTCGAGCGGGGTCCAGTCGGTGTAGTATCCTTTGACCGGACCGAGGTAAGGCATCTGGACTTCTAGGCAGCGCTTGTAATCCATCTCGTCGGTTTCAACGATGCCGGCCTCCGGGTTTTCCAGAGCCCAGACCATGCCCGCAATGACAGCGGACGTCACCTGCAGTCCGGTGGCATTCTGGTAAGGAGCCAGTTTGCGCGTCTCCTCAACGGAAAGCTGCGAACCGTACCAGTAGGCATTCTTCTTGTGGCCATAGAGCAGGACACCGAGCTCGTCGATACCGTCCCGGATTTCATCTTCTTCCAGAACGTGGAGTTTCTCTTGCACCTTGCCGGCCGCCCCAAAAAGCTCGTGCAATGACAGCACCGCATCATTCGCCGGGTGATAGGCATAGTGACACGTCGGCCTGTAAGTGACCTTCTTGCCGTCTTCCAGCGTGAAGTAATCGGCGATGGAGATGGATTCGTTGTGCGTCACCAGAAATCCGAACTGCGCGCCCGGCGTCGGGCACCAGGTGCGTACACGCGTGTTGGCGCCCGGCTGTTCCAGATAGATCGCCGCGTTGCAGCCTTTCTTGTGACTTTTGGCGTTTGCAGGTTTCCACTTTTCGTGCGTTCCCCAGCCGAGTTCTGCCGGCTGAAAGCCCTCGGAAAGAAACCCTTCGACCGACCAGGTGTTCCAGAAGACGTTAGGCGGTTTCGGTCCCTTGGCGCGTTGCGTGTCGCGCTCGGCTATGTGGATGCCCTTGACGCCGACTTTTTTCATCAGCTTTGCCCAGCCCTTGCGGTCGGTCGGCTCCTTGAACTTGACGCCGGTTTCGGTCGCAACATCGACAAGCGCTTTCTTGACGAACCAGGACACCATGCCCGGATTGGCACCACAACAGGAGACCGCCGTCGTGCCACCGGGCTTCTTCTTCTTTTCGCGGCGAACCGTTTCGCGCAGAGCGTAGTTCGTGCGATCTGCGGCCGGCGCATTTTCATCAAAGTAGAAGCCAAGCCACGGCTCAACCACAGTGTCGATGTAGAGAACGCCGAGTTTGCGGCACAGTTTCATAAGATCGAGAGAAGACGTGTCGACCGACAGGTTCACAACAAATCCCTGCCCTTCGCCTTCGGTGATCAAAGGCGTCAGGATGTCCTTGTAGTTGTCCGGCGTCAGCGCGACTTTGTGGAACTTATAGCCGCGATCCGTCACCAGCTTGGCGTCCGTATCGACCGGATCGATGACGGTGAACCGTGACTTGTCGAACTTGAAGTGACGCTCGATCAGCGGGAGCGTTCCCTTGCCGATGGACCCAAGCCCGATCATGATCACAGGTCCGGTGATGGTTCCGTGAACAGGATACGCAGTTGAGCTTGCCGGGGCCTTGGGAGCCGTCTTTTTCGGGGGCGCCTTGCGCGCTGTAGCCGGTTTGGTCGCGGAAGCCTTGGCTGCGACCGGCTTTGCAGCTGCGCCCTTTGGTGCTGCGGGCTTGGCAGCAGCCGGTTTTGCCGCCGCACTTTTGGGAGTGGCCTTGCTTGCTGCCGGTTTGGCAGCTGCGCTTTTCGGAGCCGCTTTGGCTGCGGCTGGTTTGGCTGCCGCGCTCTTCGGAGCCACCTTCGCGGTTGCGGGCTTTGCCGCTCTGGTCTTTGGGGCGGCCTTGGCTGCAGCCGGCTTCGCCGTTGCGCTCTTCGGAGGGGCCTTGGCTACAGCAGGTTTTGCTGCTCCTGCCTTCGAAGCGGTCTTTGTTGCCGCTGGTTTCACCGCTGCACTCTTCGGCGCGGCCCTGCTTGCTGCCGATTTCGCCGCTGCGGTTTTTGGAGCAACTTTGGGCGCTGCCGGTTTCGCTGCTTTGGTCTTCGGGGTGGCCTTGGCTGCAGCTGGTTTCGCCGATGCGTTTTTCGGAGCAGCTTTGGCCGCTGCCGGTTTCGCTGCCGCACTCTTTGAAGCTGCCTTCGTCGCTGCGCTCTTCGATGCTCCGGCCTTGCCCGAAGCGGATTTTGCTGCCGCGCTTTTGGGGGCGGCAGCCTTCGCCGCCGCTGGCTTCGCTGTTCTTGTTTTCGGGGCCGTCTTGGTTGCAGCAGGCTTGGCGGCAGCAGCTTTAGCCGCCACGGGCTTCGCCGCTGAACTCTTCGGTGCCGCTTTGGACACAGTGGGCTTTGCTACCGCCTTTGCCGAAGTCGACTTTGCTGCCTGGCTCTTCGGTACTGCTTTTGTTGCCGCCGGTTTTGATGCGGTCGTTTTCGATGTGTTTGTTCGGGAAGAAGGGGCTCTGGATCCTGAGGACTTCGTCGCTCCGCGTTTTGCAGCAGGTTTGCGCGTCGCCGGTGCTTTAGTGGCGGCCTTCTTCGGCGTGCCGCCGTTGGATTCATCAGTCAAGTTCCGAACTCCAATCTTTCCCGCCGGCCTCGTCTCTGGACAAAGCGCGGCTTTAGGTGTTTCCCCTCAAAGCGAAGAGGCGCACTTATTGCACCTTGCGTTACCTCTGACGGTTTTCGAGCCGGATTTCAAGTCTTGAATTGGTCTTTTTCTTGGCGGGCGAACACCAGCTACACTGATTTCCTGAGGTCCGGAGTGTTTTTGCTTCCATTAAAAACCAACGTCGTGTTGCTCTCTCCGGCAGGTTTCAAGAGACCGTCCAGTCTTGCAAGATGACCGACCGACAA
Organism: Roseibium sp. HPY-6; assembly: GCF_040530035.1. NCBI lineage: Bacteria > Pseudomonadati > Pseudomonadota > Alphaproteobacteria > Hyphomicrobiales > Stappiaceae > Roseibium > Roseibium sp. HPY-6. The sequence goes on from NZ_JBEWCD010000001.1 coordinate 530,749, forward strand.
GTCGATACCTAGAAACCGTCGCTGATCAAAAGGTCCGGGCAAATCGACACGATCCAGCCTGCCCGGCTGAAAGCCAAAGCGATCATAGTAAGCCTGATCACCGACAAGGATCACAGACCCATGGCCATGTACAGCAGCCTGGGTCAGCGCATGGCGCATCAGCCGGTCGCCGATTTTCAGGCCGCGCATGAGGGGACAAACAACGAGCGGTCCGAGCAGCAGGCTTTGGTTTCCCGCCTCGTCCGCAACGGACCAGAGCCGGACAGAGCCGGCAAGCCGGCCTGCCGCATCCGTTGCCACAAAAGCAAACACAGGCAGTTGGCCTTCGCGCAACCGCTCGCAGGTTTTCAAGTGACGATCTTCGCCGAAACTGAGGTCGAGCAAAGCCTCGCGGGCGCTGAAATGCTCCAGCGCCTCGTCAACGATGGTGATCATGGCCGCTCGTCCTAGATGACGTGGGACGCCAGTGGCGCAAAGCCGTTGAAGCCCACCGACGAATAGGTCGTCGTATAAGCGCCGCAAGCCTCGATCAGAACCTTGTCGCCTATGGAAAGGCTGACTGGCAGTTCGTACGGCGTCTTTTCGTAAAGAACATCGACGCTGTCGCAGGTCGGCCCGGCCAGAACACAAGGCGTGGTCCTATCGCCATCGCGCGGGGTCCGGATCGGATAGCGGATCGCTTCGTCCATTGTCTCGGCAAGGCCGTGGAACTTGCCAATATCCAGATAGACCCAGCGCACCTCTTCCTGCGCGGACTTCTTGGAAATCAGAACGACTTCGGCTTCGATCATACCCGCATTGCCGACCATGCCCCGGCCCGGTTCGATGATGGTTGAGGGAAGCCGGTTGCCGAAATGTTTGGACAGCGCCTGGAAGATGGCCTCGCCGTAGCGCGGTACGCCCGGCACGTCTTTCAGGTAACGGGTCGGGAACCCGCCACCCATGTTGACCATCTTCAGCTCGATGCCGCGCAGCGCCATTTCCCGGAAGGCACCTGCCGCCATGGCGAGAGCGAAATCCCAGGCTTCGAGATTTGCCTGCTGAGAGCCGACGTGGAAGGAGACGCCGTAGGCCTCGAGGCCGAGCCGGTGGGCGTGTTCCAGGACGTCGGGTGCCATTTCAGGGTCGCATCCGAATTTGCGGGAGAGCGGCCATTCGGCGCCGACACCGTCGCACAGGACCCGGCAGAAGACTTTTGAGCCGGGAGCGACACGGCCGATTTTTTCGACTTCTTCGATGCAGTCGACCGCAAAGAGCCGGACGCCAAGGTCAAAGGCACGCGCAATGTCCCTCTCCTTCTTGATGGTGTTGCCGTAGGAAATGCGGTCTGCCGAAGCGCCGGTGGCCAGCACCATTTCAATTTCACCGACCGAGGCGCAGTCGAAAGAAGAGCCGAGGCTTTCGAGAAGCGAGAGGATCTCCGGTGCGGGATTGGCCTTGACCGCATAATAGACCGATGTGTCCGGAAGGGACCGCGCAAAGGCTTCAAAATTGTCACGCACGATGTCGAGGTCGACAACAACGCAAGGTCCGTCGTCGTCGCGTCGTCGCAGGAAGTCGCGGATACGCTCGCTCATGGGGATCTCCCCTTTCCAAATCTGGCCGCAGGCACGCAAAGTCCGGTTGGCGCGCTGCAGTTCACGTCGCAGGGTGCCGCAATACGCACCGGGCCTCCCCCGGGATGGAACCGGAGGCCGGGTTGACTGCGGCGACGGTTGGGCGATCGCGACACTGAACATGTACGCAAACGCTTTCCCGCGTCGGGAATGCCGTTGATTGGATCGGAGATACCGAACCGCACGTCGGGCAAGGATGTAACAAGTGCCTCTTCAGTGACGCCGGAGGTTGGAAACCCCGGCAGAGACCAAAAAAGCCCTCTTACGTCGTTGCTTTAAGCCGTACGGATCTGCTGCCCGCCCCTTGGCGGTTTTTGTGGCAGCGGCCCCTTAAGAGATGTTTTTCTAAAACACCCCATGAACGACCTCGGGCACGTGCGAATTTGGGCAGGCGCTATATGCGCTTGTTTGGATTTCCGCGCAAGCAGAAAATGACCGGGCTGCAGGATTTTTTCATCAACTTCTTCTGACCGGGTTACCCCCGGTCGTCAAAGACCGCCCGTTCGGCCGTTCACGTGCGCTTAGAACGTCTCGTCATGGATCTTGTCTTCACGAACACCGCGTGCCTCAAGGCCGGATTTGAGCTCGGCGAGAAATCCTGCGGGACCGCAGAGGTAATAATCGGCATCCGCGTTTGACACCAGACCGGTCAACAGATCTGCCGATACCCTGCCCTTTTCCTGATAGTCCCGGCCGTGCAGATCTTCGGCATGCGGACGGCTGTAGACGATATGGGTCCTGATGTTTGCCCTGCCCTTGACAAGTTCGCAAACTTCGCTGCGAAACGGATGATGATCCCCATCACGCGCGCCGTGCACAAACAGGATCTCCCGCGCATCCTTCTCTTCGATAAGTTGATGCAGCATGCTCAGCACTGGCGTTACGCCGACGCCTGCGCTGACAAGAACGATGGGGCCGCTGCCTTTTTGAAGGACAAAATCACCCGCGGGCTTGCGCGCCTCCAGCATAGCGCCAACCTCAAGCTTGTCATGAAGAAACCCGGAAACCAGGCCGTCGGCTTCACGCTTTACCGAGATCCGGTATCGGCTTTCGTTCGGCGGTCCGGACAGCGAATACGTCCGCTGCACTTTGGCATCGATTTGCGGGATCATGATTTCGACCGGCAGGTGCTGTCCTGCCTTGTGCACCGGAAGCGGGCCGCCGTCGCGCGGCTCAAACACAAAGGAGGTCACATTGGCGCTTTCCCAGATCTTATCGACAAGCCTCAGGGAACGGGCGGTACTGCCGTCCTCCTGCCAGCGCAATCTGAGTGCGCCGGAAAGCTCCACGATCTCCTCGATTTCGAGCGATACAAGCTGACGCGCACCGGGAAAACGCGCCACATCTTCAGAATCAAAGTCGATCGACGCCTTGCCGGTCAGCTGCAACAGGCTTCCGGTTGAAAAATCGAGAAAGAGAAAGCCTGCTCGCCCGTCAAGCAGGATGTTTCCCAACGTATTGTAGAACTTGTTGCCGGCATAATCGGGAAAGCGGATCCTGCTTTCGCTCACGACTTCGACAAAGCCGCGCTCGCCGCCGCGATGGGAGGCATCCATGCCAAAGGACCGGTTTTGCCCTTGCCCTTCGTATCCGGACCCGATGAAAAACGTGTCTGCGTTTCTGATCCAGTTCTGTTGTGCAGCGCTCAGCGCCTTGCTGCGCGTTGTAGTCCCAGACGGTTCTTTCTCGCTCCACCAGTAGTCGCGCGAGCGGATATATTGCGGGCAGTTTCCAAAGGACTGGCCAACTGTAAAGCGGAGCCCATTGTCGTCAGCGCCGACGAGCCTGCCATTCACGCGGTTGCGGCGGCGGGTTGCGAGTTCGATGCCAACCAGACCGATATCCGCACCTGTCGAAAGCGAGCCTTCCAAAGCATCGCCTGCCGCCGGTTTGGACAAAATCTCAAGCGAGGTCGGGTCAGGCGAACGCACGAACCCGACAGGTCCTTCGAGCACCGTCGCCCAGGGTCTGCCCTTTTCATCACGTGCGGACACGATCATGAAAGGTTGATCCTGGAAGAAGTTACGGTGCTGGTCGGGCATGAAATCGCGAATGGCGCCGCGTGCCCAGCGCTCGACATCAAAGTCGCCAAGCCGCTCCTGCACCTTCCGTTCACCGTCATGAAACGGTGAAACAGTCCTGGACATCTGATCGATCGGTTTCACGCTACCATCCTCGCTCTTTGACGGGTGGCCGGACACGCCCAGTGCGTGTCCGGTCAAAACGCTGTTTTACGCAGCCAGTCCGGCTTTCGTGGCCGGCATGGCTTCAAAGCCCGGCAATCCTTCAACACGCTTCAGGAAGCTTCGAATGTTCGGATAAGGCTCTAGGGAGACATTTCCTTCCGGCGCGTGGGCCGTATAGGTGTAAATCGCAACATCGGCGACGGTCGGTTTCTGACCGACCAGCCAGTCGCGACCCGCCAGATGGCCTTCCAGGATCCCGAAAACATAGTCGGCGATCGCCTTCGCCTTGTCCGTATCGAGCTCCGCACCGAAGACGGTCACAAGCCGGGCAGCGGCAGGCCCATTGGCGATTTCATTGGCGGCGAGCGAAAGAAAGCGCTGGATCTCCGCCTCTTCAACCGCATCACCAGACAGCCAGTCCGGTGCATATTTGCGTGCCAGGTAAACCAGGATCGCATTGGAGTCGGCAACGACAACGTCGCCATCTTCAATGACAGGAACCTTGCCGGCCGGATTGAGCGACAGGAACGGCTCCTTCTTGTGCTCACCGGCGGCGAGATCGACGAAGACGAGCTCGTGATTGATACCGGCAAGGCCGGCAAACAGTTCAACCCGGTGACAGTGTCCGGAAAGCGGAAAATTGTGAATGCGGATTGCGTTGGACATGACGGTTTCCCCTTAAGGTCCTGGTCTCTCGGTGGCACCGGAAACTCCCGCCCGATGCGCTGAACGCAATATGTCACCTCACCATCACGGGGATAATCTTCTTTTTCATTCAATTATTATGTACAAAGCATACATAATATAAATGCTCTGTTCGCGCTGAAAGGCAGGCACCTTGGACAAGATCGAAATGATGCGGGCGTTTGTTGCCGTCGCACAGGACAGCTCCTTCACCGCCGCAGGGCGCCGGCTTGGGCTGTCAACAAAACTCGTCAGCAAATATGTACAGCAGCTGGAAAGCCAGCTTCGAACGCAACTCTTCAATCGCACGACGCGCAGCGTCTCGCTGACGGATGTCGGCGCGGCTTACCTGGAGCATTGCCGGCCGATCCTGGAACAGCTCGATGACCTCGATTCCCTGGTGCAGGAACGTCAGGGCGCTCTTGCCGGGCTCATCCGGCTGACCGCGCCGACAGGCTTCGGCAGCACGCGGCTCTGCGAGGCTCTGGCTCCGTTTTTGCGCGATCATCCGGATGTTGAACTCGACATGCGGCTGACCGACAACAGACTGGCGCTTGTGGAGGAAGGACTGGATCTTGCAATCCGCATCGGTGCCTTAAAAGACTCATCCCTTCGGGCGCGCAAACTTGCCGACATGCCGCTTGTCCTGTGCGCATCCCCCGACTATCTGGACCGCCACGGCAGGCCGAAAGACCCAAGGGCGTTGAGCACCCATGTGTGCCTGGTCGACAACAACCAGTCGGAGATGAATGTCTGGCGGTTTCGCTCAGGCGGGAAAGAAAACGTGCTTCGCCCGACCGGAAACGTCCGGTCCAATTCTCCGGGCGCTCTGGCGCGCATGGCGATGGGCGGCCTCGGCATCACGATCGCGCCCCTTTACGCAATAGAGGACGCTCTCACGGACGGGCGGCTCGAACATGTGCTTCCCGAACATGCTACAGACGCCTTCGGGGTCTATGCACTCTATCCGCCGAACCGTCATCTCACACGGCGGGTGCGGGCGTTGATCGATTTTCTGGCAGCTGAGTTCGGCTCACGGTGGCAGGCGGATACGATCTCAACCGGCAGTCGGAATTGAGTTACTCGACACTCCGCAGGACTCTGATCAGATGCTCGGCGAAGGCACGCACCCGGCGGGGTTGGGCACGGCTCGGCGGGAACAGGATCTGCAATGGTGAACCCGGTGGCTCATAATCGCGAAGCAGCTGGATCAACCGGCCAGCGCGGATGTCCGCCGCGCAATCGAATTCAGACTTCAAGGCAATGCCTCTGCCTTGCAGCGCCCATTCGCGCACGAGCGCGCCGTCATTGGCGATCAGGGTGCCGTTCACCGTGACAACGTGCTTTACGTCCCCTTTCCTGAATTCCCAGCTGTTGTCGATATTCTGGCCGAACCGCATCATCAGGCAGGTGTGGTCCCTGAGATCCGCAGGGGTTTCCGGCGCACCGTGTCTTTCAAGATAGGCCGGTGAGGCGCACAGGATCCGCCGACGGGTGGCAACGTGTTTGATCCTGAGAGAACTGTCGCTGATAGCGCCAAACCGCACCGCCAGATCAATCCCGAGCCCGACAATATCGACATAACCGTCCGACAGATGCAGATCGATCGATATCGAGGGATGGTTGGTCTGAAAGTCTGCAATCGCACCTGAAATGATGTTGCGCCCTAAGTCTTCAGGAGCGCTGATCCGGATCAGGCCGGACAGTGTTTGCGCGCCTGAGCGAATACGGCTGTCCAGCTCCTCGACCTCGCCGAGAACGGCACGCGCACCCTCAACCAGAACCCGCCCCTCTTCCGTCAGACTGATTGACCGGGTTGTCCGGTTGAGGAGAACAACATCGTAGTGGGCTTCAAGCGCAGCCAGCCGCTCTGACACAGTGGTCGACGACAGCCCGGCCTCACGCGCCGCGGCGGCAAGACTGCCTTTTTCAACGATCGCCAAAAAGAGAGAGATATTATCGAGGAGCATTATACGGATTTTCCGGATTGTTTCTCCGAATTCTGCCTGTTTATCCGAAATCGTCAAGCAGCTAGGTAGTTCCCATCGCAAATCAAACAGGAACCCACCCCATGGCCAAGCTCACAATCGTCGCAAATATCAAAGCCAATCCGGACAAGGTCGAACTCGTCAAATCCGAGCTCTTGAAACTGATCGACATCACGCGCGCCGAAGCCGGCTGCATCAACTACGACCTGCACCAGGACAACGAAAACCCGGCTCATTTCATGTTCTATGAAAACTGGGAGAGCCGTGAACTCTGGCAAACCCATATGAGTGCGCCGCACCTGGCCGCTTATATGGAGGCCACAGAAGGTGCCGTTGCAGAATTCACGCTGAACGAAATGACCGTAGTCGGCTGAAGACTTTTCTTTCCGGCGGCCCGCCTGACAAAAAGACACCGGCCGCCCACCTGAATCAATCTGGAAACAAATCCATGAAAGCCGTTGCACTGACTCATTATTTGCCGATCGACGACCCGAACTCCTTTCTGGATGTCGATCTCCCGAAACCTGTTCCGGAAGGCCGTGATCTTCTCGTCGCCGTGAAGGCGGTTTCCGTCAACCCGGTTGATACAAAAGTGCGGGCCCCGAAGGACACCGTTGAAGAAACGCCCCGTGTGCTCGGTTGGGACTCAGCCGGTGTCGTTGAGGCGGTCGGACCCGATGTCACGCTCTTCAAACCTGGAGACGAAGTATATTATGCCGGCGACATCACCCGGTCCGGATCGAATTCAGAGTTCCAACTAATCGATGAACGCATCGTCGGTTTGAAACCGAAAACCCTGGGCTTTGCAGAGGCCGCCGCGCTGCCTCTGACCACGCTGACCGCTTACGAATCCTTCTTTGATCGGCTCGGCATCGACCGGGACGGCGGCAACAAGGGCGAGAGCATTTTGATCATTGGTGCGGGTGGCGGTGTCGGGTCGATCGGCATTCAGCTGGCAAAAGCAGCCGGTCTGAAGATCATCGCAACCGCCTCACGCCCGGAAACCTCCGCCTGGGTGCGGGAACTCGGAGCCGATGAAGTGGTCAATCACCGGGAAGACATGGTCGCCCAGGTGCGCGCTCTCGGTCACGAGCATGTCGACCATATCGCCATCTTCAATGACATGCGCCATTGGGAAACGGCGGTAGAGTTGATCCGCCCTGAGGGAGCCATCGTTACCATCGACGACACCAGTCTGCCGATGCCCATGGAAAAAATGAAAATGAAGGCGGCCAGCCTCCACTGGGAGTTCATGTTCGCAAGAGCCATGTTCCAGACACCGGACATGATCGAACAGCACAAGCTTCTGACCTATGTCGCCGCAGAGATTGATGCTGGCCGTATACGTACAACACTCGACACCATCCTCAGTCCAATCAACGCGGCGAACATGCGCAAGGCGCATGCGCTCATTGAAACCGGCACCGCGAAGGGCAAGATCGTGCTAGAAGGGTTCTGATCTGCTGCGCAGCCGGAAAACCGGCTGCGCTTTGCCAAACCGTCATCATTCACATTCCGGGAACATGCTCCATGGCTGCACTTCAACCGCCCGTCTGCGACTTCGGCTGGCAAGCGCCTCATTTCACCCTGCCTGCTACGGACGGCAGCACCTATAAACTGGCAGATGTCGCCGGAGAACAGAGCACGCTGGTGATGTTCATCTGCAATCACTGCCCCTTCGTGTTGGCTATCATGGACAAGATCATCCGCGACGCCCACGACATGAAGGAACATGGGATCGGTGTGGTTGCGATCTGTTCGAACGACCCTGTTTCCTATCCTGCCGACAGTTTCGAAAACATGCAGCTGATGGCGGAAAAGCACGCGTTCCCCTTCCCTTACCTGCATGACGCGGACCAGAGTGTCGCGAAAGACTATGATGCCGTGTGTACGCCGGATTTCTTCGGGTTCAACAAGGATATGCAACTGCAATACCGCGGCCGCCTTGATGCAACACGCATGGGATCATCGCCTTCCGACTTGCGCCGCGACCTTTTCGAAGCCATGAAACAGATCGCGGAAACCGGTAAGGGTCCGGAGGATCAGATCCCGTCGATCGGTTGCTCCATCAAGTGGAAATAGGAGATCAGGCCAAGATGCAGATAACCCAGCTCAACCACGTCAACCTGCGCACCACGCAGCTTGACGCAATGATCTCCTGGTACCAGGACGTGCTCGGTCTCAAGTCGGGTCCCCGGCCTGATTTTCCCTTTCCCGGTGCCTGGCTCTATGCGGGCGAAACGGCATTTGTGCATCTGGTTGGCATTGATGGCGATGCTGGAACGGGTTCCGAGGTCGAACTGAAGCTTGAGCATTTTGCCTTTTCTGCAAACGGGGCGAATGAGTTCGAAAACCGGCTTCAGGAACGGGGTGTAGAGTTTCGCAAATCCGAAATTGCGGCCGTAAACCTCGTTGCCTTTAACGTCTGGGACCCGGACGGCAATCACATTCACGTTGATTTCCGCGTAGATGAATAACTGTCCGGCGATCGCTGTTGCCTGACCGGACGCCCGCGCTAGCTTTCACTTTGGTTCCGACACGTTATGACCCAGAGAATGAGGCCAGACATGATCCGTTTCCTCACAGGCGCAGCCGCATTGTCCCTTGCCGCGACACAGGTGGCAGCCGAACCCCATCGCTATGAAATTGACCCGACACACACGACGATTGCCTTTATGGTCGACCATATCGGCTACGCGGACACCCTCGGTGTTTTTCTCGATTTCGAAGGCGGGTTTACCTACGACATGGATACCAAGGAGCTGTCAGACCTCGAAATCACGGTCAAGACGGCAAGCGTGGAATCCTTCAATGAAGCCAGGGACAATCACGTTCGCAACAAGGACTTCCTGGATGTCGAGAATTACCCGGTCATGACATTCACGGCTCAAGGTGGAAACGCCACGAGTGACACCACCGGCACGGTTGAAGGCAATCTGACACTTCTCGATCAGACACAACCTCTCGTTCTGGAGGTGACACTCAACAAGGCGGCCAAATATCCATTTGGCCACAGTCGCTTCACCCTCGGGATCAGCGCGCGCGGTACTGTTCAACGCAGCGCGTTCGGTATGACCTATGCGGTCGAGAACGGCTTCGTCGGAGACGACGTTGAGCTCATTATCGAAACCGAAGCCATGCGCGTTGAAAACTGACCGGGCAGAAGACGAAGCCTAGACCGCCTTGTCCATCAGCGGACGGAGCGCCGGATGAATGTTTGGGCTTTCCTCGCGGATGAACCGCAGGAGAGCCTTTTCATTCTCATGCAGAACACCATCGCGGCCAATCCGGTCCACAAGCCAGCCGGCCTCGTCTTCAGTCACGACTTCGTTCAGCGCGATCTCGGTCTCCATTGCGGCGCTCCTTGCCGCGAACGGATCGGACTCGTCCGCGTAAGCGCTCCGGATACCGCTGACGCCGCCGCTGACCATCTTGCGGAAGAAGCCGCCAAGACCGCCCTCGTAACCGCCAGGCTGGCTGAGCCAGTCTTCACGCGCGAGCGCAGTCTCGCGCGGCGGTGGTGTGAAACCCGACATGGCCATGAGGTGGTTTGCGATTGCCTTCGAGAAGAGCTCCGACCAGGCAGGCGCGTTCTCTGATTCAATGGTGGCATCATTCAGATCGAAGAGTATCTCGGCTTCCGCCCTTGAGATGGCAATCCCGCCGCAGCCGGCACCGGCATAAAGGACGCGCCGCAGAATTTCGACTTCGCCGTCAGAAACAACGCCCGGTTTCAGCTCATTGCCTGCTCTTGTCGCCCCTTTTCCGGAAACGACGGCATCGGCAACGCTCTTCAGGGCAAAGTGCTCCAGGCGCTCCGGCGCTTCGCGCGCCTTTTCAAGAACAAAGAGAACGGCGTCAAGTTCCGACCGGCTGCAGACATGCCCATCGGCGGTGATCTGACCGATCAACCAGCCTGCATTCTCCTCAGAGACATATCCTTCCGGGCGTACCTGATTGACCAGGATATCGGCGACCGCTTCCGGAAACAGTTCGTACCAGGTTTGCGCATACGTCAAACCGGCATTGTTCAGTCTGAACAAGGCAGCGCCTTCGTCAAGCGACACAACCATATCCCCATAGATATGGCGGCGCAGGTTAATGACGTCGTCTACTCCGACATGTCCGTCAGCGATTTTCGCGGCGACAAATTCACTCAAATCCGGCTTGGCCATGTGATCCCCCTGGAAACTTCTAGGGGTAGTATTGCCGATAATTCTTGAGATTCCCGTAACGGAAAAAGGGAGCCACTTTCGTGGCTCCCTCAGTATCTCCCCGCACTTGGGGGCATTCAGACGCGGGGAGATTATTCAGGGGAGTTCGGGGTTTCAGCCGCGGTGCTTCTTGCCTTTTCCGCCTTTCTTTTTTCCACCCTTGAAGTCTGCTTTGGTGATTACGCCATCCTTGTTCCGGTCTGCCCGTTTCATCAGGTTGTCCAGGCGTTTTCCGGCTTCTTCCTGGGTAATCCCGAGGCTGCCGTCGGCATCGGCGCGCTGGAACATGTTGACGATCCTGTTTTCATTGACGGCCATCCAGAGCGGACCGAACTCTTCAAGCGTGAAGGATCCGCTGCCATTTGTGTCGGCCAAAGCAAACAGCTCTGCCCGTTTTGCATCGAAGTCTTCTCTTGTGACTGATCCGCTGCCGTCCGTATCGAACATTGTCATGAACATGCGGGCCGGACCGCCGCGCCCGCGGCGCTCACCACGTTCGGCGCGCTGTTGACGTTCGCCGCCGTTTTCCGCCGCTTGTCCGCGCTGGCCGCGCACACGCTCGATCGTGCCGTTACCATCGCGATCAAGCCGGTTGAACATCCGGTTTGCGACGACGTCCACTTCTGCCTGTGTCACGGTTCCGTCGCCATCGGAATCAAGAAACTGGAAGGCACGTACCATCCGGTCGTTGGAACGCTCCATGAAATGGGCCTTGAATTCTTCCAGGCTGATTTCGCCATTCGCGTCAGCATCCGAAGCTGCGAATTCCTGGGCCCGAACTTCCGATATCTCGGCTTCGGTGATCACGCCGTCCTCGTCGGCGTCGAAACGCTCGAACAGACGCTCTGCGCGCTGTTCACGGTCGCCACGGCCATGCCCGCGGCCCCATTTGCCGCGTTCGCCCTTATGCGCGATCTGCTTGCCCTCAGCCTGCTGTATCTGTTGCCCCCCGTCCCCTGCCGCAACACCGCTTTGGGCGAAGGCGGGAAGACCGGCTGTCAGCGCGGTTCCCGCGACACTCGCAGCCAAAGCGGCAATTGCAATTTTCTTGAACGGTTTCATTCCAACAACTCCTTGTTCGTTGATGGGCTCAAGGTAGGAGGCAATTGTCGCAGGAATACCCATGCAACAACCCTTAAGTGTCGCCAACTGTCCCCGCATGCCCCGGCGATACACTTTGTTACAAGTTCGGCTCGCAAGAAGACCGGCCTGTTATTATTTTGGCCGTAGAAACAAACACCTTGCATGCGCCCATACTTTAAAAGCAGAGGCGCGCCCGGTAAGACAACGGATACGCACGACAGGAGAGCCATGTGAGCGACCCGAGCCCGCATATTCTGGTGGTGGACGATCACCGCGACATTCGCGAGACGCTGGCCCGTTATCTCATCAAAAATGGGCTCAGGGCCACGACGGCTGAAAACGCGGCCCATGCACGCAAGGCTTTGAAAGCCGCGTCCATCGATCTCGTCGTGCTCGACGTCATGATGCCCGGTGAAGACGGGCTGTCCTTATGCCGTCACCTCGTGGAGACCGGTTCGATGCCGGTTATCCTGCTCACGGCCATGGCAGATGATACCGACAGGGTCATCGGGCTTGAGATCGGGGCAGACGACTATGTGACCAAGCCCTTCAACCCGCGCGAACTTCTGGCAAGAATCCGCGCCGTTCTCAGACGGACGTCGCTCGCTCCGCGGGAGCGCGACCCGATCGAGCAGGAACGCCTTCATTTCGACGGCTGGCAGCTCAACGTCTCACGCCGCGAACTGACGGATCCTGACGAGGTGACCGTTCCACTTTCTAGTGGTGAGTTTCAGCTGCTGTGTGCGTTTTTAAAACGTCCAAAAATGGTTTTGAACCGCGATCAGCTCTTGGATCTGACCACGGGACGAACGCCCGGCGTCTTTGACAGGTCGATCGACAATCAGGTCTCGCGACTGCGCCGGAAAATCGAAGTTGATCCCAAAGATCCCAAGATGATCAAGACGGTCTGGGGCGGCGGTTACATGTTCACCGCAGAAGTGAAAGATCACGCTGAATGAATCTCGGTTTCGCGAAAAGAGGCCTCGGATTTTTGTGGCCCCGCTCGCTGGCGTCCCAGCTGATCGTGCTGCTGCTGGCAGCGATTTTCGCTGCACAGGCCCTCAGCATCTGGATCTTCCATGACGAACGGCGCATTGCCCTTGTTGCCGCCGCACGCGACAACCTGCTCGCGCGCGCGGTTTCGATTGCCGAATTGCTCGAAGATACGCCGGCCGCCCTGCAAAGCCGCATCCTTGAGGCCAGCAGCAGCCGCTTCGCCGTGTTCTGGCTGGGCGACACGCCGCTTGCGCGAACGCCGGGAACGTCGCGCTTCGAGCAGCGCCTGCAGGGGATCATTTCAGAGCGGCTCAATCACGGTCAGACCGTTCACCTCAATATCCTTGCCGACGAAAAACGCGGTCCCAAGGTTCGCCGAGATGCAAATGGCGACACGGTTGATCCGAGCTGGCGGTCCGTTCCAAAGAAAGAACGTCCCTACAATCTTCGCAAGATCATGAACAAGCCTGAGGACCTGTCGCTTTCCATCCAGATGACCGACGGACGCTGGCTGAATGTGGCGACCAGCTACCGTCCGCCCGATGGTGCTTTCAGGTCGCTGATCGTACAGCTTCTTCTTACCTCGATCGCAACCGTTGTCATAATCGGGTTCGCGGTACGGCGCGTCACCCGTCCTTTGAAGGAACTGGCCGTTTCAGCTGAAAAACTCGGCCGTGGCGAGGAACGCAAACCGCTCGATCCGAGCGGACCGAAAGAAGTCCGTGCACTGACGTCTTCCTTCAACGACATGCAGGACAGGCTCACCCGGTTCGTGAAGGATCGAACCCGCATGCTGGCCGCGATCAGCCACGACCTGCGCACCCCGATCACCTCCTTGAGGATCCGGGCGGAGTTCATCGATGATGATGAAAACCGCGAAAAGATGATCGAAACCTTGGAGGAAATGGCAGCAATGACCGAGGCAACGCTTCGTTTTGCAAAGGACGAAGCGCATTCGGAGGGTGCGGAAGAAACCGACCTGGGCGCAATGCTGGAAAGCCTTGCTGGAGACCAGAATGATCTCGGGCATGATTGCAGCGTGACCCTTGAAAAGGACGTCCTGCTCACCTGCCGTCCGGTCGCGCTCAAGCGTGCCTTGCGCAACCTGGTCGAAAACGGTGTCCGCTACGGCGGCTGCGTTTCTATCTCGGCAGCCACGACGAATGGCGAAGTGGTTATTCGGGTGTCGGACCAAGGTCCGGGTATTCCCGAAGACCGCTTCAAGGATGTCTTTGAACCCTTCGTCCGGCTTGAAGAATCCCGCAGCGAGGAAACGGGCGGCATCGGGCTTGGTCTCGCCATCACGCGGTCGATCATCCATGCCCATGGCGGAACCATTCAGCTGACGAATGGAGATGAATCCGGGCTGGTGGCAGAGGTTAGATTGCCACTTGGTGCGGGACAGTCGACTTAGTTGCGAGTTGGGAACAACACTCCGTATTTCGGCCGAAATGTGTTTCGGCAACACCGATCCGACAATCGCCTTTTGTAGCGGCGTTCGCCCACAAACAACTTCAATTTGATGCTACCACAATCAGCATGCCTCATCTGCAATCCTGTGGAGCTTGTTCCACACTAACCGTAGTCTGGATCTTGAGATGGACCCCTTTGCCCCGGAAACATTTGGCGAGCTGAACGCCCATGACTACGACGAGCGCAACGATCCAGGTACAACGGCGGAAGAAGTTGCCCTGATCCGGGAGATGGCCGGCAATGGCCGCGTCCTGGAACTGGCAATCGGCACGGGCCGGGTCGCCATTCCCCTTTCGCAAGCTGGCGTAGACATCACAGGGATCGAAGCATCGCAACTGATGGTGGACCGTATGCGGGAAAAACCTGGCGGCAAGGACATTCCGGTCATCATCGGAGACATGGCCAAAGTCGCCGTCGACGGTTCCTTTGATCTCGCCTTCCTTGTGTTCAATACAATCTTCAATCTGCAAAGCCAGGAAGAACAGATCCACTGTTTCGAAAATACCAGTAAGCATCTGAAGCCAGGCGGAACTTTTCTGGTTTCAGCCTTTGTGCCCGATTTCGGCTCTTTTCAGAACAATCAGCAGGTTGGCATTCGCCACATGGCGCGTGACAGCGTCTGGTTGGATACTTGCCGACATGATCCTGCGGGGCAGCTGCTGGAGTTTCAAAGGGTCAAAGTCACGGAAAGTGGTTTGCGTCTTGTGCCCTTGCGTTTGCGATACATCTGGCCCGCCGAAATGGACTTGATGGCCCGTATGGCCGGCCTCGTTCTCAAAGACAGGTGGGCGGCGTGGGACCGGTCTAAATTCGGACCCGACAGCAAGATGCATGTTTCAGTTTATGAAAAGAGGACTTAAACCACTAATCAACGACCTCTGTCGCTTTTGAATTTTACGTCTTTGAATACGTCGCCTCGTCCACCGCCTCAAGCCAGTCGGCGACGGAACCGTCCATCTCCTCGTGGATCGCAAGATGAACCATGGATGTCTGCGGACCGGCACCGTGCCAGTGCTTTGCACCTGGCGGGATCCAGACCACGTCCCCGGGCAGGATGGCAAGCTTGTCCTGGCCCCAGAGCTGGACGAACCCTGCCCCGTCGAGCACATGCAGGGTCTGGCCGAGCGGATGTGTGTGCCAATGGGTGCGCGCGCCCGGTTCGAAAGAGACTTTCGCGGCCCGCACCCGAGCCGGGACCGGTGCTTCGATGACCGGCTCCTGCCAGACTGTCCCTGTGAAATAGTCTGGATTGGCACGTTTGCTCGGTCTCGACCCGGCTTTGTAAACGGTCAGAAAGCTCATGGTTTCACCTCGCCGGTTACTTTCTGGCACTCGATGGCACCGTTGTGCTCATGCGCTGTGGCCAGTTGATCAGAACAACACCTGAAATGGCAAGGCAAATCCCGGCAAAAGTTTCCGCGTCCAGGCTTTCGGACAAAAAGACGACACCGAGGACAACGCCGACACCCGCGCGCAGATACGCCTGGCTGGCAGTCCCCATGGCTCCGAGCGTGATCAGCAGACGAAAGTAGATCAGAAACGCGAGCGCAGTGCAGACCACGCCAAGCATGATGGCGGCCGTCCATCCCGTTGGGCCTGGCGTGAGTGTCCAGGGCGCTTCGGTCAGAAGGCTCAGCGGCACGAGCACGAAAGACGAGCACAGAAGCATTCCGGTTGCGGGGACAATGGGCGGAAGGCCGCGAAAGAGCTGACCGCGCAGCGCCGCGACACCGTAGAGCGCTGCGCTGAAGAAGACCGCGAGTTGAGGCAGGATGTTTTCGCCGAGATTGTCAAGCGCGCCGACGCCGATGATCAGCACAACGCCGGCAAAGCCAAGCAAGGCCCCGGCGAGCTGGCGTCCGCCTGGAAGCTGGCCGCGCTTGAGCACGAGAAACGAGATCGCAAACACCCAAAGGGGCGACGTTGAATTCAAAACGCTGGAGACCGCCGTGCCTGCATATTGCTGCCCCCAGGCCAGAAGCAACCAGGGTCCGGTCCCGTTGAGAAGCGACTGAATGAAAAACAGTCGCCAGTTGTGCCGGTCGAGAGGCATGCGAATGCCGCGCAGGGCCATGACAAGCAATAAAATGAGGGAGGCCAGCGACACACGCGCGGCCATCAGGGTCGCAGGGGGAACGGTGTCCAACGCTAGGCCGATCCACATGTAAGACGAGCCCCAAAGCAGCGCCAGAACGCCGAGCAGCAGATATTCAAAAGACCGGTTTTCCATGAAAAGAAATGTCAGCCATGTAAGGCGCGGCTGTCTTCCGGCGCTTCGTCACGGTCTTCCATACCGTAGTCGCGCAGAACATGGGCAACCCGGAGACGGTAATCCTTGAAATAGTCTTCCCGGCCAACCTTCTGGGCCTGCCGATGTCCCGTGAGCCTACGCCATTCATTGAGCGCGGCCTCATCGCGGAAAAAGGAGATGGACAGAAGCTTTTCCGGATTTGTCAGGCTCTGAAACCGCTCGACGGACAAAAACCCGTCAATCTGCTCCACGAGCGGGCGCATCTTGGCAGCCATATCGAGATAGTTCTGCTTCTTGTCCGCATGCGGGATAACTTCGAAAATAACGGCGATCATATGCTTTTGTTCCTCTCCCCATGCGGTGCGGAGGCCAGTTTCAGGAAGGTGCGGTCTTCCCGCAAGATGAATTTTTCGCGTTGTGCGAACTCATAGTTCTGTTGCCCGAGAGGATCGGCGGCAAGCCGGGCGCGATAGGCTTCATAGGCAGCAAGATTTTCAATGGAATAGACACCGTATGCCAGCGTCGTGGATCCTTCATGGGGTGCAAAATAACCGACAAGATCCGCTCCGCAGCGGGGAATCGCCTGTCCCCAGTTGCGGGCATATTCTTCAAATGCTGCCTTTTTGGTCGGGTCGATGTGATAGCGAATGAAACAGGTGATCATGCTCCGGTCCTTTTCAGTTGGCCTCTAAGCCTGTTTGTGACATGGTTTTGAACATGAATGCTTCGACAAGGATCGAACTATGAAAGAAGGCCCGGACATTGCCCGTATTGGCGCGCTGATCGGAGACCCGGCACGCGCCAACATCCTGGGTGCGCTTCTGGGCGGCAAGGCGCTCACGGCAACCGAACTTGCGACTGAAGCCGGGATCACCGGCCAGACCGCGAGCTCGCACCTGAAAAAACTGGTGGACGGCAGCCTTCTTGTTCAAACCAAGCAGGGTCGGCATCGGTACTTCACGCTGGCGGGGCCGGAAGTCGCCGCCGTGCTTGAAGCCGTCATGGGATTGGCAGCGCACAAGGGTCACCTACGTGTGCGCACGGGGCCACGGGATCCGGCCATGCGCGCCGCGCGCGTGTGTTACGACCACCTCGCCGGCGACATGGCGGTACGGATTTTCGACA
Source organism: Roseibium sp. HPY-6 (assembly GCF_040530035.1). Classification (NCBI taxonomy): domain Bacteria; kingdom Pseudomonadati; phylum Pseudomonadota; class Alphaproteobacteria; order Hyphomicrobiales; family Stappiaceae; genus Roseibium; species Roseibium sp. HPY-6. The sequence goes on from NZ_JBEWCD010000001.1 coordinate 548,365, forward strand.
GCATGCAGTCGCGCGGTTTTCTGAAAGTCACACAGGAAAAGAGCGGTCTCGGCCTTACGGAGTGCGGTGAAGCCTTTGTCTGCGACGTCGGGATCGACTTGGAAGGCCTGAAGTCTGCGCGCCGCCCCCTTTGCCGCGCTTGTCTCGATTGGAGCGAGAGACGAAGCCACCTGGCCGGATCGCTGGGGGCTGCATTCCTTGCAAAGTTCCAGGACGAGGGCTGGATGAGGCGCGAAAGAGACAGCCGCGTTGTCCAAATCTCGCCAATCGGAAATGAGCGCCTCGTAAAGCTATTCCCCACCCCCTAAATAGGGATCGACAAACTTTTCTCTTGCCGGCCACGACAGCTTAAGTTGGCTTCGCAAACTTTTCAGGACTTCTTGAGACGTGTCTCAACCAAACGAAAACAAGAAATCGACCGCCCTCATCATCAAGGTCTACCCCGTTGCCCTCATATTGATAAGCCTTGCGCTGAACCTCACTGTTTTCAATGTTGAGGGCAACGCAATCGCTCTGCCGTCGCAAGACGTTCTCGCGGCACTCGCCGTCGCAAGCCTCATGCTGGTCCTCAACCACACATGGCTGATGACGAGCACCGAATTGACAAGACTGAAATATGATATCCGTGCAACGCCCGAAGAATGGATGACGAGCGGTCTTTCGAAAGGCGATGTCACTGATACCGGATTTGCTGAGCTGGAAAGGCGCCACAATGCACACAGAAACGCGACGGAGAACACGACGCTGTTCGTTTTGCTCGCCTTTCCTTTTGCATTGATATCGCCGTCGGCTCTGGCGGCCAGCGTCTGGCTGGTCGGTTTTGCGATCGGACGGCTTGGCCACACCTACAGTTTCCTGAGCGGAATGAGCGGTGCACGCGGCTTGTTCATGAGCGTCAGCCTGCTGTCTCTCTACGGTTTGGCCGGACATTTGGCGCTTGCTGTGCTGCTTTGACGAAACCAAACTCACTGGTCACTCGCTGCTCAAGCAATGTGGTGTGACGATTGCGCAGCACCGATCGCATTGCCAACAATACATCCATAGTTCGACCTTAGCCGAAGCATCAACCCGGCAGACCACCTTATGCTTGCGACCTTCGCAAGCATAGGAGATCGGAATGGATCAACTCTCTTTGTATTTGCCGGGAATTTTGCTCGCTTACTCGGCTTTTCTTCTGGCAATCATCAGTCCGGGGCCGAATGTCCTTGCCGTCATGGGAGCATCCATGAGTATAAGCCGAACAGCGGGACTGGCACTTGCGTTCGGGGTGGCAGCGGGGTCGCTCGCATGGGCGACGCTGACTGTCCTTGGGCTTTCGGCAATCGTGGCTGCCTATTCAGCCGCTCTCACGGTCATCAAGGTGGCAGGCGGGCTTTATCTGCTTTGGCTCGCGTACAAAGCTTTTCGAGCCGCGCGCTCCAACCAGGATTTCAACATCAAGCAGATTGAGGGCAGCCATCGCTCACAACTCGGTTACGCCGCGCAAGGCTTCATCATTCAGATGACCAATCCCAAAGCCGCTCTCGCCTGGATCGCCATCGTTTCGATCGGCATGCAAAAGGGGGCACCGTTTTGGGTCGGCGGCATCATTGTTGCGGGTACATTCGCTTTATCGTTGCTTATTCACGCACTTTACGCGCTTGCCTTCTCCAGCCCTGCCATGGTTGCCCTCTACAGAAGGGCAAGGCGAACCATCCAGACCTTGTTTGGCTGTTTTTTTGCGGCTGCAGGCGCGCGGCTCCTCATCAGCCGCGACTGACAGCTTAGTCCAAAACACAAAAAACCCGGCTTTCGCCGGGTTTTTTAGGAGGGTGGCAGATGCCTGGGGGCAATTCAGCATCTGATTGTCCGATTTTGTCGTTTTTGTTGGGGTCTTCGGGAGAGACCCGTTTCAAAAGCCTTACGCAGGCTCTTGCTTCCGGGGGATTGCCTCCCGCCAGGAGCGGTAAAGCCGCTGAGGCAGCCATGCGAGGCGATCCCGGTTGTAGTCCCGTCTTTGTCTAACCAGAAAAATTCTGGCTACGTGCACAGTCATTTTTTTCTCCTTCAGGACGTCGAAGCGTTGCCGCGTCCCTTCTGTAAAATAAATAATAGCGCACTGCGTGCACTTTACAAGAGTGCACTTGGTGCATTTTTGCAGAAATTTGCGAGGAAACACCTAGGTCACTCAGTTTATTCACAAAAATGGGGTGTCCCCCTGTGGAGATTCCACAGGAGGTTGGTAAACACTTGGTAAATTTCAGGAGATTTCGGCTATTCAGCAGCCACCAGTCGAGCCGGATCGTAGTTGAGAATCGGTGCCAGCCAGCGCTCGGCCAGGGCAACATCCCAGCCCTTTCGCGCCGCATAGTCTTCAATCTGATCCTTCTCGATCTTGCCAACGCCGAAGTAGTGGCTGTCCGGATGCGCGAAATAAAGACCTGAAACGGAAGATCCCGGCAGCATCGCCTTGCTTTCGGTCAGCTGGATGCCCGTGTGACGTTCAGCATCAAGCAAACGGAAAAGCGTATCCTTTTCGGTGTGGTCCGGTTGCGCCGGATAACCTGGTGCAGGACGGATGCCCTGATAGCGTTCGCCGATGATGTCCTCGGTGGAAAGGGTCTCATCAGCCGCATAACCCCAGATGTCCTTCCGAACGATTTCATGCAGCTTTTCCGCAAACGCCTCGGCGAGCCGATCCGCAAGTGCTTGGGAAAGGATCTTGTTGTAGTCGTCCCCTTCCCTTGCATATCGGGCTGCAAGCTCATCTTCACCATGTCCTGATGTGACCGCAAATCCGCCGACCCAGTCCTGGACCCCACTCTCAAGAGGCGCAACAAAGTCGCTCATCGCAACATTTGCACGCCCGCCGGCTGATCGGGACATCTGCTGGCGAAGCGTGTGGAACGTTGCCAGCTCGTCAGTGCGGCTTTCGTCGGTGAAGAGGCGGATATCGTCGCCAACTGCATTGGCCGGCCAGATACTGGCAACACCACGTGCCGTCAGAAGTTTTTTCTCCACGATCTCGTCCAGCATGCGGCGCGCATCGTCATAAAGCGCTTTTGCCGCCGGCCCGTACCTGTTGTCCGTCAGAACGGCCGGATACCGTCCCTTGATTTCCCAGGTGGCAAAGAACGGTGTCCAGTCGATCACCGGAACCAGATCTTCCAGCGGGAAGTCGTCGAATACCGTCGTCCCCGTTTTGAGCGGACCAACGGGTTGCTTGCCGTCAAAGTCGCATTTGAAGGCATTCTCGCGAGCCTTTGCGATCGAGGTGCGCTGCTGATCGCCACGGCTTGCCGCATGCTTTTCGGCAACGTCGGCATACTCGGCCCGCACATCTGCGAAATAAGGCGCGCGCCCGCCTTCACTCATCAACTTCGTTGCAACACCCACCGCGCGACCGGCATCCGTTACATAGATTGCCTGTCCGCGCTCGTAATTCGGGTGGATCTTGACTGCCGTATGGATCTTGGACGTCGTCGCACCGCCGATCAGAAGCGGAAGATCCATATTCTCGCGCTCAAGCTCGGCAGCCACATGGCACATCTCGTCCAGAGACGGCGTGATCAGCCCGCTGAGGCCGATCATGTCGACCTTTTCCGTTTTCGCGGTTTCCAGAATCTTCGCCGCAGGAACCATGACACCTAGGTCGATGACTTCGAAATTGTTGCACTGGAGAACGACACCGACGATGTTCTTGCCGATGTCGTGGACATCGCCCTTCACCGTCGCCATCAGGATTTTACCGGCCGAAGACTGGCCCGTCAGACCCTGTTCTTCCTTTTCCTTCTCCATGAAAGGCATCAGATAGGCGACGGCCTTTTTCATCACGCGCGCGGATTTCACCACTTGCGGCAGGAACATCTGTCCGGAGCCGAAGAGGTCGCCGACCACGTTCATGCCGTCCATCAAAGGCCCTTCAATCACATGAAGCGGCCTGTCGAACGCCTGGCGGGCTTCCTCCGTGTCCTCCACGACAAAATCGTCGATCCCGTGAACAAGGGCATGTTCCAGTCGCTTGGCAACGCCCCAAGTGCGCCAGGTGAGATCAGCCTCTTTCTTCTTGCCGCCCTCGCCTTTCCAGCGCTCCGCTGCTTCCAGCATCCGGTCGGTCGCGTCATCGCGCCGGTTCAGAACGACATCTTCACAGTGGTCGCGCAGATCCGCATCGAGATCGTTATAGACCGCGAGCTGACCGGCATTGACGATCGCCATGTCCATGCCCTGCTGGATGGCATGATAGAGGAACACGGAGTGCATCGCCTCGCGCACGGCCTCGTTGCCGCGGAAGGAGAAGGACAGGTTCGAAACGCCGCCCGAGACATGCGCATGCGGCAGGTTTTCACGGATCCAGCCCGTCGCCTCGATGAAGTCGACACCGTAATTGTTGTGCTCCTCGATGCCGGTCGCAACCGCGAAGATGTTCGGATCGAAGATGATATCCTCAGGCGGGAACCCGACTGTTTCAGTCAAAACCTTATAGGACCGCGCGCATATCTCGGTCTTGCGAGCAAGCGTGTCGGCCTGGCCCGTTTCGTCAAAAGCCATCACCACGACCGCCGCACCGTAACGGCGGATCAGTTTTGCCTGTTCGACAAAGGCCTCTTCACCTTCCTTGAGAGAGATTGAGTTGACGACACCCTTGCCCTGAATGCACTTGAGACCAGCCTCGATCACTGTCCACTTGGAACTGTCGATCATGACCGGAACACGGGCAATGTCCGGTTCTGCAGCAACCAGATTGAGGAACGTCACCATGGCCTCTTCGGAATCAAGCAGGCCTTCGTCCATGTTCACATCAATGATCTGGGCGCCGTTTTCGACCTGCTGACGGGCGACATCAAGCGCGGTCGCGTAGTCGTCTTCCTTGATCAGGCGGCGAAAGCGGGCTGAACCGGTCACGTTCGTACGCTCACCGATGTTGACGAAATTGGTCTCCTTGGTCAGCACGAACGGCTCAAGGCCTGACAGCCGCATATGACGGTCGACCTCCGGGATAGCGCGCGGCGCCTTGTCGGCCACCGCATCCGCGATCGCCCGGATATGCGCCGGTGTCGTGCCGCAACAGCCGCCAACGACATTTACAAGACCGGCGGAGGCAAATTCCTCGATCAGCCCGGCCATGTGTTCGGGGCTCTCGTCATATTCGCCGAACTCGTTTGGCAACCCCGCGTTCGGATAAGCGCATACCAGCGTGTCCGCCACGCGGCTGAGCTCATCCACATGAGCACGCATTTCCTTTGCCCCAAGAGCGCAGTTCAATCCGACAGTAAGCGGGTCCGCATGGCGAACCGAGTTCCAGAACGCTTCGGGTGTCTGGCCGGAGAGCGTGCGTCCGGACAGATCCGTGATCGTCCCGGAAATCATCACGGGCCGGATCTTGCCTGTTTCCTCAAAGACCTCGTCAATGGCAAACAGAGCCGCCTTGGCGTTGAGCGTATCGAAAATCGTCTCGACCAGGAGAATGTCTGCGCCTCCGGCGATCAGACCGCGTACGGCTTCTGCATAGGCAATGCGCAGATCATCGAACGAAACGGCACGATATCCGGGATTGTTGACGTCAGGCGAAATCGATGCGGTCCGGTTTGTCGGACCGAGCGCGCCTGCAACAAAACGAGGCCGGGACGGATCTTGCGCGGTGACCTGGTCACAGGCTTCCCGCGCGAGCTTCGCGCTCTCGTAGTTGAGCTCATAAGCGAGCTCTTCCATGCCATAGTCGGCCTGCGCAATGGTGGTGGATGAAAATGTATTTGTCTCAAGGATATCGGCCCCTGCATTCAGGTAGTCGACATGGATCTTTCTGATTGCGTCCGGCTGGGTAAGGCTCAGGAGGTCATTGTTTCCCTTCACATCGCTCGGCCAGTCGGCAAAGCGATCGCCGCGGTAACCGGCTTCATCCAGCTTCAGGTCCTGGATCTCGGTGCCCATGGCTCCGTCAAGAATGAGGATACGGGACTTGGCGAGGTCACGAAGGCGCTCGAAGGCGTCGGACTTGATCACGGGTACTTCCTTCCAGAGGATCCTGAGTACATTTGAGGCACGTCACGAAAGTGCCTGAGAAGTCATTTTGTCGGCGATCGGGTGCGTTGCTGGCGCGGCGCGCCCAACTTCGATCCGGTCTCATCCTGCTCGCCTTTCGCAAAGCCCCGTTCCCACGTCCCTTGCCAACAAACAAAGGGACTTGGGCAGAAGCATTTTGCGTCAGGCTGCGAGGTTTTCCGGTGCCTGCTGACCCATGCCGAGCATGTGGCAGATGGCATAGGTCAGATCCGCACGGTTCATGGTGTAGAAATGAAAGTCGTTGATGCCGCGATCGACAAGGTCCATGACCTGCTCGCAGGCAATCGACACGCCGACGAGTTTCCGGGTTTCCGGATCATTGTGGAGGCCTGCAAACCGGCGCGCGAGCCATTGCGGGATGCTGGTTCCGCATTTGGCGGAAAACACCATCGTCTGTTCAAAATTGTGGATCGGCAGAATGCCCGGCACGACGGGGATATTGATGCCGGCGGCGGCGATCCGGTCCAGATATTCGTCGAAAATGTCGTTGTCGAAGAAGTATTGGGTGATGATCCGGTCGGCACCGGCATCGACCTTGCGCTTCAGATTATCGATCTCACTCTGCCAGCTGCCACTCTCCGGGTGCTTCTCGGGATAGCCGGAAACCGAGATGTCGAAATCGGCGATCTTCTTGATCCCGGCAACGAGGTCGGAGGCGTACGGGTATCCGTTGTTATGCGGCGTATACCGGGAACCGATCCCCTCAAGCGGGTCGCCGCGCAATGCAACCAGGTGACGAACACCCAGGTTCCAGTAGTCTCTGACAATCTCGTCGACCTCACTTTGCGAAGCGCCCACGCAGGTCAGGTGCGCAGCGGGCAACAAATCGGTTTCGTTCAAAATCCGCTCGACGGTCTTGTGGGTCCGCTCCCGTGTTGATCCGCCTGCACCGTAAGTTACAGACACGAAGGACGGACCGAGCGCTTCCAGACGTTTGACTGTGGTCCAGAGCGTCTCTGCCATCTTGTCCGATTTCGGCGGAAAGAACTCGAATGACGCCGTAATTGGCGAAGGAGCAGCCTGGTGGGAGCGGCGGGAAGAAAATTCAGTCATGTCAGGCGACCTCTCGGGACGTGTCGCGCGCGGGCCAATCGGTGACGATGCGGCGATCACGGGCAAGCCAAAGTGTAACGGTTAGGTTGTTTTCGGTGTCGTCTCCCGGAACAAGGTCTGTAACCTGCTCCAGATCAAGTTCAAGCGCGTCCAGCCAGCGCTCCATTTGGTCGTGCGCGAAGCCCAGCCGGCGATGAGCGTGGCTTTCGCGCAGGAACTCCAGCTCATGAGGCGCAAAATCGACAATCATCAGGCGTCCACCCGGACGCAGGGCGCGTGTCGCCTCGGCGAGCGCGCGTGAAGGATCATCGAGGAAGTGCAGAACCTGGTGGATGGCAACGACATCAAACGATCTCGGCGGAACGTTCAGCGCGTAGACATCGCCGTGACGGACTTGCGCGCTGGTCAGGTTGGCCCGGGCAAGGTTCGCGCGCGCAACAGCCAGCATGTCGTGGGAGGCATCAACACCAAGCGCGGAAGTGTACTGGCCGGAAAAGACCTCCAGCAGGCGACCGGTTCCCGTTCCCAGATCCAGGAAAGACTGGAAGGGCTTGTCTCCAAGCGCTGAGCGCATTGCCCTTTCCACATCCTCTTCTGCCACGTGGAGCGACCGTTCCCGGTCCCATGTAAGAGCGCGCGCAGCAAAGTAGGCGGCTGCCTCTTCCGCCTTGGCTTTCCGGATCGCGCGAAACCGTTCCTGATCCGCCGCCAGAACCGGATCTTCCTTTGAAATGCGTTCAACAAGCCCCCTGGCAAGCTGCCCTTCAGGACCTTCGGCGAGACGGTAATAAACCCAGGATCCCTCCGGAAACCTGCGGATGAGATCGGCTTCGGCGAGAAGCTTTAAATGACGGGAAATGCGCGGTTGGCTTTGACCGAGGATCGCGGTTGCGTCTTTCACGGTGAGCTCGCTTTCGGCCAGCAAGGCGATGAGCCTGAGACGTGTCGCCTCGCCGACGGCACGAAGGGCGGCAAGTGTGTCTTCTACGGAAAGGGTCGGGTCGTCGGTCATTCAGCGTCGCTTCGGCCTGCAGGACATCAATGTCGATATAAAGATATCTTTATATCAATGTTATTCAAGATGCAAGCAACAGAAACATTTGCGACATGGATTTGTGAAAATACGGTGCCCAAGCGGTAAAGACGCGACCTCAGGTATCAGTCTTACATTTGACACACGGCCGATATGCAACGACACTCCCCTAATTTACGCAACGTTATTTATTGTTCTCGACCGCCAAGGCAGGCTTGAAGCGTTTTTTTAGAACCGGTAACCGCCAAGCAACTCGTCGCCTGAACCGTCGATTTCTATTGGGGACGTTTCAATGAATCTCAGCGACTGGCAAATCATTCTCGATCAACCGGCCAAAACACCTGAACTCGGCTTTGACCGATACGCACAGGCATTCACGGATATCGTGCTCAACAGTCCGCCCCGGTTCGCAATCGGCATTTTCGGCGGATGGGGCTCCGGCAAAACCACGCTGATGGAAGGCATTCAGCGGAACCTGAAAAACAACAACAACATCGTGCAGGTGGAATTCAGCGCGTGGCGCTACGAAAAAGAAGACCACCTCATTATCCCGTTGCTCGATTCTATTCAGTCTGCGCTCGAGGCATGGTTTGAAGAGCAGGGAAGCAATGACAGCAAGATAGAAGCCCTGATCAACACGATCGGTCAGGTGGCGTACTCGATCACGGCCGGGCTTTCCTTCAAAGCAGGTCTCGGCGACGCTCTGTCTGTCTCTGTCGACGCTAACAAGGTGCTGGCGACGGCCAAGAACATCAAGAAGGAAGAAGAAAAGGCAAAGATCTCCAAATCCTCCTACTTTGTGAGTTTCCAGGCCCTCAGTCAGGCATTCGAAACCTTCTCAAAGGACAACAAGGACCGTCGTATCGTCGTCTTCATCGACGATCTTGACAGGTGCCTTCCCAAAGGTGCTCTGTCGGTTCTGGAATCCATGAAGCTCTTCTTCGACCTGGACGGTTTCGTGTTCGTCGTCGGGCTCGACAAGGACGTCATCGTCTGGAGCATAGACAGCATCTACAAGACCGCCTCCAAGGAAGGTGACACGGAAGCAGCGCTCACACGTCCGATTGAGGGTGCGGACTATATCAAAAAGATTTTCCAGGTACCGTTCGAGTTGCGCCCGGTCAGCCGCGACAATGTCGAAGATCTCGTCCTGTCCATGACAACGGAAGCCAAGCTTCCTCCGGCACAGAACCAGGTCCTTCTCGACGAAATCCTCCCTCACCTTCAGTTTCTGGTCTCTGAAGGTGGCGGGGTGAACCCGAGGGACGTAAAGCGCTACATCAACAATTTCATCATGGCCTCGAAAACGCGTGATCCCGGCAAACCATTCGACAACAGCGTGTTTTTGACCCTGCAGACGCTTGCAGCAAACCCGGATTGGCAATTTGTCTACGACGCCCTTCGCGGCAGCCGTGACATGTTCCGCCTCGCGCTCGACAAATACCTGTCCGACTCGCCCGATGCGCGCGATGCCCTGCGTGGGTACGACCCATCCTTTCCCGCCTTGCCCCTCTTGTTGGAAGACTACCTGCGTGCTCCGGACCTCGGACAACCACTGGTCAAGACGGACAATTTGTCCGACTATCTGGAGATCGGTGCGGCCAACCTGGACAGTACCGAAGACGTGATTCCTGAAGGCCTCGCCACCGCAATCGCGGACCTGCGTTCGCTGCGCACCGAGGTGAGCGACTTGCCGCTCGACCCACAACCCGAGAATTCGGACCTTTCCGAACTGTCCGACAGGTTTTCGCGCATCCGCAGCTCAATTGCGAGCAATCTGCCCACCACGGAATTCCTGAAGCTGGAAAGCTACTTTCAGATCGTCGAAGACAAGCTGGGGTTCCGTTTTCCGGACGACCCGGCCGCTGATACGACGGACGTCCGGCTACCTGACGCGTGGAAAACCGAATTGGCCACGCTGTTCTATGACAGTCTGTCGGCACTGAGTTATTACGTGAACGTGGTCAGGCGCAGACCGCCTCAGCTGCAAAACACGCTTTCCTGAAAAACCGGAACACAAACGACGAGAAGCGGCGGGACGTCTGCGAAAGACGTTTGCGTCCCCCTAAGCACCCCTGCAATCCGGGGGAAAAGCCGGCCTGAGTGTCCCTGCCCTTTGCGACCTGCTACGCAAGGATCTTTTCGATAGCGCCTTCGTCCCAGAGTATTCCGGCACCCGGGACCTGCGAAGGCATCGCATGGCCGTCGGAGATTTCAGGCGTTGAGGTGGTGATTGTTCCTGCAATATCGAACCATTCCAGGATCATCGCTGTCGGGGTTGCGTTTAGCAAATGTGCGGAAATCTCTACAAAGAGGTGGCTGGCAATCGGCAAAGAGGCTTCGTCGGCCAAACTGGCTGCAGCGCGCCACCCGGTAACACCACCGATTTTCATGACATCCGGCATCGCGAGGTCAGAAGCATTCGCAGCCACGGCTTTTTTCATATCCGGGACACCCCACCAGTTCTCCCCCGTCTGGACCGGTGTTTGGATTGCAGCGCGGACTGCGGCGTGTCCCTGATAATCTGATGCATGAACAGGCTCTTCGATCCACGCGAGCCCCTCTTCGTCCAGCATATTCATGCGGCGAACGGCTTCTTCCACGTCAAAGGCCTGGTTGAAATCCGCCGCGACCCAGACGTCTTTTCCCGCAACATTGCGAATGGACCGGACGACAGCGACGTCTGTTTTCGGATCGGGATGCCCTGCCTTGATTTTGAAGGCCTGAAATCCGCGCTTCAGCGAAGCCTCGACCACCCGCGCCGTTTCGTCCGGACCCATTTGCCCCAGACTGTCGTAGACACGCACAGGCCCCGCCTTTCCGCCCAGGAGCAGACACAACGGCTTTTCTTCACGTTTTGCCGCAGCATCCCACAAGGCCATATCGATCCCGCTGATCGCCATGGCGACAAGACCCTGATTGCCCAGAAGACGGAACCGGGCATCCAGCAGTGCTGAGACAGCCACAGGTTCGGCCGTTTCGCCCACAAGACTGGTTGCGATGTTTTTTGACAGCGCTGCGAGAGGCTCAAGCGCCATGGGCGTATAGGCAAAGATATAGGTGGACCCCACGACACCATCATCAGCGATGAGATCGATCAACACCAGCGGCGCGGCTTCGAGTGTGCCTGACGCTGTTTTGTGAGGCATCTCGAGCGGCGCCATCACCGGACGTATACGGCAGTCCGAAATCCGTGCGTTCTGTTCGTTCATACTCGAAAGATAGAAGCGCTTTTGTTGAAGTGTCTAGGGTGATTGCCAGTTTGCAAATCGTGATCGGTGCCTCGAAAGAAATAGCTAACCCCACACTTTAAATAACGTCTGTTACACAAATAATCAGTAATAATTCAGCCTAAAATAATCCCAATGTCGTAAAAAAATAAACACATCAATGAAATATTTCGTAAAATTTGTTTATTAATTTCACAATTTAAACTTCAAAATATCAACTTACTGACGAATTTGATTTCTAGATTTCCAAACATAATAAATAAAAATACGGGCTGGAACTCTAGAAGAGCGCTCCCGCAAGAACAAATACTTGCAAGCGCAGTCATTAGGAAGGAGATTCCAAATGAAGATCGTGTACGTGATTGGTGTTGTTTTCGGCCTGCTGGGGCTGGCTGCCTGCAATGGAGAAAATCCCAATCAGACCGATGGAGCCGCTGATCCCAATCAAAATGTAACGCCTCAGAGCTCAGCTCCCAATACCACCGCGCCCGCGATTGGTTCTGCTGAAAGCACCCAGGCGCCTGCCCCGGTAACCACGCAGTAATCAGACCGGGAGGCGTGGAGGCAACACTTTGTCGACCGCTTTCATTTGAAGAAAGATCAATTTCATAGACTGAAATTGTCTCAGGTGGGGTCCTATTGCATTCGTTGTGGCGGCTGTCGGTGCAGAGAGCGCAAACAGCCGCCACATCACGTTTGGTTGCTGGCGCTCCGGGAGCATGGATTGCAATGCTGCGCGGGACCGGTCTGGTCAGCCTTCCTCTCGCAACCAATCAAGAAAACTGTCCGCAAGCCTCTGCTGTCGATGCCGGCCGGTAACGATGGCGCCGAAGCCTTTTTCAATTGTATGAAAACCAAATGGTGCAATCAGCCGCCCGTCTTGCAGTTCTTCTTCGATCAAGCGCCGTTCCACAAGCGCAAGTCCGAACCCGGCAAGGGCGCCCTCAATCACAAGAAACGTGTGCGCATAGGCAATAGTGTTTTCCGACACGGCTTCGATCCCGGTTCGCCGTTTGAAGTCGCCCCAAACATCACCCGGCAACTCCTGAACGCAGCGCGTCTTCGCAATCAGCGCTTTGCCTTGCTTCTTCACATCAAGCCCAGGGGCGTGAACAATGCCGAAGGAAACATCACCAAGTCTCTCAATGTCTTTCCGATCGCCGAAATCCCAGCGCAAGCGATCCCAGGTAAGAATGAGGTCGACGTCGCTGTCTGCGATCCTGGCTTTGCCCGTCATGCGGAAATTCACCTGCGCATCCGGATGGCGCTGATAGAACCTCGACAGGCGCGGCATGAGCCAGCGCATGGCGAACGTGGAACTGATGCCGATATCAAGCACAGGATTTTCTGAGCGACTGGTCAGGTCTTGCCATGCCTTTTCAACCCCGTTCAACGCGGAATGAACGGCGGCGCTGAGCAATGCTCCCTGCTCCGTCAATCGTACGCCAGCGCCATCGCGCTCAAAAAGAGGCGTTCCGGCCAAATCGGAAAGATGAGCGATCTGCTTGCTGACTGCTCCATGCGTTCGGCCCAACTCCTCAGCCGCAGCGCTCATCGATCCCAGACGTGCAGTCGCTTCGAATGCCGGCAAGGCATTCATTGGGGGCAATTTTCTCATCGCGTCTCCAAATCGGAAAACAGCCATTTCTATAAGCAAGTTACCACTTCAAGTCTTGTGAACGTTTTTCACATTGAAGAGAAATCTTCTCCATAAATTTTTTGCGTTGCGAGAGTCATAATCTAGGTAACTGGAACGACGTCGAATTGGCCCAAATCATGCCGGAATCGCTCATATTTAGAGAAAACACACGCAATGACCCGGGAAAACTCTGCTTTCGCAACACAATTGTCGCGGCGACACCTCAAACAGATCGCTCCATTCGATTCGTTCTCTTTTCTCACATAAAGTCTGGCATTCGCCATTTTAGGTCACTAACGCAGAAATGGAAGAACCGAAGACAGTTTGAAAAAGAACGCGCAAATCTCATTGAGCACGAACCGGACAGCGTCCTTCAGGACCTTGGCATTACGCGCGAGCAGCTTAAGAGCTATACCTATCGGCCGGCCCTTCGGCACCGTTTGCAATCTGCGGAGATCATACCATTCCAAGCCGCACGTTGGACCGGGAACACAGATCCGGCAGTGCAGCCGCATGAACCGGATAATCGTAAAAAGAGTGAAAGCAAACCTTAACACCTTCCGCGCACTGTCGGTGACGTCCGGGCGGCTGTCGTCCGAACGCAAGCGGAGTGGGATATCCTGGGGTGGAGAGAACTTTCGAAGCGGCGCGTCTCGACATTTCCGATCTGGCCGCAAGAATGCCTGTCGGGTCTTCTCTCGCAATCGAAACAATTCGCAAGGCCGACATGAAACGTCTGAATGGTCTTGACGGCCTGCCCTTGGCGACCTTGAGCTTGCGGTGGCTATCCGCACCGGATCTCGAAGCCGTCCCCTTGCCAGCAACGCTGACGGAACTCAGGATCTGGCATTCGTCAAAGCTCAAAAGTCTCAAAGGCATCGAGACGGCATCCGACCTGGAAACGCTTGAAGTGAGAGAAATAGGCCTTTTGGAGGACGCGGCAGCCTTGAAATTGCTTCCGAAACTGCGGAGCCTGTCGATTATTGGTGGCCCGCCCTCGCTCCAGAAAATTGCCAGCCTCGACTTTCTCGATGGCCTCCCGATTGCCGAGTTGACGCTGACGGCCATTGATGGCGCGAAACTCGATCTGACACCCGTTACACGATTGCCGAACCTGGAGCGGCTCTATCTTCATGGCCCGAATTTTCAGCCTGCCGAGCTTGCAAAGGTCGCTGCGGCCTATCCCTGGTTTTTCGACCAACTGATGGATTTGCCGGACTACTCAATTGACGGCATGCCGTGCAAAAAGTGTCGCAAGCGCCGAAAAGAACTGTTTCTAAAAGGCAAAAAAGGGCTCTGGTGCCCGCAGTGCGAAAGCAAAGGGCTTACAAAGGTCCTCGCCGATTTCTCTGAGCTTGTCGCCTCGTTCCGGTCAGTTTGACCGTCTGAAGCGGCGCTTTGCGAGGCCTAGAATATCTCCTTTGACAATGAGACCGTCAGGACACCCAGTTAAAGCCAACGGCAACCGCATTCGTAAATCGCGCCTTTCCAGGCTTTTCCCGAATTGCTCTATGAAAACTGGATCTCCTGCGCATGCTTCACCTCGACCACATCACTATCATTGCGCCAACACTTGAAGAGGGTGCCGAGCATGTCCGCAATTGCCTGGACATCGAGGTCCCTTTTGGAACGCGTCACCTTTACATGGGCACGCACAATCACCGGCTCCAGCTCGGAGACCGCATCTATCTCGAGATCGTCGCATTGGACCCCAAAGGAACGGCACCCGGCCGTGCCCGTTGGTTTGGCCTGGACGATCAAAGATCGGTCAGAAAAGACTGGGAAAGCGGCAGGCGCTTGCGGGGATGGGTCGCAAACATAAGTTCCTTCAGGAACTTGCCACCTGCACACCGGAGTATTTTCGGCGAAGAAACCGCCCTTCCCGTCGACACACCAGGGTTTTCGTTCTCCATTCCGCAAGATGGTTCGCTGCCTCTGGATGGGGCCGCACCGTCGCTGATCGATCATTGGGGCAATCCGACAGCCATGGCCGATATTCCGGACTTGGGCGCCCGGCTTCGCGCGTTCTCGCTGGAGCACCCCGAGCCGGAGGCTATAGGGTCGCTCTACCGGGATCTTCAAATCGGCCGGCAGCCATCAATCGCCAAGGGCGCGCAGGTGCGTTACGAGGCAAAGATAGATACGCCGGCGGGTGTGAGAACCCTGACTTAAGCCACGTTTGCTTTGCCGGGCAATGCCCGTTCAAGAGCCCGGTCTGGCGAGCATGTGATCAAAGTTGCCCGCCTGAACACATTCGGGCAGCGTATTTGTGCTGACAAGCTCGGTTCCCAGGAGCTCCATTTCATAAAGCTTCTGAATGTCGCTCGTATCGACCGTTTGACCGTGAACGACCGAGTCCAGTTTGGTCTTGAACGCTTCCAGTCCGCCCATCGATGAAAAATGCCACCCCGCGTGCGGCAATATCTTCACTGGTCGGCTGATACCCGACAGACTGTTGTTGCGGACCCTGAGAAACGGTTGGGCGGCAATATCGGGCACGTAGGATTTCTTCGTCATCCGCGCCTTCGTGCGCCGAAGCTGTTGCGGCGTTGTCAGATATCGGTGTTGCAGCATCCGGCTTCCAAGCAGCCAGGTCTTGTCAGGGACGATCCGGTTGAGATGATGCTTGTGAAGGCTTTGTTCAAAAACAAGGAGCCGCCCCTTGTAAAGACGCTTTTCGAGCACGCGCTCAAGCACATGGCCGCGCACAACTTCATCGACATCGGACAACATGACCAGGTCATCCGGATCACACTTCTCAAGCCCTTGCGAGATGCAATTGCGCTGATAATTCTCTCGTTCCCAGTCCTTCTTGCGCCGGTTTTTGTAGACGCCGAGTGCGGGAGGCAACTCCTCTGGAAACCTGATCTGCAAATCGATAATCTTGTCGGCCCAAGGAGCGAACCGTTCGCGGTTTTCGTCGAAGTAAAAGGGCTTGGGTGCACCTCGCTGTGTCTGGTCCGCTTCCACCAGAACGAAACGGTCGACATGATCGCCCATTTCCCGCAGACGGATCTCGAGCAAATCGAATTCGTTATGAAAAACAAAACAGTCGTAAAGCATTTTCGTCTCTATCGCCGGGCTGTCCTTTAAAGGCTTTTCCAGAGCCGGAATTTCGCTCTCATCGCCTTTTCCTCCAGGAAGCGCCTCGCCTTGAAACCGGCAGGAAGGTGCAAGCTCTGCGCCGTGTAGTCTCCCGACAGGAAGGCGCTTTCAAACCGGCGCATGACAGATTGCGGTCTGTAGGGTTCGACCGACGATCGGGCAAGATCCATGTCGCGTATGTCGGGTTCGTATTCGGTCAGCAGGCTCTCAAGATCTTTGCGGGTGCGGTAGAGCCACGCCTGTTTCGGGCTCATCACAACATGGTTTTGATCCATGCCTCCAGCCCAGCTGAAAACCGGTTTGCCGAAAAACAGGAATTCGGCGATTGCGAGACCGAAACTTTCACCGATCTTCTTGGCATTAATTCCCGCATCACAGGTGGCCAGGAAGCGAGCTTTTTCAGCAGTTCCCACAATGGGCGGCAGAAACAGTGCGCGCGAGTGGTCGATGAATTTTTCCGTATTTACGAAGAGAAAATAGAGGTTTGACCGTCTTTCCAACGCGGTTTCAACAGCCTTGTGCGCAAATGGCAGATTGAACTGGTCGAACCCACCGTACCGGCCAACAACAAAGGCGTCATCCGGTATGCCCAGATCCGGGCGAAGACTGCTGCCGGCGTCCGGAAGATCAACGATGTGAGGCACGGCCGGGGCACGCCCTCCCGTCATCCAGTCAGACAACCAATCTGAAACGTAGGCATATACATCACCATGCGGTTCAAAGTGCCGGAAAACCGCGTGCACTCCGGTGCGCTCTGCGCTGATTTCAAGCGGCCGCTTTCGCCCGTCCCGGATAAAATAGCAAAAATCCAGATTGTCGCGCTCACTCAGGCGACGCGCATCCTGCCCCAGCGAAACTGGCACCAGGCGAAGAGATTTTTGAAACTTTTCGACAACCGAAGCATCACTGCCTGTCTCGGCATAGTAGACCACAGCCTCGTGGCCGAGAACGGTTTGCACGCCGAGCGCATAGTCGTGGAGCGCGACGCTCATCCCGCGCTCGTTAATGGCGCCAGCCTGAAATCCGATCAGCATTCCGGTCCCGTTTGTTCCTGGTTGCGGGACCGATACAGGGTTTCGACTTCAAGGTCCATGAATTTGAACGCGGCGCGGCATCAGCATCGCCAACCCGTGGCAGGCAACGACCGGGCAGGGTTTCAGAGTTGATCGGTCGCTCCCTCGCTACCCGCTTCGTCAGGATCAAAAATACCTGCTGCACCACCCCCTGCTGCGGCAGCCTGGATGGCGGCCTGTACAGCCGCTCTTGCCGACTCGGGCGACACTTGACCTTCGCCATTTTCGCCGGCAACCCGCACGGTAACCTGACGGTGGGCAAACTTGATGCCATTTTGCTCGAACAGATCCCGCAAGCCCGCATAAACGATCTTGCGGAGTTCGAATTGCTTTCCAGGCTTGGTCGTGAACTTCACACGCGCGATCATGGCTGAATCTTCCATCGACATGATGCCCTGCGACTTCAGCGGGGCCAGGAACATCGGCCCGTAATATTCATCCTGCAGGAGCTCCTTGCCGAAGTTCTTGATCAGCTTGCGCATCTTTTCCACGTCCGTGTCATAGGTGACACGGAAGGCAAGTTTCATCACGGCCCAGTCACGCGAGAAGTTTTCGACCTGCTGGATTTCCCCGAACGGAATGGTTGTCAGAGCGCCGCGGTGATGCCGCAGCTGCATCGAACGGATCGAAATCTTCTCAACCACCCCCTTGGCGCTGCCAATGTCGATGTACTCGCCTTTGCGGAAGGCATCATCGACCAGGTAGAACGCGCCTGAAAAGATATCACGGATAAGGGTCTGCGCACCAAAGCCGATCGCGAGGCCAACCACCCCGGCACCTGCAAAGAGCGGCGCAATGTTCACGCCAAGCTCGGACAGAACGACCATGGCGGCAATGACGACAATCGTGATCAGGAGGAAATTCCGGAATATCGGAAGAAGCGTCGCAATACGGCTTTCACCGGCACCACCGACCTCGACTTCCTCATCCTCCTCCGCCGGCGCTTCCTTGGCGATCTGCCGGTCGATAACGATCTTCACCGCCTCATAGGACATGTAGCCAAGGAATGTGACGAGCAGAACCTCAACGAAAGAGCCGATCAAAGAACTGCTGCCGGCAAGCGGCACACCCCACCATGACGCCAGAAGATCGAAGGAAGCAAACAGGACGAGGATCACGGCCCCGCGATCGAACAAATCCCGAAAAGGCGAACGCTGTGCTTCCCGTTCGGCTGCTTCCGCACGTGCCTGGGCCATTGCGCTTTCCGGGTCGTCCTGCAGACCCTCGCTTTCGTCTGTCCGCTTGATGTCCTCGGCAATTTTCGCCTGAACGTCCGCCGTATCCAGTCTTGGAAGCAGAACCTTGTCGATAATCAGCACAAGGATGCCGTAGGCCACCGATGCCAGCAACATGACCTGCAGCGGCGCGCCGACAAGCCCGGTCGCATCGGGCAGATCCAGAAGGATGCGGACAGCGGAAATGCCCCAGGCGACAACAAAGTAGAAGACCGCAACAAAGTGCCAGACATTTGCCAGAACCTTGCGCCAGATCGGCGCTCCAGCCCCTGCCTCGCCCCGTATCAGACGCGCAATCACCTTCCTGTAAGCGATCGAAATTCCGATCAGAATGATCATGGACAGGGCCGAAGCACCAATGAGCGCGATCTTGTGCGCGTCCTGAGACAGCCCGAGCCGTTCCATCCACAGGCAGAAGCCAATGGTAAAGAGCGATACCGCACTTCCGATAAGAAGCGCCTTGTAGAGACTACCGGCCTCCTGGCCGGACATGTTCAAGAGGCGGTGGCTGTCCGCGTCCGGCGCAAGGAGATTGAGAAAAATGATGCGAAGAACGAGAAAAGAAGCGAAAACACCAAAAACCACCAGAGCTGTCTGGTTGGCGGCTTCCAAACCTGAGCCGACCACGAGATAGACCAGAACGGCGACGATGAAGAAAAGCACAACGCCGACTATCATCAGGAGTGCGCGCAGGAACAGATAGATGATCTTGTCAGACCGGCTATAGACGTTTTCATGGTACATGCCCACGAAGTGCCTGCGGCCCCATCTGGCAAGCAGTGTCATCGCCAGAACGCCGAAAATAATGCCGGCAGCTATGTCGATGAGTGCCGTTGGTATCCAACTCAGGCCACGCCCTTCTCCCTCAGCTCTCAAGGTCCACAACATCGTCTGGTGGATGATTGGGATTTCTTTCAGGATCGTCTTGAAAACGTCCCGCGCCGAAACGGCCTGGTCCACGAACTGGTCAGCTTCCTGGAGGATACCGGCACCTTCACCAGCCTGTACTGCGTTCTGTGTTCCTGTTTCATTCGTGTCGGCCGCTTTGGGATCGGCAGCTTCATTGTTCTCGGTGCTGTCATCCGACGCCAATCCGGTCACGACACCCGTCAGACCTTGAGCCTCAGCTGCGTTTGATCCGAAACCGATCCCGGGTGCAAACGACAAGAACGCTACCAGGGCAAAGGTGAGCACCCATGCTGCTGTTGATCTGGAAACAGAATTTGGGAAGCGGATATCGGTCGCTAACATTTTGGCCCCGTGCGAGTCGCTGTTTTTTCTTTGCCTCTGTTAAGCACGGTTCCGTACAATTTGAAAGAAACCAGCCATTACCGCATCCGGAGGCATCAAGCGCAAAGACAGGATGAAAACAAAAAGCCCGGCTGGGCACCGGGCTTTCGCATTATCTATTTCCTGGACTGGGAACGCGTCAGCTGACCACGTTGGTGTTCCAGTGTGACATCTTGCGTTTCGCCTCCGCGACTGTCAGCCGGGCAAAATACGCTATAGCGAGATTGCGCACCTCCGGAGTGAGACGGTGACGCCAGGGTCCGATCGACAAGAGCGCGCTGACGGAGATGGAGGAAAACCCGAACGCTTTTGCCAGAACGATAAACGGTTCGGGATTGGGGCTGACCATGCAATGGCTTAGCTCCTCAACATCGCCGCGGATCATCAGGGCAAATGTTGCGACCGCCTCAGCAAAACGGTCTTCGGACGCAAACCGGCGCAAGGCGGCCTCGTTCACCATGCCGCGTTTTGCGAGCAGCATCACACGCGCTTTTGCCGTGTCGAAATCGTATCGCCCAAGCCAATACTGATTGGACATATGCTGCGCGGCGATATCGGCCGCTTCTCCGACACGTTCCGCCGCCTCGCTTTGCCCGCTATCGCGCAGCTTTTTGCGCACTTCGTCGCTTGCGATCGCAACAAGGCTCGATATGTGAGCTTCGGCGAGGTCTCCTCGGTCACTCAGGAAGTTCTGCAGGGTTGCATCTGAAGCCGCGTCGCTGATGAGCGATTGGACGGACGCGTCGGAAAGACTTGCCCCATCATTGCTTGCAACCTTGCGCTTCACTTTCAGATCGCCTCGCTGTACGAGAATATCCGTGACATTCTCGGAAAGCACTTCACGTTGCGCGATGGCATAGCAATGCGAATTGCCACGTTTTTCGGCGATCGAAATCAGGTCCTCATCACTGAGAATGGATGAGCGCAGAAGGATCGGTTCAGCGACCTCAATATCGTCATCAGCAAGCCGCCGGATTGTGTCCAGAGGACCGCGGCGCAGACCTGACATCTGCTCGGAGACGTATCGTCGAACTTCAGATTCCACCATGTCGACGAGCCGGAGCAGAACAGAATCGTAAACACCTACCTGTTCGTCCGAACACCTTTCCGATGTCAACGCGAAGAGGGCTGCAACATGCCGGGCAAGCTCTGCTTTCCGGGCGCTGCCAGCTTCCCCGGTCAGCTCCGAAAAGTTCACCAGTTCGGTTTTCAAGGCTTCACTCATGCTTCGATACCAGTTTTCAGATGTGCCGTTGCGGCGTCTTATCGAAAATGGATGTGAGACTTAAAGAAGAACCCAACAGGAATGTCGGGAATGTAATCGTCTTTGTGCCAAATTTAGTGAAAATTCTAAGCGCATTGCAGAAGTCGAGACTAGTTTATTGAAAGAAAAGAAGAAAGCGGACATCAACCGGCCCTTCTGGCACAATGCATACACAGGAAAAAAATTGTAAATTCGATCAAAAAAAGTTGGCTTTATCTGCGGTTGAACGAGCGATCGCTCGATTGACAAGGCGATTTGCCAAATGGCGGCCAGGCGACATGCTCAAAGACGAACATCACTTCGTAATCGCATGGGTCATGATCGGGCGTCCTGGATGGGGATGTGCCGCCACTGGTCAATCTTCTTGAAACAGGTTCACCAAGGGGCGCAACCGGTTTGCCACCGGCTAAACTCCTATTCCAGCGCCGGGCGAACTACTCCGCCGCTTCCAGGAACTGCGACGTTGCTGCCTCACGATCCCCACCGCTGCTATCTGTTTTGTTGAGCTGCTTGAGCAACAAATCACGTTTATCGAACGCCTTCTTCAGATTGGCCTCCTTGACCGGACCGAACCCACGGACAAGATCCGGCACGCGCGCCAATTCAACAAGAAGACCGTAGTTTCCGTCCGGCAGCCTATTCAGGATTTCTGCGATATCGGATTTGTACTGGCGGATCAGCGCCCGCTCCGCCGTTCGCTCAGCTGTTCTGCCGAATGGATCATACCATTTGCCGCGAACACCCTTGAACTTGGCCAACAAGCCGAAGGCCTGGAAAATCCAAGGTCCAAAGGCGATTTTTTCCGGACGTCCGGTTTTGGGATCCTTCCGGTGCGCCAACAGAGGCGGTGCCAGATGAACCTTGATCCTCTTTGGATCCTGAAAACGCTGCGAGACCTTTTCCTTAAAGTCGGGAGACGAATAAAGACGTGCGACCTCATATTCGTCCTTGTAGGCCATCACCTTGAACAACATGTCGGCAACGGTCTGCGTAAGTCGCATTGTTCCAGGACCGTGCAACGTATCGGCTGATTTCACTTTTTCGACGAGGTCGCGGTAACCTGCAGCGTAGTCCGTATCCTGATACCTCGTGAGTTCTTCTTCGTTGAAGGCTATCTTTTCCTCGAGCGTGAACGTCGGCTGCGCTTCGGCGGCAGGCAGCGCGCTCAGAAGTTTGTCCGGTTGCGCCACCAGTACGCGTCCCGCCCGGAACGCCTTGATGTTGTTTGCAACAGCAGCCCCATTGAGCTGAAGTGCGGTTTCCAGCGCGTGATCCGACACAGGCAGAGCACCGCTCTGGTAAGCCATCCCGACAAGCAGCATGTTTGCAAAGATGGCGTCGCCAAGAAGCTTTTCCGCTATGTCCGCCGCATTCATGGAGACATAAGTACCCGATGCCTCGCGCAAGGCCGTATCCATGCGCTTTTCGTCAAATGAAAGCGTTTGTTTGAGAACAAATTCCGCGGTCGGCGCAACTTTGGTATTTGCCACCGTGACTGTGTGTCCACGCCGTGCCAAGGCTAGCTGATCTGCATTGGTGGCGACCACCATGTCGCTTGCGATCAACAGATCAAGGCTGGCCGTTGGAACCCGTGGTCCCTCGATGGACCTGTCACTGGCAGCAAAACGTACGTGAGATGTAACCGGCCCGCCCTTTTGGGCAAGCCCGGTCATATCAAGCGTCGATGCTTGCTTGCCATCGATATGCGCTGCCATGGCAAGAACAGCGCTGATGGTCGTGACGCCCATACCGCCGATACCGGCAACGAGCGTGTTCTGAGTCCGCTCAAGCGATGGAAGGACCGGATCGGTCAAGGCGTCTGCAAGAACGTCGATGTCGATCTCGGCTTTTTTCGGCTTGCGAAGTGCCGCGCCATCGATTTCGACGAAGGACGGGCAAAAGCCCTTGATGCAGGAAAAGTCCTTGTTACAGCTCGACTGATTGATAACGCGCTTTTCACCGAACGGCGTTGCCAGGGGTTCGACAGACAGGCAATTCGACTGAACCGAACAGTCTCCACACCCTTCGCAAACCCGCTCGTTGATAAACAGTCTCTTGTCCGGGTCCGGAAACTGTCCCCGCTTGCGCCGGCGACGCTTTTCGGCGGCACAGGTCTGATCATAGACAATAACCGAGACGCCTTTGAACGTCTGGAGATCTTCCTGGACATCCATCAGTTCGTCGCGGTGGTGGATTTTCGTACCCTTTGCAACGGGTGTCCAGGAACCATAGTTTTCCGGGTTTTCGGACACAATGGCAATGCGCTCGACGCCTTCGGCCTCCAGCTGTCGCGTGATCTGCGGCACGGTCAAAAGGCCATCGACCTTCTGCCCGCCGGTCATTGCGACCGCGTCGTTGTAAAGGATCTTGTAG
Source organism: Roseibium sp. HPY-6 (assembly GCF_040530035.1). Classification (NCBI taxonomy): domain Bacteria; kingdom Pseudomonadati; phylum Pseudomonadota; class Alphaproteobacteria; order Hyphomicrobiales; family Stappiaceae; genus Roseibium; species Roseibium sp. HPY-6. The sequence goes on from NZ_JBEWCD010000001.1 coordinate 571,702, forward strand.
GTGATCGGCACGTTCGAGGCGAGCGCCTGACGGATGGCCAGGATCCCGGAATGGAAGTAGGTGCCGTCACCCACATTGGCGAAGACATGACTGTCGTCGGAGAACGGTTCCTGTCCCACCCAAAGGACACCCTCGCCGCCCATCGCGATCTGGCCTTCGGTCGTGCGGCCAGCCATTTCGGTCATGGCATGGCACCCGATCCCCGGCATGGAGCGCGACCCTTCGGGCGTTTTGGTTGAGGTCGAATGCGGGCATCCTGAGCAGAAATAGGGAATTCGCGCTGCGCGTTCGGCATGTCCCTGCGCCCACATGACCTGCTTGGTCATGCGGTCGGCAACAGCGCCCATGTCCTGCGACACCACCTCTTGCGGCAGCCACGCCATCAGTCCCTTGATCAGTTCGGCAACGGACAATTCAAGCACATCCGACAGGAACGGTTTTCCGTCCGGACGGCGCTTGCCCCAGATTTCCGGGCGGCTCATGTCCGGCCAGTGATAGGAAATCTCCTTGATCTGGCTTTCCATGAAGGCACGCTTGTGCTCGACAACGAGCAACCGCTCTGTGCCGCGGGCAAATTCGCGAAGCCCCAATGGCTCCAGGGGCCAGGTCATTGCCACCTTGTAGACAGCAAGTCCGATGGACTTGGCGAGATCCTCGGTTATGCCCATGAGATTGAGCGCCTGCAAGAGATCGCGGTAGGCCTTGCCGGACGTAACGATACCGAGTTTAGCCTGCCCGCGCGTTCCGTAGGTGACACGATCAAGACCGTTTGTCCGGACATAGTTATGAGCTGCCGGGATACGAAGGTCCCGGACAAGCCGTTCCGTTTCCAGCCGGTTGCCCAGCATAAGGTCACGGTTTTGCCTGTAGTCCTTGCGCGGATCACCTTCCAGCGGGCGCATTAGCCGGAGCCTGTCGCCGGAGATATCGATCGTCGCAGACGCGTCCATCGTGTCTGCAACACAGATCAACGCGGTCCAGAGGCTTGTAAATCTGGACATTTCGAGCCCGTGAAGACCGAAGTCCAGCACGTCCTGAATGTCTGAAGGGTTCAGAACGGGAATCTCAGCGTGTTCAAAAAAGAACTCGCTTTGCGCGGGGAGGATGGAGGATTTTGCGAGGTGGTCATCGCCCGCCAGCGCGAGTACGCCGCCATTCCGGTCGGTCCCCGATGCATTGGCCTGGCGCAACACGTCGCCGGCACGATCCACACCTGGAGCCTTGCCGTACCAGATGCCGAAAACGCCATCATAGTCTGTCGGCCTGCCGACGCCGCCCTCGCCTCTCAGTTTCTGGCTGCCCCAGACCGCCGTTGCGCCAAGTTCCTCATTGACCCCCGGTTTGAACACAACATCATGAGTGTCTAGGTGGCGCTGAGCGCGCATGAGCTCGGTGTCGTAACCGGCAAGCGGCGATCCGCGGTAACCTGAAATAAATCCGCCAGCCTTCAGGCCGGCGTCACGGTCCAGCCGCGCCCGATCCAGTGCCAGCCGCACGAGTGCCTGTATGCCAGTCAGATAAACCCGTCCTTCTGTCGCGACATATTTGTCTTCCAGCGACACGGTTGGCATATGAACATTCATCCGGCGTCCTCCTGAAACGTCGATCTTGGCGGCAGCGCCTCCCCGCCACTTTCTTCTAGATAAATATCATCCTTTTCTTGGGCAATTTCTGTGCTATCGTCACGGTCAATAACCTCAGAACCGCATAAAAATTCCCCAAATAGGCGATGACCGAAAAATATCTTCTCGACCCGTCCGACATCCGTGTTCTCCGAGTCTTGCAGCGGGATGCATCGCTGTCCATCGCCGAAGTGGCCAAAGAAGCGGGAATGAGCCAAACGCCGTGCTGGCGGCGGATCAAACGCCTCAAGGAACAAGGGATTATCCGCCAGATTACCGCGATAATCGACCGGGAGTCCGTCGGTCTGGGTTTCGTCGCCTATTCTTTCGTAAAGCTGGCCGTCCCGAGCCGGGACAATATGGAGACATTCGACAAGCTGGTGCATCACTGGCCCGAAGTCGTCACCTGCGAACGCATCACCGGCGCCGTGGACTACCTGATCAAGGTCGTCACCGACGACATAAAAACCTATGACAATTTTCTGCGGCTGAAGCTGCTGGACAACACGCTGGTCTCCGATGTCCAGTCAAGGATCGTGGTCAATACGGTCAAGGATACCGTCGCTTTGCCGCTTCGGGAAAACTGAACCGGGTCGTGCGGCAACCCAATCGTTGCTAGATGAAACGCACATGCCCCTGGATCCGCTTTGTGCGTCAGTCGCGCTCCACAGCCGTTACCTTTCCGGATTGCGGATCGATTTTGATCTCGAACTTGCTGCCGTCAAGGATTGCTTCCACCTCGATACGAGACCGTTTGACCTCAATCTCACGAATGTCATAGCCGCCCGTTTCAAGCGCCAGGGCAATCCCGGACACTGAAGTTCCAACGGTATCTCCGGCCTGAACCTGGGCGGACGCGGCTGTGCCGGTTGCCAGGAAGGTTGCCATAGCAAGCGTCGCAGCCTGAATTGGATTTGCCAACTTTGGTATTTGCAACGTGTGTTCCTCGTCTTGATCAGTCGGTTGTGTGTCGCCGCTGCTGATGTGGTCTCTCGCGAGCACGTTGCAAATTAAAGAAAATCCATCATTCGAAGTGCATTGAAACCAGGTTCGCGCCATAGCCAACTCAAATTGCAAATCGCGAAGGCGCAAATGCTGTCAGATCCAATCCCGGGTCCTTGCCTGCAATCTGTTCGGCCAAAAGACGCCCGGTGACGGGACCAAGCGTGAAGCCGTCGTGTGCGTGTCCGAAATTCAGCCAAAGGCCAGGTGTCTTGTAGGACGCTCCGAAGACAGGCAACGAGTCCGGAAGACACGGACGGGATCCCAGCCAGGGCGTTTCCTGAAGTGCCTTTCCCAGCGGAAAGAGCTCCGTCGCACGGCGCCGCGCCCGCTTGATGACATTCGGATTGGCTGGCGCATCCCGGTCCGTCAGTTCAACACCTGTCGTCAGACGAATACCGTTGTCCGTCGGTGTCAGCGCGAAGCCGTGGTCAAGATCAACGACGGGCCTGGAAAGCGTCGCTCCGGGTTCGGGCTGAAAATGCATGTGATAGCCGCGCTTCGCGACCAGCGGAAAGTCTTCACCCAGGTTCTTCAGCAGATCCATGGACCAGGCCCCGAGCGCCACCACAGCATTTCGCGCGTTGATGGAACCACGCTCACACTCGATCCGCCAGCCTCCCCGCTGCCGCTGCAGTTTTCGTGCATCGCCCCTGAAAGAGCGACCACCTTCTTGTATATAGCCACGCCAGAAGGCATCGACCACGGCTCCGGGGTTCGAAACGGAACAACTCTCGCTCCAATGCACTGCCTTCACATGCACGGGTTTCAGACCTGGCTCGAGAGCGGATGTTTCCTCGCTGGTCAGTTCATTATAGGAGACCCCATGAACGCGCGCGTAATGACGCTCAATCTCGTCCTCACGAAATGAGCTGATTGACCGGTAAAGGTGAAGCCAGCCGCCCCTGCGGTAATACCGCTCGGCGATCGACAGACGCGCGAGGTCGAGATGGTCCTGCGCAGCCAGGGCCCTGAGCGGCGCAATCGCTCTGGAATAGTGCTCGATCCCCCGTCCGCTGCTGGCCGCGTGATACTGTTTGAGCCAGGGTGCAAGTGAGATGATTTTTTTCAAGTCGCAGGACACAGCGCTGGATTGGCCGGATAAGATGCTGAGAACCTGCATCGGTTTTAAGGGGATGGGGTGCGGAACGAACCCGTTGCACTGAACGATGCCCGCGTTGCCGAATGACGCCTCTTCGCCGGGGTGAGACCGGTCCAAAAGGGCAACATCGAGCCCCAGCAGTTTCAGGTGAAACGCTGTCGACACCCCGACGATTCCGGCCCCGAGGACCACGACGTCGAATGAAGTGTATTGACCGTTTTCTTCTGTCATACCAACGCTAAAGACAATTCAGGCGCGCCTTTGCGTCTGGTATCGGCGCCCCCGTTCGGTTAAGTAGCGCAAGGAGCCTGCCTCACCTTGCTGTTTCTGGAGACACACTAGATGATTCGACTAATTGGGGCAGGATTGGCTTTTATCGGACGGCACGGAACCGCCGCCCTTGCCGCGAGCATATTCATCGGCATGGCGCTCCCGGTCTTGTCCGCTCATCTGAGACCCTTTCTTGCACTCGCTGTCTTCAGTCTCCTGACACTGGCTTTTCTCCGGGTGGATCAGGATGCCATCAAGACCCGTTTGAAACGACCTGCACTCCTGATCGCAGCTCTTTTCTGGATGATGCTGGGCGCACCACTGCTGACCTATCTGCTTATCAGGCTTTCAGGCGTTTCCGCGCTTGGGCCGGACGTTGTTCTGGCGCTCTATATTGCAACGGCAGCACCACCGGTCATGGCGGCTCCGGCTTTCATTTATCTCCTCGGTCTCGACGGGACGCTCAGCCTTGCTCTTTCGGTTGCAGCTCTGATCGTGACACCGCTCACGGCGCCCTTTATCGGCAGCCTCATGCTCGGCTCGTCCCTCCCGTTGAGCGTCGGTGGACTGGCAACGCAATTGTCCATCCTGCTCGCAGGGGCGTTTGTGCTCGCCATGCTCCTCAGAAAGCTTGCCGGAGAGGAGCGGCTTAAGCGAAGTGCGAACCATATCGGTGGTCTGAACGTTCTTCTCCTTCTTTTCTTCGCGATCGCCGCGATGGACGGCGTGGCTGCCAGTTTCGCGGACCGGCCGCTTTATACGCTCATGATAACCGCGCTCACATTCGGTCTGGCGATTGTTCAGATCGGGCTGTCGCTCGCGCTGTTCGCCCCGGCGACGCGGGAAGACGCCTATGCGATCGCTCACACCTGCGGCACGCGAAACATGGGGCTCATGGTTGCCGCCTTTGGCGGAACTCTTCCCGAATTCACGTGGCTCTGGTTCGCGGTCGGACAATTCCCGATTTATCTGCTGCCCATGTTCCTCAAGCCATTTGTACGTGTTTTTTGCCGCCAAAACGCAAAAACTGTGACGCCGGAGAACTGAAACCGGGATTTCCTATGCTTAACTACCGGCACGAACGTTTGAAGTCGGAGGAAAATGCATGCCCGTCCCGTCCTATCTGAAGAAGAAGCTTCAGCAAGCCGTGTTTTGCTTGCTGCCTTCTTTCATGATGATCTGCGCATCAGCCGGTTTGGCCTCGGCGGGGGACGACGCAAAGTTGGAAATCTTCGGTTTTTCCAAACACGGAGATTTCTTCGCCTTCGAACAATACGGGTTCCAGGACGGCTCGGGCTACCCTTATTCGGACATCTTCGTGATCGACGTGCTTGGCGATAGCTGGGTGAAACCCTCGCCTTTTCGCCGGATAGATGAGATGGAGTACCTGGAGGGCACGGACGAGTATGCGTACTTGACCGACACCCGCGCCCGTAATTTTGGTGCCGCGGATAAGCTGCTCGAAATGAAGGGCATTGCTGGACGGGGTCAAACTGTCGCTTTCAATCCCAGAACGGAATTGGGCTCAAATCCCCATAAGATGGTGGTGGCCCCCAGGCTGCCGCTTCTGTCCGGCGAAACGTCGGTCGAACTGACCCTGTCTGAGTTTCCATTACAAAACGCCCAATGCACCGCCTATGACGTCGAGAGCAAAGGGTTTCGGTTGACCATGGTCAACAACGGCGTGACACGGACATTGAACCACGACACCACCCTTCCAAAGAGCCGTGTTTGCCCCACTTCATACAGAATGGAGCGGTTTTTCACCTACTACCCTGAAAGTGCCCCACCCGTATTCGCCGTGCTGATCCAGATGGAAAGCCTCGGATTTGAAGGGCCTGACCGCAGGTATCTGGCGATAGCGGGCCGGCTCTAGGAAACCGCAACTTCGGCAAAAAGAGTTTGAAACTCTTTGGCGCGCATGATAGCCGCGCAGGCGATACCGTCTGTCCGGCTGGCAAAGCACTCCGGGCGCTGATTTTTCCGGGAGCCTGTCATGCCGCACAACACAATCATCGCCCCGTCGATCCTTGCCTCCGACTTTTCCAAGCTCGGACAGGAGGTTCGCGACGTTGTGGAGGCCGGCGCCGATTGGATCCACCTGGACGTCATGGACGGCCACTTCGTTCCGAACATCACTTTCGGTCCGGATATCATTGCGAAACTGCGTCCGCATTCCGACAAGGTGTTCGATACCCACCTGATGATTGAACCCGTCGATCCATACCTTGAGGCCTTTGCAAAAGCCGGATCGGACATCATCACTGTGCATGCAGAAGCAACACCTCACCTCGACCGGACACTTCAGGCGATCCGCGATCTTGGCAAGAAGGCTGGTGTTTCGCTGAACCCATCGACGCCGGAAAACGTGCTGGAATACGTATTGGACCGCCTGGACCTTATTCTGGTAATGACAGTGAACCCGGGCTTTGGCGGTCAGAAATTCATCCACTCGCAAGTCGAGAAAACGCGGCGGATAAAGGACATGATCGCAGACCGCCCGATTGACCTTGAAATCGATGGCGGCGTGACGCCGGAAACCGCCCCTTTAGTGACTTCCGCGGGCGCGAATGTGCTGGTAGCTGGTTCGGCCGTCTTTAAAGGAGGCACGAAAGAGGCCTATGCAGCGAACATTTCAGCGATCAGGGATGCTGTAAAATTGTAAGTATTTTCGAAGCACTCTCCGGTTGTTTCAATGTAAAAACAACGATGCAAATCTTCAAAAGCTTGAAATTTGTGCAATCGCTTTAATTGTTTCGAAAGTCCGTTCGCCCAACCTCTCGCATTCAGACGCAAAGTCACTTCAAACGGACAGCGGGCGCACATGTTACGTGAAAGAAAACTATCCGATCTAATACTTGACCGCGCCCTTTATGCCCTAGCGGAAATGATGCGAAAGCGCGCGTCAAAGAAAGACCGGTTTACCCATATTTGCGTACCGATGAATGATGTGATCGGGATGCGGTTGTTCAGCACCGGCAGTTTCGAACAAACCCAGCTGGATGGAGTTCTCGACTTTCTCGATGAATACCCTCCGGATGAAGACGCGATTTTTCTCGATGTCGGCGGCAACATCGGGGTTTATTCGATCCTGCTGCGTGACCGCTTCAAGACCGTTTATTCCTTTGAACCAAACCCGGTCACGTTTGAAATTCTGAAGGCAAATCTCGGCCTGTCGGGCGCCCGGAATGTCGAAGCCGTGAACATGGCCCTCTCTGACCGTCAGGACCAGGTCCCGATTTTCATTCCGCGAAATGGCAATCTAGGCTGGGCGACGCTGGACGCCTCTCATCACGATATCGCAGTCGACAAGGTCGACATCAAGTGCACCACACTCGATGCATTCGTGGAGGAAAATCAGCTGGACGCCGCCAGGATCAAGATGATCAAGATCGATGTCGAAGGACACGAAACCAGCGTCATCAGCGGCGGCGTCGAAACGCTTGCAAAACACACGACGCCGCTTCTTTGCGAGGTTCTGTCCGATGAGAGCGGAGCCGATCTCATTTCAACGCTTGAGGCTCTGGGCTATTCGCGGTTTGAAATCTTCAAACGAGACGTCAGCAAGATGTTCTTGACCCGCGTTAGACGGGAGCCCTTCGACGTGGACAAGAACGGCAAGGCCGCACTGGTCCTGGCGCGATAGCAGGTCCTGGTCTCATGGTACCAGATCACTCGCGCGAAGCTTGCAAAACGCGCACCCCCCCAAAGGTTTCCTGAACACATTTCACAAACCCGACTTCCCGACCGGGTATCCCCTCGGCTAAGGTCGTGTGCAATGCTTTATTGATTGTCTGGGGGACATCTTGGCACATATGCGCCGCAGCATTGGGCTGTTGGGACTCACATTTGTCGCCATCAGCGGCATACTGGGGTCTGGCTGGCTGTTCACACCGCTCCTTGCTGCCCAGGCTGCCGGGCCTTCGGCGATGATTGCATGGGTCATCGGCGGCTTTGCAATGCTCCTGCTTGCCGCAACGTTTGCGGAAATCGCGACGATCCTCCCCGTCGCCGGCGGTATCGGCCGCGTGCCGCATTTTTCACACGGCTCGGTCGTGTCCATGACAATGGGGTGGACGGCCTGGATCGGATACAACACCGCTGCAACCATCGAAGTCGAGGCAGTGCTGAGGTATTCCAGAAGCCTTGCGCCCTGGCTTTACGGCCCGGACGGTCAGCTGACCTTCAGCGGTCTCGGTGTTGCCTGCCTGCTTCTCATGATTTTCACGGTGCTGAACGCTTTTGGGGTGAAGTTTTTCGCACGCATCAACACCGCCCTGACCTGGGTGAAAGTCATCGTTCCGGCCCTCCTGGCAACAGTGATCCTCACATCCGAGTTTCGCATTGCCAACTTCAGTGACTATGGAGGCTTTGCCCCCGAAGGCCTGAAGGGCATTTTGTCGGCGATTTCAACAGGTGGTGTCATCTTTGCCCTGATCGGATTCCGGCATGTCATCGACATGGCCGGGGAAGCGAAAAACCCCAAGGTGAATGTACCGCTGGCACTCGTTCTGAGCCTCGTCATCTGCCTTCTGATCCTCGGTGGATTGCAAATCGCGTTTCTTGGAGCGTTGGATCACTCGAACCTTGAAGGCGGTTGGCACGCGCTGCATTTTCCAGGACAACTCGGGCCCATGGCATCGCTTGCCACTGCGGTTGGAGCCCTCTGGATCGTGAGCATTCTCGACACCAGCGCACGCATTTCCAGTTTTGCCTCCGGCCTGGTCTCGGTCGGCTCCAATGCGCGCCTTGGGCTTGCGATGGCCCAAAACGGTTTGTTTCCGAAGTTCATGGAAACACTCTCCCGTCGCGGCGTTCCGCTGTTTTCGCTTCTGGTAAACTTTCTGGTCGCGGCCGTGTTCTTCGTGGTGCTGCCCTTTCAGCAGGTTATTGCGCTCAATACGTCTTCCATTGTGCTGTCATTTGTCGTGGGCCCGATAGCGGTGCTTGCCTTCAGACGCTTGCTACCGAACACGCCAAGGGCGTTCGTTCTGCCTGTCGCGCCGATTACGGGATGCCTGGCCTTCGTGGTCGCCAGTCTGATCATCTATTGGAGCGGCTGGGACACGATGGTTCATCTGGTCATATGCCTGCTGATCGGTTTGGCGCTTTTGCTTTTACGCAATGCGCAGGGCGGCTTTGACAGTCTGGACTGGCGGGAAGCGCTCTGGCTTCTACCCTATCTGCCTGGCCTCGTTGTCCTGTCTTATCTGGGGTCCTTTGGTGGCGGACTGGATGTCATCCCGGTCGGCCCGGACATACTTGCGGTCGGCGCGCTTGCTTCAGGCGTCTATTTCCTCGCCAATCGTCTCAGCCTGCCCAAGGACAAATTTGATCTCTATCTGGCGGAAGAAGAACTTGATGAAATCGGTGAATACGATGTTGTGGAGGATGCACCCGTCGAAGAGCCTGGTTTCAAGCGGGACTGACCGCGTTCAGCTAAGGCGCGGTTTCATCGCTCCGGACCGGCCTGGCTCCATCAGCTTTTCCCTGAGCCCGGTCGGGTAAAAATCCAGCCCCTTGGCGTCCAGTTCCGCGAATGAGACCCATTTGGCAATTCCGGATGTTTCATCGCTGTCTTCAAACGCAATACTGTCCTTCTGGTAGAACCGGCTTTCAGCAAAATGAGCATGGCAGGCAAAGATGATCTCGTGGCCCGCGACGCCATGATGTTCGAAAAGATTCTCGACAACGAGATAGCTGTCGAGAAGTGTGATACGAGCCCCCAGTTCCTCCAGAAATTCCCTCTGCAGCGTATCCCGCCAGGGCTCGCCGAATTCGACGGTTCCACCCAGGGGCCGCATGCCCTTGACCCGGCCGGTATCATCGAAAATATCGGACAGGAGCAATGCGTCGTCCTGCCAGATCAGTGCGAGTGCCTTGACGGTGATTGTATTTGCCGGACGCCAGATTGGCATGTGTCTCTCCATCACCTGAAAGGTTCTTCTACCCCTCCCCAGCACGTAAAATTCACAAGGAGGACGTCACCTGCAAGCAAAATCGGCTTCGCTGCATTGATGGGCAAGCGCTGCTCTGCTATTTCGCAGCCACACACTCCTTCCACATGAGGTTCTGCCCGCGATGATCCCGCGCTATTCCCGCACTGACATGGTGTCCATCTGGTCTCCGGAATCGAAATTCCGTATCTGGTTCGAGATCGAGGCCCATGCCTGCGACGCGCTGGCCAACCTCGGTGTCATTCCCAAGGAAGCCGCGGCGACCATCTGGGAAAAAGGAGGCAGCGCCACTTTTGACATCGACCGCATCGACGAGATCGAGCGCGAAACAAAGCACGATGTCATTGCTTTTCTGACCCATCTGGCGGAAATCGTCGGACCGGACGCCCGCTTCGTTCACCAGGGCATGACCTCGTCCGACGTCCTGGATACCTGTTTCAACGTACAGCTGGTCAAGGCGACCGACCTTCTCCTCGAAGATCTCGAAGCGCTGCTCGCCGCGTTGAAACGCCGTGCGATGGAGCACAAGGACACCGTCTGCATCGGGCGCTCCCACGGCATTCACGCTGAGCCGGTCACCTTCGGTCTCAAGATGGCCGAAGCCTACGCAGAATTTGACCGTTGCAAGACCCGCCTTCTGGCCGCTCGCGAGGAGATCGCGACATGCGCCATTTCCGGCGCTGTCGGCACGTTCGCGAATATCGACCCGAGTGTCGAAGAGCATGTGGCCAAGGCCATGGGCCTGAAGCCGGAACCGGTTTCCACACAGGTCATTCCCCGTGATCGTCATGCCATGTATTTCGCAACGCTCGGCGTGATCGCATCCTCGATTGAACGGGTTGCAACGGAAATCCGGCACCTGCAGCGTACCGAAGTTCTCGAAGCGGAAGAATTCTTCTCCAAGGGGCAGAAGGGCTCATCGGCCATGCCCCACAAGCGCAATCCGGTGCTGACCGAAAATCTGACCGGGCTTGCGCGCCTTGTGCGCGGTTACTCCATCCCTGCCATGGAAAACGTCGCGCTGTGGCATGAACGCGATATCTCGCATTCCTCCGTTGAACGCATGATCGGTCCGGACGCAACTGTCACGCTCGACTTTGCGCTTGTCCGACTGACGGGCGTCATCGACAAGCTCATGGTCTACCCTGAGCGCATGATTGGGAACATGGACCGGCTCGGCGGACTGGTGCATTCGCAGCGCATCTTGCTGGCTTTGACCCAGGCAGGATCTTCGCGCGAAGACGCCTACAGGCTGGTTCAGAGAAATGCGATGAAGGTCTGGGACAGCTACCAGGTCGCCGGCGCTGCCTCTGTCGATTTCCTGACCGAATTGCTGGAAGATGCCGATGTGCGCAACTACCTGTCCGAACAGGAAATTCGCGACCGGTTCGATCTTGGCTATCATACGAAGAATGTCGACGTGATCTTCGAACGGGTGTTCTCTGACAACTGAGGCGCAGGCACCACAACGGCATTCGTCGCATTTGGCAGCAAAGACGGAGTATCGCTTTCCGGATCTTCATTTCTTCCGGGATGACAACCGGATTGAAATTTGCCACGTTTGTCGCGACTGAGATTGATCAGCTCGCAACCAAACCTGGCAAATGCTCGAACCTGAGCTTGCAGAGACGCTGCAGGGTGGTTCGAGCGAGATTGCTCCAACCAAAAAACCTGGCTCATTGTGCCTGTCCGGCGGAGATCATCATGAAAATCGGCGTCGTATCCGACATTCACGGCAACCTGCTCGCTCTCGAAGCGGTTATTGCGGACCTGAAGCATGAGAGCCCGGATGTAATCGTCAACCTCGGCGACTGTGTTTCGGGTCCGCTTTGGCCCGATGAAACCGCGGACATCCTCCGTGAAAAAAACTGGCCGACCGTTCGCGGCAATCATGACCGGTTTCTGATCGAGGACCCTCTTGAAGCCCTCGGACCAACTGATGTCTTTGCAGCGGAGCGGCTGTCACCGGAGAACCTGGACTGGCTGCGCACCACCGGAGCAACAATCCGTCTGAGCGACGACATTTTTTTGTGTCACGGAACGCCGGATAACGACAACCGCTATCTGACCGAAAAGGTCGAGGGACCAAAGGGCCATCTGCCGGATGAGGACACCCTGCTTGCAGAGATAAAAGGCGAAAAATCAGCCATCATTTGCTGCGGGCACACGCATATTCCCAGGATCATTCGCCTCAATGCGACAGGACAGACCATCCTTAATCCCGGCAGCGTCGGCCTGCCCTCCTATCAGGACGATCATCCAACGCTGCACAAGATGGAAGTCGGCAGCCCGCATGCGCGATATGCGCTGATGACAAAATCGGGAATGACCTGGAACTTTCAGGAAAAGATTATCAGCTACGACTGGGATGCAGCCAGCCGCGAAGCGGCAAAGAACGGTCGGTCAGGCTGGGCACGCGCTTTGGCGCATGGATTCTATGGCCCGCTTTCCTGACCTTGCAGACCTAAACAAGGCACACGAATGAAAATCACTGAAACAGACATATTGCTCATTCCAGGTTACGGCAAACCGCTGCCGGGCCATTGGATCCTGCGTTGGCGCGACAAGATGCCAACGGCCCGCGTCGTCAAGCAGACGGAGCTTCTGGCACCGGTCAAAAAAGACTGGCTGGAAAAACTTGTTGAAGACGTTGAGGCAGCTGAGCGACCTGTCGTCCTGGTGGCACATTCACTCGGCTGTATTCTTGTCGCCCACGGCGCGCATGTGCTCAAGGACAAGGTCAGGGGCGCCTATCTGGTGGCACCCTCAGACTGGGATCGGCCGGGGCTTGTCGAAGGCTTTGATGGCGGCGACTTCAAGCCCGTTTCACGCGACCCGCTTCCCTTTCCAGCCCATCTCGTGGCCAGCCGCAATGACCCCTATTGCACCTATGAGCGCGCACAGGAATTTGCCGATGCCTGGGGAGCGACGTTTCAGGATGCCGGCGAAGCGGGACATATCAATCTGGAAAGCGGACACGGCCCCTGGCCAGAGGGCATGATGTCCTTCGCACATTTCATGAAGCGCCTGGGTTGATCCGGCAACAACAACGGACGCACTGATCGCGTCCGCCTAGCGTCGGAATCCCGATGTTCGCCCGCTCGTCAGTAGCCCGTTCCGCTCGCTTTTGAAACCTTGTCCTTGAGCCAGCTGACTTCGCCAAGTGCGTCGCGCGCTGCACTGTCGATAAAGACCGTGTCGATCCCGTGCGAGATCAGGCGGTATCCCATTGAAACGGCCTCCTCTACCTTTTCGCCGCTCAGGCAGAAGATCCCGGCGAGCTTGCCTGCCGCGAGGGCCTTTTGCGCGATCTCGGCACAGGCGCGGGCAGTTGCCTCCCCGTTCGGGTCGAGTGCAGAACCATTGGAAAGTGACAATGACAGGTCGCTCGGTCCGACAAAAATACCGTCAAGTTCAGGCACCGACAGGATATCGTCCAGAGCATCGATCGCTTCACGTGTCTCTATCATCGCGAGCCCAAGCGTTTGGGAATTGGACGCCTTCAGATACTCTTCATTGCTCTGACCCGTCAGCATCACCGCGCGTCGAGGTGACCAGCTGCGATCTCCGACCGGCGGATATTTCAAGGCTCGTGCGAACGCCTCCGCATCTGCCTTTGAATTGATCATGGGTGCAATAATGCACTCAGCGCCCATGTCGATCAGCCGTCCGGCAAGCGCATTGTCGCCAACCGGGATGCGGACAATGGGATGCGCACCGCCAAGGGCAATATGCGTCACCGCATCCACTGTCCCATCGAAATCGTACATGCCGTGCTGCATGTCGATCGTAACGGCTCCATATCCCGCTCGGGCAAGAATCTCCGGGATCATCGCCGACCGAAGAAAACACCAGCTTGTCACAACCGGCTGCCCGGACCGCATCTTGTCCGCGAGAAATTGTTTTTCCGTCACGCTCGATCTCCCATTTGTTTTGCCGCGATCAAAGCGCGCGCGGGCAATGGCTGCAAGCCCTGTCGGAGACAAATTCGTACAATGATCCCGCAATGAATGGTTCAACTCACGGCATCTTTGCTTCGTACACCACCGAGAACGTACAAACCGCCCCTTTCCGGCGGACTTTTTTTGAAATTTAGCCGTTCTTGAAAGCTCGAGAACCCCTTTTTCCTTGACCGAAGAATCTACATTCCTTACGCTAGGTAATCTTTAATTATTTTATTTAGAAAAATGTTCAATTCTGTAGCAATACTAGCGCTAATTTCGGCGTTTTTTTACAGTGTCGCAATGGTCGCGATGAAGTCCTTGGCGGAATTTCCAAGCATCGGTCTGGCCCTGATCATTGGAGCCGCCCTGCTCACGGCAGGCGCTTTCGAAGTGTTTGCCCTCAGGCAGGAAAGACTCGGCCTGATCTATGTCGGCATACTGGGTGCGGAAGTGATTTTTATCGGTGCAATGACCCAATTGCATTTTGGTGAAAGTTACTCTTTCCGCGAACTCACCGGCATGGGGCTAGTCCTGATCGGAACGGCCATCGCCTGGACCTGAATGTCAGGTTCTGAGCAGCGTGCACCTTGATGCTGAGGTCGGATCGTCCCGCAGGGTCGCCTCCGCGCGGGACCGGTGCGTCAAAAGTCCGGTTGCCTTGCCACTGGAACCAAAGCGCGTGTCCGGTCGGGTTGCTTGCGCATCGTAAGAAATCGACTGCCTTGCAAACATTCCACAGCATGCGTCACACACGCGTGTCTTTGTGGAAACGCGCACTGGACTGTTCTGCTCGCTCACAAACAAAACGCCCGCCGTTCCCGGCGGGCGTTGAACGTTCCTCGCACCATTTGAAAACGGTGTCAGCCTTCGTTTTGCAGCTGCTCGACAGCGGTCGCCATCAGCTCATCCATATTGCGGCGGATCTGGTGGTCGGACTGGTCGATGTTGTTGGTGTCGAAGTCTTCCCGGATCTTGCGGAAGACGTCTTCGTCACCCGGCTCTTCGAAGTCTGCGCGGACGACCTCCTTGGCGTATTCCTCGGCCTTTTCGCCTTCATAGCCCAGCAGTCCGGCAGCCCATTGGCCCAAAAGCTTGTTGCGGCGTGCGGTCGCCTTGAACCGCAACTCCTCGTCATGCGCGAATTTGCTCTCAAAGCCCTGTTCGCGCTTGTCGAATGTGCTCATACTCTTCGTCTCCTGAACTGCGCTCATGCACTGCACCCCATATGGGGATTCGTTGGCCTCTTGCATATCCCCGCAAGCGCGCCAAATCAACGCGATACATACACACTTGCGTCAAAAGCATGACAAACGCGCCAATTCGGGCACCCGCAACAGCCACGGAAAAACATACGATTGTACTTTTGCCGCGCTTCGGGTAAGTTCCGCGCCGCAAATCGGGGATTGCAGCCTTATTGGCACCTGCCGGTTGACCAGGAAATGTCCCGCAGGATTTTTGACAAGGTAAGCAGAGCCCGTTCAAAGGTTTCACGAAAAAACGGTATAGCCCATGAATCGCCGTCGGCGCATTTACGAAGGTAAAGGTAAGATTCTCTATGAAGGCCCGGAACCGGGAACTCTGGTTCAGCACTTCAAGGACGATGCGACCGCCTTCAACAACAAGAAGCATGAGATTGTTGACGGCAAAGGTGTTCTCAACAACCGCATCTCGGAATTCATTTTCAATCATCTGAATGCAATCGGCATCCCGACCCACTTCATCCGCCGCATGAACATGCGCGAGCAGTTGATCCGCGAAGTCGAGATCATTCCGCTGGAAGTTGTCGTTCGCAATGTTGCTGCCGGGTCCATTGCCAAACGCCTTGGCCTTGAGGAAGGCACGCAACTGCCCCGCTCCATCATCGAATTCTACTACAAGAACGACGAGCTGGACGACCCGATGGTCGCTGAAGAACACATCACGGCGTTTGGCTGGGCAACTCCGCAGGAGCTGGACGACATGATGGCGCTCGCCATAAGGGTCAACGACTTCCTCTCTGGCCTGTTCCTGGGTGTGGGCATCCGCCTCGTGGACTTCAAGATCGAATGCGGACGCCTGTTCGAAGGTGACATGATGCGCATTGTCGTCGCCGATGAGATCTCTCCCGACAGCTGCCGCCTTTGGGACATTGAGACCAACGACAAGATGGACAAGGACCGGTTCCGCCGTGACCTTGGCGGCATGCTGGAAGCCTATCAGGAAGTCGCCAAGCGGCTCGGCATCATGATGGCGACGGAACGTCCGCCCAATTCCGGCCCGACACTGGTGCAATGAGGAACAACCGCCCTGCAATCAGAGGGTGAGTTATTTCGTCGCGTTGCAATTGTAAAAACTGCCAATTAAACGCCTCCTTGCAATTCAAGGGGGCGTTATCATTATGAATATCCAAACACTCACGAAAACAGCAGCCGCCATTCTGCTCTGTGGAATTTTGGCCGCATGTCAAACGAGCGGGTTGAAACCCGGCAGCATCCAGACGAACTACGCGCCAAGTGGCTGGACAAAGAAGTCGTCAAACGGCTTTACCGGTTATGTCTGCGAAGTACCGCGATGCAAGTCCGACCGGCTGATCGCCCAGGGTCCGATCAAGGTATCAGGCGATGCTGAACAGGCGATCAAGGACGGTATCCTGTCGCGCGAACTCTTCAATGCGATCGCAAACGTCTACAACATCGCTGCAAAAGACCGCGCGAAGCTGACCATCACACGCCGTGTTGTGAAAAAGAACTATGCAGGCTTTGATTTCAGCGGATACTTCAGGGATAGGAAGGGCCGTATCTGGATAACCGGACGGTTTGTCATTCAGGACAACCGGGGATCCGTGCTCGTCTCCGCCGCGCGCAGCAAAAGCGTCGCCAACACATATTTCAAACGTTATCTGAACCAGACAACAATCAGGCGTCTGCCATAATTCCCAGCAATTGTGCGCATTCCTCTTTCTCTTCCGGGGCTCCTCGTGTATGGGGAGCCCCAAACTGTTTGTTGCTGCAGCATCTGCAGACCATTGCGGGAAGCCAACCATGAAAGCACGCGTGATCGTCACTCTGAAAAACGGTGTTCTCGATCCTCAGGGTAAAGCAATCGAAGGCGCGCTTGACGGCCTCGGCTTTGATGATGTCGGGTCCGTCCGTCAGGGCAAGGTGTTCGATGTTGAGCTCACGGGATCCGACAAGGATGCCGCAAGAAACGAACTCGAGCAGATGTGCGAAAAGCTGCTCGCGAACACGGTCATCGAAAACTACGCGATCGAAATCGCGTGAAATCCGGATCCGGGAGATGGATGAGGACACCCGCAACGCCATTCGTTTCATGGCGATCAAGGCGGCGGTGTTCATTCTGATACCGGCCTTGGCGGCGCTTATTGCCGTTCTTGTGATGCTCTAGAAATAACGGGATCGCCCTATGAAAACCGCTGTCATCGTTTTCCCAGGATCCAATCGTGACCGTGACATGTTCCACGCCCTGGAGCTTATCACCGGTTCACGGCCCCAAAGTGTCTGGCACACCGAAAGCACGCTGCCCGACGCGGATCTCGTGGTTGTTCCCGGCGGCTTTTCCTATGGCGACTACTTGCGTTCCGGCGCCATTGCCGCCCGCTCGCCGATCCTCAAGGATCTGGTTGCGAAGGCCGAGAGCGGCGTTTCTGTTCTGGGCGTCTGCAACGGCTTTCAGATCCTGACGGAGGCCGGTCTTCTGCCCGGCGCTTTGATGCGCAATGCGGGCCTCACCTTTGTCTGCAAGGAAGTGAGAATGACGACGGTGAACAACGCCACGCGGTTCTCGTCAAAGTTCACCGAAGGTCAGGTCTGGCGCTGTCCCGTCGCGCATCATGACGGCAACTACTTTGCCGACGAGACCACGCTTGCCAGGATCGAGGACAACGGTCAGGTCGTTTTCAGATACGCTGAGGGGACCAATCCCAACGGCTCGATCAATGACATCGCGGGGATCACGAACGCGAAAGGCAACGTTCTTGGAATGATGCCGCACCCGGAGAATCTGGTCGAACCGCTCAATGGCGGCCTCGACGGTCGCCTTTTGTTCGAAAGCCTCGCTGACAAGGCGGCCTGATTCGCGGCCGGCAGGATGACGCCATGAAGGAACTCAAGCTCGACAAGGAAGTCAGGACGCGCCTGACTGCCCAGATCCAGAGATATCTCGATGATGAGCTGGACCTTGAGGTCGGCAACATGGACGCGGAGTTCCTGATTGATTTTTTGAGCGGCTCCCTTGGCGCCCACTTCTACAATCTCGGTCTGAAGGACGCGCAGGCGCTATTTGCGCGCAAAGCCGATGATGTCACCGACGAGATCTACGCCATGGAGCGCAAGGTCGAGGATCGAAAGTAGTCCAATCAGGCCGCTTGATTGCGCTTTTGTTTCGGCGGATATCCGAAACGGCGTGAAAAAGCGCGCGAAAATGCCGCCGGGCTCGAAAAACCGCACAGCGTTGCAACCGACTTCACTTGCCGCCCGGCCTCAAGCTCGGCCCTTGCAATATCCAAACGCCAGTTGGAGAGGTATCCCATCGGCGTTGCGCCGACCAGATCCTTGAAGGTGACGGCGAACTGTGTCCGCGACATGCCCGCCGTTTCGGCAAGCTTCTCCAGTGTCCAGGTTTCCCCGGGCGCTTCGTGAATGGCTACGAGGGCTGCAGCAATACGCGGATGCGCCAATCCGTTCAGGAGACCCGTATCGGCCCTGCCCTCCTCCATGGCATGACGCAACAGACGGATCACGACCACTTCGCACAAACGCTGGAAGGCCGCCTGCCCACCGCATCTCGGCATCGTCGCTTCTTCGATCAACGGTGTCACCACGGCGGTCAGGTACGGTTCTTCGGAAAGCGGCACGGAGATGCACGCCGGCAAGGCATTGATCAACTGTTTGCCGATGCCGGAAATCGTAATATGCGCGGCCACAAGCGGCGTTTCGCCAGCCAGAGGCGCC
Source organism: Roseibium sp. HPY-6 (assembly GCF_040530035.1). Classification (NCBI taxonomy): domain Bacteria; kingdom Pseudomonadati; phylum Pseudomonadota; class Alphaproteobacteria; order Hyphomicrobiales; family Stappiaceae; genus Roseibium; species Roseibium sp. HPY-6. Next base: position 590,548 of record NZ_JBEWCD010000001.1, read on the forward strand.
GTTTCGGGAAACACCCGGGTTTCCTCGTCCTTCAACGGACAGAAAACCAGCCGGCGGGCACCGGCGGGGTCCGTGAAGATGACAAGATTTGCGACACCGTTATTCGGTTCATCAATCAGTGCATTGGAGACCTGAACGCGCAAGCGATCGATGAGAGACGACAGCCGATCGAGCTTTCCGCTGAATGATGTTCGATACGCAATCGGCAATTTCGTACTCCTGATCATCTTTTCGGGATGTTTCATCGTCAAACGTTCGCTAATTTAAGCGCATCGAAAGGCAAATGTGAAGCCTTGCCCAATAAGTATGAGGAAAAAGATGCTTATCCCACGTCAGCAGGTTCCTGGCCTGACCGTTGAAACCCTAAACTCGGGCACGTTCGATCTTGCACAGGATGCGGCGGACTTCGCAACGCTCGTGGTTTTTTACCGCGGCCTTCATTGCCCGATCTGCGCAACGTATCTCAAGGAACTCGGACGCCTCACGTCCGACTTCGCCGCAAAAGGCGTCAAGACGGTCGCCATATCGTCCGACGAAAAGGACCGCGCCCAGCAGATGGCCGACAAGGTTGGCCATGAAGACCTTCGTTTCGGATACGGACTGCCTCTGACAGTGGCAAAGGAATGGGGTCTCTACGTCTCCACAAGCCGTGGCACGACGTCCATCGGCATCGAGGAACCGGCCCTTTTCTCAGAACCGGGCGTGTTCCTCGTCAAAGGGGATGGCACGCTTTACTTCGCATCCGTTCAGACGATGCCGTTCGTGCGACCGCATTTCCAGGAAATGATCGGCGCACTCGACTTCGTTCAAAAGAACGACTACCCGGCCCGCGGCGAATACACCGGCGCGGTCTGAGGGTCGTATCCCCGGGCCGCGATCCCACTTTCGGCCCGGGGAACTGAATAATAAGGTGGGTCAACACCGCACTAGGTCCGGACCGGACCCGTTTCACGTCTTGCGTATATGCCTTCTGAATCGAAGTGGCCGTCACTTTCCCAGAAAGGTCTCTGTGCTTCCTGGAGCGCAGCTTCCCATGTCAGATTGACGTCTTGCAATTCTCTGTCCGTCAGTTCGAGCAATTGACGGCGTGTCCTATAAAGGTGCGACCAGGTCAGCAGTTTTTGGATCAAAACCCTGCCGAAACGGGTCCACGTGGTTTGTGCAGGAAAGATTCCTGCCCTCATTGTAACTATTGAACTCATAATATCACCTGAATTTGGGGCACAATCCGTGCTATTCTTAAATTGTATCGGTCCAATTATATGAATTGACTCTTTCTGGGGTGCAATATACTAAATTGTCACCATGACAAATTGGCTCCCAAACATACCTGAGGGACAAGCCCCCATATACATTCGGCTCGCCGATTGCATCGGAGAGGACATCGCGACAGGAAAGCTGCCAGCCGGCACGAAACTGCCGCCACAACGCGACCTTGCTTATGATCTCGGCGTCACCGTAGGCACCATTGGCCGCGCCTACGCGGTTATCAGGCAACGTGGGCTTGTCAGCGGCGAGGTTGGACGGGGCACCTATGTGCTTGGCACCAACGCTGGCGAGTCCCTCGACGATCGCTTCGGGTCTCCGGACAAGAGTACACGACCCGGGAGCGCGGGCGCTGGTCAATCGGCTACGACCGGGATGTCCTGGGTCCAGGGCGCCATGAAGGCCCCCAAAGACGTCGCGTTTTCCGGCACACGCATTACGGTTCCCGCGCCCGAAGCCATCCGTTTCGACAGCACATCTGCACCGGATGTCGGTCAAGCGCAGGCCATTCGCGATCTGACGGCAAAAATCACCGATGACTGTCCCTATGACATCGCAAGCTACACACGATCCGTGCCTGATAGCTGGCGGCAGGCGGGGCGCATCTGGCTATCACGCGGCACGTGGCATCCGGATTTGGGGTCTATTGTTCCAACGACCGGTGCTCAGGCCGGGATTATGTCAATTATCTCGGCAACAACAGCGCCAGGCGACCAGGTTGCCTTCGAAGATCTCACTTATAGCTCCATAGCGCGCGGCTCAGCGCTTTCAGGGCGCAGACCTGTTCAAATACAAAGCGACGATGAAGGCCCTCTCCCGGACGACCTTGCGCGTGTTTGTGCCCAGCGGCATCCGAAGATTCTGTTTGTCATGCCGACAATGCACAATCCAACGACCAGACTGATGGGTGCTCAAAGGCGCTCCGATCTGGTGGAAGTCGCACGCCGGCACAATCTCTGGATTATCGAAGACGAAGTTTACGGGTCCCTTCGCACCACGGACATTGCACCGTTCGCCGAACTTGCGCCTGAGCGCACGTTTCATGTGGGCTCACTTTCCAAAGCGGTTACAGCGGGCGTGCGCGGCGGCTGGGTCTCAAGCCCGAATTCTCACGCACAGCGTATCTACACAGCTCATAAAATGCTCACAGGCGGCGTATCCTTCCTGCTGTCTGAACTGTCTGCCCGCCTCGTGCTGGGCGGCATTGCTGAGACCTTGCGTGAGCGAGTGCTCAACGAGATCGCGGCCCGCCACGAACTCGTTCAACAATATATCGGTCCGTTCGAGCACGTCTCTGCGAAGGACGCGCCGTTTTTCTGGCTCAAGGTTCCAGAGCCCTGGCTGTCCGGGACCTTTAAGGCGGCAGCCGCTGCTTTTCACACGCTGATCGACGATGAAGACGAGTTCAAGTCAGGCCGCTCCGGAAGGGTTTATCACCATGTCCGTGTCGGCGTTACCAATCCCCTCACCCGTGAGGAGACAATCAAGGGGCTTGAAGTCCTGAGGAACCTGCTCAACGACAGCGGTGCCGGTTACGACAGTTTCGAGTGAGGTGCCCTTATGGCCGCGATCGTATGTGAGGCAAAGCGACCCAAGCCTTCTTTGCAACCCTGAGCATTCTGGAGAACGTCCGCGCTTCAACCGTGATCATTTGCCGAAACATTGCGACGGGATCCGCGCTCAAAGGACGCATTGCGCGTCAACGGACTGTACGTTAACGATCGTTTAAACTTTTAGTTATTTTGTCACTGTTTTTCTTTACAATCCCATCACAACCCATTACTCTACGCGAAGTTGTTCAGAAGTCTTTATATCAAATCTCACCTAAAGTAAAATAGTGTACAGCCATGGAATTAAATGATGACGTAATTGTTGTATTTAAGAAAATACTTAATTCTCAAGGTACAAATTCGAATAAGCGCAGTTTCGCCATGCAAGTAGAAAATCATACTGATACGACCAAGGAGCTGACAGCCGAACGGTTACTGCTCCGGATCATGAAACTTGAACACACCGTGCAAGAACTTCGACAGGAAAGTTCTTTCAAGGACAAGGAAATCAGACGGCTTGAAGGCCAGATGCGGGACTGGCAACAGGTGACGCTGAAGCTTCAGTCACGCGTTGCCAAGCGTATCTGAGGCCGCTTTCGTTCGTCTCATGCCTAGTTGAACCAGGGTTTTGTTTCTGGCGGCTCTCGATGTAAGCCGGCCGGAAACAAAGTTTGTTCGTTCCCCTCCCTTTTCCGGACGCAATCTGCTAAACGGCGGCAACATTGCGCGACCGCGGCTGCCCGACCCACAGACGGCGGCCACAGAACACTGGAACGACATGATCCCGAACGACATCAAGATCACGCCCGACCTGATTGCGTCCCACGGTCTTAAGCCGGACGAATACGAACGCATCCTGGACCTGATCGGCCGAGAGCCATCCTTTACCGAGCTCGGCATTTTCTCAGCCATGTGGAACGAGCACTGCTCGTACAAATCATCAAAAAAGTGGCTCAAAACCTTGCCGACCGAGGGCCCACGCGTGCTCCAGGGTCCGGGTGAAAATGCAGGTGTCGTCGATATCGGCGACGGCCAGGCAGTGGTCTTCAAAATGGAAAGTCACAATCACCCGTCCTACATCGAGCCCTATCAGGGCGCTGCGACGGGTGTGGGGGGTATTCTGCGCGATGTTTTCACTATGGGCGCGCGCCCCGTCGCTGCCATGAACGCCTTGCGATTCGGTGAACCTGAGCATCCGCGCACGCGCCACCTCGTCTCGGGCGTCGTGTCCGGTGTCGGCGGTTACGGCAATTCCTTTGGCGTTCCGACAGTCGGCGGCGAAGTCGAATTCCACGCACGCTACAACGGCAACTGTCTTGTAAACGCCTTTGCAGCAGGCCTTGCGAATTCGGACGCGATTTTCCTGTCCAAGGCGGAAGGCGTCGGTCTGCCGGTTGTCTATCTTGGCGCCAAGACCGGCCGGGACGGCGTCGGTGGCGCAACCATGGCCTCTGCCGAGTTTGACGATACGATCGAAGAAAAGCGTCCGACCGTGCAAGTCGGGGACCCCTTCACCGAAAAGTGCCTGTTGGAAGCCTGCCTGGAACTCATGGAAACGGGCGCCGTCATTGCCATCCAGGACATGGGTGCAGCCGGCCTCACCTGTTCCGCCGTTGAAATGGGAGCAAAGGGCGACCTGGGTATCGATCTTGATCTCGACAAGGTACCGGTGCGCGAGGAGCGCATGAGCGCCTATGAGATGATGCTCTCCGAGAGCCAGGAACGCATGCTGATGGTTCTGCGCCCGGAGATGGAGCAGGAAGCTGAGGCCATCTTCCGCAAATGGGGGCTCGACTTTGCGATCGTCGGCGTTACGACTGACACGCTGCGTTTCGTCGTCAGGCATCAGGGCGATGTGGTCGCGGATCTGCCAATCAAGGAACTCGGCGACGAAGCACCCGAGTATGACCGCCCCTGGAATGAACCGGTAAAGCAGGCCGTACTCGCCGCATCGGACGTCGAAGAACCAGGCGACTACGCCGAGGCGCTAAAGACACTCATCGGCAGCGCAAACGGGTCTTCCCGCCGCTGGGTTTACGAGCAGTACGACACGCTGATCCAGGGCAACAGCGCGGCAACACCTGGCGGAGACGCGGGCGTCATCCGTGTTTCAGGAACGCGCAAGGGGCTGTCGTTTTCCGTGGATGTCACGCCGCGGTATTGCGAAGCCGACCCTTATGAAGGTGGTAAACAGGCTGTCGCCGAGGTCTGGCGTAACCTGACCGCTGTCGGCTCCGAACCGCTTGCTGCGACCGACAATCTCAACTTCGGCAACCCGGAAAAGCCCGACATCATGGGGCAGTTTGTCGGGTGCATCAAAGGTATCGGCGAAGCTTGCAGCGCGCTCGATTTCCCGATCGTTTCCGGCAACGTCTCACTGTACAACGAGACACATGGTGAAGCGATCCTGCCGACCCCCGCCATTGGCGGCGTCGGCCTGTTGCCGGATGTCACGGTTCGCGCAGGCGCGGCCTTTGCCAACGAAGGCGACGCCATTCTTTTGATCGGCGGGCACGGCAAACATCTCGGAGCCACACAATACCTTGCTGACGTGCTCGGCCGCGAGGAAGGGGCTCCTCCTCCCGTCGATCTTGCAGCGGAAAAGCGCCGTGGCACCATCGTGCGCCAGTTGATAGGCGCAGCGCGGCTCAGCAGTGTCCACGACATTTCATCCGGAGGCCTTGGCGTGGCCCTTGCGGAAATGGCTATCGCGAGCGGCATCGGTGCGACGGTTGAAGTCGACGGCCCCGCGCATGCGGCGCTCTTCGGTGAAGACCAGGGCCGCTATGTGCTGACCGTCGCCGAAGACAAGCTGGACGCAGTTCTGGAAGACGTTCTGGACGCCGGGATCGAGGTACAACAAATCGGCAAAACCGGCGGAACCGATTTGACTGTTGACGGCATTCTCACCATATCCGTTGCAAACTTGCAAAAAGCGCACGAAGATTGGTTCCCGAACTACATGACGGGCAGCTAACCTGCATGCCTTTCAGGAACTTAATATGAGGACTGACGTACGATGCCGATGAACGCAAACGAGATCGAGACCCTGATCAAAGAGGCCCTGCCCGATGCTCAGGTTGAGATCCGTGATTTGGCTGGCGACGGCGATCACTACGCGGCAAATGTGGTCTCGGAATCCTTCCGGGGCAAAAGCCGCGTACAGCAGCACCAGATGGTTTATGAGGCACTGAAGGGGAATATGGGCGGTGCCCTGCATGCCCTTGCGCTTCAAACGAAAGCGCCGGATTGAGACTGACAGCCAAAACAAATTGCCCTGCACTTTGTCCGGCCTCTTGAACTTCCACCGCGCTGAAACACATATGCAAGCGAAGCAATAGGAAATTCGATGGTTTTGCTCCTCCTTTCAGTTTTAACGATCATGCTGATCATGGAACTGCGTATATGGAGAGCGTTTGCACAACTGGTTTATCGTACGGGTCGCCGAACACTCGCGCCCGCGAAACACAAGGATACACATCCATGAGCATCCAGGACTGGATCAAGAACGAAGTCGACAGCAACGATGTGGTTTTGTTCATGAAGGGCACGCCGAACTTTCCGCAATGCGGATTTTCGGGCCAGGTCGTACAGATACTCGACTATGTCGGCGCCCCATACAAAGGCATCAATGTCCTGGAAGACGATGAATTGCGCCATGGCATCAAGGAATTCACCAACTGGCCGACAATACCGCAGCTCTATGTAAAGGGCGAGTTCGTCGGTGGCTGCGATATCATCCGTGAGATGTTCCAGAATCAGGAACTGCAGGGCCTTCTCACCGACAAGGGTGTCGAAACGGCGCAACAGCCTGCATGAACTGAATCAGTTTCTGAAACGACCAGGCTAAGGGGCGGATCTTCCGCCCTTTTTTGCGCTGTCGGCTGCACTGAAATGAATGTCCATTCAACATTGACAGCCGACCACAAGATCCTTTCTGGCTGCACCACTCGCCGTTCTCAGCGCGAAAGACAGCGACTCCAAGCGCCAAAACCACCCAGGATTGTACTTTATCCAACGTTAACTCGAATCAAATCGGGCCGAATTTGGGCGATCGCTCGGAAAATTCAAACGAATCACCTAGTATGAACGCTAGGTGAATGCGGATGTCAGAGTAAGTACAGGTGCGTTCCGCCATTCTCCGACCATATCACGGGACCCGGCACAACGACGGGTCAGGAAATGGGACCGGGGACAATGAACAAGTTTGCTGTTGCAACCACCTCCACTTTTGTACTGGCTTTGGCAGGCCTTGGAATAGCCGTGTCCGGCAGCCCTTCGACGGATAGCGAACTACGGCGCATCGACTGTCAGGCGATTACGATGTTCACGCCGACGCAAAGCAGAAGCGCAGAGGATCTTTGTGCAAATTACGGCGGCGTTGCGGAAAACGGATCCGAGCCGAGCAAAGCCGGCCTCGTCATCCTCGTCCGCAATCAGCCAATGGGCGGTTTCCTGGGCGAAAACACGGTTCGCTGAAAACGCTCAGTCTCCGTCACGGCCATCGCCATTTTCCGCGATAATCGCGAACGCTTCGACGGGTTCCGCAACGTTATGCAGTGTCAAGCTACCGAGGCTCTCTACTGCAAAGCTGATATGACCTGCCACCTCATCTGACGCGACTATTTCCCTGCCATGAATCTTGCCATGTTCGCCAAGCCTTGCGGCAATATTGGCCGCGCTGCCAATCACGGTGAAATCAAGCCTTTCCTTTGACCCGACATTGCCATAGGTCACATCGCCATAGGCGATACCTATGGCGCAGGTGAGCGTCAGGTCATTCAGGTTTTCGTCAGGGATTGCCAGCATTCGCACGATTTCATTCGCACTTTCAACCGCCTGCCGACAGGCATGATCGTGTCCGGTTCCTGCCGGGAAAATCGCAAGCACGGCATCGCCGATAAACTTCAGCACCTCACCTTCATGCGCGTTGACAATTTCCGTCGCGGTTTCGAAAAACCTGTTCAAGACGGCGACATAGTCGTCGCGCCCGAGTTCGGATTCAAGGCGTGTGGAGTGGCGCAGGTCGCAGAACAGGATTGCCGCGTCTATAACGTCGCCATCACCGCGCCGGATCTCTCCCCCCAGCACACGTGCACCGGTGCGTTTTCCAAGATACGTCTCAAGAAGCGATGTCGCGTTGGACGTCAGCGCAAAGACCTCGAACAAACGGCTAATCAGCGCGGAGCATTCGAAAATCAGCCCGAGATTTGCCGTCGTGAAACCGTTGGGATGATCTGAAGCCAATGTAAGAACATTGATCCGTCCATCGGAAAACGGGAGTGGCATTGCCACATAGTCGGTGACACCCTGTTCCTTCAGGTCTTCCATGATCGGGAAGTTGAACTCGTCCGGATTGGTATCGAGTTTCTGGCGAACACCGCCAAGCCCTTCAGCAACGTGCTGAAAAGGGCTTTCCTTGAAGACCGGACTGTCGAGAAGCTCATAGGACGGGTATCGGCTGGTCACCTCGTCTTCGTCGCGCTGCCAGATGCAGTTGTGGCCCGCGATCATCGGGTGAAGCGACCAGATGAGAATGCTCATTCGGCTGACGGCAACACCGTCTTCAACGAGTTTCTTTCCCAGTGCGGCAAGCAAATCCTGTGGTGTCTTCGCCAGCCACGCCTCACGCAGCAGCCAATCGACGACCGGGCCCGAGATGTTGCCGGTCGGCATATCCTCAATTTCAGCGCCCTGATGCTCTATCCGCGTCGCAACGCTCGGCATGAATGCAAAGAAGCCGTCGACGGCCTGTCCTTCCGGGAGCGCATTGGGATAGTGCCAGGCGCCATAATTGAGCACCTCCCCCTCCACTTGGACATGCCTGTAGGAAGCCGTTCCCTTGAAGGGGCAAAACGTCTTGTGATCGGGCGCAGCAACCAGCTGGGCAACAATGTCCTCAGACGGAAAATAAACGACAGGTGGCAATCGGGTTTCATACATGACCCTTGCCCTTGACGAGCGTGCGAGCAGCTTCCCGTCCCGCCAGGCAGTCACCTCCCCCGACAACGGTTCAACCACTATTCCGTAGTCATTTGATGTCTGTTGCACACGTATGGTCATGGCGAACAGATAGGTGAGCGAAAAGAAGCTGTCCAGCCTTGACGCCTTGCGCGAAATCCGAATTCACCGCCGGTCGCTGCCATTGTCAGTCTTTGAACCAGGCGTCCCAGGCGCTCCAGTTGTCGACCAGATTGGCAATCATGGCGTATCCGGTACCATCGCAATGCATCTTGTCGCCCCGGGTAAGGCTGCTCATGTAGTCGCGGTTGGCAAGCAGTGGTGTTTGCAGGTCGAGATAGGGAATGGAGAGAGCCTCCGCCACGGCCTTGAAGCGTTCATTGAGCTCTTGGCCTCTGCGCTGGGTAAAGGAGACTTCCAGTCCTTCGCTCGGCTGCATCGGTGAACAGGCTTCATTTGCCGGGGGCAAACCAACCCACAAGGTCGGATACAACGCAGAGACTTCACTTACGAGCGCTTCGGCCTCGGAAATGGAAACGTCTTCCTCAACCTGCCGGCCCTTGTCGGTAACTTCGGCAATATCGTTCATACCGAACTGGAGTACGACCCGATTATCGGCTCCCTCCTGGAAACGGACATCGCTTTCCTGTTTCCAGCGCAACCGGATTTCCGGTGTGGTTTCGCCGCGAATTCCCAGATCATAAAACGACAACCGATAGTCCCAAGCGAAACGCCTTTCGCATAGGCGCCCGATCCAGCCAAGGCAGCGCTCGTCGCCGGTCCCGTTAATATAACTGTCACCGACGAAGCAGATACGCAGGTCCCGCATGCAGTTCCTCCCGAACAATTTGCGATACCGTCGCGCTATTTTCGCGACAGGTCCAGTGCCTTGTTGCGGAGCAGACCATGCAGGTTGTTTTTGCTTTGACGGCGTCTGATCCAACGATTCTGTCCAAACGCCGATATCCTTGTCTCAGAAAACGTCTTTCAAATGGCGGGATATGCTGAGGTCTTGGCGCGCTTGTACGGCCACCAAGATCACCAGAATTCCGTACCCGGAGCGCCTTTGGGCATCCCGCGAAGGTTTGGTGTAATCCAGCCGCCATAAAACGTACCGGCTTGGGGATCAACGCGCGCGTCGCCAACAAAACACGCATCCATTTTGGTCGCATAAAACGCGAGACAGTCTCTGATACTGGAAAAGGACGGCACCGGTTTCTCGTAGGACCATGCCGCGCGGGACGCGGAGATGGATCCGGCTTTTACATCGAAATACCGCGCATTTCCCTTCCATTCGCAGAAGCTGGTCCCGGGCACGGGAACAAGGTCACAATCAACGTCTGAAAGCGGAATGTAGTATGTGGGCGGGTGATGTGTTTCAAGAACGCGCACCGCATTGACTGTGTCGACGATCGTGAGCTTCGAAAGCTCTATTCGTATCCTTTGCGGAACCGCTTCCACGATTGGTGGCCTTGGATAGTCTTGAACGTTTTCGATCTCAAGCTCTGGAAACTCGAACGTCATATGAACCTCGTCAGGACATAAGCTGCAGCTGCAATGTGAGCGAGGGTCACGATGACTGAAAGGCTATGAAGCAGCTTGAAACGCGCTTTGTTATTCGCGTCGGATGCGTGATTGATCGCCGGCATGAGTATTTGCCGTGTTGGCACGGTCGAAAGAGCGATTGCGGCCAAAATGCCCGCTGAGACCGCATTGATCAAGGCGAGGCAAATCGCGGCGATCGCTGACGCGAAAAAGACAAACAGATAAAAGAAAGGAAACGCTCTCCGGATCGTCGGGCTTGCGACCTCCGGGGGCAAGGCTGAAAACACGAATGCGGCAAATCCAAACGCGTACAGCACCATTCCACCAAAGAGCAGTGCTGACACCAGCAGCGCAACCGTCTCCATCATTGGTTCTCCCTTCGCTTCGAAGACCCTGCGGACGGCACTGCCTCCGGATCCATTCCAGCGTTCTTGTGACCGGTTTTTACGCTCACCCCCGGGATCATGTAGGGCACCTCAGCACGATAGGCCTGAAAGCGATCGCCGAACGCAACATGGAACCGTTTCTCCTTCAAAAGCGGGGCTGCAAGGCAATAACCTGACAACGCGAGCGCAAGCGCCAGTTGGTCCGGCGTCCAAACCGGAACGGTCCAGAGAGTCAGGGCAAAGGCTGCATAAATTGGCTGGCGCACGACCCGGAAGAGCCCCCTCACCGGCATGTCGGGATAGACGGGTTTTGCTCCCGCCAGCAGTGACATCCAACCAAGTGCGCCGGACTGCACTTCAAGCCCGGCATCGAAACTGGCCTTCATCAGCAAAATCCAGGTCGATGCATAAACCGCGCACAGAAGCCAGAACACCGATCCTTCCGCCTGCCACCAGACTATCCCGGACGGTGTCCAGAAACCGAACAAGGCAATGAGCTGAAGGGAGGCGATCGTTGCATAAGTCGTCGTTGAAAGAGTTGCCCCATGAGAACCCGGAATGAGACGCCGCAAAAGGTGGCGGCCCCTTTGTGTCAACAACGCGGAATGGATTAGTGGGAACTGCAACAACAGCAGCAGATTTGCTGCGGCTGCCCAGGGCCATGGCACTGCTCCAAGGCTTTTGCTCATGCCAAAAAACATTGCTGTGATCATGCACAGCACTGCGGCAGCAAAGACGAAATGGCAGATTGCGCCATAAAGCACAGCCAGAAGAACACGCTTGGTGCCGGGTGCCGGCTTCATCGCTCCCTGGATCAAGCGGGTAACCCCGGCTATGCGCGGATCAAGAGGCATCGAGGTGCTCCAACAGATTTTCCGCTATCGCAACGCCACTCTGCCATGCAGCCTCGACACATGCGTCCAGACACCAGTCCCCGCCAAGATAGAGCGTCCCGGCACTGTTGCGGACAAACGGTTTGCCAAGTGGCGTCTCAACGTTTGCAAAGCGCCATCGATGAGCGGAGGCGTATCGCACGCTGGAGGGCGCGAGCCCGAGTTCATCGCAAAGGAGGAAGAGCATTTCTGTCTTGATCTCTTCCGGATCACTTTCCAGGTTGTCCGCGCTCCAGTCCGCATCCGCCTGGGCAACCCAACAATTCACGTCTTGCCGACCCGGCTTGGAACTGTTGAGGGCAATCCAGGTAAGCGGGTTGTTGGGGACAAAGCGGTTCGTGAATTCGGTGGCTATTCGCTCAGAAGCTTCGGAAAATGCAGCCATCAATGTCCAGCAAGGCGACATGCGGGCGTGGGAAATCTCCCTCGAGAGCGGATTGCCTGCACCCAGAAGTGTCAGCGCCTGGGGTTGAGGTACGGTAATGACGAGGTGCTCGCAAAAGATCTCCGAGCCATCTGTAGCGAGTCGCCAACCGTTGCCCGTTTCTGAAATGGACGTGACCAATGTGTTTCGCCGGATATCGAGCCCTGCGCCGATCTCCTTCGCAACGGCATTCATCGAAGGCACGCCCACGGTCACCGCACGATCCTGTACAGGCCACTCGCCTGCCGCACCGGTTCGTGTCAGCTGCTCCAGAAGCGCGTCAAAACCGGACGTTTGCGCCGTTATGAACTGGGCACCGTGATCGAACTGAAAACCTAGATCGGTTCGGCGTGTTGCCAGGCGCCCGCCTATGCCTCTGCTCTTTTCAAGGACCAAGGGGCTATGACCGCTCTTCTTGAGCAGCTGCGCGCAGGACAAGCCTGCAACGCCTGCACCGATGACGCCGATGGGTTGGCTATTCATCGGCAAAACCCACGTCCGTCACCTGGCAATCGCGAAGCCGGGTCCGTCTCGTCCGTCGCGGCGGATGATCATTTGGTCTGGTATCTGGCGTGCGCATGGAGACCGTCCAAGGTAAACAACAGAATGCTTACGTGGATGCGGCCGAGTTGGATGGCGGCATTGCGCCGCATGTCAGTGCCTTCAGCGCAGTCTTGATCGAGCCCCGGTTGTTACACGACCTGACGCACCTGCTCCAGGAATGCGCCGACCTCGCTCCTTAGAACGTTGCCTTTTTCCTGCAATTCGTCTGCGGCGCTCAGGACCTGAGCTGTCCCGTCAAGCGTTTCGTTCGCCATGGCGCTGATGGAGCCAATATTTGAGCTGACTTCCATCGCCCCGCTGGACGCCTGGTTGATGTTCCGGGCAATCTCTGACGTGGCAGCTCCCTGCTCTTCGACAGCTGCTGAAATCGCCGCCGCAATTTCGTTCACCTTGGAAATTGTTCCGCCAATTGAACGGATAAAGTCGACCGCCTGGCCACTGGAGGACTGGATCTCCTTGATCTGCAGACCGATCTCTTCGGTCGCCTTGGCTGTCTGGCTTGCCAGTTCCTTGACTTCTGCGGCGACAACGGCAAAGCCTTTGCCCATTTCACCGGCGCGGGCCGCTTCGATGGTCGCGTTCAAAGCCAGAAGGTTAGTCTGATTGGCTATATCGGTGATCAGCGAAACCACTTCGCCGATCTTTTCCGATGCGTCGGACAAGCCGGTTATCCCTTTGTTCGCCTGCTCGACTTCATCTACTGCCTCACTCGCGATCTTGGCGGACTGGTTGACCTGCTGATTGATCTCGTTGACGGACTGGGTCATTTCTTCTGTTGCCGCCGCAACCGAACCGACGTTGGAAGACGCTTCTTCGGCATGGCCGGCCACCACTGACGCCTGATCGCTCATGGATGTGGATGTCTGGTTCATCGACTTCGCGTTGACCTGCATCTGTTCCGCAGCTGCGCTGACGGATTCAACAACACTTGTCATCTGCGCTTCGAAATCACCGACGACCTCCCGAAAGGAGGTGACACGGCCTTCCATTGCTTCCATTGCATGGTTGATTGAATCGCTCGCCTCACCGAATGAACCCGTCATCCCACGGACTGAAATGCGCCGGAAATACTTGTTTTGGGAGACGTAGTCGAGTGAAGCCTTGGTTTCGCGCACATAGGCGTCCGTGCGGTCGATCATCCGGTTGATCGCGTGAAGGAGCCGTCCGGCATCTCCGGTTTCGGTGATATTCAGGACACGGGCTTCAAAATCACCTTCCGCAACGCGTTCGACAATTTCAAGGGCCTTGTTGACAGCCGATTTGTTGTTTCCAAGCATGACGTCCTCAACGGGTATGGAAAAATTGAAAGGGATACAGACCAGTGTGGATCAAAGGCGGGCTATGAACTCGTCATAGGCGATGCCTTTTCTGCAAAGGAAATCATCAATCAGCTGCTTGGAGGCTTGCAGGCCTTCCTTTCGATTTCCATGACGCTGTTCTTCTTTGAGCAGGTCGTCATAGAGCGGAAAAATTGCGCTTTCCAGAATGTCGCGATCCGGTACACGGCGGTTCGAATGGTATCCCAGGATCGTGCCGGACCGGTCCCGGCTAGGAGTTACATGTGCCTGAACCCAATAGTGATCGCCGTTCTTGCACCGGTTCTTGACGTAAGCGAAAATTTCACGCCCGCCCTGAATGAATTCCCAGAGCAGATCAAAAACACAACGCGGCATTTCGGGATGTCGAATAATGCTGTGCGGATGGCCGACGCATTCCTTTTCGGTGTAGCCCGCAATTCTCAAAAAGACGTCGTTGCAGTAGGTAATTCGACCCTTCAGGTCTGTTTTGCTGACAATAAGCTCGTCTTCACCGAAGAATTGCTCAACACCTGTAACAAGTACATCTCTAGACATCTTTGCCCCCACAACGAAATCAACCGTCCAGACACCGAAGGCTCTCAGCAAATCAAAGAATAGAAGCTGCGAAACGAGAATAAATTGCGAATAAATTGATCGAAACATGGAATACAATCAATAATTGTATCGCAAATTTCTCTCAATACATTTATTCCCCTTCGGAAATCTTGACTTCGTTATTAGACGCAGAAATATTTCTGAGATATTAATCCGTTAGAGAAAGTTATCAATCGGAACATGTTTTTGCGCGACATGTCAAAAAAAACTACCCTTGATATAAAAACTGCACGCCGGACAACAAATACTTGTATAAGTATTAATACATACTCTTTCGGCGCTAGGATAGAAATCTTTCGGAAAGAACGGATACACTTTCTGAAAGTAGCAAAAAAGAATTGCTCAACTTTACGGCAACTTCACCCGGTGATTGCTTTCAGTTCCAGGAAATCCTCCAGGCCGAATTCACCATATTCACGGCCGTTACCGGATTGTTTATAGCCGCCGAATGGTACATCCCAATCCGGACTTGCCCCATTAATGTAAACGCTGCCCGCGCGCAGTTTTCTGGAAACGCGTTTAGCGCGCTCCGGATCGCCAGTCTGGATGTATGCCGCGAGGCCATAAGGCGTATCATTGGCCATGGAAATGGCCTCGTCCTCGGTTTTAAACGGGATCATGACGAGTACCGGACCAAAAATCTCGTTCCGCGCAATGGACATCTGGTTCGTGACATCTGCAAAAACGGTCGGCTTGACGAAATAACCCGTTTCAAATCCTTCGGGTTTGCCTGGTCCGCCGGCAACGACCCGGGCGCCGTCTGCAACGCCCCTTTCGATGTGACCCTGGATGCGCTCAAACTGCAGTTCGGAGATCACCGGCCCGATATGGTCCCCTGCGTTCTGCGGGTTGCCGACCTTTGTGTCGGGCGCAACTGTTTCTGCCAGTGCAACGACTTGCTCGTAGACACTGTTTTCAACGAGCAGCCGCGTGGGGGCGTCGCAGGACTGCCCCGTATTGGAAAAGCAGCTTTCAAGCGAAAACCGGACTGCCGTCTCAAGATCGGCGTCGGCAAAGATGAGGTTCGCGGATTTGCCGCCAAGCTCCAACGCGACGCGCTTCACTGTCGGCGCCGCGCTTTGCAAGACGGCAACCCCAGCACGGGTGGATCCGGTGAACGACATCATGTCGATATCCGGATGCGCGGACATTGCGGCCCCAACGCCCGGACCGTCGCCATTGACCAGATTGAAAACCCCAGCCGGGCATCCAGCCTCATGCAGCATCTCTGCAAACAGCAAACCGGAAAGCGGAGCGATTTCACTCGGCTTTAGGACCATTGTGCACCCGGCGGCCAGAGCCGGTGCAACCTTGGCGGTGATCTGATTGATCGGCCAGTTCCAGGGCGTGATCAGTCCGCAAACGCCAATGGGTTCGTGGCGCAGCAAACTTCCGCCCCGGGGGCTAGGACGCTCAAATGCGTGTGCCTTCAGTGCTTCGAGCGTTGCCTGAAGATGCCCGACACCAGACGGCGTTTGTTGCGTGCGCGCAAAGTCGACAGGCGCTCCCATCTCAAGACGGATCGCTTCGTCCATCTCACCAGACCGGCGCTCGTAAATTTCGATCACCCTTTGCAGCAAACCGGCGCGTTCGTCGACACTCACTTCCGACCAGAATGCAAAGGCAGCCTTTGCAGCCTCAACGGCCAAATCGACATCAGCAGCGCTTCCAAGAGATATCACGGCAACAGCCGCTTCGGTCGCCGGATCGATCACCTCCAGATCCCGGGAGGTAACCGGATCTACCCAGGTGCCACCGATATAGAATTGCCGCTTTTCAATCATCAGCCCGCTGCTTTCCGAAAATCCTGCCCAAATGTTGCGCCACGATTCGGCACAACCTCATATCCGGCTTCTTCGGGCTCGTCGTCAAGCATTTCCGGAGGGAATCCAGGTGCCCGAACGTCGAGCCCGGTCGCCTCCTCAAGACGGCGAATGATGTTCGGAGAGAGCTCGCGTGAACCATATCGTTTGATCGCGTCGGCAAAGAGGCTGTTCAGCAGCGGCGATACGTCTAGTGGCACGTCATGTGCCTCTGCAATTGCTTGAAACAAACCGATGTCCTTGGCAACAAGATCCATCGTGAAGGAGATATCGCGCGACCCGTTCAAGATCACCTGGCTTTCGGTTTCATGGACGAAGGAATTGCCTGACGAAATGCGGATTGCTTCATAAGAGGTACTGAGATCAATGCCCGCTGCTTTGCACGTGACCAGGGCTTCTGCAAGCGACACAAGATTTGCCGTGGCGAGGTAGTTCGTGACCACCTTGAGGATAGATGCCGACCCGATATCGCCAGTATGGAGCACGCGCCGTCCAAGCACTGTGAGCAACGGCAGCGCTTTTTCAAAGGTTTCTCGCGTACATCCGGCAAAAATGGAGATGTTCCCGGTCGCTGCCCGGTGGCACCCGCCCGAAACGGGACACTCGATCGCTTCCGCGCCTCGGGCTATGACTTGATCAGCAAGGCGCCGCGTTTCGTTTGCGTCGGTGGTAGACATTTCCGCCCAGATGGTGCCCGGGCCAATTCCTTCAAGGATCCCACCGGGACCTTCAACGACTGCCGCACAAGCGGCAGGACTTGGCAGACAGGTCACCACGACATCACAGCTCGATGCAAGCTGGCTGGGGCTTTCGCCGCGTTCGGCTCCCCTGGAAACGAAGGTCTCCATAAGGGTCCAGTCGAGATCCAGAACACTTAAGGCATGGCCATTTCGAAGGACACTGCCAGCAAGTTTTCCTCCGACATTTCCAAGCCCGATAAAGCCGATATGCATTTAAAGCTCCTCCCAGAAGCGCAGTTGATTGCATGCAACAGTCTGCGCCGCAGAGAAAAAGAAGAGAAACGATATAATCTATAGACATTCCTCGATTTTTTTTATCAATTAGAGTTATGCAGACACTTCCCAACCTGCTCTGGCTCCGAAGCTTCGAGGCCGCCAGTCGTCTTGGAAGCTTTACCGCTGCCGGGCAGGAACTTGGGCTGACACAGGCTGCTGTCAGCAATCACATCAGCTCACTGGAAAGTCAGCTTGGGCACCAGCTATTGGAGCGCACAACACGCAAGGTGGCTCTCACAGCCAGCGGGCAAGCCTATTTGCCCGCCGTTCGAAAGGCATTGCAGGATCTGGCTGTTTCAACGGCAGGTCTTTTCGGTAACCGGACGTCCGGTTCGGTCACGATTCGTGCGCCAATTTCCGAAAGCGTTTTGATCATTGCCCCTGCTCTTCCCGCGTTTCAGCAGGATCATCCAGGTCTCGACCTCCGACTGCTTTCTGCGATTTGGGCTGACACTGTTTTGGAGACCGGAATTGACCTCGAAATCCGCCTCGGAACTGGAATTTGGCCGAATGTGCGCTCTGAGGCACTCGGGTCGGAATTCGTCGTTCCCGTGTGTCATTCTGATCTCATAAAAGAATTGAAGAAACCATCCGATCTAATTGAAAAAAGTAGAATTCATACACTTGGCTTTGATGATCATTGGAGGCGTTACTTTGAGGAGCTCGGGCTTGGAACACCATCAAGGTCTGCCAGTGTCACCGTCGACACCTCACTGGCCGCCGTTGAACTCGCGGCTGCGCGAGGCGGCGTCGCCCTCGTCCTCGAACGGATCGCCATAAGGCTCGCTGCGACCGGCCGACTTGCAATCCCGTTTGAAACGAGAATACCGTCACGCCAGAGCCACTACCTGCTGCACAGAGAAAACGCCGGGCCTCAAAAACCAGCCGCGCGTGTGGTAGAGGCCTGGTTGAGACAGTTGTTCACCGCAGACGACAAAAGCGAATGAAACAATCATTCGCAAGATCGACCCCGCAGGGTTAGATCGACGCTTGGTCGAAGGCCGTGCTCACTCTGTTGCAAACAGTTTCGCCGTCATGGCGAGGCTTGCGCCGCAGGGCTCTTCCGCTTCCCCGCCTGAAGCATCTGCAGGGCTCTCTGCGGGCCGAAGATTGGTGAAATCGTAGAGCGAACGGTCGAGCAGATGGGACGGCCGGGTATGTCCGAGCGCCCTGGCCATAACGCCAAGCCGGCCCGGCGTTTCCTTTTCCCAACCCTGAAGCATGCGTTTGACTTCCTCGCGCTGCAGTCCGTCCTGCGAGCCGCAAAGGTTGCAGGGAATGATCGGAAACCGCATGCCGTTTGAAAAGCGTGCGATATCGCTTTCGGCCGCATACGCAAGTGGCCGCAACACGAGCAGATCGCCTTCATCATTGATCAGCTTCGGCGGCATGGACGCCAGCCGTCCGCCGTGGAACAGGTTCATGAAGAAGGTTTCCAGGATGTCGTCCCTGTGATGGCCGAGCACGATAGCTTCGCAACCCTGCTCGCGGGCGATCCTGTAGAGAATTCCGCGCCGCAGCCGTGAACACAGCGAACAATAGGTCCGGTGCTCCGGGATCTTGTCGGTCACGATGGAATAGGTGTCCTCGCGCACAATGATGTGCTCGATCCCGTTATCCTCGAAGAACCTTGGCAAGATGTCGGTCGGGAAACCTGGCTGCGCCTGGTCCAGATTGCAGGCGATGAGATCAACCGGCAGCAAACCCCGCCATTTCAGTTCAACCAGTACGGCCAGTAGCGTGTAGCTGTCCTTGCCGCCGGACAGGCAGACCAGCCATTTTGGTCTTTTGTCGTTCGAGATGTTCTCGGGCAGCATGCCGAAGTCACTGATTGCCTCGCGCGCCTGACGCAACAGCCGCTTGCGCAATTTCTTGAACTCCACGCTGGATGGCGCGCCCCGAAGAAGCGCCGGAACATCGGTATCGGTGCTGTTGGCAATGTCGTTCATTGGAGCGCCCAGGTTCGAGAAATTGCTGGTGAAGCGTGTAACGGAACCATAGCGAAATGAAAAGACCTGCCAGACGGCAGGTCCCTTCGTTCTTTTTTTCGAAACGACGTTTCGTGAACTTTACGAGGGCAACAAATAGCCCACGCGGGTAGTTCAAACCGGCCGATACTGCTGCGCTGTCATATCAAAGGCAAATCGCGTATCAATGCCCCGGATCTCGGCAATAAGATCGAAATTGTCGCTGCCTGTCGAGGAATAGCCCTCATCGACGTAAAGCCTGCCGAGCCCGTCCGCCGCGATGCTGCCCCACCAGCGGTAGCGCGAGCCGCCCACCGGTCCCGCAATCTCGATCGCCTGCCCTGCGAGCGAAGACACGCGGAACATGATTGCCATTTTCGATAGGATACCGTCCGCATTCGCCTGCACGGGCTGGGCGGATACGAGTGCCTGCTGCAAGGCAAGCGTCGAATGGGCTCCGACCAGCTGCGGGCTAATGTCGATGAACGCGCGGACCTCCAGCGGCCGCCATCTTTCAACTTCGCGCCGGAACGCGGTCGAACGTCTGTTTCCGCCTACGCCGAAGAGCGCACCTGCGAGCGCGGGGATATCGGGACGGTTACCGATACGCTGCGTGGCCGGGCGTCCGGGCGCATCCTGCTGCGGCGAACCGGTTGTCCGAAGCCCATTGCGCAATTCATCCGGCGTGAAAACAGGCCTGTTACGCGCGCGCGCCATACCCTGCACGCAGGCCAGTGCACCCGTGACGATCGGTGACGCGCTCGAGGTCCCGGAGAACGTATCCGTGTACCAGAGGTCCTCATCGCCGCCGCCCTGCAAATCGCCATAGCCGCAGGTCGTGACCTCGCGGCCCCAACCCTGTGCGTCGACCAAGGCGCCGTAATTCGAAAACCCCAGCCGGGATCTGTCAGGTCCATGGGTCCGCCCGTGCGTTCCAGGAGGCGGCGCGCCCGCGCCGACGACGATGGCACCCGAATCCCGGTTCGCCCGTCTGAACGGGTTGGTCCAGCCCGCCGGAAAACCGAACCCTGGCGTTTCATACAGCGCATCATCGAGATCTTCAGCTCCGTTTCCGGCCGCCTCCACGACGATAATGCCGCGCCTGGAGGCATTGAGAATGGCAGCAAAATCGTCAGGCCACCATTCGACGGCGATGTAACCACGCTGATCGGGCCTTAGACGAAAATTGTGCCTGGGACCGGGCCGGTGCATTTCCAGAAGTAGAATATCCCCGGCATTAAGCCTGGCTGCGGCGTGATTGATTGCGCCAGCGGAACCGAGTGTCCGGTGCGAAACCGCCGTGCAGATCGCATCCGGAGAAATTCCGGTGACGCCAAAGGGATTAACATCACCGCCATATTCACCGAGAACCGCGGTGCCGTGATTGCGCCAGCTCACATCGTTGAATTCGACACCTCCCACGACACCGCCCTGCCGCTCGGTCAGGTCTTCATGGCTGAACCGCCATGCTCCCTCGATATCGGTAATGTGAATTCCGGCACCGCGGCCACCAGCCTGGTTCCACGCCCAGCGCGCGTCGACGCCGGCAGGTGCCGGGTCCAGGTAAATCTGACGTGCGACAAAATTTGGCGTTGCCGGTGGCGGAACATCCGAAAGCGCGACCATTTCATTCATCGCGGCTTCGACACCCTTCGCTTCTTCGGGCAGTTCCACCGGTGGCTTTATGTAGACACCTTCGAACAGATCGTTATCGAGCAGCTCTTTCTGCAGATCTTCTAGGTCCGCGTCCGGTGCGGTCAGTTTGTAAAAGCCCGAGAGGTTTTCAAGCGGTGCCATGGCGTGAGGTGCATGAGCGGCAACAGCTGCCTCCACCCGTTCTTCCGATGGACCGAATAAAGGCGCGGCGACGCAATTGTGCTTTTTCAGCGCCTTCTCCGCCTTCGTCGTTTTCGTCCCGCCCAGGGAACGAAGCGAAGCGCCGGCCATGCGCAGACCCACATCGGGTTTGGCGACAGCAATGAGCTCCGGCTGACGTGATGGCGCTGCAGTAACTTTCCTGGTCTTCCTGGCCATTGGATTTCCTCCTGTCTGGAGGACGGACTGACCGGCAGTATTATGGAAGCCCCAATTCAGGCTTCATCACGACAGATAAAACTCCGTCGATTTCCCTTATTTTTTCGGCAAATTCACCGGCCCGTTCGTCCACAAAAAACGATACAAAATAACTGTTGCCCGTATCGGAGTTGGGCGTTGCAAGACTGAAATTCGAATGCGCGTTATAGGTTTTGCTGTGTCTTGCCAGCTCTCTCGCCTGGTCACCTACCGGCTCACCCTTTTGCAAGTCGAACAGCAGGAAATCAGACATGAGAACAGCGATCTCAGCCAATGAAGCAACCTTCAAAACAAACAAATAACAGAATAAGTCTATGATCAAATTTTATGCATGACAACAACATGTCACGACGCTCAAAGATTCAACTTAGCAAACAACCAGAAGATGCCGTAGCGGCAAATCAAAAAAAGGATTTGAAATCAAAACACATCTGGAAAAAATAAAACCAATTATTCAACACTATTTCGAATCCGACTTCAAAAATTCAACAGAAATGACGTGATTAAAGAGCATATTCATAAGTTGTACCTATGAATCATCCACGATAGCGTTGTAATCTTCACCTTGCCTGCCAGTCGTTCGGACTGAATGAACCGGCGGTGCAATGTGGGAGGTTTTGAAAATGACGGTTACTCTCGATATTCAGCAGCCACAGCCTTTTGATCTTGTCGGCTCAACGATTTTGATTGCAGGCAATGCGACCGCGTTCGAAGGCACGCTAAGCATTCGCGTTTCGGAAGGCCATGATGAATACACGTCTTTCACAAATGTCGGCTCGCTTGGGCTCCGGCAGTTTCAGGCGTCGATTGCAATTCCTGATACCAACAGCTTCCAGCTTAACCGGCTGTTCCTGACGCTTGCCGACGATACGGGCAACGAGAACGGCCCGTCGGTTGTCATCCCGGTGCTCTTTGGCCCGAAGATCCTGCCCGGATATGGCGGCTGGCAGCCTTACACGGTTCAATCAGGAGACACGCTGAGCCAGATCGCGCAGCAGCAATACGGCAATTCGAACTTCCAGCCGATTTTTGAAGCCAACCGGCATATTCTGAGCGATCCGAACGTCATCTTCCCGGGTCAGCTGCTTCGCATACCGCGCAACGATATTTGAGTTCTTTCGGCTGCCTTAAGAGGATGCAGCGCTCCACGAAACTTCCGGCGAACGTCCGCCCGCATATCGCGGGCGGTCGATGGAAAAGCTGTGTCAGCGGCGCAAATTCAAGCAGTCATCGGCGCTTCTTTAAAACCACAATCGATCAAGCATCTGAAAAACAAAAGTTTTTTAGATAACAAAAGACCTTTTCTCGAATTCTCGAACCGCAGGGCAAGTCCACTCGTATCACTTTGCGAGACGCCGATAAAAGCTTCTGCACCATCGGCACTCAAAAGGAAACGCCGGACGTTTCGAACCGGCAAGATCAAAGTGTCGAACTGAACCCGATGAGAAGGATGCGTCATCACATGAAACGACAAAACACCCGATTTGCCGCCCTATGCGCAAGCCTGTGTATCGGAAGCCTGACAGCAAGTGCAGCGCTTGCAGACCTTGCCGTGCGCTTTGACGAGGGCGCTCCCAAAGACAGATTCAGTTTCGAGAATGTCGGAAGCTGCACCATAGGGTCCTCCGAGCTGACACTGGATATCTCAGGTTCGGAAGCGGGCCTCATTTTCGATACGACCGACACGGGTGCGGGCGTGGAAGTTTACCAGCCGCTTGAAATCGTCACAGGATCTGAGTCGCTGACCGCCGTGACACCGGTTGCAGATGGTGACAAGACCATCACGCTCAGCATTCGCGAACTGCAGCCGGGTGACACCATCGCCTTCACTATCGATGTCGATGACACCGCAGGACAGCGCGAGATAACGGTGTCCGGCTCAGAAATTGAAGGAACCGCCCTGGTTCACAAGGCCGATGGGCGGACATCGTCGGCGGTCATTTCGTCCAACGCCAAAGCACTGATCAAAACAGGGTCCTGCTAAAAGGGAGCCCGACCGCTGATTTGCGGTCGGGCTGTTTCTAAACGCGTCTAGCGGAAGCAATCACCGCTTTTGGAAACCGGCCTTTCAGGGGCGGCTTCACTCACACTTACTCTGCGTCCAAATCACGTTCGCTCTGAAAGATAGAAATCGGAAAACCGGTCGACAAAGTCGGCAGGAACCGACTTCTCCACCATGCCGGCCTGCAGGGGTTTGAAAGTTAAAATTCCCTTGTCGAAAACTTCAGGTTCTTGACCAATTGCAGAGGCGGTTTCTTAACGCACGAAAAATAAAGTGTCCGGAAAAGTGTTGCAGATCACAGTCTGGCAAGAGCCTTTGACCTAGTTTTCATTAACGGACGACACAGTCACATTGGAGAGATCGCCATGAGCAGTCTGAATTCCAACACAGGTGAAAAACTTGCTGGCGAAAAGCTTGGCGAAATCCAGCCTGTTACCGTGACTGTCTGGACCGACTGGTCGCGCGATACCCAGAAAGACTCAACGCCCGTCAAGGCTTATCAATTGCGCTCCGTTGCCACCGCAGGCTCGGTTCGCGGGAACCCGTTTCAATAACCAGCCCGCACAATTAGCCTGTAGACGCAGCAGCTCACTTTGCCTTGCGCGCACGCCCTGCCCTGTGGATCGAGGCATCTCGTTTCATGAGTGTGAAGTGCCGCTTCGCTGCTGAAACGCCTTGATCGTTTCCGCATGCGGCGCGATAAGTTCGGCGACCGTCATTTTTGCCAACTCATCCTGAAAAACCGATCGCGCTGCTTCAAGCGCATCGGCTGTTGCCTTGTTGGCCGCCTTTTCAAGCAGACAGGTCGGATTGTCCGATGATGGCCCCACCGCGAAAAGCTGCGGGGCGCCCAAGGCGGCATAAACATCTGCGAGCGAAATCTCGGTCAGTGATTTGAGCAGATACCAGCCTCCGCCATGTCCCTTTGTCGAAGCGACAAAGCCGGCATCCCGAAGTCCGGCCATAACCCTACGCACAAGTGCAGGATTCGTGGCCAGCATCTCGCCGATCTGTTGCGACGTGACCGGGCTATCAATCTGGTCCAAATGCAGCAGGACATGAAGCACTCGTGGCAGGCGGCTGTCGGTTGGCAAGTCTCTCTCCGTTTTCTCGGATCATAGATGACACGAGGATTTGTGACAAACAAAGTTACAAGACATTGACATGCGTATTCATGAAACTTATTAAGTTACGTGACTCGTTTCCTTCTTGCCCGACCGGAGTTTTCGCATGTCGCTTGTCGCTGCTGACCCGGCCATCGGTGCGCGACATCGCCCCCTGGCCGTCGCGGCCCTGTTCCTGGCCGCCTTCATGAACATTCTCGACGTAACGATCGTGAACCTTGCCCTGCCCGCGATCCGAACCGAACTGAATGCAACGACAACCCAGCTGGAGTGGGTTCTGATTATCTATGTCCTCACTTTCGCGGCGGGCCTGTTGCCCTTTGGTCGCTTCGGCGACTCTTTTGGTCGAAAGCGCGTCTTTTGCGTTGGTGTCGGTGGATTTCTGGGAAGTTCGGTGGTCTGCGGTCTCGCGCCGGATATCCAAACCCTAATTGTGGCCCGAGCCGTCCAGGGTCTTACGGCAGCGATGATGATCCCACAGGTTCTGGCGATCGTGCACGTGATCTTTTCTGCCGAAGAGAAAGGAAAGGTCATCGGGCTTTTTGGAACCGTCAACGCACTTGGTGCGGTCGCAGGTCCGCTGCTCGGAGGCGTTCTCATCACTGCCAACATTGCCGGACTCGGGTGGCGGCCGATTTTTCTGATGAATGTGCCGTTCTGTCTGCTGTCGCTGATTATCGCACTGCGCTTCGTGCCGAGGATCGAGGTATCGGTGCGAACAAGACCCGATTGGACAGGCGCAGTCCTGTTTGCCGCTGCAATTGGCTGCGTCATCTACCCCCTGACCGAAGGAAGGCATCTCGGCTGGCCGTGGTGGTGTTTTGGACTGATTGTCCTCGCAGCTGCTTTGGCGGCGCTTTTCGTTCACATGCAGATGCTGCATGCGCGGCTGGGTCTGTCACAAATCCTTCCCGCCAAACTGATCTCCGACAGCGCCTTTATGCGAGGCCTTGTCATCGTGACCGCGTTTTTCTCGGGCATTGCCGGGATCCACTTCATGTTGGCGATCGTGCTGCAGTCCGGATTCGCCCTGACGCCTCTACAAGCGGGCCTGGCAACAGCTCCTCACCCGATTGGCGTCATGATCGCGTCAACGCTGACAGGCCGTCTGGGAAATCGTTGGCTTCAGATGCGCATGGTTGTCGGCGGCGGTCTCCTTCTTGTCGGCATGGTCTGGGTCAGGAGCGTGCTTGGCCAGAATTCAGCGGATATCACCTTTGCTGATCTGTTCCTTCCCATGCTCGTGGTTGGCTTGGGCATGGGCACCGCCATTGCCGCCATGTTCCAGTCCGTGCTTATCCGCGTCTCTCCGGCTGATGCCGGCGCTGGGTCGGGCGTTTTGCAGGCCGCACAGCAGGTTGGCATTGCAGTCGGCATCGGCATTGTCGGGCAGATTTTCTTCGCAACACTCGACCCGTCGGAAAGTCGCACCGACTACGTGCGCGCGGCCCAAACGGCTCTGCTTTTCCCGGTCGGGA
This sequence comes from Roseibium sp. HPY-6, assembly GCF_040530035.1. Taxonomy (NCBI): domain Bacteria; kingdom Pseudomonadati; phylum Pseudomonadota; class Alphaproteobacteria; order Hyphomicrobiales; family Stappiaceae; genus Roseibium; species Roseibium sp. HPY-6. The sequence continues at coordinate 616,533 of NZ_JBEWCD010000001.1, forward strand.
TCTATCTATTGCTTGTAATCACAGGCGTTTGGAATGTGTACGAAAACAAAAGGTCACGTCATGAAGCCCAAAGAAAACCAGTCGCCCATTGAATTTTGGGAAGAGGTTTATGCAAATGCATCTCCGCGCACCAAAGGGCAGCCATCAGCCGCATTGGCAAGATTTGCTTCAGATCGCCTGCCCGGTCACGCCTTGGAACTCGGTTGCGCAAAGGGCGACGATACCGTCTGGCTGGCGAACAAGGGCTGGACGGTTGTTGCCGTCGATATCTCGGCGACCGCCCTTTCCTATGCCGAGGCCAATGCGCAGGCGCATGGTGTTCTCGGCAAGATCGATTTCCAGCAGCACGACCTCGCCCATTCGTTTCCTGACGGAGAGTTTGATCTCGTTTCAGCAATGTTCCTGCAAACCCCATTTGAATTTGCGCGCGAAGCGGTCCTGAAACAGGCGGCCTAAAGCCTGAAAAAGGGCGGACTGTTTTTGGCTGTAACCCACGGGTCTAGACCATCTTGGTCCTGGGACAAATCCAACGCGCCCTTCCCTTCGCCGCAAAAGCGTTTTCAGGATCTGGATCTGATCCCGACGCATTGGCGGGATGTGTTTGTCGGAAACGAGGAGCGCATCGCGACCGGTCCCGACGGCCAGACAAGCACGGTAACGGACACTATCGTCTGCCTGGAACGCCGCTAGTTGACGCACAAAAAAAGCCCGCCAGACGGCGGGCTTTCCTTGAACTGTATTCGGCGCTGATCAGCGCGAATAGAACTCAACCACCAGGTTCGGTTCCATCTGCACCGGATACGGTACATCGGAGAAACCGGGGATGCGGTTGTAGGTAGCGGTCATTTTGGAGTGGTCGGCATCGACATAGTCCGGCACATCACGCTCTGCGGACTGGACTGCTTCCAGAACGAGAGCAAGCTGCTTGGACTTTTCACGAACTTCAACGACATCACCCGGGCGCAGCTGGTAGCTCGGGATATTGACGCGCTTGCCGTTGACCTTGATGTGGCCGTGGTTGATGAACTGGCGGGCCGCAAAGACGGTCGGAACGAACTTGGCGCGGTAGATGATCGCGTCGAGCCGGCGTTCCAGCAGGCCGATCAGGTTTTCAGACGTATCGCCTTTCAAACGCGACGCTTCTGCATAGACCTTGCGGAACTGCTTTTCGGAAATGTTGCCGTAGTAGCCTTTCAGCTTCTGCTTGGCGCGGAGCTGAACACCGAAGTCGGACAGTTTGCCTTTGCGGCGCTGGCCGTGCTGGCCTGGGCCGTATTCGCGCTTGTTGGCCGGGCTCTTCGGACGACCCCAGATGTTTTCGCCCATCCGGCGGTCGAGTTTGTATTTAACGCTGTGGCGCTTTGACATCGCGGTTTCCTTTGAATTCGCGTTGTTGTTCTAAAAGGAAACGCGCCCTCCTTTATCTTCCCGATGCCCAGAGGATACCGTTCGGATCGACAGGGGCTCAGCTAGACGGCGCCGGCTGAACACCCACGGGTGCGTAGATCCGGGAGACATTTGTCTGCCGGACCGCGCGGGAGATACAGCCTATATGGCGAAATGTCAACGCCGCACCCCGCGCTCCACTGGGCACTCTTCCCGTTCGCCACCTTGCAACCTGTCTTCCCGATCAACAGGTTCGGGCAAAGCGCGCCGCATGCGGTTTGAGGCGGAACAGATCCGGCAACCCAAAGATGAAGTCACCTTAGGACACTTACCCGTATGAAGTGGTACTGCAGACCTCGTGAAAATACTTACAAACCGCAGAATTCCGCCACTTACCTGCAGAATCAGGTCATTTTGCGCCTTCGCGCCCGTCTGTTCCCATAAACAGGGAAAAACAATGCATACATTTAGGGAATGTTAATTGGGGTTTTTCACTATGCAATCCGGCCCACAACCATGGATAATTATATCAGTGGCTATTGAGCCGACACGTCGCGTCATATATCGGAACCTCTCAAAACGGACTTGGTAGCAGGACTAAGGATGACATCGGATCGAAGTTCAAATCAGAAGACAGACGGCCAGAGTTCGGGTACGGCCCCGCAATCGGTCAATGCTGTTTTCGACGATTTGGATTATACGCTCCAGCCCATCGTGGATATCGGAACGGGTGTTGTCTATGGCTATGAAACCCGGGCTCAATCACTGAACGAGCAATTCACCCGGTCAAACCAGGTTGAAAACGCAAGCGCGCACGAGAGCGCCGGTTTGCCCGGCGCAGCCGTGGAACAATTCAGAAAAGCCCTGAAACGCTTTGGAAAACTGCGGATTGCTCAGGGAACAAAGCTCTTTTTCAAACTGGATGGCTCCGAACTCGGCCGGAACAGTGACTTGCACACTCAAATGGCGACCCTGGTCCGCGATGCAGGCCTGCAGAACAACCAGGTCTGTATCGAGTTTGCGGAACGCAATCACCTGACGATCCCGGATGCCACCCAACGCGCAATCAATGGTCTGAGGCAACTGGGCTTTCTCATCGCATTGGATAATTTCGGCCGCGGTGCATGCGAACTTGGTCTGCTACACGACATATCTCCGGACTACGTAAAGATCGACGACTTTTTCCTGAGCAGGGTCGACAGCGACCCGCGCCGAAAACTGTTCGTTACCACCGTCGCCAATCTCGCACACGTCCTTGGCGCAAGGGTGATCGCGCAAGGCGTCTCGACAGAACAGGAGTTCAAAGTCTGTCGTGACGTCGGCTGCGATCTTGTCCAGGGGGATTACATTGCCCCATCGTTTCTGAAACCCGCCTCGGCAAAGCTCTTTTACGACCACGTACGCGGCCCGTCAGCCGGCCCTCAAAGAAAGCGGGAACAGGACCGGATCAGGAATGAGCTCATTCAACTTCCGACAATTTCCATCACAGCATCCCTGAGCGATCTTATTGACATGGTCGTTCACAATCAGGACGGAACCGTCATTCCGGTGATCGATGCCAACATGGAACCGCGCGGACTGATCCACGAACGCGATCTCAAGGCCTATCTCTATTCAGGCGGTCAGGACGACGGAGATTTGCGTCCCCCGCTGGATACGCCAATGCGCTCTTTTGTGCGCGCTTGTCCGATTGCCGACATCGATTCCAATGCGGACATGCTGCTCGTGACCTTTGCCTCGTCGATCAACTCCGACGGGATCATTATCACCGAGAACTTTCGCTATGCCGGTTTTCTGTCCGCAACCTCACTTTTGAAAATCATTCACGAAAAACGTCTTCAGGAAGCTCAGGACCAGAACCCCCTTACCCGCCTGCCCGGCAACAGCGCCATTTCACGCTATATCGCCGATATCGCAAAAATAGACGCCCAGGACAGGCATCTGTGTTACCTGGATTTTGATAATTTCAAACCCTTCAACGATACCTATGGCTATCGGCAAGGCGACCGGGCAATCATCCTGTTCAGCGAACTGCTGCAGCGCCACATCTCC